>DATIAT010000001.1:0-5920 GCA_035457905.1 Nitrospiraceae bacterium
CCGCAAGTTTAGCAGTTCGCCGATTTCACTTGGCTTCAGGTCAGTGTTGCCGATGCTCTTTCGCCAAACTAAATGATCTCCTTCACCATTACTAATTACGTAATTTCAACACTAGTGACCTACCTAGGAGACAAATGTCACTTAGCATCGTAGATTGCCCCTACAACTTCTCTCTTAAGGAGGTGTTTGATGTCATCTCCGTTGAAGAGTGCTACTCTGCTCGTCGGCCTCTCAATTGCTCTGGGCCTTGCCGGAACAGCGAATGCGACTTCCTTAGGCATTAGTGAGATTGCCAAGAATCATGAATACAACGGTGAAGAGTACAAAAATCATGGAGCCATTGTGAGCGAGGCCGCAAAGCATCATGGCCAATTGAGTTCAGGGACCTATTTGAGTTCAGAGACCTATCAAGGTACCGTTCAAAACACAGTTTCTTCGCTACAGAGCGTTCCCGAGCCAGGCAGCTTGCTCTTGTTGGGCGCAAGCCTTCTGGGTCTAGCAATGTGGCAACTCCGGTGGCGTCGGCACATGGCTGTCTAGATCTGAGTGATGAACAAATTGTTGATCGGAGTTCAGAACGCAATCATCAAACCAGGGGGGAATAATATGAAACCATTCATCTACGGTTCGGTGCTAGTACTCGTAACACTTCTCTCTTTGCCGACTACGTCGGATGCATTCTCCAGGCGATCCAGTGGCTCCGAATTCGCACCAATGCACGCTACGACATCGCCAGCGAATTCAAACACGTCGGATGTCTCCGCTCAATCGGTTCCGGAGCCGCCCCTTCTTCTACTCATGAGCATCGGGCTAGGTGTATTCGCCTTAGGCTATGCCATCCGGGGATTCCGGAAACAGTCTTAAGACTCCGAGGAGCGAACACACGACTGGCCTTTCTCGAGCCGACTTTCAGTACTGTGCGTGAGCGCCGCACCCAAGTGGAAGGGGGTTGTGGAAGGGGGTTAAGGTTGCCGTTGGAACCGGCAGCACCAACTGACGTAGAGCAGATACAAAACAGCGAGTGAGCTACGCCCGCTCGATCACACCAGCGAAAAACCTACGATGGCGCCGAGAGCAAGTCAAGGTTGCCTTCACTGAGCTAGACTCCCTCGGCCTTCCACTCCACAAGGGCAAACTTCTTCTTGCCGATCTTCAATCGTCGTTGCTGATTGCGTCTGAAACGAATCAATGTGTTCGGGTCCGATTCCTTTGCTCCGTCGACTTCGACGCCTCCCTGAATAATCAGGCGTCTGGCCTCGCTTTTACTTGAAAGAAGATTCGTCTTCATCACCAAATCAGGAAGTTTGATCTCTCCCCCTTCGTGCGGATGAAGCCCGATGAGATCCGTGGCCTGTAGTTGCACGACGGCATCCGGAATGTCTGGAAACTCCCGTTCTTGGAACTTCTGCTGAAATCCTGTGAAGGCCTGCTTCGCCGCCTCTTCCCCATGATAGCGGTGGACCAGGAGACGCGCCAGCCGTTGTTTGGCCTCCATGGGATGTGCAACCCTGACCTGAGCCAGATCCTCGGTCGTGAGCAGCTCATAATACCGCAGCATCAGGTCGTCACTGATGGACATGATTTTGCCGAACATGTCCTCCGGTTTCTCTTCAAGCGCAATGTAATTGCCCACGCTCTTGCTCATTTTCTTGATGCCATCCGTGCCCTCGAGCAACGGCATCGTGATGACTACCTGAGGTTCCTGACCGTAATCGCGCTGCAGCTCACGCCCGACCAAGAGATTGAACTTTTGGTCGGTCCCCCCCAGCTCCACATCGGACTTCAATGCGACGGAATCGTACCCCTGCACGAGCGGATACAGAAATTCGTGGATGCTGATGGGTTTTTGTTCCTGGTAGCGTTTCTGAAAGTCATCCCGCTCCATCATACGTGCCACCCGGTAGTGCGCAGCCAGTTCAATGAGGCCGCCCGCCGTCATAGCGCCCATCCATCGGCTGTTGAATTCGATGATGGTTTTTTCTGGATCGAGAATCTTGAAGATTTGACGCTGATAGGTCTTCGCATTGTGTTGGACCTGCTCGTTGGTGAGGACCTTCCTGGTTTCGGACACCCCGGTGGGGTCGCCAATCAGGCCGGTGAAATCGCCGATGAGGAAGATGATTTGATGGCCGAGGTCCTGGAAATGCTTCAGCTTATGGATGAGCACCGTGTGGCCGAGGTGAAGATCAGGCGCCGTCGGGTCAAAGCCGGCTTTGATGCGTAGCGGGCGCTGTTCCTTCAGCGCGCGCGTCAGCTTCGATTCGAGCTCGGCCTGGTGGATCACTTCGACGACACCTCTGAGGATCAGATCGAGCTGTCGCGAAAGTTCGGTCATGCCGCGGTCCCCGCTGATATGGAGACGGGCGGCACGACGGCGATGAACGCACGAATCCGTTCGAAGGTCTTTCTGCCGATGCCCTTGACACGACGCAGCTCGTCGACGTTGGTGAATCCGCCCCGAGAGTTCCGAAACTCGACGATGCGCCCCGCCAATACTGGACCGATGCCGGGCAGCTGCTGGAGTTCCTGTGCCGTCGCCTGGTTCACATCGAGGGCGGTCCTTGCCGCTAGTCCTGGGGACTTCGTCTTCGGCCGTTCGGCAAGTGGATCCACAGTGGTCCGCGACTCCTTTGGCAGAAGAGGCACAGAGGAGGCGCGTTCACCTGCCAAGTCTGCGGCAGCATGAAGCGGTTCAGCGTCGTGTGATGCGGGCACAGACCAACCGATCCAGCAGGCGACCGCCATGGTCAAGGCCACCAGGATCAGTCTGACGAGCAAGGTGGGGAGCAATCGATCCAAGAGCGTCGGTTGGGCATGGATCATGTCGGCGATCTGCAAGACCGAATTTCCGCCGGGCCCGTTCGGAACTGACTCATCCCTTCTTCTGGTTGGCTAGGAACGCATCGTATTGTGCCGCCGTCATCAGTTTGTCGACTTCGCCGGCATTGGAGAGATCGATCACCACCATCCAGCCTTTGCCGTAAGGATCGCTGTTCACCGCTTCGGGATGGTCTTTCAGGTCAGCATTCACCTTGACGATTGTGCCACTCACGGGCGTGTAGAGGGTGGAGGTGGTTTTCGTCGATTCGATTTCACCGATTTGCTGCCCGGCTTTGACGGTGGTACCAGCCTTCGGCAGCTCAATGAATACGATGTCGCCCAAGGCGTCTTGTGCAAAGTGGCTGATACCGATTGTGGCCTGAGTGCCTTTCACGCGCGCCCATTCATGCTCTTCGTGATATCGCAGATTTTCTGGAATCATGCCATGTGTCCTTCAGGTTAGCGCCCGTCGTAGATCTCCATGCCGGGGAAGAAAAAGCCGATCTCAAATTGCGCCGTATCCGGCGAATCCGATCCATGTACTGCGTTGAACTCAATGTTGGTGCCGTGGGCCGCACGAATGGTGCCTTTTTCCGCCTTGGCAGGATCGGTGGCTCCCATCAATTCACGGTTTTTCTTGATAGCGTTCTCGCCTTGCAAGACGAGGATGACCGACGGCCCTGACGACATGAATGTGCATAGGCTGTCAAAGAAGGGCCGTGCCTTGTGCACGGCATAGAACCCCTCTGCCACCGGCTTTGCCATGTGCAGCAGTTTCATCGCCACCGGCCGTAATCCGGCGTTTTCATAGCGGCTGAGAATGTCTCCAATGGCGTGTTTTCGGACGGCGTCGGGCTTAATGATTGCGAGCGTTCGTTCACTCATTGCTTGAACTCTTCCTCACCTCTCACGTCGGATTGTGCAAAGAATATCGCGGCATTATAGGAGCGGCATCCCGGACTTTCAAGGGAGGATGGCGGTCTAAGAGGCAAACCGCTGAGCCAGTTCCTGGGGCTTGAACACTCCGCGCTCCGTGATGATGCCTGTCACCAGTTCCGCCGGAGTGACGTCGAACGCCGGGTTATAGACGCTGACTCCCGAGGGCGCAATCGGATGACTACCATGAATTGACGTCACTTCCTGCGCCTGACGCTGTTCGATCGGAATATCCGCTCCCGACTTGGTCTGCAAATCGATCGTTGAATATGGAGCGGCCACGTAGAACGGAATACCGTGTGCCTTCGCCAGCACCGCCACTGAATAGGTGCCGATTTTGTTGGCGACATCGCCATTGGCCGCAATCCGGTCAGCGCCCACGAGGCACAGATGGATCTTGCCCTGCTGCATCAAAGACCCGGCCATGTTATCGGTAATCAATGTCACCGGAATCTTGTCCTGCATGAGTTCCCAGGCCGTGAGCCGCGCCCCCTGCAAGACAGGTCTGGTTTCATCGGCGATCACCTGGATCTGCTTGCCCTGCTCCCACGCAGCGCGAATGACTCCCAGTGCCGTGCCATACCCGGCCGTGGCCAATGCTCCAGCGTTACAATGGGTCAGAATGGTCTGGCCTTTCCGAATCAGCTCTGCTCCGTGGCGGCCCATGGCTTTGCATAGGGCGATGTCCTCTTCAAGGATGGCCTGCGACTCTTTCCTCAATGCGGCCTTGATCGCAGCGACCGGCTCAGCTCGCATGGCAGAGAGCGTCCGTTTCATCCGGTCAATGGCCCAAAAGAGGTTCACCGCCGTCGGTCTCGTGGCAGCCAGTCGATCACAGATGGCCAAGAGTGCCTTGGAGAAAGGCTCGTATTCGGTCGCTGGAACGGATTGCGCTCCTAAGGCGACGCCCATCGCTGCGGTCACTCCAATGGCCGGCGCCCCCCGTACTTTCAGCTCGTGAATGGCGACGGCCACCGACTCCACATCCCGGCAGTCGACGAACGCCACCGTTTCCGGAAGACGGCTCTGATCGAGGAGGCGCACGGCTCCCTCGTGCCATTGAACGGTCGGAACCATGATTGACACTTGTAGCGGGATTGACGTGGTCAGCGCAAGAGGAGCGATGGCAAGAATGGTTATGGGAAAAGAGCGAAAGGGTTATCGACTGTTGGCTCGTTTCACCGGCGAGACCAGGGTCAACGGTTTTGGCTCCGGCACCTCCTGATCGAGTTTGGCCAGCTCGCGCTCCAGCATGGCTCGAATAAACCCACTGGTCGTATAGCCCTGTTGCTTCAGACCGTCCAGCCGAGTTTTCAAATCCGTCGGCAACTGAATGACAATACGTACGAGCTTAGCCATGGCAGACTGCTCCAAGGGCGGATTCGGGTCCTTTGATTGCACGCGCTATGCCTTGCTCGCACGGAGACGACCGGTGAATAGAATTAAGCACTTAGAGAGAAAATGATGAGCCCTCGCACTTCATTTGCCTATTTTCGTCTGTACTTGCCCCGAAATTGTACAACATGCTGTTTTAGCCCCTTATTCCCTCCAGCGGTTGATCAACCGTTCCCAATTCGAGTGCTCGCAGGCCCAAAGACAGCGGGGAAAGGGGACGCGTTGCGCCTGCTGCTCGCTCATCCGGTGAACGTGCACACCAGGCGCCGAGCACCTTGCGGTGACCCAAATTCCCCCGTCTCTGTCGGTTCGATAGAGCGATATTCCCCGGTCGGCATAGGCCTGCACCACGGAGGATGCGGGATGTCCATAGGCATTGTGCCGTCCGACCGAGATGACCGCATATCGTGGACTCACCCGTTCCAACCAGTCGCGATTGAAAGAGCTTGCCGCACCATGATGCGGCACTTTTACCACCTCCACCGGTGCCCCATGGTCCTCCGAGCTCATGCGTCTCAGCGCTTCTGCTTCAACATCGGCCGCAAAGAGAAAGTTGTGAAGACCGCACGTGATCTCCGTGACGATCGACCGGTTGTTGAGCGTATGCCCTTCCTGTCCGCGGCTTCCTCGCCATTGACCGAGCCCCATGACCTCTGGTGGATTCAAGACCTCGAGCCGACATTTGCCGAGGCTGATCGCATCTTGGCGTGACCGCGCGATGTGCTCACTCAAACCTCGTTCCGCCAACGCCTTCTGAAGACGCTGATAG
>DATIAT010000002.1:0-16451 GCA_035457905.1 Nitrospiraceae bacterium
CTGGATAGTTTGTTTGAGCAGCCTGCATTAGGTCATAGTAAATCGAGTAAGGACCTCCTAACACTCATCACGCAGTGACTCGGCCATGGAGACGTCGCCTTGTCTCAAGGACCGCGAGGTCCTTCTTGAGAAGTTGGTTCACCAAATCTCCGACCGGCTTCCCTTTCCTCTTTGCGATGCGCTCCAGCCGCCTGCGCATTGCGTTGTCGAGGTAGATCGTCAGGCGTAGCTCCGCGCCTTTGCGATAGAATTTCCCGCGAACCGCATGAGAAAAGTCATAGTCCAGTTTCATGTTATTCCTTCCGATAAGATAGCAGTTCAGTCTTCGTAGCTTTACGAGCAGAAATCAGTCTAATGATGGCGCTGTTTTCGCCGGTTTCATGAAACGTATGGCAGGCGACTATGATGGTTCCGGTTTGGTCCATTCCCATGGTAACCCATCGTTTATCTCGATCACTGTGCTGCCCATCGAATTCTGAAAGAGCGTTCGCGTCCTGGAAGATTGTTGCCGCACGGTCGAAAGCAATTCCATGCTTGCGGTAATTTTATCGAGCCTTCGATGGGTTCCCCTCAAAGTGATACTGGAACGGCTTGGCCACGGGCGCATTATTTCATGCTGGATTTCTAAGGCCAAGAAAAGAATTCGCGATTGGGTAGACTTGGCGGCGGGATTGAACCTGAGTGTTGTGCTGGTCCCATAGCCGAGCTTTTGGTGGCACAATGCCTCTGACTTGAGGCGTCCGTCTATGTCGGTACGTGATGTATCGATTGGGTCGGGATGGCCCGATATCCAGTAAAGGGCCGTCGTCTTGTTTCACGGAGAGACCTATTGACAAGATTCCTTAAAAATATGTTAAATGGATTGGATATAAACAAGAAAAGGGATTCCTCGGGCTAAACGGGAATTGCTCGGACAGTACACGTGTTCCTGATGAACATATGAGCTCTCTGGAGGGGTATCCGGAGAGAGCTTTGAACTGTGCCGGATTTTTAATTTTTGGACATTGAGTCAGTCTTGGGTACAAGCCTGTTTACCGTTTGATTTCAAGGAGAGGAGGCTGAAGGGTATGGGTGCATCAAAGAAATGGGTTCGATCAGGAATGGTAGGACTCGCGTCCTGCCTGGCATTGGCCGGGACGATGCCGGCGTTCGCAGTCATGTCGCACGACGCGCATGTTGAAGCGGATTCCGCTGCCGATCTGGCGACACCGGTGCACGTGCAAGCCGGTCCGGTGCTGATGGATAAGATGTCGAAGGCTGTCGAGCAAATTGAGCGACAGGTGCAGACCAAAGGACCGTTCCAGGGCGCCGGAGCGCATGCAATGCAGCAGGGCGTCCTGCTCGTCGCGGAAGACCAGGATAAGGTGAAGGTCACGCAAGGCGCACGCTGCCCGGCTCAGGCTCCCGTACGCGCATTCGACATTACAGCGATTAATGTTGAAATCACGGTCAACCGATTCGGGGATTTCTATCCCGGTTACATGTACGCGTTGACGGAGAATGTAGCGGGTGTGCGTGAGGAAGAGACGAAAAACAGGGCGGCACGGGAGAGTGACGACCCGACGTTTGCCGGCGGCGCAGTGTCGAACGGTTTGCAAGGCGATTTGATCCAACCCTTGGTCATTCGGGCGAACCAGGGGGACTGCCTCAAGATCACGTTGCGCAATGAGATTGCTGATGAACCGACCAACATGATCGTAAACGGATCGCAGATGCTCGTTGCTAAGACGGGGAAGCCGGCGACCGCCAATAACCCTGATGCATTAGTGCCGGCAGGAAAGAGCGGCGAATTCGAATGGTACATCCCCATCGATCTGCAGGAAGGCGGCCGCGCGTTCCATAGCCATGCAACGAGAGAGCAATATTCGTTAGGCCTGTTGGGTTCAATTGTGGTCGAGCAGCGCGGGTCTCGCCATTTGAGCCCGTTTACGGGTGAGGAAATGAAGAGTGGCTGGGAAGCCATGATCGATCGGGCCAACGGTTCGGATTTCCGCGAATTTGTCATTTTCTATCATGAGGCAGGCGACGAGACGTTCCGATTGTTGAACCGCAAGGGGGATATGTTGCCGCAGCGTGATCCGCACACGGACACCTACCGGCCGGCGGCCCGCTTACTCAATTATCGCAGCGAACCACATGGTACGAGACTTGAGCAACAGGAGCATCTCGTCGGATTCGCAGATGAGTCGCAGGGCTATGGGTCCTATACATTTGGCGATCCGGCGACCACCATTCCCCGTTCATATTTGGGGGACCCCGCTACGTTCCGGATGATCGGCGGGTCAGAGATCGTGCACTCGCACCATCTGCATGGCGGTACGATCCGCTGGGCTAGACAACCTGGCACCAGCAGGATTGATCCGACCTTATCCAAGAACGGTCCTGTAAAGTTTCCGCCCATCAGCGATCCTTCCGACCGGCTTGATGTGCAGTCGATCGGTCCGTCTGAGATTTACGATGAGGTGACGGAGGGTGGGTCCGGTGGATTGCAGGCCTTGGCCGGCGAGTTTGTATTTCACTGCCATATACCACAGCACTATGTGACGGGGATGTGGGGGTTCTGGCGCGTCTACAACACATTGCAGACTCCCGGGTCTCAGACAGATGTCATGAAGCCTTTGGTCGAACTCCCCGATCGCAAGGGGAAAATCAAGCTGGCAGTCACCTCAGACAAGCTGGTTGGTGCCACCGTAGATTGGTATGGCGGGAAAAAGTACGAGATCACCAAGGATAAGACGGATTGGAAAGCCAATCCGGTCAAGGTCTCCATCAAGGATTGGGTCGAGTACATGCTGCCGCCGCAAGGGTTGCCCGGCAAGACGGAAGATCAAGTGAAGCAGGCTCAGGCGAATGACGCGACGGTGGTGAATTGGAAGTGGGACGGCACCCTGGCGCTCAACGAACCGGAGACGCCGCATAAGTGGGCGGACTATGAGTCTCCGACCCCGCTGAAGCGCCCGCCGATCACGTTCGATCCGCAAACCGGGAAATTGGCGTTCCCCTGGCTGCGTCCGCATCTTGGAAAGCGGCCGCCGTTTGCGCCGAATCATGGTGGAGCACCGTGGTTAGAACCGTTCCGTGTACGTGAAGACGGAACGAGAAGCACAGAGCAGGCCAAGCCGGGTGAGCAGGGGCCGTGGAGTCTGTGTCCGGAAAATTCTCCCCGGAAGTTCTACACGATTCATTCCATCACGCTGCCGATTACACTCAAGCCGGCGACGGCCAATTCGGCCGCACTCGTCGATCCGATCGGCATGATCTATGTGCTGCACGAGGAAGAGGCCGAAGTTCGCAAGAATCCCAAAAAGCAGCTTCCGTTGGTCATTCGTGGAAACGTGTACGATTGCGTCGACATCATTTTCAAAAACGAAATTCCTGACGATGCGCGGACGGGATGGGCCAACAAGATCAATCTACATCCGCACTTCTTCCAATTCGATACCAGTGCGTCCGATGGTCCTACGATTGGGTTTTCGTACGACATGTCGTTGCGCGCCTTTACCATGCTGAAGGATCCGATGCCCGACAAGGGGATGCCACTGCCGGCAAACTCTGTGCTGACGGCGGATTCGAGCGCCGGTTCGCGCAGCATCACGGTGAGCGATTCGTCTAAGTACCATGTGAACACGGAACTGGGTGTAGGGATGGACGATCCAAAATACTTCGAAGTGGCGCGGATCAAAACCATCAATGGAAAGACCATCACGTTCGATGCGCCGTTGAAGTACGCCCATAAGAAGAACGATATTGCCAGTGTTGAATTCATCCGTGAGCGTTGGTATGTCGATGCCGACTTCGGCACGGTGTACTGGCACGACCATGTCTTTGGAACCGATACCTGGGGACACGGGTTATTCTCCGCGTTCATTACCGAACCGCCGCGATCGACCTATCACGATCCTGTGACGGGAAAAGAAATCCGGAGCGGCCCAATCGCAGATATTCATACCTTGGAGCCGGTCTCAGCCCACATCCGGGGCAGTTTCCGCGAGGTCATGATGCATATCATGGACAGCAACGCGCGGACGGCGGAGTTGATCACCACCGATAATCCTCAGGCAAAGATCGGAGCGGTGACCGTCGAAGGTCCGCCGTCGCATCAGTTCCCGGAGCGTCTCAACAAGTCGCCGATGTGGTTTCTGAATGGCGGCGAAGCTACCACCGGGAGCGGCTACAGCATGCGAGTGGAGCCATTGAGTGTCCGTCTAGCACAGAATCCGGACACGTCGAAGCTCTTCGTATCCGGCATTCACGGTGATCCGGGTACTCCGCTGTTGCGAGCCTATCTCGGCGACCCGATTCTGGTGCGTGCATTGGTGGGGTCGGCGAACGAAGTGCATACGTGGCATGTGACAGGGCATTGGTTCCCGATGGAGCGGTATGGGACCACGGCAATGCCCAGAAGTACGATTCACCTGGCGATTGGGGAGCGGTACGATCCGGCGATTCCAGCAGCAGGTGGACCGCAGAAGCAGGCCGGCGACTATCTCTATTATAGTGGTCGCGCCTCTCACTTCGCAGAAGGGAGTTGGGGAATCTTCCGGGTGTTCGATGAACTCCAAGGGGATTTGAAGCCCCTGCCGGGCCGTGAGCAGATTCAAAAGTCTGCACCGTCCGTCTGTCCGGCAGATGCGCCGGTCAAGAATTTCAATGTTTCTGCGATCGATCAGAACATCCGGTACCACGAGGGTGCTCCGGGAACGATGGAGGTCGATCTGGAAAGGAAAATGGTCTTCGGAAACGAGCAGGGTAAGATGTACGTGCTCGATGGCGATCGAGGACGGGTCAAGGCCGGTGAACTCAAGCCGAGCCCGCTGACCTTGCACGTGAACGTCGGCGATTGCGTGAAGATCAATCTGAAAAATGAGATGGCCAAGGACCGGGCTGGATTCCATGTCGATATGATGGCGTTCGATCCGAAAGATTCGTTCGGCGCCAATGTCGGCAAAAATACAGGTGACCAAACGATCGGCCCCGGGCAGAGCAGAACGTACACATTCTATGCCCATCCGGAATACGGAGAACTGGCCGCCCTCATTCAAGATTGGGGGAACGTGGTGGAAAATCCGCGTAACGGCCTGTTTGGTTCCATTATCGTCGGGCCGAAGGGATCGCGCTATCGCGATCCGGTTACGGGCGACGACATATCCTTGAAGAGCAGTTGGCGCGCCGATGTGCTTGTGGATCGGACGATACCTGGGAACGACAACCGGAAGAACTACCGCGACTTCTCCTTGATGTTCCAGGACGAAGATAGCATTTCCGGTGTGAGCTTCATGCCCTACATCCAGCAGGTGGCTGGTATCACAGCTGTGAATTACCGGTCTGAACCGACTGCTTGGCGGGTAGAAAAAGGATGCGAGATTCCTGAGATCTTCAGTTGCGTGAAGGCGGGGGATACGCCGTCGACGCCTCTGTTGCAGGCACACGTCGGAGATCCGGTAGCGATTCATGTGCTGGGCGCGTTCAGCGAGCAGGTTCAATTGTTCACAGTCGACGGTCATGAATGGCCGCATGAACCCTATATGGTGGGTGCGGATCAAGTCAGCACCATGGAGTTCGGTGGGTCAGAGGTCATCAATGCCTATCTCAACGGTGGAGCTGGAGGTCCGAATAAGATCGTCGGCGACTACCTGTGGAAGAACCAGCGTCCGGCGTTTGCCAACGCAGGGCAGTGGGGGCTCTTTAAGGTATTGCCGGTTGACGATCAACGGATTCTTCCGTTGATGCCGCAAATTCCGTCTCGCAAGACGGCGGAGAATGACGGCGGGGCTGTTTCGCTGACCTCGACGGTCGGACAGTAAGAAGGAAGACGGCGGCGTCCCGTTAAAAAGCAAAGCCGCCGCCGTTCAAGTACGAGGCCGGTTACAATTAGATCCAGCGAGTACGGGGGAGCATTCACGCTCCCCCGTCTATTTTTCTTTTAAACAAAGACGGTGAATATGACGGTCTATGCCTGTCGTTTTATGCCAGGGATTTGTCGTTCGATCGTTCTGGGCCTATTCCTGACGAGTGGCTCGATCACAGCCTGGGCGTATGAAGAAACGACGGTATCGAATGGCGGCACGGTAACCGGGACCGTGCAGCTTTATGGCGAGCCTCCAGCGCCTGCGTCGTTCGATCTGAGCCGGTTTCCCGATCGAGTGTATTGCGGAGCGCTGTCCGATGGGTCCGGCTTCCGGCTGCTTCGGACGGTCACAATTGGAAGAAATCAAGGGTTGAAAGATGTCGTTGTGACGATCGAAAACGTTGAGAAAGGCAAACCATTCGGGTTGACAGAGACGAATCTGGAGGCGAATGTCTGCCAATTTATCCCCTTCGTATCGGTCATGCGGGAAAATCACCCATTGATAGTGAAGAATCTTGACCCGGTATCGCACGATTTGCAGATCTATGAGCGGGACCGCGAGCACGTGTTCATTATGTTTCATCGTCCCGCTCTTACCAGGACCGGGACGAGCGATATTATCCGGTTCACAGGCCATCGCCGCGATGTCAGTATGCAATGCGGCTTTCATCCTTACATGCAAGGACACGGTCTAGCCGTTGATAATCCATATTACGCGATCACCGGCATGGAGGGGACCTTCGAGATCAAGGATATTCCAGCCGGCATCTATCGAGTTAAGGCGTGGCATCCGACCCTGGGAGAGAAGGTGCAAAACGTAACGGTGGCCGCGAGTGGCACCACCTCTTTGGACTTTAACTTTGAAGCGAGATAGGCATGGGATTTCATCGCTATCGTCACGCGATAATCGTTGCTGTGTGTGCCGGTATGCTGGGGACTCATGTAGCCTCTGCGGAGTTCGAATCGGCGCCGGCAGTCAGCCGTGTGGAAGTGGTATTGGCAAGCCAGTACAAGGACCAGGTAGCAGCATTGAAAGAGGAGTTCGCCCGAGCAGGGATGGCGAACGTTCACGTTCAGTTTGCCAGACGGGGGCAGCCTCCGCAAAACATCGGTCTAGGCAGGGAAGTTCCGGCCGACAAAGCGCGAGAAGCCATTCGGTTGGCGCTGAAATACAATCGCGGCATAGGAATCTTGTTGCCGGAACGACTTTTCCCTCCTCGATTTGTCACGATCGCATCATCGAACTTTGACGACACAGTCGAGTATCCCATCGATCAAGCCGCTCTAGCCAAGCTTCAGGACGAAAATCTCAACACGGAAGAATTTCACCGCCTCTACCGGGACTTGACGTCTGTCCCGTTAGAGTTGAAGGGTCGATACTAGCAGGCTGCTGAAAAGGGAGACGGGGTGGCTGGGAGGATCCCCGTGCTCGCGCAACGCGCGGTCGCGGTTTCCCCTCGTTGGACGCGCGCACAGGAGATCAGGTCGCCCTCATCCCATCCTCTATTCCTTGACGGTCATCTTCATCTCAATCGGCTTCAGCGGGTTGTCGTATTCGTCGCGCGGGACCGCAACGATTTGATCCACCACCTCCATACCCCGAAAGACTTCTCCGAAGACAGTGTAGGTTCGGTCCAGCCCGCTGCTGTCCGCAACACAGATATAGAACTGGGAGCCGCTATCGTTGGGGTCCCGAGTGCTGTTGCTTTCCCGTGGGACCTTCGCCATCCCGAGAGCGCCGCGCTTATGAGGCCGATCGTTGGTTTCAGGATTCAGCCAGTAGCCTGGGCTGCCTGATCCGTGCAGGGAACGGTCGGGATTCCTGCTCAGGGGATCGCCGCCCTGGATGATGAATCCCGGGACAACTCGATGGAAAGTGGTTCCATCGTAAAATCCCATCTTGGCGAGCTTGAGGAAGTTCTCAACGTGACGCGGTGCGTCGTCCGGGTAGAACCGGATCTTGATCTCGCCAAACCTCGTCGCGATCGTGACCCTCGGGTCGATTTTTTGAAATTGCATGGCCATTTCTTCAGCCTAGCAAGGGGGTGCCCTGCGAGGCAAGGCCTCCGAAGGAGTTCTGAGTTTTGAGTTGAGAGTTCTGAGTTGGCTGAAGGTTTCACCGCGACTCTTAATCGTACAAACTCAGCACTCATAACTCAGAACGTCTTCTGCTGCAGTCCCTTCCCCGGGTCGATTTTGAACCAGAGGACCCCGCCGAGTATGGCCACGGTCGCAGCCACGCCTAACGAGACCGGCCAGCCCCACTGGTTGGCCAGCCAGGGAGTCAGAGTCGGGGAAATGGCCCCTCCAATATTAGCGCCGGTATTCATAATCCCCGACAACGTTCCGGCATGGTCTTTGGTCAGATCGGTCGTTGAGGCCCAGTAGGACCCGACCGCAAAGTAGAGCCAGCCGGCGCCGATTGACAGACTAGTGATCGCCAGAAAGGGGGATTCAACGACGCCACCAAGAGCGATCGCTAATCCCGCCAGGACCATGCCGGTGATGCCGGTCACAGCCCGCCCGGTGGTGAGACCGTGGCTGGTCGTCAGTCGATCGGTGACCCAGCCGCCCAAGGGGCAAAAAACAAGCATCGCTAGAAAGGGAGCGGCGGCGTAGATTCCACCACGGAGTACATCGAATTCTCGGACATTTACGAGATACAGATAAAACCAGGACAGATAGACGTAGGCAACATAGCCGAGGCAGCTGTAGCTGATCACCAACCACCAGACGGTGGGGGTTCTGCTGAAGGCTCGCCAGGGCACTGCCGGCGTGGTGGTCGTCGGCACACGATTGAGCAGGGCCTGCTCAATGGGTTTCACCCAAGGATGTTCGTGCGGATGGTTGCGCGACAGGAGCCACCAAATAAGTCCTATCACGATTCCGAGCAGGCTCGCGATATAGAACACGGTCTGCCATCTCCAGTTCACCATCACCCATGCGGCAATGGGTGGAGTTATGGCTGAACCTAACCCAATACCTGCAATCGCGATTCCAATGCCGAAACCGCGCGCGTCAGCCGGGAACCAGTTGGTGACGGCACGATTGAAAGCAGGCAGCGCCACAGCTTCTCCCATCCCCAGGAAGAACCGCACGGTCAACAGCGAGCCGACAATCCCGACGAGACTCGCAAACGCGGATGCGGCGATTATGGCTGTCAGGGCCGTACAGATAGACCACCAGAAAAGCGCAATGGTAAGGACGACGCGAACTCCCCAGCGATCGGCCAGCCATCCACCGGGAACCTGAAACAGGGCGTAACCGACAACGAAGGCCGAAAAGACCAAGCCCATTTCTTGATCGGTCATCCCGAAGGCCGGCATCATCTGGCGCGCGGTCACGGAGATATTGACTCGGTCGATATAGGTCACGACGCTGATGAGAAACAGCAAGACGAGGATGAGCCAGCGTATGCGTGAGGGGCGGGGCGTCAGTGTGTTCACAAGGTTGAGTCGTGCGGTCTGTCCATTGGAATAACAGTGCCGGATTATACAGGCTCCGGGGAGGTATGGCACTACTAGCAGGATGGGGGGAGGCAGCTGGCATGTTCTCTTTGCCCGCGGAACGCGCGGCCTGAGAAGGAGGGGAGAGGGAGCGGCCAGGTGCCCTCTTTGCTCGCAGAACGCGCACGATCAGAATGTGCTCGTTCGATGCGCGCAGTCGAGGGCAGCCTTTGCCACTCCCCTCAAAGAGGGGTAGAGATAATTGGACGACTCTTATTGGATGCGCGCAGTAGAGGCCACACCAGCTGCCTCGCTGAGAGGGTATTGAGAGGACTGAATGGAAATTTGCAAAGGGATGGGAAGGAGGCCTGGTTAGTCTCCCGTGCTCGCGCAACGCGCGGTCGCGGACTCCCCTCGCGCGGGTTAATGGCACGTCTCGGCGTGCCAGTGGGAGGGCGGGTGAGACAGGGCGCGCAGTGGGAGACCAATGCAGGCTTCCCTCCAGGAGGGGAAACGAGCGAGCGTGGGAGGACCATCTCAAAACTTGACCGCTGGTCACATTGGCGAAACAATAGAGAGAATAAATAAATGTCTTTCGGACAGGTTCGATCGGCTCACGCTCCTCGATGCATTGTGATTGCTGAGCCGGATGGCGCTGGTAAGACCACGTTTGCTCGGGAGTTCATTGGTTACTGGAATGAGGACCATGAAAGCCATAAACAGTAAGGCTAACTGCAAATCATTCGCTTTGGGTGTGTGGAAGGCTTTGCGCAGAGCAGCGAAGGCGGCCAGGAAAACGGCACGGGCACATCATACCCCAATTTATGTGTGTGAGAATGGGAAGGTCGTTGCGAAGAAACCGACACGTGTTTCTTACGCCACGTCATCATCTGAAACGTCGTCTCAGCCCCTTCAGCTACCCGCCTGCGTCCGATCCTCTAATTCTTGTCTCGCCGAAATTCCAAAACACTTAACGAAAGACACTTTAAGAAGTATGGCCTTCTCTTCGAGTCAATAGCGCACGTCGTTATTGCCTACATTGTTGACGCAATAGTCTTTCAAGGCTAGGGTGAACGTATGAAGTTTCTACCCAGACAAAAAGCCTTCTTTTGTGGAGTCCTCTTCCTATTTCTCTGGACGGGTAGTGTGCTGGCAGCGGAGCGGCTCACTGTTGCACAACTCCAAAAGTACCATGCGTCGTATCAGATGCATTCGGTGACTCTGGTTGGGCGGGTGCAGAGCATGCACGTCCTTCCTCCGATAGAAACGTTTAATAAGTCGAAACAGTGCAGTTCCCTTAATGGGATCGCGCAGTTTGAATTGGTAGACGATACCGGCACACTTCAAGCCGAAATCGTGGGGAGTTGTGCTTCGGCGGCTATGACGTTGCCTGGGAATGGTGACGTCATCGAATTGACTGCAAAGATCCAAGTGTTTCCTTCTGAAGGTCGGAATGAACAAGTTATCAAAGCCATTGCACAGGATATCGTTGTTTTGAAACCAGCCACACAGGACCCCCAGAGCCCGTAGCTTTCCACTAGGGAAGCCAGCCACGTACCGCATTCCGAACGCGATGTTCTTCAATCGTTTCTCGCCGAACAGCCTCGAACGGTTTTGCGTTTCACTTTTCACGTCTCACAGGCTCAGGGTCCCCCTCCAAAGGTAGGATACCGCTCACAGCGCCCACGTCGGTAGAATCCGGCCTCACGGAGGCTGTCATGGCGCCACCTCATTATTCACGATCCTATCATCGGTTCCCGCTTTTTTATCCCGTCATCTTCGGGGGGGCTCCATTTGTCGGCGAAGGCATCCTCACGAACCTGTCTCTGTCGGGGTGCTCCATCTTGAGCAACCGGGCGGTGCTTGTGGGTAGTGACGTTCGCGTGAGCGTCCTGGTCCCCAATCAGACGCAAGCGCTATCCATCGACCTCGGTACGATTAAATGGGTTCAGGGCCATGAATTTGGGGTGGAGTTTCTTCGCCTTCCGCCTGAGGCGAGGCAACGTCTTGATCGCATGCTGCGCGTCGAACTTATCGAATGGTTGAAGCTCCGTTCGGGGAGAACCAAATCGTCGAAATCGGGCAATCGCAGAAGCGGGAGTCTGTCCGAGTAAAACCTTCTAGCTCTTTGCCGCGGCCAGCTCGTTGACGAGGTTACGGAAGGTGTCGTTTTTCATGAAGCGCTGAAAGGACGAATTTTGACGTGGATCGGGCAGCTCCTCTTCTCCGGAATTCTGATTCTTGCGATGGCGAAATGCTGTCCTGAGCGATTGCATCGCACGATCGAGGTTATTCATTTCCGCAAACGTGCAGGCCAAATTGTAATGGAACATGGGGTAGGTAGGGTCGGCCTGTACTCCCTCTTCAAACGTGGCTTTTGCTTCAGCGAGACGACCGATCATCCCGTAGGCCATACCTAAATTGTCGATCAAGATTCGCCAGCGGGTTCTGTCGAGTTGAGGATTGGCTTTTTCAAGGTCGAACGCCTTCTGATAAGGGGAAATGGCCTTGGCATATTTGTTCTGCCGGTAGAGAGCGTTTCCTATGTTGAGGAGTTCCATACTGGTAGGCGGCGCCGGCGCTGGGAGACGTACCATCTCTTTGGGTGGTGCCGGAACTGGGCGAGTGACTATCGCTGAAGGGGGTGGCTGTAAGCGAACGCTCTTAAGAACAGATTGAAAGAACGGTGCATCAGCCGAGGTGTATTGTGCTTTTGAGAGTTGGACGTCGGCATAGACGTTGTCTTGGGCGATGCATGCATGCACATTCTTTTGGTCCAGCTGAACTCCCTGGATTTTGCGAAGGGTATATTCAAGGGTCGGCACCGCGCTCTTGTCGTTGAGATGGACATCCTGCCCACGGCTGGCAAACGGGCTTTTTTGAATCAATTGGAGCTGTTCTATGCAACCCTGCAATGAAGCCTTGGTCGGGACTTTTTCAAGGGTGACCGATACGTTGAGTCCCGTCTTGGGGTGCGAGGCTGCGAGATAGCGGCGACCGTCCGGTTTGACCTCGTCGACGTCTTTCTTAAAACCTGAGAGGTTGATCGAAAGTCCCAGGCCTTTCTCAGGCCATGCCACAAATGTCGGAGCTTCGTACTCTCCGGCAAGGGTCTGTGAGGTTCCAGTGAGCGCTACTGGTACAAAAGTCCAGAGACTCACGACGCAAACCATGGACCTTTTGATGGAATCGACGTAATTTCCCGGGCGCGTCATAGGCGTTCCCCTGATAACCCGATGGTTCTCATGCAGGGTCAGTGTAGGACATGACCCTATTCCTCGAAAGTGAATTGCTGTTTATAGTACGAGGGAAAAGGGAAACAAAGGTGACTTAACGCTGCCGTTTTCAGGGCGTGGAGCCCGTGGCGCCCTGGTGAAAGTAGAGGTGATGAATGGCATCAGCATTTTCTCATGCCATCGTTGCGCTGGCGATGGGGAAGGCCGTTCAGAACAAGGAACTGAGTTGGCGAGAGCTGTCTATAGGGGCATTGTGCTCGATTGTGCCTGATCTGGATGTTATTGGATTTGGTTTTGGCATTCACTATGGCGATGTGTGGGGCCATCGCGGAATGACGCACTCGGTTGTGTTTGCGGCGATGTTCGCAGCGAGTCTTGTGGCTTTGTGGTATCGAACCAGGCCAACAGCATCGAAGATGAAGCTGTTTCTGTATTTTTTCCTCTGCACGGCTTCTCATGGCGTGCTCGATGCGGTGACAAATGGAGGGTTGGGTGTGGCATTTTTCTCCCCCTTTGACACGACGAGATATTTCTTTCCCCTACGACCGGTTCTTGTGTCTCCAATCGGGATCAGCGAATTTTTCAGCGCGTACGGTGCTCGCATCCTGTTGAGCGAAGCATTATGGATCTGGCTGCCGGCTTGTGTGTTATTCGTGGCGGTTCGCGTGATCCAGCGACTTAGTTCCGGCAGGTCGATGGCGTCTTCCTCATAGCCAATTCCGGAGAACTTATGGCAGATGGCGTATGGCCGATAGCATGTCATGGGAGAAACGGGGTTGTCTCTGTTCTGCCATCGGCTATCCGCTCTTTTCTGCATCATCCGACAAGCGAGCCGGCGCAATAATGCGGAATCTGACTTCGTCCACGAGCGTATCGGCTGATGTGCGTTCTCCCGCGAATAGCCCACAGTGGTAGAGGCCGACGGTCCAGCCGGTTTTAGGAGGGGTCAGCATAAAATAGCCGGACTGGTCATTCATCGAGGTCAGAACATGGTCCTGAGTGACGGGGCGCTGGTCTCCGGCGACCTCTGACGCTTCCAGGAAACAGCGCGCCGTGAGGGGCACCGCGTCGAATGAGGCCGACACCAAGACAAAGACCAGGTAGATCTCCGGCTGTGTGGTGGGAAAGCTGTCTCCCTGGTTCAGCGGGATAAACTCATGCGCTCCGGTTGGATAATCATCCCGTACGACCTTGCCTGCGGGGATCACAAACCGAAACCAACTGAAGTCGGCGTCTCTGCCCATGAGCGATACCCGCTGGTCCAGCGGCTTCTGCGGTTTGAATAGGTCGGCGGCTCGTGTGTACAGCTCTTCTTCCGGAGAGATTGCGGTAGGAGAAGGATCGTCTGGTGTGAGGCGGCCCGCAGCTTCACGATCCGCCGCCTTTGCCAACTCCGGAACATAAGGCCGAACCTTTTCGAGCCACCGCAACATTTTGTTCTTGTCCAGCACACGGGTGTCCGGCGGGAGCTGCACGTTCTTGTTGATCTGCTCAAACTCGACGGCTGCGTCGTAGAGGGTTTGAAAATGGACGAATGCGTCTTCCCACTGTTCTAGCTCGACAAGACATTGGCCCATCCGGAACACCGTATCCACATAATCTTCTTCGCTTGGATCGAGCTGAGAGACCTTCCCGAACACGGTCAGCGCTTCTTTACAGCGGCCTAGCTGCATGAGGGTCAGTCCTAATTGATGATTTCCTACAGGGTCGTTGGGATTAAGGGCCAGCAGTCGCTGATAGATCGGCTCGGCCTCTTGGTATCGACCCGTCGAAAAGAGCCTCCATGCCTCTGCGCGAATGGAAGCCCATTCCTTTCGCTGATCGCTTGTCATCCCTTTCGTCAGAACTGGATCGAAACGTCGGCCCCGATCGATGGAGTTTCCCTTCACTTGTGCGAGCAGGTTCCTGGCAGGAAGTTCCAGCGGAGAGCCGGGGGGGATCTTCTGCAACACATATTGCACGTCGTTATCCGCGCCCTCATAGTCCAAAACGTCGAACCGGGCCCTGGCCAGTGCCAATCGCCAGCCGGGCAAATCCGGAGCGAGTTCTACGGCTTGCTTATACGATTCGAGCGACTCCTCAAGGCGATCGAGTTTTCTCAGTTCTTGCGCAAGCCGCAAGTGAACTAAAGGATTTCGCGCATCGATCCGTGCGATTCGTCTCAGCTCGGCGATAGATTCTTCTCCCTGTCCTGACCGGATCAACACACTCCATTTGGCCCATCGGACGTCCAACGCAGCCGGTGTTTTGGCAAGGACCGCATCATAGGCTTCAATCGCCTCCCGGGGTCCTCGTGAGGCGGCAAGAATGTCGCCGCGTAATTTCTGGAGTGTGAGCGCAGGCGGATAGTCTTGAATTCCTTGGTCGAGGATCTCGATGGCAGAGCTAATCGCACCGCTGTCCCATACTGCCTTTGCATGTTCGGAGACGTGCTCCTCTGAGCGCAACGATGAATCATCCGCGAGCGCAAAAAGCCCCATCGTCAACGTTACAACGAACAGGACGCCAATGAGCAGGGCAATGGACCGATATCTTATCTGGGCGAAATGGCCTTGTATGTGAGTTGACATGTATCTACTCATGAAGCGAGTGCGCTTTCAGAGAGATTCACTATATCAAGAAGCCATGAGATGGTGAAATGCACCGTCCCTTTAACCCCGCTCGCAAATAGTCCAACCACCTGTTCACCAAGTGACTTCGGGTGGATCCTTCAACGACCGATAGCCGGGAACAGACAAAGCTGGATCTAAGGAAATGGAGAGATATTAGGTGTGGGTGAAAGAGCCTGAGTGACTCGAAAGTCACCCAGGCTCAATCCATTATTGTTTGTCGATCTGAATCGACACCGGCACAGGATTCGAAACGATATCGTAGACCGGAGAAAAAGTCGTCAACTTCTTTAACTGTTCAGCTGAAGCATCTGATTTCACGGTGATATGAACTCGGATACTCTCATAGCCTTTTCTGATCTGTCCAGAGATGCCCAGGAAGCCTCGTAAATCCAGATCTCCCTCCAGCTTCGACTCGACCGACTCGATCCGAATCCCTTGAGCCGCCGCGTGGTACACAAGTGATGTGGTCAAACAAGCTGCTAGCGCATGTAACACATACTCAACCGGATTCGCTCCCTGATCCTTGCCGAGCAATATCGGCGGTTCGTCGGCGTCGAGTAAGAAGGGTTTCGTGCGGACCGTGTCTTCTTCCCCCGCTCCGTAGAAGCTCCGGATGGTCGATTGATTGTGACCGCCGTCGATCCACCGGTTGTCCGCCCGGAATCGGAACGCGGCCAGGCTTGTGTTTTGCTGTAGAGCCTGGATTGTTGTCCCCATCCGACCCACATCGACGCCGTTCACGACTCCGTTCATGACTGCCTGTGACATGATAACTCCTCCTCGTTGATTGTGATGGTGGTTAATGAATTGCCGAAATAAAAGCCGATCGGCATTCCGGCAGAGCGACTCCCAATTCATTGCTGCACCTGCTCGCGTAACGTAGTCAATTCCATTGAGACTGCCGTAAAGCAGCATCGGTGCCAGGGCAGTAGAATCGAACGAAGCAGTGGAAATTCAGTGGATTTGAATCAATTGAGGACAGATCGGCAGGTATCGAAATCGCGTGACTTGCGAAATCCTGCGAGCGTATTTATGAGATCTCGTAAATATCTGTGAGAGAAACAAAACGTGAGAAGTGTGAAACGGTCTAGCGGGCTTTGTGAATCTTCAAGGCTTTCATACGCGACGAAAGGGTGGAAGCATTGATCCCCAGCAGTTTGGCCGCACCGTTCTCGCCTGAGACTTTCCATTTAGCGGCGTCGAGTGCGCGCATGATATTCACGCGTTCGAGCTCCTCCAGTTCTGTGATCGTGCGAATCGTTGCCGCCCCGTCTTCATGAGTTCTGTGCGCTGCAGATGGCGTCATCGT
>DATIAT010000003.1:0-5802 GCA_035457905.1 Nitrospiraceae bacterium
GATGGTGTCATGTGTTTGCTGGGATGGCACCTATGGCGGTGTACCGCCTGCGGAGCACGATTCTATCTTCGCCGTAAGGTTAATGACCCGTACACACGCCTAGATCCGCAGACAAAAACCGGACAGCGCTGAAGAGAAGGGCCGCTGAACCTGAATCCATTTGGGTCCTAGGAGTGCCAAAAGGGATTCAGGAAACAATGTTACCCTGCCCATATCTCATCAAATCCTCCACATCAGATCCTTCGAATCCTCTTAGAAATTCGGCGAACCGTCGTCGTCCCTGTCGCGATGGACGGATTGAATTCGCCGATAAATGAAAAAATGTCAGCACTGTGTATGTGGTATCCGCTTTGCTTATTCCCAACAGCATGGAGGGTAGGCGGCGATGATGGACCTGGTGAGACAGACACTACGTCGAACGCTGGATGTAAATGACTTGCTGTTGATCATATCGATCGCCCTGTCTATCCCTCTGCGAGTGGCTTTACCTCTCATGGCTCAGATCGTACGCACGCGGATGAACATCAGTCTGACATTTGGTGCTCAAGATCCTGGAAACAGCAGCACTCGACCAATATTCGTTCCATCGTGAGTCGCCGTCGAAAGGATTAGGAGGCGTCACATGAAACACACAACCATCGCGATTGGGATCACATTACTAGTGACCGCGTTCACCAGCCCTCCGTGCAGTGGGGCGGACCATGAAGCGGCAAGGGTTGCGAGCGCGGTTCATTGGATAAATCTGGACGGCTCGAAAGGCGCGGCCGTCATGTCTGCGGTGTCATACGGGACACTGGCATGGATAAATCCGGTGGCACTCAAGGGGTCATGGAGCGGTACTTAGCGCCTGCGCCAGCGCCTGAATATGCGTGGGTCAATCCTGATGGGCATAGAGACCTATCGATGGCAGCTGTTAATGGTGCACACCAGAGTGACTTCTTGAGGACGACGCCAACGCGACCGGAGGTGGCTCGATACAACGACCAGTTGCTTGACCACCTAACCAACAGAGATGGGGCCACCAATATGCTCACCTTTGTGTTGGCGATGCTAGTCACAGGAAGCACGTTGATGCTGGCGCGGAATCTATGGCCGCACTAATTCCTCTTATCTTTGGGAGAAACGCACAGAGAGGACCCGCCCTAACAGAAGACCAATCAGCGCAACGAAAAGGAAGACAAGAGAAGAGGGTTCAGGAACCGTTGATGCCGAGAGAGGTGTGCCGAGAGGGACCGGTACACCATTGTTAATAAAGATTGAAGCGCCTGGCGTGCCATCGGGTGTTGGTGCTTGCTCCCGGAGAATTCCTGACGTCGGCGGGGCGATGCCATCAGCAAAGTCCAGGCGCAGCGCACTTAGTGTTTGGCCGCCACTCACGGAGCTGAAAAAAGCGGTCAAGGTGCTGTTGAAGCCGAAGCTGAAGTCCGACGGGGTCAGGCCGAGGCCGCTTGTCATGCCCAGCACGGCTACGGTGGGGCTGGGGTCACCAGGCAATACCCTGACGATCTGTGCGGCTCCATCAGAGCCTGGGGTATCTCAGTCCGCTGGCATTCGAACGACGGGTGGGTGCATCTTAACTTGGTGTCCACGAAACCCGGGCCAGCTCACTGTGACCCCCAAGACAAAGGTCCGAGACTCCCCAGCGATGTCGACCCATCCAGCGCGAGGCCCAGAGATGACATCGTGACAGTGGTGGAGGTACTCACATTGGTGACAAGGCCACAGCCTGGTCCAAAAACGCATCCGGTAGTAACGAGTGGTAGTACTGAAATCCCCGTAAAGGATCCGTTCACCTGGTTGACGCCATTGACAATGGTGCCATCCGTCAGTTGTACGGAATAGTTGCCCTGCCAGCCACTCTCTGCCGTTGTTTCAAGAAAGCCGTTGATCGGAATCGCCCAGCTGGGCGTTGACAGGCAGAGCGCGAGGACGAGGAGAGGACAAGAAATGGAATTTGGATGCCCAGCCATCATCGGAGAGCTCAATTGGTGGCCCAGGCTAGACTAATGACGCGGAGAATACAAGTTATTCGGCGAGTTCCTTTTATCCGTTCGGCGAGCTCATTCTCACACTCCATTCACGCGCTAATTTTTGCGCCTCGGCAATCTGACTCGGGGTCATTTCATCGGCCAGCCGATCACGCCATCTTTTGCCCTCGTCATAACCATGGGCGGTCGCCAGGTTGTACCACATGTGGGCTCGAACGACATCCATCGGTACCCCATGCGCGTTATGATACAGACGCCCGAGCATGAACATGGCATGCCCATGACCGTGATCAGCCGCGAGACCACACCAGCGTAAGGCTTCTTGATAGTCCTGAGGCAAGCCTTGTCCTCGTTCCGACATCTCGCACAGTTTGTACAGCGCCTCCGGATAGTCGTGCATGGCAGCGAGTCGATACCAACGAACGGCCTCTGGATAACTTTGCGGGACGCCGATTCCGCGTTCGTATCGCGTGCCAAGGTTGTATTGGTCCTCAGCAGTCCCTCTCTCAGCGCTTAAGAGAAGTTCTTCGGTCTCTCGTGATCGATCTGCCAGTATCTCGGTGGGACCAGGTCGATGGTCGGCGCATCCAAGCGGCAGGCAGGTCACCATCGTCATCAAAACAATTGGAAAGCGCCCTGTCATAATTCCTTTACTCCTTTGCTCTTCAACGCTGGCTGGCGTGAGCGACTGTTGGTTCGCTCGTCATCGCTCGGACCACAGGAAATGTAGTGTACTTCGTCCCTCTTCCACGTCTAGGCGTTCCCCTAGTTCTGGCTTAGGGAAAAAACGATGAACCAGAGCGTTATTCAGACTTGGGCGTGGGAATCGGCACTACGGAGGGTTCGCCGTCCGCCGGTTCTGCAGGGAGAGGGGCTGACGTCCGCCGTTGAAGCTTTTCCAAAACCTCCTGCTTCAGCTTCGTAGGCTCCTCGATGCGATTTTCGCGCTGAAGGGTGTTGAGCTCGGCCGCCTTGCGCGCATTCAAGTCCACCATGTCTACTTCGTCTCGCACGAGGGAAGGCGTCAAGAACACGAGTAAGTTAAGCTTCTCTTGTTGCCGGCTTTGAAATCGGAAGAGCCATCCCAGCAGAGGAATGTCGCCCAAAAACGGGATCTTACTTTCACTAACGGTCAAGTTGTCACGGACAAGGCCGCCGACGACGAGAGTTTGGCCGTCCTTGGCAATGGTCGTTGTCTCCATGGAGCGTTTGGTCGTGGTCGGTCCGACAGGGACGCTGGCTGAGCCGGTGCCGATGGTCTGAGCGACAGCTTCAGCGATTGCGGTAATCTCTTGCTTGATCTCCAGGCGGATCAAATCGTTTTCCAATACTTGTGGCGTCAATTCAAGGGTGACGCCGACGTCTTTCCGTTCGATGGTGACGAGCGTGCCGCCGGTGATGCCTTGCGCCTGGCCCGTCGGAAACGGCCGGTTTTCACCGACGACGATCTTCGCTTTTTGATTGTCGGCCGCCAGGACATGCGGGGTCGACAGGACGTTGGTGTCCGTGAGGTTCAGGAGCAGATGCAAGAATGCGCGGATATTGACCGTATTCAGTAACGGAATCGTTCCACCGCTTGTCGACCCGGCGGCGATGCCAAGGATGGTTTGGGCCACGGTGGAAATATCTTCCGGTGCCCGATTAAAGCCGTAGATTCCTTGGAAGTCTCCGGTTTTTGCAGCCCCCAACACTTGAACAGGATCCGTGCCGATTTGCCTGAGTCTATCGACTTGGACTTCCAGGATCACGGCCTCGACGAAGACTTGTTTCCGCCGGCTATCGAGATCGCGGATGACGGAGGCCAGTCGGCTGTAGGCATTTTTCGTCGAGCTGATGATGATGGAATTGGTCGCCTTGTCGGCGAACACTTGCACCGGGGCCTCGAATTCGGTGAGCGGTCTGATGGGTGGTCTGACGCCAGGCGTCACCTGGGACACCGTCTGCGAGCGGGCAACCAGATTCGTTAAGACTGCCGCCAGATCGGTCGCATTGGCATGCTTCAGCTTATAGACAAACACGCCGCGCTCGGGGGGAAGCTCTCCCATGGGAACGATCTGATACACCGGCCCCCTAGGGACGACCGCGAGGCGGCTGACTTCCAGAGCCGAGACGAACAGACTATAGGCCTGATCCGGCGTCACCTTGGTTGGAGAAAACACCGAGATCTTCCCGCCCACTTTCTTGACGGCGTCATCCAGCACGAAGTTCTTGCCCGTGAGCTCGCTGATAAAGCGGACAAAGACCGAAAGATCGACCTCGTTGAAGTCCAAGGCCACCCGCCCGCCGCTGTTCGGTTGGGAAAAGGCAAAAGAAGGAAGCAGCATCCCCAAGGTCGCCACGACGAGGCCCGTCCGAAGGACCCAACACCGGCAACCAGATGAGATCTGGAGCAACACCCGTTGAAGGTTGAGCAGGTAGCCAGCAGACAGACGATGCATCATCCGTTCTGACCGGGTTGTGAATAGGGATCAAACATGGGGGAGACCCTAGCACATGCTACGCGATGACACAACCAACCAGGATGCCGGTAATGGCCGCCAGGCAACGGTTCGGACGATGCCCATTATCGGTAAGGCTGTGCAATTTTGAAGTCGCACGGCATTACTGGTGGCTCTGGCTGGCCATAACCGATGATAAACAAAGAGAAAGAGCCGAGAGCGGAAGTGTCATGATGGCATCGGGATTGCACACCTGACCGCAGTTCCCCACTTTACATATTGGTACCGGTTGGCGGTGGACACGGTCGTCGGCTGTCGGCAGCCCTTGGAGCCGGTCTGCCTGAGCGATCTGCTAAGGTTAAAACGTGCGAACGGACAAACGCCTCTCCCAAAAAGCTGACAAGAAAGCCGCCTCGCGTGCGCATAAGCGAGGCATTGTCGGCTACAGCAAAAAGACCGCACTGCTCGAGGAAGCCATCACCCACATGAATACCGGCAAGTACGGCCGGTCGTCTGCTGCGCTCAAAGAACTGCTTGCCCTCGATCCGCAAAATATCGAAGCCCGCCGACTGTTTGCCACCCTCCATCTCCGCCTCGGAAGTTTGGTGACCGCCAGACAAGCCTTTGAATCGCTCGCCAACGAAGCGATCGGCAGGCAGGACTACTGGCTCGCAGAATCCCTGTTGCGGGAGTACTTGGCTGCCGGCCCCCGTTGTGTTCCATTTCTCGAGCAGCTTGCCTACGTCTATCAAGAAAAGGGTGACGAGATGGCAGCGGTTGCAGAGCTGGGGAAGGCCATTGAGATTTTGCGAGACGATCCGGATGCAGAGAATCCCCAGAAGGCTGCCCACTTGTATTCGAAAATCCGTGAACTGGCCCCGGCAAGTTCTGTCGCGCTTCAGCTGGCTCCACTCTTCGATGTGCAGACTGGTGAGTTTATTGTCCGTCCGCATGATCCGTCCATCTTCCCCCCCCATGATCCCGCAACCTCCCATGATTCTATGATGGCGCCGGAGGCAAGCCTGGCTTTGGATGGCGTCGAGCAGCCGGTCTCTGACGTTATGCCATGGGAACTTCCCGACGAGCCAGAAACTTTAGCCGAACCGGAGGTGGAGCCTGAACCGGTGATGGCGCTTGAATCTGAAGCGGCATGTGAGCCGGAGACCATGCGTGAGGCGGAAGCCGAAGAATTCACGCAAATTCACGACGCTGAGGCTGCAGAGCTTCCGCCGCCGCCCCCGTCGGAGGACCTTCCGCCAGCGCCGGAAATGGAGATGTCTCCACATCAGCCGGCTGCATTGGATTCGACTCACGAGGAAACCTCCTTTTCATTTAGAATCGTTGAGGAGGAGATCGCAACGAGTGAAAGCCCGCCA
>DATIAT010000004.1:0-118708 GCA_035457905.1 Nitrospiraceae bacterium
GCGAGAGTACAATGAGGAGCGGACGCACAGCACCATTGGGGATATGACGCCCATGGAGTTCATTCACACCCATCAAAACCGGACCCAGGCCGCACAGGGGTCAACTTCGCTGGCCGTGGTGTAACAAACGGGGGAAGGTCAGCGTTTAGTCTTGCTTGGCATCGGCCCCTTCGTCGGGCAAGATGGCCTTGTGGAGGTGCGGCGGTAGCGGGCCAGTCGATCGGAGTCATTTATTTTTCGGCAGTTTACTGCGCCTCACGCTTTTTCTTAAGCCGCTGCGCGCGCAGCGGAAGAACATAGATCGCAGTCATCAGCCCTTCTACGATTGCGAGGCCGTCTTCGATCTCCTGCTTCGCGGGTGGCGAGATCTCGTGGAGAGCGGCATTTCCTATGTATCGCTCCTCATGGAGAAGGTCGGCTTGAGGTTTTGCTAATAATCCTTTTGTGACCAGGTCATCTATTTTGTTCTGAAGATTTTGTCCCGAAACCTCGCGATCAATGCAGATGGCCTCCACGATTGCCCGCAGGCCCCCGCCTGCCCATGTCAAGGCGCCGGCGTTGAATGCAATAATGGTTTCTGAGTAAATGCGACCAACCGGCTTGGGAAAATCATTAGTTTCAATTGGTGATCGACCTGAAGATAAGACTTCTGGATAAATCTTGCTAAATATCTCGGGTCGCCTTTATCATCAAGGTTGATCGTATCCCAGGACTCTTGCCTAAATCGAACTGTGTCGCATCCCTTGCACCGGCAGATCTGATAGGTACTGCCGCCTTCTTCGCCACAATACTCGTCATCTTCCTCGTCATACTCCCATGCGACCTCAACTTCCCGAAGAACGTCGTGATTGCGAGCATTCCCGCCGCATTCTGTACATATCACCTTCACTACCTTAAGCGGTTTGGCCTCTGGCATCTCATGTCCTCTTTTAGAATTGTTCAAGCAGATGAATTTATATTCTTGTGGTGCGGGATCTCGAATTATTCGATCACGACGGGGGCCGTACAGAACCATACTCTATCCCCACTTTCATTGTAAGAGTCCCGTCACGTATTTATAAGTTATTGATTTATGGTGCGCCCGACAGGACTTGAACCTGTAACCCCCAGATCCGTAGTCTGGTGCTCTATCCATTGAGCTACGGGCGCATGAAAAATGATTATCGAGATGCTGTCTAAAAGACGTTGGGACAAGATCCTCGATGAAAAGAGACTGTTAACGAGCACGCTCCTTATACAAGCGATGCAATCGCGGGGTCAAGCCGGCTGGAGCTGCTCGGTTGCTGCTGAGTTTGGCGGGTTAGACACGTTCTTACTCACCCGCCTACGCAGAAAACCACGGCTGCCCGTCCTCCGCTGTAGGAGGGTGGATGAAGCCGTGGAGCTCCACTTCGTTGGAGTCGGCTCAAGTTGTTGATGAAGTTTTCTAGCTGCCGAATCCGGCAGGAAGAAGATCGCCAAAATTCTGTTCAGGTGTGAGGTCATCAGGTATGATTTGCCGTGATGTTTCTGGCATGGTCCAAATGAATACGGATCGTTCTTTTTCACGGGAAATAGATATGGCTGTCCCGCGTATCGTTCCACACGATCAAGAGCCACGCCCCGAGGCTGGTTCGACTCGCCTCAGACCTGTGTGGGCCTACATGGCAGTGGGAGCAGCGCTTGCCATTATGATCGGTACGTGGCTGGTCTGGTTTTCAGCCTCCCTGGAGCGGAGATTTCAAGAGGAAGATATACGAGCTGCATGTCAGCGGGTCATGCCCGAGACCGTAGACCGCTGTGCAGATACGGTGATTATTCAACGCGGTGGAGCGAGACGATGAACGCCCGGCGTTGCGAATCGATGTGGCTGGTCGGACTTGTGCTCGCTATCGCCGTGTTTATGAACCCATGTAAGAGTCGGGCGCAGGAGGTCCCGTTAGAACCGAGAACGTCCGAGGCTCCATCGAATTCCAAGGTGGAATTTACCGGAGGTATTTCAGGGTGGTTGCTGAGTCGAGGCCAGACCACATGGAGCCATGACTTTTCCAGTTTAACCTACAAGGACGACTCAACAAATACTGTAGAATTGTCCGGTCAGGCCACCCTCTCGCAACGGTGGTTTGCTCGGGGTCTGTTCGGGTATGGCGTCATGGGCAGCGGCACATTGGTCGACCATGACTCGAGTAGTGCCAATGGACCGCTCGAATTGCGGACGGCCAGTAACATTACGGGAAACGATCTCTGGTATGTCAATGGTGATATCGGAGCAAAGCTCATTCACCTGCCGAATCATCGCGGGACCATAGGCTTCTTTACGGGAGTTCAGTACTGGCGGCAAGAGCATGAAGCATCAGGAGTCGTTCAAAATTTCTGTACTCCTGTCATTCCTCTCTGTGATCCGGCGAATACCGGACAAGACCTGGCTCCGGGGCAAAAGGCCATTACCAATACTGTGACATGGCTTTCCTGGCGGGTAGGCGTCGAGGGAGACTATTACATAACCAGGAGGCTCAGCCTTGAAGGGAAATTCGCTTTCAAGCCCGTTACATCCTTAAGCAATGATGATATCCATCATTTGCGTCAGCAGGCTGGTCCAGGATTGCCGGCGTTACAGCAGGATCCTAGCTTTCACATGAGCGGCACGGGGATTGGAGCGGATGTTGATGCAGGCGCGAGCTACCTGATCACACCACGATTCTCCATCAACCTGGGGTATCGATTTTGGTGGAATCGCATTACAGACGGAGATGTGACTGTGTACCCCGTCGGATTTTCGTCTAGTACGATCAATCTCAATGAGTTCGAAACCTACCGCCACGGCATAACGCTAGGTCTGCGATACACCTTTTGAGCGAGCGCTCCGGGTCGTTTCAACATCAGCGACGGCGTCCTGACGGCAGCGTCTCGTCTTCGTACTGGGCAAAGAGCCGTTTGGCTTCCGGATGGAGATAGCTTGGATGGCCGTGAGGGATGCCGACCGTACGGAAGAGCGGTGTGAGCTTACCGTTCGGATGAAGGTAGCCGGCCCGGAGCGGCACGGTACGCGTACTGTGCCGGATTAACTGACAGGGATCCGGCCTGATGGAGGTAATCCATTCGGCTATGTCGTGCGGGTTGCCGATCGACGCGGAGAGCAGGAGCATACGTGCTTGGTGCGGACAAAAGATGATCGTTTCCTCCCAGACGACGCCCCGCTCCGGGTCTGCGATATATTGCGACTCGTCCAAAATGACCAGACCTAGCGTGTCCAACCGGACGTCGATTTCACCGCTTCCTGCGTCGTAGAGCAGGTTCCGCAGGATTTCCGTCGTCATGATGAGCAGGGGCGCCTGGCTGTTGTCGCGCCGGTCGCCGGTCAGAATGCCGACCTGGTCTGCGCCAAAAATTTTTGAAAACTCCGTGTACTTGGTATTCGAGAGGGCTTTGAGAGGCGATGTATAGATGACTGTCCGATTCTCCGCGATCGCGCGGCGGGCCGCTTCGATCGCCACATAGGTCTTTCCGCTTCCGGTAGGAACGCTCACGACCACGTCACCTTCTTTCAGTTTGGCGATGGCATCCTCCTGCCAGGCGTCCGGGACGAAGTTCTGCGATGGCGGCACTCCCAGTCCTTCCAGCCAATCGGAGAGGGTGACGGCAGGCTCATGGGATTCCGGCTCAACCGGCTTGTGAGCGGTGCGTCGTTGCGGCGATGAATGTTTCGATTTTCTTGGGGAAGGAGCTTGCAGTGGAGGCGGTGTCCGCACAGGGCGAGCCTGTCTCTCACCGATCAAGGTCAACAGGTCGGATTCAAACCCTGGGCGGTTCTCGGCAGAGTGGCGCAGCAGGATTTCGATCAAGCGGCGTTTGCCTGTGCGGAAATGCCGCTGAACACGCCCGCGCGCAAGACGGTGCAGAAGAGCGAGCGGTTGTTGGGCCAGAAGTTGTTCGAGCTCTTGGGTCGTCATGTTTCGTGAGTGAGTCCTTCAAGTCTGAAAGTCGTCAGGTCATAAAGTCGTCGTATCTCAGACTTGATGACTTTAGACTTACTGACTTGTGATTTCGTCATGGTAATTCCTCCAATACGCCGCGGCGCAAGGTGGTGATGGCTCGTGACGCCGTGTCGGCCAGTCCCGGATGGGTATGCCTGAGCTGGTGCAGCTGTGACAAGTATTCCAGGGTTCGCGCTAACAGGCGATAGATATCCCCCTCGGCCATCGTCGTGCTTTTGCAGAGCCCGATCCATGTAAGCGTGGGGTCCCCGATCCACCGCTCTGTCACCGCGGAGACATCGGCTCTCAAGAGTGGGGGGTCTTCGTGCGGAGAGAGCGACGCAGCCAGTTTCCTGACCTGTCCCAGCAACGAGGCCAGTCCTGAGCTGATACGGGGGAAGGCCCCCGGGCGATCGTCGTCGTGCGCGATGCTCGACATGACGGCAGCCAGCATGGCGGGATCAGCTCCGCTGAATGCATCGGCCCGAATCAATTCTGCGATAAGTAGCGAGTGGTCGATACGGATGAGTCTGGCCCATTCGCCGTCATCGGTCAGATGGGCTGTCGGCGTGAGGTACCCGAACTCTTGCAGAACGTCTATTTTCTCCTGAAATCGGTGCCAGAGACTGGTCCGCAGAGCCTGGATTGATTTGATGTGTCGATGTTGTTCCTGCCGAAGTTTCGAGGCGAGGGGATAATCCCTCTGACAGGCGGAACGCGAAGGGCAGGTCGGACAGGCAAAGTCGCCCAAGGATTGCACAATGGCATCCGGAATCGGCTCGTCCTCTTTAGGAATCAGGATGGGGAGCTCCGGCAGCCTGCCGGGTAGCTCCTCCAGGTGACGAAGCAACTCTTCCACGCTTTCCGCCGTACACCAGGGATAGACCGGTGAGTCCACGCAATCAAGGACGCGGTCGGACACTTCGGTCACTGTTGAAGCGGGGGATTCTGTAATGCCTCCACCCAGGCGAAGCGCCGTAATCATCGGACTCTTCTGTCCCTTGCTGCGATATTGTCGCAGGACCACCCCACGGCTACGGCCGAATCCCACGACGCGACCGGGAGTGAGAAAGTGAAACCGCGCAGTGACTTCCGGCGGTTCGTGTCGCCTGACGGGGAGCCGGTGCGACTTCTGACGGCGGACGTGGTCAAACGTCTGCCATTCTGTGATCCAATCGGTGCAGACACGCGGGCCGAACGGCTCCATCTGAACGGAGAGATCGTCCAGCTTGCGTTGCAGGACTTCGGCGCGCTGGTTGAGCTGGAATTGCGCGAAGCTTTTGGCGAGGATCGGTTGAATTTGATCCAGGGGGTGCGCTTTCAAGAGGTTGAGGACCATCGGATAGCTGATGACGAATTGGCTGTCGATCGCTTCAGGATGGCCGGTGAATCCTTTGGTTAACACGTGTAGGTCGATATAGGGCGAAGGTGTGACGATTGCGAAGCCCACGAGATCTTTCCCGCGGCGTCCGGCGCGGCCTGCAATCTGCTGCACCTCGCCGATCGTCAGGTCCATGAAGTCGCGCGACTTGCGAATGCTGGACTGCGTGATGACGACGGTCCGTGCAGGGAAATCGACTCCAGCGGCCAGTGTGGTCGTGGCGAAAACGGCGTCGAGGCAGCCATGGCGCATCAGTTCTTCAACTGCAATTTTCCACGAGGGGAGATGGCCTGCATGATGCGCAGCTACGCCGATGCGCTGGACAGTCGGAATGAGCGGGTGATCGGCGACGCTGGGATATTGGGCGATCACCTTTTCCAGCACGGCGGCAATGGCCTGCTGGCGAGGCGGCGGAAGAAGGATGCGGCTATGGTCGAAGGCCTGCATTGCTTCATCGCAGGCACGGCGCGACGTGAGAAAGACGATGGCAGGAGTCAAGTGCTTGCCGCGAAGAGCGATAACCAGATCAACCGGATGAATCGAGGGAGGCATGCAGTTTCATTCCCTTTGCAATCACGACCAAGCCGGAATCGGTGACGGTAAATCGCTGGGCGTCGGCCTCTCGGTTATACCCAATCTCCGAGTTGGGAGGGATGATCACATCCTTGTCGATGATGGCCCGTCTGATCCGGCTCTGCGCGCCGATGACGACGTTTTCCAAGATGATCGATTCACGTACGTCCGCATTGTCCTGTACACGGACGTTCGGTGAGAGTACGGAGTTTTGCACCCGGCCACCGGAGAAAATGCAGCCGCCACAGACGATGGAATCCAGGGCAACGCCCATCCTTCCGCCTTGATAATCCTGCGCGAAGACGAACTTGGCCGGTGGATATTGTCCTTGATAGGTTCGAATCGGCCATTGTTGGTCGTAAAGATTGAAGAGGGGATCCACCGCCACGAGATCCATGTTCGCTTCCCAATAGGCGTCCAAGGTACCGATGTCACGCCAATACTTTACGTCCTTTTTGTTCGCGTCGACAAACTTGTAGGCATAAACACGTCGATCCCGAAACATACGCGGAATAATGTTTTTGCCGAAGTCGTGACTCCCTCCATCCTGTGCGTCGGCAATTAAATACTCGCGGAGGACGTTGGTGCGGAACAGGTAAATGCCCATCGAGGCAAAAGCGTGGGACTGATCGTGGGGGATCGATGTCGGGTGGGCAGGCTTCTCTTCAAAGTTGGTAATCCGGAACTCTTCATCCACGCCGATCACACCGAACCGATGGGCCTCTTCGATCGGAATATCGATGGCCCCGACCACGGCATCGGCGTCTTTGGCGATTAGCCGGTCACACATCTCCATGTAGTTCATTTTATAGATATGGTCGCCGGCAAGGATAAGCACATAGTCCGGCTGTTCATTGTCGATCAGAAACAGGTTCTGATAGACCGCGTCGGCGGTGCCTTGATACCATTCCTCGCTGATACGCTGCTGGGGTGGGATCGCGGCGATATATTCGCCGAGTTCAGCATTCAAGATGTTCCAGCCCATGCGGATGTGGCGGTCCAGCGAGTGGGATTTGTACTGGATAAGGACGGCGACTTTTCGGAGCCCAGAGTTGAGGCAATTGCTGAGTGTGAAATCGATAATACGATATTTTCCGCCGAAGGGAACCGCCGGTTTGGCTCGATGCTCGGTAAGGGGCTGGAGGCGCTCACCCTTGCCGCCCGCCAGCACCATAGTAAACATGTTCGGCATGGCCACAAATTGTAACAGGACGCTGGAGAAATAGAAAGAAAGCAGACTCGTTGACATCGGGAGAATCTGAGACGATACTAGCCTCAATAGGCCGGCGCTGTCGGCAGGTATGCGAGCAAAGGAGCAAGCATGAAGCGAGATGTACTGGTCACATCACTCGTCAAACAGAAGGCGGCTCAGAAGGCTGCTGTCGATCGCAGCGCCGATGCGCTTCGGCGCGTAGAACATCTTGAAAACCAGATGGCAAAGTTATCCGAATTGGTCCGCGAGCATGCGGAAGATGTCGATCGACTGGTGCGCATCGTGGCCGAAGATCGCGACGTCATTCGGCGACAACTATTGCGCAAACACCAAGAGCAAGTTCGGGTCCGCAAACATCTTCGCGACTCCAATTCTAAAGTAGGACTCGACTTCTGAGCCTGTGTCCGGTGATATCGTGCCGTCGATCCCTCTCTCCTCGAGTCCACACTAGCAGGCACTTGAACGGGCCGTTCGCATCCAGAGTTTTCTGCAAGCTCCCGTGGACCAGATTCACCGGGGCTTGCGTTGTAACCCGGACAGCGAGTCGGGAAAATGCCGGCAACGGAGAAAAGGGAATTCCGAGTTCGCAGTGCAATGTCCGCGATCGTAAAGAAATAGAAAGGTGGTGACTGTGCGGCAACGAGATTCTCGTCGGTGGGTGATCGTTCTGATGGCGCCGATATTGGGCTTGGGTCAGACCCTGTGGGCTGAGACCTGGAGCCTGCCCGATATCGACCGTCTTGCTGCGGCAAACATCAGTGCAGGACAGATTCCGCGGGACAGATGGGTCATTCCCGTTCAGTTACCTTACGAAGCGCCGCCGAAGGGGCAGGACCTGTCGGCTGAATCAGTCCCGCAAAATACGAAGCCGTTGACGGCCAGTGAGATTCAGCGGGCCGAAGCCCTTCTTCCTCTGCTTGAGGGGCCGCAAGAGTATTGGGCGATGGGCGAGTTTGTGCATCTCGGCGAACCGGCCGTGCCGGTCCTGGTGAAAGGCTTGACCATGCCTGGACCGCGTATTCGCTATAACGTCATTGAAACGGTTTCAATGTTGAAAGCGGCTTCCGCAGTTCCAGCCCTCATTGTCACGGCCAAGGAACTGAATGAGATTCCGCGGGTACGCGAACATGCGTTGCGAGTGGCCGTTCGGTTGGATCCGGCCAAAGCCGTGGATGCGATTGAGGTGATGGCCAAGGATCAGAATTCATCGATTCGAAAAGCCGCAGCATTCGAGGCTCGATATGTCAGAGAGAAGCCGGTGATACCGGTGCTGATCGAGATGATTGCTGATGAGGAACGTTTTGTCGCCCTTTCAGCGGTGCAGTCGCTCTGGATTCTCACCCGGCATGAAACGGAGTCCCACGATTGGGAAACATCGACCAAGCGGGACCGTCAAGAGTGGGTGACCGAATGGTCGGAGTGGTGGAACGGCCAGAAGGACAGCTTCGAAATGCTGGACCCGAAACCGCCTGCGCGAACGCGCTAGCAGACTGATTGCTCTGGTCTCTTTGGTCTATCTGGTTTGTTTGGTTGAACGAAACTCACCGGATGAACAAATCAACCAGATAAACGAAACAAACCAGATCAACCAGTTTCGCCGCGCCTTGCGGGGGCGAAAAATCCTGTGTTATATTTTGGCAGTTCTCCCGATCTTCGTAGTATTCAATTGACAGAAGGATTCTAGGTACGATTCATGCCCAAACTCAGGATTGCAAAGCTCGGTAATCCCGTCCTACGCCAGATTGCGGCCGCGGTTGACCCTCGCGACATTCGCACATACGACTTGCAACAATTTATCGACGACCTGATTGAGACGATGCTGAGTGAACCGGGAATCGGGTTGGCTGCCCCTCAGGTGTCACGCTCGATTCAATTGGTTGTGATGGGCTGTGACGGGGATGAGGGGTTTCCTCAAACCGTTCTCATCAACCCCAAGATTGTCTTCTATGGTCCGCAGCAAGTCGAGAATTGGGAGGGCTGTCTCAGCGTGGATGGGCTGAGAGGAAAGGTTACGAGACCGTCGGTTGTGCGGGTTCAGGCGTTGGATCGTCACGGCAAAGCGATGGATTTCGAAGCAACCGGTCTCTACGCGGTTTGTATCCAGCATGAAATGGATCACCTGATCGGCAAGCTGTTTTTGGATCGTATGACAGATATGTCGACGCTCACCCAACTCCACGAATTCGAAAAGTACTGGCAACACGATCTCGCCCCGGCATTATAACTCTTCGAAACGACCCTGCGCCTGTGAAAACCTTGCTTCGAGTACTCCAGTATCTCAGCCCGCACCGTTCTATGGTGGTAGGCACCTTTCTGTTTGCCGGCTTGGCGACCGGATTCGAGTTGATCCCTCCGTGGCTGATCAAAGTCATCATCGACGACGTGATCCAGGCCGGCCAGACCCAACTCCTGGCATGGGTGTTTCTCGCGCTCTGCGCCGCCTATCTCATGCGCAACCTTTGCGCATCGATGCGGATCCGGTTGAACAATGGGCTTGAGCAGCAAGTCGTGCATGACCTGCACATTCAGGTGTTCTCCGCGCTTCAGCGGCTATCGATCAGGTTCTATGAGAATCGCCCGACGGGCGAGATCATGTCACGGGTGCTGAACGATACGGAACACATGCAACGCATCTTCGTCGACGGGCTTGAAGAGATCATCACGGCAGGGCTGACGCTGATCGGGATTATGATCATGCTGTTTATGCTCAACTGGAAACTGGCTCTGCTCGCCCTCGTGCCCATTCCTCTCTTGGTGGTGGGAGCGGCGCTGTTCACCAAGCGCGTGCACGGACACTATCGGGTGATTCGAAAAGGCGCGGCTGAACTGAACGCTCTCTTGCAAGACATGTTGGCAGGCATCCGGGAAACGATGGGTTTCAACCGTCAGGCCTATGAGCAGCAACGATTTGACCGTAAGAGTGATCGTTGTCGGCAGGATACCTTGAAAGCCATGTATCTCTGGTCCTACTACTCCCCAGGTATGATGCTGATCGGGAGTCTTGGCGGAGCGATGGTGCTCTGGTTCGGCACAGCCGAAGTGTTGCAGCATCGTCTTTCCGTGGGTGAACTCGTCATGTTCATCTCGTATCTTGCGCTCTTCTACGTGCCGATCAACCAGATTCACTCGGTCAATCACATGCTGCAGCATGCCTTGGCTGCAAGCGAACGGGTATTCGAGGTGCTTGATCTCGTTCCGGAGATCGCAGATCGTCCGGGCGCCCGGGCGCCGGTCGCTCGATTGAGAGGAGAGGTCGATTTCCGTCGTGTCGGGTTTCATTATCGGGCCGATGCGCCGATCTTGACCAACGTCTCGATATCGGTCCGTGCCGGTGAGCGCGTTGCGCTGGTTGGCCCGAGCGGCGCAGGAAAGAGTACGACGCTAAAGTTGCTGATGCGGTTTTACGATGTCACACAGGGCGCCATCACCATCGACGGGTACGATATACGCGATTTGCCGTTAGCCTTTCTTCGAAGTCAGATCGGGCTGGTCCAGCAGGAACCGTTTTTGTTCAACGGCACAGTGAAAGAGAATATCCAGTACGGTGATCTCTTAGCAGGACAGAGGGAAATTGAGGCTGCGGCCAAGGCGGCGCGAGCGCATGATTTCATCATGGCTCTTCCGGAAGGATACGATACCTGGATCGGAGAACGCGGCGTCAAGCTTTCTGTCGGGCAGCGGCAGCGTGTGTCGATCGCCCGCGTAATTCTGAAGGACCCTCCGATCGTCATGTTCGATGAGGCGACGTCCAATATAGACACCGAAACCGAGCTCAAGATTCGTGAAGCGTTAGACGAACTCACAAAGGGGCGGACAACGATTATCATAGCGCATCGCCTCTCCACTATTCAGGGGGTCGATCGCATTATTGTCGTGGACCACGGACGCGTCGTCGAAGACGGAACGCACGAGACGTTGATCGGACATGAAGGGGTGTATGCCAGGCTCTACGATGCCCAATTCCAGATGTAAAGATGCGACACGCGAGACAAGCGGGACTTGCGAGAAGGGCGAGACGAGGGTTTAATATTAGTAGTTCTAGCCGGTTGGTGCTATGAGCTCTGAGAGTATATGTAGTGCCTGATGCAGTGCTCCTTATTTCGCCCGTCCCGCCTTTCCCGCTCGTCCCGCGCTCCTCGCGCGGCAGGCGTTGCGAACAGATCTTGTCCACCAGTATACTCAGAACTACTTTTTCGGAGCACAGGCCGTGGTGCTGATATACGAGAGCGATCCATTGGATACCGATGATGCCCGCGGGCGATTCTATCATGTCTGCCGCGGGCGGATTGACCGGAGAGAAATCCAACTTCCGGTCGGCGGAAAGATCTATGAATGCGCCGTCTGTGGCATCGATCTCGAAGCGGAAGATTTTTGGCTGGCAAGGCAGAAAGGGTCTGTGTAGGACATTATGGCTGGGAGCACAGGACGAAAAACTGTATCGGTATCGCGAGGCTTGATGATGTTGTGCGACACATGCTACTCCCAAGTCATAGCCGACAAGTTAACCGACGAAAAGAATTTTGTGGCGGATTTCGACGCCCTCTTCGATACCATTTGCTTCGGTTGCACCGACATCAACCGTCCGTTGATTGACGACATGGCTGGCAGCGGTGAGTAGCCGTGAAGGGTGAGAACCGACAGATTGTTCTAGCAGGATTCTCATGGGCAGCAGTGGACATCGGTTTGGTGTTTTCAGTAAAGTTGACGCACACGTGTTGAGCTGACTGGCTGTCGGTTCCGGGTCGGTTCAAGGGTCCATCCATTTTTTAATCAGAGGGAGGCTAGGAATGAGCAAGAAATCACTCTATGAACGTCTCGGAGGCTACGATGCAATCGTTGCGGTTTCCGAGGACTTGTTGCCGCGTTTAATGTCTGATTCGCGACTGAAACGTTTCTGGGACAATCGAGGAGAGGACGGCATCAAGCGCGAAAAGCAACTCCTGATCGATTTTCTCTGTGCGAGTACCGGGGGCCCTATGTACTATACAGGGCGAGATATGAAGGTTTCTCATAAAGGGATGAAGATTAGTGAGGCGGACTGGAAAGCATTTTTGGGCCACGCCAACGCGACCCTCGACGCCTTTAAAGTTCCGCCGACGGAACGAGGCGAGGTAGTCGCCTTCGTGCAATCCCTCAAAAACGATATTGTCGAAGTGTAAGTGTGCAGCAGAAAAAATGCGCGTATCGCCTTACCGTGGGCCGCAGCGGTCGCAGAGGGGTGCCGTATACTCACAAAGGCAGGTGGTTCTGGAGTGACGCGGTTCCGCAACATTACCCGTATTGACCACGAAGCAAGCCGCACTCACGCCTGGCGAGCCACGCTGCAGAGGTGGAATGGAATTACCGTCAAGACTTTCTCCGATGCAGTTCATAATGGTAAGCGCAACGCATTGAAGGCGGCTCTTAAGTATCGAAACGGGCTTCTCCTTCAGCATTCGCCGTTTAGACATCGAGTCTGGGTCCGCACTCGTCTTCGCAGAAACAATACTTCCGGCATTCCCGGTGTTGGCCGGTATGAAGTTGTCGCCGATCCGAAAACCGGCCGCCTTCAAGTATATTGGCTTGCCTTCTGGGCCAATGAGCACGGCGTCAGACGTGAACGAAAGTTCTACGTCTCAACCTACGGTGAAAGGCAGGCTAAACGCCTTGCCATAGCTGAACGTACGCGTCAACTAAACCGTGTATGTGCCGTCAAGCGTGCGCAGTGGTGAAGTCCGAGCTACGGATCGCAGGAGGATCTTGCGTGAGGATTTTACCAAAGCCCTTCAGTGGTGTTCTAGCGATGCCCAATCGAGATGGGCGGAGGAGGCAAGAAGGTCTTGCCATTAAACTCCCGCGTTCCTCAGTGAAGCGTAGCTCATGTGGAATAAGAGCATATGGTTAATGGCAGAGAACAAGAGCTGATACCGAGTGGCTGATAGCACGAGCGGAGGATATCTTATTCTTTTTCGCCCTGCTATCAGCCATACGCCATCTGCCATTCGCTCTGGTCTGGCGACCTTCCGTATCGGCTATATGCCACATGCTCTCTTTTTTGAGACGAGTACCGAAGCTCACGCGCATTCTTTACGAGCACGTCTGCTGCGATCGCCGATGCCTGACGCAAGCGAGACGAGCGCGACTGGCGGGAAAAGTGACTGGAATGGGAAGGATTCATACGTCGCGCGACTCTCGCCAGTCACACTTGTCGCGCACCGGTAGGCCGGCTAGCGGCAGGTTTTCCCGTCGAAGTACGCGCACTTTGTCTCTCCCGATTTCACCTTCCAGGTCTTGAGCAAAGGCGCTTGCCCGTTCTCTCTCATCTCAACGACGAAATCCACGAGACCGGAAATCGGCAGTTTTTCGAGGTGCGGCTTGGCCTCGTCAGGAACGTCGATCCAGAACACGGCTCCGAGGGTGGAGATCAGGATGCGATGGGTCTCCATATCGACATGAATGACCGGACTGTAGAAGCTCTTCTGTTCGCCGAAGGCAGACTGGGTTATCAGGCCGAGAAGAAGGAGACTGGAGAGGGCAGCGAGAAGAGTTGTACGCAAAAATGGCATGCCGGGCATTCCTGCTATGAAGTGAATTCGGAACCCATTATCGCACCAGGACCGAGGGGAAACAAATCAGAAAGTTTCGAAAGGAGTTGATTGGTTTATTTAGTTTGTTTGGTTTCTCTGAATCAACCAACTAAACAAACCAAACAGACCAAACAAACCAAAAAGACCGCACTTAGGGCAGAGTTGTAATGTGTGCCTGTGTAACGATCCCGCCCTTGATCCAGTACCCGCGAATGTCCGGCTTCGCCTTCTCCATAAGAGAGATGAGCAGATAAGCGGGGACGGGCAGGTTGATCTTTGGCCAGATTTCTTCGTAGTCGGTGGCAATTTTGATGTCAGTGATGGAGGGGCGCGCCGGGTCGTGGGGATGAGAGTGATAGACCACTTGTAGATCGAGCCCATTCTTTCGAATATCCTTCTTCGCAACAGAAAAATCCTGCATATCCATGACGAAGGCAATCTCGGCGCGCTCGGATGGTGAAAGGCGTTCCAGATGTGCGGCCTTTGCCGGGTCGAAGGATGACAATTTTTCAGCTCCTTCGTGTGCCACAATATTCTTGATCCGATAAATATGGGTGGCGGCCCCGTTGGTTCCAGCCAAGAGCCCGCAACACTCGTAAGGGTCGAGTTCCCTGGCGTGGGCCACCATATCGTCGAGGATTGATTGAGGGATGTACAGAGAAGGTGTCATTGGACTTAAAGGGCTGAAAGTCTTAAAGTTCGAAAGTCATAAAGTCTTTTCAACAAGAACGATCGTTACAGAGACTTTAAGACTTGCCGACTTTTGACTTTCCGACCTGGCTTCGTTACATGGAGCACGTGACCGTATAGTCACTGTGCAGATTGGTGATCGTCGGTGCGGGACCGCAGAGGCGGCACGCCGGATCCTTGGGGCGCCCGACTTTTCTGAATTTCATCTCCAGGGCATCATAGATCAGTAGTCGATCGGCAAGGGTTTCGCCGATGCCGAGAATTTCCTTGATCGTTTCCGATGCCTGAAGAATTCCCATAGTTCCAGCCAGAGCGCCCAAGACGCCGGCTTCCTGGCAATTTGGAACGAGTCCAGCCGGCGGAGGCTCCGGGTAGAGGCAGCGGTAGCAGGGATAGCCTGCATGGGGTTTGATCGTCGTGAGCTGGCCTTCGAAGCGGAACATGCTGGCGGAAATGAGCGTTTTCTTGGCGAAGAAGCAAGCGTCGTTTACGAGAAAACGCGTCGCAAAGTTGTCGGATCCGTCCAGCACCATATCGAACTGGGATACCAGCGAAAGAATATTATCGCTGTCGACGTTCTGGTGATAAGTTTTGATTGTGATCTCCGGATTGATGGCTGACAGGGTTTTGCGGCCGGATTCCACTTTCGGCCTTCCCACCGTGGCCGTGGAGTGCAGGATTTGCCGCTGCAGGTTCGAGAGATCCACGACGTCGCCGTCGACTAAACCGATGGTGCCGATGCCGGCTGCTGCGAGGTACAGTCCGGCAGGCGAGCCGAGTCCCCCGGCCCCGATGATCAGAACCTTTGCCTTGCTCAGCTTCAGCTGGCCCTTGCCGCCGACGTCGCCGAGAATAATCTGCCGGCTGTATCGTTGAATCTCTTGTTCAGTGAGTTCCATAGCTGTTTCAGCTGATAAGCTGACAACGTGCATCTGCTTGTCAGCTTGTAGCTTGGCTCCTTGCCAGCGTGCTCCTATTCGACGACATTCAATTCGATCGGGTCGACGATGACGCCCTTCTTACGAAGGCCGGCGATCGCACGCTCGATTTCCGTGCTGTCCCCCGTCAGCTCGAGATCCATCCATCCGGTGGTGTCACGAACGTCGGCTCGCCGGACGTTGGTGACGACTTTATATTCATGACCGATTTGATAGATCACCGGCTCTTTGATCTTGTCTTCTGGAAACCGGATGTGAAACCTCATGTTAGGCATGATGAGCCTCCCGCAATGGCGGGCACGATCGAGACTTCGTCGCCGTCTTTGAGCGACGTCTCTTTGCCCTTGAGGAATCGAATATCTTCCTCGTTAACGTAAATATTCACGAACCGTCGAAGCTCACCCGTATCGTCGCAGAGGCGATCCTTGATCCCGGGGTGGGAGGCGTTCAAGGTGTCGATCATCTCGATGATCGTTCGGGCCTGTGCGTCGACCTCCCCCTGTCCCTTCGTCAGAGGACGGAGCGGGGTTGGAATGCGAACCTTAATCATGCGTCACCACCACCGTTTTTCCCTATCTTAAAGGTTTGCTCAAAACTGACAAGGCTCGGTTGAATGCGGTGGGGGCTGCCGACCGCGTCGATGACTGCCTCCTGTGTCTTTAACCCGTTGCCGGTGATATAGGCGACCGTCACGTCGCTTTTCTTGATCGTCCCTTGCTTCACCAGCTTCTGAAGCACGCCGATTGTTACGCCGCCGGCGGTTTCTGCAAAGATCCCCTCGGTTTGCGCCAGCAACTTGATCCCTTCCACGACTTCGTCGTCCGAGACCATGTCCATGGCGCCTTTGCTCTCGGCAGTCGCTTTAAGAGCATAGTAGCCGTCGGCGGGATTGCCGATGGCCAGCGATTTGGCAATTGTCTTGGGCTTCACCGGTTTGAAGAAGTCCCGTCCCGCCTTGAATGCCGTGGAAATGGGAGAGCAGCCTTCAGCTTGGGCGCCGTTGATCTTCGTCCGCACTTCATCAAGGAGACCCACAGTCTGCATTTCATGGAGGCCCTTCCAGATCTTAGTCAAAAGCGAGCCGGACGCCATCGGGATGACCACCTGGTCCGGTGTGCGCCAGCCTAGTTGCTCTACGGTCTCGAACGCCAGCGTCTTCGAACCCTCTGCATAGTAGGGGCGAATATTGATATTCACAAAGGCCCAGGCATGTTCACCGGCTATTTCGCTGCAGAGACGATTGACGTCGTCGTAATTGCCTTCGACCTCGACCACGTTCGGCCTGTAGATCAAATTTCCGAGGACCTTGGCGGCTTCCAAATCTCCGGGGATGAACACGTAGGCGCGCATCCCCGAGGCTGCAGCATGGGCGGCGACTGAATTGGCCAAATTGCCGGTAGAAGCGCAGGCAATGGTTTCAAACCCCAACTCGCGAGCCCTGGTGATCGCAACGGCGACGACCCGATCTTTGAACGATAGCGTGGGATGATTGACCGTATCGTTCTTGATATAGAGTTCATCCAAGCCGAGATAGGCGCCGAGATTTTTGGCACGCACCAGCGGAGTCATCCCGGCATGAGGGCCGAGAAAAGCCGCCCCTTCAACCGGCAAAAGATCGGCATAGCGCCAGATACTGTGTGGCCCTTCCTGGATCTTCCTGCGGGAAATGCTCTTCTTGATTTCCTCGTAGTTATATTTTACTTCGAGGGGCCCAAAGCACATTTCGCAGACATGGATTGCCTTCGTCGGATATTCTTTTCCGCACTCGCGGCAGACCAGCGCTTTCATTAAAGCCATGGCGACTCCACCTCGCTACGTCAACAGTAAATACCTACGGCCGGACGGCACAGCCGGCAAACGGATCGCCGTCGTCGAACAACTCGGTAATCGTCGGATTCGCGCCGCAGAGCGCGCAGTCGGGATTGCGTTTCACCTTGATTTCTCTGAATTGCGTCTTGCGCGCATCAAAATCCAAGAGCCGGTTCGTGAGCGGATGGCCGATCCCCAGGATGAGTTTCAATGCCTCGGTGGCTTGGATCGTTCCAATAATACCGGCCAATACTCCTATCACTCCCGCTTCCTGACAGGAGGCCACTAATCCCGGCGGCGGCGGAGTTTTGAAGACGCAACGATAACAGGCGGATATGTTCGGAACAATGGTCGTCACGCGTCCGTCGAAACGGAGAATGCCACCGTGGACCAACGGTTTTCCGGCAAAGAAACAGGCATCGTTGATTAAAAACTTAGCCGTAAAGTTGTCGACCCCGTCGATGACAATGTCATAGTCGCTGAAGATTTTCATCGCGTTACCGGCTGTCAGCCGCTCTTCGTACATCGAGACATGGACGTCAGGATTCAAGGCCTGAATCTTCTCTTTTCCCGAGATGACTTTTGGGCGGCCTACGTCCGGCGTATGGTGAAGAATCTGCCGTTGAAGATTGGTCAGGTCCACCACGTCGCTATCGATGAGTCCGATGGTGCCGATACCGGCTGCGGCCAGATAGAGCGCCGCCGGCGAACCAAGACCTCCCGCACCGACCAGGAGAATTTTTGCCTTGGCGATCTTCTTTTGCCCCTTGCCGCCGACCTCAGGCAACAGAATATGCCGGCTATAGCGGTTTATTTGATCTTCAGTGAATTCCATTTCGTCGCTCGTCGTTCGTGAAACGTCCGAATGCTCGGACGAGATACGCTTCAAGTGGTGCGCTTCACGCGCTAAATGTTGAAATATTTCTCGATACTGATATATCGCTCTCCGGTATCGCAGAGAATGGTAACCACGTTTTTGCCTGGTCCGAGTTCCTGGGCCACTTTCTGGGCGGCGAACACGTTGGCTCCGGCAGAAATTCCCACCAAGAGACCTTCTTTTTTCGAAAGCTGCTTGGCCGTTTGGTAGGCCTCGTCGTCAGTCACGGTCATCACACGATCGAGAATGGACCGGTTCAACACTTTCGGGATGAACCCCGCGCCGATACCCTGGATCTTATGAGGCCCCGGGTCTCCACCGGATAAGACCGGTGATCCGGCCGGTTCAACCGCAATTACGTTCACCCTGGGATTGCGTTCCTTGAACACTTCTCCGCAGCCGGTAATGGTGCCGCCCGTGCCCACTGCCGCGACAAACGCATCGATCTTTCCGTCGAGCGACTCGAGAATCTCGAGTGCCGTGGTCTTTTTATGCATGGCCGGGTTGGCCGGGTTGGAAAACTGATCCGGCATAAAGTACAACGGATTCTGCGAGACAATGCTTTCCGCCTCGCGGATCGAACCTTTCATACCTTCCCAGGCCGGTGTCAGGACAAGTTGTGCGCCATAGGACGACAAGAGGCTCGCCCGTTCCATGCTCATGCTCTCAGGCATCACAAGGATCAGCTTATAGCCACGAACTGCGGCAACCAATGCCAATCCGATCCCCGTGTTCCCGCTGGTCGGTTCAACGATCGTGCCGCCGGGCTTGAGGGCGCCCATTCTTTCTGCCTCGTCGATCATATTGAGGCAGATACGATCCTTGACACTTCCACCGGGATTGAAGAATTCAACTTTTCCGTAGATCGTCGCCCCGTCTGGAGGAGACAACCGGTTCAGACGAACGAGAGGAGTCCGCCCTATAAGTTCGGTAATGTCCTTGTGCACAGACATCATCAACGGCCGCCTCCCATGTAGAACAAAAACTCGACCCGGTCACCGTCACATAGGCTGGTGGTGGCCAGATGATTCCGGTCCAACATGGTGTCGTTGACTTCGACCGCAACCATTTGTGGTTCAATCTTTTTAGCCTGGAGAAGGTCCAGGACAGTTCCCCCGGAAATCTCTTCGGTCTTACCATTGATTTTGACCTGCACGATGACTCCGTTGATGGTCAAGAGATTAAATAATTTCAACACGTTATCAAAGCGACTTTGCCAATGTCAAGGTAACGAAACCTGTCAGCACGTGGCTTGACTTTGTCTGCAATCCGCCGCCACTATGCCACCGTTCTGAGGAAGGACAACATGTGGAAACGCAACTTCATGTTCCGATCTGCTGAGGCGATTCCCCTCGAAGAATCCGAAAACGACCTATTTCACGATACGGACCCTGCCATGGATAGCACCGGACTCCGGTTAGAGAAATTTTTGTCGGTATGGATTCAAGGCGATGGGGAGGACGACAAGCCAAGGGCGTTCACGAACATGTATGTCCGCACAGCGACATTGGATTTTCAGAAGCGGGTCGGGTTTCTGCAACCTCTCCAAGGCCGCGCTCACCAAATCAAGCAGTTGCTCACGCCCGGCCAAAAGCAGTTTCTTCAGCAATGGCTCGTCACTTCGGCCCCCCAGGCTTGGGAGGCTACGGACGATCATTTCAAGATGTTATTTGAGCTCGAATAGCATTTCCCAGCACTATGAGAGTCGCCCTTTCCCATCTAGCTGTACGGTCGTTCGGTCTCCTTGTACTGATACTCGCCGTTTCAGTCGGAGCCGGATGGAGCGCGACGGTGGAGGTCTATTATGGCCCCGACGACGCGCCCCTCGATCGTTTGGCCACCCTCTATCGACATGCGACACGCTATCTGTATGTGGCGGTCTACGGGTTGACCTCTCCCCGTGCTGTAGAGGCAATGATCGCGGCGAAGAGGCGTGGGGTCGATGTACGTCTGATCACCGATGCGCAGCGCACTGAGGATATCAAACAACGTACGGCCCTCCAAACATTGCATCTGGCCGGCATTCCTGTGCTTGTGAACCAGCACGATGGGCTGATGCACCTGAAACAGGTTGTCATTGACGATGAAGTCAACGCTTCCGGTTCGATGAACCACACGACGAGCGGCAATCACTATAACGATGAGCGCCTCGACGTTATTACGGATCGTGCAATTACCGTCAGGGCCCGTGAGAAGTTCCTGGCCATGTGGAACGATCACGCTCGATATCGTGAATGGAAATAGGCAAGGAGGTTAAGGCTAAGGCTAAGGTCGAGGAAGAAGAAAAGTTTAATGCAGACCTCGTGTGTCCTCAGCCTCAACCTCGATCTTAGTCCATTCTTTTGTGAGACATGAGGACTGAAGAGACCGACATTGCGGTAGTAGGGGCGGGGGGCGGCGGAGCCGTCTTGGCTTTGGCGCTGGCGAAGCAAGGGATCAGCACTGTGGTGTTGGATCACGCCACCGGTCCTCCAAAGGGCTTGCGAGGAGAAATTCTCCAACCGAACGGTCAGCGCGTCCTCGATCGTCTCGGAGTGTTGGCGTCGTTGCCGGCTGATGCCACGAGGTCCGTGCGGCTCTTTCATTTCTGCCGGGCTGGAGGAACGCGCCTCTGCAGCATCGACTACGGCGATTTGCCGGCGCCCTATAACCGCGCGATCGTGACGTTGCCGAACGTGGCCCACCATGCGATTGTCGCGGCGGTGCAGCAGCATCGGAGCGTGACGCTCCGCTATGCAACTTCGTTCACCGGTCTTTTGCGTGAGGGCGACCGGGTGGTAGGTTTGTCCACGCAAGGGCCCGACGGCGCAAGCTCAATCCGTGCTAAGATCGTGGTCGGCGCTGACGGTGCGTTTTCAAAAGTGCGTGAGGCCCTCAAGATTCCCGCCGATGTGTATCTCTATCCCGACGGGTACCTTATTGCGATTCTGGAATCGGAAGAGCCTGTATCTGAATCGTTTTACTATGTCGGAGATAGGACCATCCTGGGAATCTTTCCCGCAACGGGTAATAAGGTCTATCTCTTTTACATGATCCCCAAAGATTCGATGGAGGCAGTGAAGCAGCGGGGAATTCCTGCGTTACAGCAGGCCTGGAGTCTGATCGCGCCGCAGTTTGCCGGGCTGTTCCGGCGTCTGAGCGATTGGAGCCAGACAGCCTATATGCCGACCGGGCGGGTGCGAACGCCAACCTGGGTGGCGGCTGGGGCTGTGCTGATCGGAGATGCCGCTCATGCGATGAATCCCCATGCTTCGCAAGGGCGGATGCAGGCAATGGTCGATGCCATGGCTCTATCCGACTTGTTGCCGGGATGTCTTGCCGATAAGGACTATTCCGCTGACAGACTCAAAGAGTTCGAACGAATCAGGAGGCCGCAGGTCTCTATGCTGCAGCGATTGGCCGACCAGCAAGTGTTCTATTGGAATACGGGAAACCCGGTAGTAGCCTTTCTGCGGGATCGCGTATTTCAAACTCTGGATCGGAACGCGCGGCTTCGCTATCAGGTCTTATCGACGACGGCAGGGTTGCGGACGATGCCGCCATTCAGCTTGGTCGATCGCGTGATTGCTACGGGGTTTCTTCCCGATCTTCGTGCGGGTGATAGATCTCCGGATCCGATATCTCCATGAGGAACCATGGGTACGACTGATTATCAAATCGAGGGATTGCCGAACGAGACACAGAAGCTGCTGCAGACCTATGTGAAGGAGATCGCTGGAGTATTCGGGGAGCAGCTGGAGGGCGTACTGCTATACGGCAGTGCGGCTCGGGGGGAATTTCTTCCGGGGCGATCCAACCTGAATATCCTCCTCCTGGTGTCGTCGTGCGACAGCGTCGTTCTCAAAAAGTACAGTGCGTTGCACCGTCGATGGAGCAAGGAACAGATCGTGGTCCCCCTCTTTTTGACGGAAGGAGAGTTGCACAAATCGGCGTCGGTCTTCCCCCTGGAGTTTTTGGAGATCCAGGATCAACATCGCCTCTTAAAGGGGCGCAATCCATTCATCGGCTTTCACGTGAAGACCGATGGGCTGAAAGAGGCGGTGATGCAGGGCCTCGCCGGCCACGTGTTACGATTGCGTCAACGATATGTCGAAGGAGGCGGAGGCAACGATGCCACGACGATCTTGCTGTCGCTTTCGGTCACCTCGATCCTCCCATTGATGCGAGGAATACAGCGGCTCCTCGGGCGCCCCCCTCTTTCTCACTCAGATGTCGTGATTACAGATGTCGCCGGGGAGTTGAAATTGGATCTGCAGGGCTTGGGGGATGTTCTGTTGCTCAAGCGCGGACACATTTCTCCCGGCCCTCATGAAGTGCCGCGTTTCTTTGATCGGTATCTGCAAGCTGCAATCGCGCTTACCCAGGCAGTCGAACAACTGCTGCAGCCGCAGGAGCGATGATGAAAATTCTCAGTATGACCCTGGTGCTCTGCCTGGTCATTTTCCAGGGCCTCGCGCAGGCGCTTTCATACGAACGGCCCAAGATCCAGCTGCCGGAACCCCGAGGCTATGTGAGTGATCACGCGCAGGTGATCGATGGGGATTGGAAAGAGCGCATCAGGTCTGTCTGCCAGGACCTTGAGCGGAAGACCGGCATAGAAATGGTTGTGGTCACGATTCCGACCATTAAGCCGTTCGAGACGGCCAAGGAGTACTCAACGGCACTGTATGAAAAGTGGGGCATCGGATCGACGCAGCAGGAACACGGCGTGCTGGTGCTGGTCTCGGTACAGGAACGACAGGCAGCGATCACGCTCGGCCGGCAGATGTTGCCGGTGATTATTCCCACCGTGATAGATCAAATCGGGCGTGAAAGTCTACAGCCGTCGATCGACTCGGGGCACTTTGGCGAAGGACTCTATCTGACCGTGGTCGCGCTTGCCTCTCCCGTGCAGGAGGTGCGGGTCGGAGACATCGGGAAGACACATTCCAAAGCGCTGGGGTTTTGGCTCGCCCTCGGTACGAGTATCACAGCCTTATGGTTCTTCTGGTGGATCTGTCGGCCCGACCTTCGCCATCCGTATAGACGGATCCAAGAAGGTGAGTATTGGGGGACCGGCCAGGGAGGGTTCGGAGGCAACTTCGGGGGATTCGGAGGGGCGACGAACGGGGACGGGTGGCGGTAGAAGAGATGATTCAGGAAGAAGAGGGGTGAAGTAGTCTGATGGTCTCCTGTGCTCGCGCAACGTGCGGCCTCAGACGGGAAGGGGGAGTCACCAGACGGTCCTTCTTGCTCGCGGAACGCGCACGATCAGAATGTGCTCGTTCGACGCGCGCAGGGAAGGATAGTCCGGCAACTCCCCCCGAGTGAAACGATGTGACGATGATACAAGGAAACAGAAGGCCCTCGCGGGCTAATGGCACGTCTCGGCGTGCTCAGGGTCGGGTGGGGTAGAATGTCGCGCGCAGTGGGAGACCATCAGGCCACCTTTCCCTTGAGAGGGGCGAGAAAACGAGCGAGCTTTGAAGGGTGCATTGATAGCTTCGCTCGTGCAACGTGCGGCCTCGGAGTTACAGGAGAGGAAGCCGCCATATTTTCTTTGCTGCCCACACGCTGTCTTTACGGTCACAACTTGCGACCGTAAACGAGTGAACTCTTCAGTGGTCAGCTGGAACATAAAGTCCGATGGAAATCTTCTCTTGTTTCTCTTGACTTGCTCGTTGAGCCGCTTTGTGGAAACACCGTACAAACTTGCAGATCTGAATCCAGCATCACTCGATGTCCGCGGATGACCAGGATTGCCTGTTCGATCTATTCGCTCATTGTCAGGTCAGCTTTGTGATTTCTTGAAGTAAGAAGGTCATTGCTCAGGCTATATAGGAGTACAGAGTCTCCATGAGAAAATCAACGGACAGGCGATGAAATGGATGTATTTAAGAGAAAGTGCAAAGGGGAATAGTTTGAACGAAGTGTGGGACAAGAAGCTTGTAGCGGAAATCCGGATTACGATTTGTTATGCAGCGCGGCAGCGGCTAGCTCCTCTGGTATTGGGTAGCGTCTTGGGCCCAGAATCGCCGTCCCTATGCGCACGATGGTTGCCCCCTCGGCGATGGCCACATCCATATCTTCCGACATTCCCATGGAGAGTGTGTCGAGTTCGTAACCATCCCGCTTGAGCCGATCGAACAATTCCCATAGCATGTGGAACTGGCTGCGCTGCAGGGCCGTGGCAGTCGTCAGCTCAGGGACAGCCATCAGTCCGCGGAATTTCAGGCGAGGCAGGCGTACGACATGGGCTGCCAGGTGGGCCAGCTCCTCAGGCGCCACACCGCTTTTGCTCGCTTCTCCGCTCACATTCACCTGAAGACAGATTTGTAAGGGAGGCAGCGATTCAGGCCGGTCTTTCGCCAGGCGGTCGGCAATTTTTACTCTGTCCACGCTGTGGACCCAAGAGAAATTCTCCGCGATGCGTTTTGTCTTGTTGCTTTGTATTGGACCGATGAAATGCCATTCAATCGGCAAATCACCCAGGGCCGGCATTTTTGCAAGCGCTTCCTGCAGGTAATTCTCACCAAAAATGGTTTGTCCGGCAAGCCAGGCCTCCCGCACTCGCTCGGCAGGGTGGGTTTTACTCGCGACCAGCAGCGTGATTTCATCCGGTCGTCGATCGACGGATCGCGCGGCTTTAGCAATACGGGCCTGCACGGCTTGCAAGCGTGAAGCGATTGTCGTCATTGTTCTCTCAGTCGTTCGACCTTCTTGAACGGGATCACATTGAACGATAGATGAAGGTCGGTATATAGCAGCTTCCTTAGAGGGCTAGCGATACATGTGCTCGCGCGTGAGGGGAATGTCGTTGTTCAATCCGTTTGTAAACAGGATTTGATAGAGCCGCACGTCTCCATAACGAAAATTTGCGGCGCTCCCGTTGAGAAACATCCGCCACATGCGAACGAAGGACGCGTCGTACATGGCTTCGACCTTCTTGGTCTGTGCCTCGAATCGTGTGCTCCACTCATCAAGCGTTTTTGCGTAGTGCAGGCGAAGGTTTTCGACGTCTATGGGCACAAGCCTGACCTCGCCCATGGTGCGTACAATTTCGTCGAGTGTTGGAATATAGCCACCGGGGAAGATGTACTTCAAGGTCCAAGGGTCGCCGGGGATCGGTCGTTCTTGTCCGATGGTGTGAAGCAGCCCGATGGCTCCACGTTTCAAGATGGCCTTCGTCTTTTCCATGAACGTTGGAATGAACTGCTTCCCGACGTGTTCAAACATTCCGATGGACACGAATTTATCGAATTCCCCCCCAATATTCCGGTAGTCTTCAAACACGATCGAAATCTCGTTCGATAGACCTTCGCGCTTCACGAGTTCGGCAGCATATTCAACTTGCTCTTTCGATAGTGAGCACCCCACACCGCGCACGCCGTAGTGTTTCGCCGCATAGATCAGCATCCCGCCCCAGCCGCAGCCGATGTCGATCAGTGTTTCTCCGGCCTTCAACTGCAGTTTCCGGCAAATATGCTCGTACTTCTGTTGCTGTGCCTTCTCGAGCGTGTCGCCCTCATGACGGAAGTATGCGCAGGAATACGCCATGGTTTCGTCAAGCCACAGTTTGTAGAAGTCATTCCCGCGATCGTAATGATGTGCGACGTGTTTTTGGGAACGCGACAGTGTGTTGAGTGATGTCTGGCGCAGATGCTTGATGGCGAGCTTCGCTTTCAGTCCGAGCGGCAGATTGAGGAACGCAGCGTCGGATCCGAAGCGGAGTAATTGCTTGAAATCGCCCTCAACCCGAATATTGCCGGCCATATATTCTTCGCCGAAGCCTAACGACCCGCTTTCGAGCAAATGCTCCGCCGATTGCTTAGTCGCAAAAGTCAGAATGAACTGGGGCTTATCGGCACCGAACGATCGTTCCACTCCGTCCCAAAACTTTACCTGAAAAGAAACATCGCGTGCATGATCGCTCAATGTTTCGAAGAGTTGCTCGAAAGTTTTTCGCATGACCGTCCTCTTCAGGATGATAAGGAAATTGCTTGTGAGGGGCGGCAAAAAACACCCTCATGAAGCAGCAGCGGGTCCTTGTGCTTAGCTCTTTCCCAGATTGTTGTCAAGATGCTCGGGCAGGAAAATATCACAAGCAGCCGGGATATGTTCCCTAAGATGCTTTGAGAGGCATTCGACGGGTCTGAATATGCCGATCGCTCGTGTTGATGTTTTCAATGGTGCGGGGGTTGTTTTTTAGCGAGAAATAGCCGACAATGCACCCCCGTTCGTCGGTCAGTAATCAACCGGTCGATTCAATCAATAACCACACAAGGGGCATAACGATGAAATTACTAAACATATTGCTGGTAGCTCTTGCATTGATTGTCCCCGGTACTGTCTGGGCTTATGGTGAGGGCGGTACTAGCAGTGGTGCAGGAAGTTGTCAACAATTGAAATTTTCGGATTTTACACCGGGGAATAATTCAGAAGCGGCCCCAGAATCGGCCTTTTCATTTTTTGCGACTGGTACAATCTACCCAAATAGTATCAAGGTGACGGTAAGAGGACAGTCGGTACCGGTAACAGTGACACCCAAGGCAGATGGGTATAAAGTAACGGGCAAACTTCCTGACTCACTAAAAGGGGCCCACGCACGAATTAACATTGATGCCAGAGGCATCAACCAATGCGAAGTTACCGGCGGATGGTTGGTGAAAGTCACTGAATAGTCCGGGTAACCGACCTCAGTGACGATTCGACCCTGCCGGAAGTGAATGGTCATAGGAGCGGGAGCTTGTTCGTAGTATGTGAGGGGGTCAGTTCAACCTGGTCCCCTTTCGCCTCGATAGGTACTCAGAAGTATATCCTGACGAGATTGTTGACGGCGCTTTCCTCGCCGGCCCGCCTACAGAATATCCTGTTTCACCGGACACCCCGAAGCTTCCAGCCCTCGAAGCCGAGACGGCTACCTCAGCGGAGTAGGGTGATGCGACCACCGATGCCTGATTCAAGCGAGTCGAGCGCGACTGGCAGGAAAAGCGCGACCGGCTGGGACAGGGTTCATACGTCACGCGGTTGAATACAATCAGGGCCGGCTCGACCGTCGTGGTCGGGGCCGGCCCTGATTTTGTCTGCTTTGTGTCTATGTTTTAAAGAGAAGATTTCGACATCAACAGCGTTCGTGATTTGACTTGGGCCGTGTTTGTGCCTCTCCTATTCTATTTAGGGAAGGATTTCGGCGCTGAGACGTGCTGCCATCCTTCGCCGTTCAGCGTGTGTAGAAACGCCACAAGATCACTCTTCTCTTGATCCGTCAATTCAAGCGGGATGATCAACGGATCCTGGTGAGGATTCTTGACACCACCCTTGTTATAGAAATTCACGACTTCTTCAAGCGTCTTGAAGCGGCCGTCATGCATATAAGGTGCGCTGCGGGAGATCTCCCGCAGGGTCGGGGTTTTAAATGCGCCGAGTTCCTCGGCATTACCGGTCACCATATAGCGACCGAGATCGACTTTGTTGTCATCCCAGCCGATGCCGATGTTGTGGAACTTTTCGTCGGTGAAGTTGAACCCGGAGTGGCACTTCGTGCATCGTGCTTTATCTCGGAACAGGGTGAGGCCCTTTTGAGCCGATTCAGAAATCGCCCCCGCTTCCTGTCCCTGATCGAACCGATCTCCCGGGCTGTTGCCTGAAAGAACAGTGCGCTGGAAGCTGGCGATGGCCTTGCCCACGTTCTCAATTTTAATATTTTCGTCGCCGAAAGCTTCCTTGAAGAGTTTCCGGTAGCCTGGGATCTTGTTCATCTTTGCCAGCATCACGTCGTAGTTGGGAAAGCCGTGCTCGATTGGATTGGTGAAAGGACCGATCGATTGAGCTTCCAACGTTGCGGCACGACCGTCCCAAAATTGAGCGCTGCTGAAGACCCGGTTGAAGGAGGCCGGCGCGCTGCGACCGCCTTTCTGACCCCGGATACCTGTGGAGACCGGCTTGCCGTCCGTGAACGCATTTTTTGCCAGGTGGCAGCTTGCGCAGGCGATGGTGTTGTCCTGCGACAGTCGCTTATCAAAGAACAAGATCCTCCCTAGTTCGACTTTCTCGGTCGTCAAAGGATTGTCAGCCGGGATGACCACGGCAGTTTCTTCTAGGCCGAAGGGAATCTTGAGCTTGTACTCGGTTGCCGTCGCGACCCAGGGCGACAACATTGCCACCGAGCAGATGGCCAGGGCTCCAAGAAGGCTCTTGCGCGTCAAAAACGAGCCTCCAAGAGCGGCTGGTCGGAGTTCTGACTTCGGGATAGCTGGTTTCATTGTGGCTCCTTTCATTTGAGTTATCATGAGGTATGGTCAATGCCGTTGATGGGCATTCAATCGTTTGTGGCGATCGTCTGTTCGGTATCGAAACATCCACGATTTTGAGCTGAGGGGTATATTTTCACGGCGCAAATCGTAACTATCACGCCCTTGCTTTGCAAGTGCTTTTTTCGCCTTCAGGGACGTTCCCCCTGGTTTCGGAGGCGCTCTTCGGGATGGAGCTGGCGCAGGCCTTGATACGCTCCGGGACCAGATTCAGCCACGCAGTATCGACATTGTTCCAATTGCGAGGGGTCTTGTGCGGGAAGTCAGGAGTCGTGTGGCGGAGGAGCGCACCTATTCATGACCGTCAGCAAGGGAGGGAGGATAACACCGTTCAGAAGGAAGCAGGGGAACCGCAACCTCATGATTGTTCAGGAACATTGCTTCATTCGATCATGTCTCCATGCACTGACGTCGCAAGTGAGCGGCAAACCTTTGAGGCTGATCGGCTTGACCGGCTGTTTGGGTTTCATCTCACCGAAGCGCGAACTTCTTCAATACGTGCCGCAAGTTCCGGCGGTAAAGGCATGCGCCTGAACGGGCTGACATTCGAACCGCCAGTGTTCCCCTGTGGCACGAGACCGACGGCAGTGCCCGTGGCTGCACCGACGATGCGCAGTAGCTGACCCAAACACTCTGGGAGACTACGCTGGCGAACGCCCCAGCGAAGCATGTGCCAATGTGCGCGAACATGCTCAACCGTCGAGGACTGCCCAAGAACGTGCGCACGTTCCAGATGTGAAAACGCTACGTCGGGTTGCCCTCTCGTTTCGGCTTGCAGCGCAGCCGCAAGTTCACTCTCAACGTATGGACGAATGCGGCGACCGAACTCACTCATTCACATCTCCCCGGATCCGACTTACTGAGAGAACGGCATGATGTCTTGTGCCTCAGGCCCCAATATTTATAGCGATCCCTGCTTGCCTGGCGGTTGTCGCCCATCAAGCCGGAACAAATTTCAATGCCGCTCCGTTGATGCAGTAGCGTAAGCCGGTCGGCTTGGGGCCGTCCTTAAAGATATGCCCTTGATGTCCTTCGCAGCGCGCGCAGTGAACCTCAGTCCTTGGGAAGATCAGTTTGTAATCGGTGGTCGTCTCAACCACCCTCGGATCTATCGGTTGCCAAAAGCTCGGCCAGCCTGTGCCGCTGTCGAATTTATGCTCAGAAGAATAGGCGGGGAGATCACAGCCGGCGCAGTAGTAGATCCCTGTCCTATGGTTGTCATGCATGTTATCGGTGAATGGGCGCTCAGTGTCCTCGTGCCGCAGAACCCTGTAGGCTTGCGGTGAAAGAAGCTTCTTCCACTCCTCGTCTGTTTTTACGACTTTGACAATTGGGCCGATTTCAATTTTTGTCGGCATCGTTATGCTCCTTTCTTGTCAGGTCGTCCCCAAAATGAGTCGAGGAACTCAAAATATCCTTACACAGGGATCGATCGGAGGGCAAGACCGCGAAAAGTACAGCGCGCTTCCTATGCGCCTCGATTATGCTGAAGCCTGGGCAATGCCCACCCCGAAAGGGAAGCTTCCTTGAGCCCCTTTGTCGTTGTTGAAAGCAGCGGGAAGAACCTCTTCAATTCGCTCCACGAAAATAAAGGTCAAATTCTCGCGCACTTCTTGCGGGACATCCTTCAAATCCTTTTCGTTGGATTTAGGTAGAATTATTCGTTTAATGTCGGCTCGATGAGCGGCTAATACCTTTTCTTTGATCCCGCCGACCGGAAGGACTAATCCGCTCAGGCTGATCTCGCCGGTCATCGCTGTATCAGTACGCACTGATTCTCCGGTATACGAGGAAGCAAGAGCTGTGGCCATCGTAATCCCGGCGGATGGCCCGTCTTTCGGGATAGCTCCGGAAGGCACATGGATGTGCACTCCATTCCGTTTGAAACGGGAAATGTCGAGCCCCATGCTTTCAGCGTGTGACCAGAGGTAGCTTCGCGCCGCCCTGGCAGATTCCTGCATGACGTCTCCCAACTGGCCGGTGATCGTCAGCTCATGGCTGCCGGGCAGAAGGGTCGTTTCGACATAGAGCACATCACCGCCTGTGGGAGTCCAGGCCAAGCCGGTTGCCACACCAGGAGGCAGAGTCTTGCGCGACTCTTCGGGCATGAACCGTTCTGAGCCCAGCCACTCCCTGAGTGCATCAGGACGGATGGTGACAGGTTCTCGCTTCTGGCCTTCCGGCAGATCGGCAAAAACCAGTGCCACTTTTCTCGTGAGACGGCCCAACATCTGTTCCAGCTGACGCACTCCCGCTTCGCGGGTGTACCGGCTGATGACACGATTCAGGATTTCATCCGACAGCAAGGCTTGGCTTGCGTCGAGGCCAGCCTCCTTCAGTCGTCGCGGCCACAAGTAGCGGCGGGCAATCTCGGCCTTTTCTCGTTCACTGTACCCTTGAAGGTGGATAACCTCCATCCGATCCAACAGGGCCTGGCTCATCGTGTCGAGCGTGTTCGCGGTCGTGATGAAAAAGACTTTCGACAGATCGAACGGAAGGTCGAGATAGTGGTCGCGGAAAGTGTGGTTCTGCGCTGGATCCAGGACCTCGAGTAATGCTGCAGCCGGATCGCCGCGGAAGTCGTGCCCCATCTTGTCGACTTCGTCCAGCATTAACACGGGGTTATTCACATTGGCTCGGCGCATGGCCTGGATGATTCGACCGGGCAGGGCTCCGACATAGGTTCGACGGTGGCCGCGTAATTCTGCTTCATCGTGGATGCCGCCCAGGCTGAACCGTTCAAAGGTTCGCCCCATGGCTCTGGCAATCGACTGGCCCAGGCTGGTCTTGCCGACCCCTGGCGGCCCGACCAAACATAGAATGGGCGCCTTGGCGGTGGGATTCAGTTTCAAGACGGCCAGGTGCTCGACGATACGCTCCTTTACCTCTTTAATGCCGTAGTGATCCTCTTCCAGCACCTGACGAACCGTATTCAGATCCAACCGGTCTTCCGAAGCCTTCTTCCAGGGGAGTTCAAGCACCAATTCGAGATAGGCCCTGAGGACCTGATGGTCAGGCGAGGATGGCGGCACTTTCGCCAATCTCGCAATTTCCCGCTCCACTTCCTTGCGCACATGGTCAGGAAGATCGGCCTCCTGTATCTGCTTTTTGAGCTCGCTAACTCCGCTCTCCTCTCCCTCTCCTTCGCCGAGCTCCTCCTGAATGGCCTTTAATTGTTCACGAAGGATATACTCTCGCTGGGTTTTGCCGATCTTGGCTTGAGCTTCGCTTGTGATCTTGTCCCGCAATTGCAAGATCTGAATTTCTTTCAAGAGCGATCCGTATAGCGATCGCAACAGTTCGACCGTGGAAGAAATTTCCAGCAACTTCTGCTCGTCCTGGACAGTGAGATTCAGAAGCGAGGCCACGCGATAGGCCAAGGCGACCGGATTGTCCTCGTTACTGAAGGCCGTCGCTGCTTCCTGGATTCCTGGAGCCTGAATCAATCGGGGAAGATCTGTCACCAATTCCTGGATGGCTCGATGAAGAGCCTGAACTTCGGTGCTCCGGTCCGTCGGATGATCGAGCCGTCTGGCTTGGATGAGAAGACAGGGATCTGCCCGCTCGACCTTGAGCAACGCAACTCGTTCGAGCCCCTGTACGAGCACATGAATCGTACCGTCTTCCGACCGCCCGACCTGTTTTACCATGGCCTTGGTGCCGATCGTGTATAGCTCTTCGAGTGCCGGCTCTTCAGTTAGTGGATCACGCTGTGCGACAACGAGAATCGTCTTCTCTTCTGTCTTCATCGCCGCCTCAATCGCAGCAATCGAACGTGCACGCCCGACCGTCAAGGGCATCATTATGCCGGGAAAAAGCACCGTGCGTTTAATCGGAAGCACCGGTAGTTTTACGGCCAGTATCTCGTTTGTCATGTGCGAGCATCCCTTCGCTCGGTCGGTGAAGTGGTAAGAGAACTATCCGTAGGAATTTAGATAGCTTCCGTCGTGCATAAGTCAAGTGGAGAGGTGAGGGAGTCGCTCCAGTGACGTGAATTCACAGGGACGATTCAGATGCAGGCTTCGATCTTGGACGTCATGCGATGCCGTTCATGAATACCTCGGGCTGTTGGGTCCGGCAATGGTCTTGCGCATCGAGCCCGGGACAATGCGAAATTCGTACAGGCGACATTCCAGTGGGCCATTGAAGAGGGGAATCCGCTTCGATGGCGCGAGGCCGATCAATTTGGGGAGCCGCAAATCGCCGGTAAAGATATATGCCTGCCATCCACTGAATCGCTGCTTCAACCAATCCCCCAGCCGTATATAGAACGTATCAAGTTTCTCCGGCCGACTGAGCCGTACTCCATAGGGGGGATTGATTAACAGGACACCCTGTGCCTCCGGAGCCTCGAGGGCGAATATATCACTCTGTCGTAAGCGAATGTCGACGACGACTCCCGCTCCCTGAAATCTGCGCCGGGCGATCTTGACCATGGCAGGATCCTGATCGGAGGCATAAATGGCAGTCGGCACTTCTGGTAGTTGCTTCTGGCGAGAGGCTTCGCGCAGATGACACCATAGTTGGGCGTCATGGACCAGCAAGCGCTCAAATGCGAAAGATCGAGACTGTCCAGGCGCAATCCGGCGTGCCATCAGCGCTGCTTCGAGAGGGATCGTTCCGCCGCCGCACATGGGGTCGAGCAGCACATCGGAGGGGGTCCATCCTGTGAGTCGCAGCAAGCCAGCCGCTAGATTTTCGCGCAACGGCGCCTCTACAGAGGCGACACGATGGCCTCGTTTAAAGAGCGGTTCACCAGAAGTGTCCAGGTAGAAGGTAGCTGTTGATTCATTGAGAAAGGCATCGAGCCGGATGTTCGGACGGTGTGTGTCCACATTCGGTCTCTTATGCCGCACTGCTATGAACTTGTCGCAGACAGCGTCTTTAATACGCAGGGTGATGAAGTCCAGGCTGGTGAGCGGACAACGGCGTGCGCTTACCTTTACTTTGATTGTCTGTGATGGTGGGAACCAGTCCGGCCAGGCAAGGTTATAAGCTGCGCGGTATATGTCGTCTTCCGAGCGATAGTAGGTCTGTCCGATTTCCCAGAGCACGCGGCTGGCAATGTGACTCTTGAGATTGACCCAATACATCGTGGACCAGGGAGCCACGAAGGCGACTCCTCCGTCTGTCTTCGTGGTCATCGGCACGCCAAGGTCGTGAAGTTCCTGTTCCAGCACACCCTCAAGTCCACGGGGGCAGGGTGCAAAGAACCGCAGGTTTGTGCTATCCATGCTCATCGCATCGTCGTCCGTGGAACGTCGTTCGTCTCTCGCTTCACGAAATACGCTTCACGAGATACGTCTTCGTCATGAACTATTGCAGCGCCTGCGGCGCCCCCGTTACAAAAAGAATCCCCGCCGGCGACAACTTACCCCGGTTCGTCTGCGATACCTGTCATGCCATTCATTACCATAATCCAAAGATCGTCGCAGGCTGTATTCCGGAGTGGGACGGGCACATTCTTCTGTGCCGGCGTGCGATTGAGCCCAAATCGGGTCTCTGGACCTTTCCGGCGGGTTTCATGGAAATCGGCGAAAGTACTGAGCAGGCCGCCGTTCGCGAGACACGGGAGGAAGCGCAGGCTGAGGTAGAACGCATCTGTCTCTTTGCGGTTCTGAGTCTCCCGCATATCGGCCAAACATACCTTGTGTTCCGCGGGTCGATGCGTTCACCCGATTTTGGAGTAGGTGAGGAGAGCCTCGACGTGCAATTGTTTTCACTCGCTGAGATTCCCTGGGATGAGATCGCATTCCCTGTGGTGAAGGATGCCCTGCGTCGCTACGTCGGCGATGTGACTCGGGGTGAATTTCAGGTGCACGTCGCTAGCCTGCCTAATCGTCTCGCCTGACTGTTGGCAGGAGGTTTAAACACACGTTCGCTAGTCAAAGGATAAGATTCAGATCGAGGCCTGGAGGGAGAGGTCAGCCTTGGCTCGACCGCTATCTTAGTCGGCGTGATAGCCGCTCGATCAATTTAGTGTGGGAATCGTAAGGGCAGACAGGTTGTGGCCTTCTCCATCGTGTAGGAAGCGAAAGCCCTTAGACTCAGTGTAGTCTACAAGCACACCTTCCATTCGTGCCGCACTTCGCTGATCCATCGCAATCGTGAGGCCGTCAATTTCCTGAATGGTGTCGTTAGACTCGGCATTCGATTCCAATGTAATGCTGAAGCTCAGACGGGAATCGTCTATCTCGCGCACAGATACTCGGACAACTGGATCTTCGGGATGATGGAGCTGAATCGCTTTCAGTTGTGCAATGGCAGTAACGGTGAAGGAAATCATGAGCGCACCTCTCTCTGTCGGACGATGCCGTGGATATCGACCAGGTGATTGTCCCGGTCGATGGAGTAAAAAATTCGCCACTCCTCGACCGCATATTTGGAAAGGCCCGGCAGGTCGGATGCAATGGGGTCATGGCGCAAGTTGTCGATATTGGAGGCGATCCATTTGGTCTTGTCCAGGAGTCGCTGTGCCAGAGACGGCTCAAGGTTCGCAAGGTCTTGGACAATGGTCGGGCGATAGGCGAGACGATACCAGGCCATGTTGTCCTCACCAGTGGAGACCGAGTTGCTCCGCGATCTGCTCGCCGGACAACCTTTCTGCGCTGCTCAAAGACTGTTTCAGCCTAGCGTGTAGGCCGTCCCCAACCTGGAGTCCAAGGTCAGGATCACCAAGTAACTCGCGCAGGCGATCGTCGACAATGCCGCGTACGAGATCTTCAAACTGCTTCTGGGAAAGCTGGGACAGGTTCATGAAGGTGGAGGATACGGAGACGAGTGTCTGAATTGCAACTGCCGGGATGTTGCATTCTGTCGGCTGTTGCAAGGGTATCCCTATGCTTTTTACAGCCTGTTGGAGAAGCTTGCTTACTCAAGGCCTTTCTTGGGCTGGAGTTGTTGAATCATGCGGTCAAGCCTGGCTTGATGCAAAGGGGCGACAGTCAGAAACTCAAGGCCGATACCGGCAGACCCGGTCCAACGGACTGCGGCGTTATCGATTAAGATCGGCTTGGATTCTCCGGGAATATGTATGTGCACAGTGAGCTGCATGCCGGTAAAAGGGCTGATGATACTGTCCACGCGGCATCCCTTCGCCGAAATATTTCGTACAGACCCTGCGTGGTGAAAATGATCCTTATGCACTAAGGTGCTGGAGAACGACACGGGAAATCGGGGATACTTTCTGGTGACCATATCTCTGCTTCAAGCGATTTCTATGGGACGGTAGTCGCTTGCGTTGCCAGGAATTGCTCCAGGCGGGCCCGTTCCGACTGTTGTATATCGGCAAATTCTACACCGAACTCGAATTCCCGGGCCCATTGGACCGTGGCGGCTCGAATGGTGACGGCCAAAGTCTGTTCGGGGATCTTGAGGTGAACAGTAAGGAGATCGCCGATCTGGACTGCAAGATCGCTTACCACCTTGCATCCGCCAATCCCGAGGTTGTATACGATCCCGACCCCGGCATGGTTGCCTTCGAATATGGCTGGGAATTCCACTTGATAGCGGACGTGCTGCCTCTGTTCCGTCATCGAGACGCCTCAAAAGGTTTGTGTTCACAAATAAGCCTCACTGGTGAGGCTCGCGCTGAGAGTGCCTTTGCCTCAGAAAAGGCTAATCGGAGAATGAGTGGTTGTCAAAGAAATAGAGATCATTGGCAATTTCCAGCGCCCGACGGTTAGTGGAATGCAGGTAAGCCCGTATCGATGACGCACTACAAGCAGCAAAGTTTAGGCAGTACCAGTGGGGTTGCGTGTGACTGGGACAGTTTAGATGCCCTCTGATGCATCTGCCGCAGCCCTGTTCGCTTCATCGCTATTTGATTTTCAGGGGGGCGCACTTCTACAATGCCGTCATTGGATCAACGTTGCGATGTCCACCAGCTCTGGTTCACGAATATCCTCTCCGCTTAAGAAGAAATCGAAGAAGCCTTTCGGTCTCACCGCCTCGCAAAAGCGCCGTTTTCAGGATCGCCTGCTGAAGTGGTATAAAAAACATGGCCGTGACCTACCTTGGCGCAGGACGTCCAATCCCTATCACATTCTGGTTTCCGAGGTCATGTTGCAGCAGACTCAGGTCGATCGGGTGATTCCGAAATATCACGAGTTTCTAGACCGCTACCCAAGCTTTGAAGAGTTGGCTGATGCGCCGGTTTCTGATGTGAAGAAGACGTGGTATCCGCTGGGGTACAACATAAGGCCGGAGCGGTTACATAGTATCGCGTGTGAGACAGTGGAGCGGTATGGAGGCTATCTTCCAAGCGATTCGAAAGAGTTACTGTCATTCAAGGGAATCGGGCCATACACGGCCGGCGCGATTCGGTCGTTTGCATTCAACGAAGATGCGGCAATTCTGGATACGAATGTGATCCGGGTCCTTCATCGGGTATTTATGGCAAAGGGCAATCCCAAGGCTCAAAAATCAAAGCTCTGGCAATTGTCGGAAGCTCTCATTCCGATCGGAAGAGGCTACGACTTCAACCAGGCAATGATGGACTTTGGAGCAACCTGCTGCACGGCAAGAAACCCTGCCTGTGGGCAATGCCCGATGAAATCATTTTGCAAGACATACCCGCTCGACCTTAAACCGCAGAAAGCGACGGTGCGGAATGAACGTCGTTGAAGTCGCTGCCGGTTTGGTATGTCGTGATGGCCGCTACTTGATCGCTCGGCGAAATCCGGACGTGCACTTGGCGGGTTTCTGGGAATTCCCAGGTGGAAAATGCGAGCCTGGTGAACCTTTTGAAGAATGCCTGCGGCGGGAGTTGTTCGAAGAGTTGGGTATTTACATCGGTGTGCCGATGCCTTTTCAGGTCGTCCGGCACGAGTACTCGGAGAAAATCGTGGAACTGCATTTCTTCCACTGTAGGATTGAAAGCGGGCATCCCACGGCAATCGGGTGCGCTGAAATTCGATGGGTCTCGCCGCAGGAGTTGAGCGACTTTGAGTTCCCCCCGGCGGACCGCCTCATCATCGAGGCTCTGAAGCGGCAGAGTATTGAGCAGACGTTATGAAGGTTGTTCTGGATATTGAGACCGTTCAAGCGCCTCGTGAAGAATGGGCTCGGCTGATAGGTAAACTTCCGTCGAGCGAGAGGTCTGAATTGGAAGGGGAAGGCTACGACTTGTTTGCCGCGGGAGCTGCCGAAGCTCAAAGACACGTCGACGATGAACACTATGCAAAGTCGGCCTTCGACGGCACGTTCAGCCGGATCGTCTGTATCGGCCTACTGGAGTTCTCTGACCAGCTCGAGCCACGCGGCTCGGTGGCCTGGTATGGTGCGGATGAGCGAGAGTTACTACGACAATTCTGGAGCCGGTTGGCTCAGGCCCGCCCGTCTCTCTTCGTCACCCATAATGGCCTTGGCTTCGATCTCCCGTTCATTAAGAAGCGATCGATCATTCACCAAGTCAAGCCGAGCCTGGACATTAATCTCGCCAAATTCCGTACGGAGCCAGTTTACGACACGATGGCGATCTGGAGCAATTGGGATACGCGTGGGTGGGTGAAGCTCGACGTGCTGGCGCGAGCGCTGAACGTCGAAACGAAATCCGGGAGTGGAGCTCAGGTGGCTGAAATGTGGGAAAAAGGACAGGGGCGAGAGTTGGCTCGGTACTGTCTACAAGATACCTATGTGACATATGCGTGTTATTGCCGGATGAATTTCAGACAACCCCTGTCTAGTGAGGTGGTCTTGCTTCAGCCGGAGATACTCAAGATCGGCTGAAGAAGCCTATCGTGTCCGCGAGGCTTGTGCCGATTTCTTTTTCGGTGCCGGTTTCCCAGATACCTTGGTTAACCTGAGCGCTTTCATTTCATCGTCGCGATCCCGAAGCTGTCGTTTCATCCATTCCGATTCCTTGCGAAGCATCTTGATCTCGGTATCTTTTTTAGCTAGCGCCTCTTTTGCCGCTTTCAACTCGCTAAGTTTCTGAGCAATAAGGTCACTTTCTCCTACGTCCTGGATCACACTTTCAGTAACCGGCTGAACTTTCACCGGAACGACCGCCACCGTGGGCAGGATTGGAGCGGTCGGCGAAACCTTTGCGGTCGGTGGGGCGGTGGGCGCCGGAGCCATGGCCAGTGCATGATAGTCGATGATCATCGTCATGGCGCCACGTGCGCCACCGGAAGCATAGGCCTGAGCCGGCTCGGTGCGTACGGCCGACTCGGGTATGAAATAAGTCGGGCCGGAATCTGTTCCTATAGTCAGGTAAATTGATCCGTTGTGGACATAAATGCTGCCCGCGGTGGGTTCAGAGCCTGACCCTGCCGATGAGGAGATGCGGAACCCGACAAGTTGTTCGGGTTTCGCCCTTGATAAACCTTGTGCGAGCAGGGGGGAGAGAAACTCGACATCCTCATCGCTGAATATTCTCATCGGCTTGCTGCCACCGGCGGACATTCTCCAAGATCCGCCCATGCCGTCATTGCGATAGAGACCTTTCACGACCTTTGAGATAGTGAGTTGATCGATCACGGCAGGATGACTGGCTTCAAACGACCAATCAGCCACTTCTTCTAAATAGACGCTGCCTTTTGCAGTTTGAGCGAGTTTCGCCCCACCTGTGCAACCGCTGAAGACGAGGGCGCAGGCGGCGATCCCCATTAGGCTTCGTATGATCGGACTCTGCACATTCGTTAGCGCAGGGAAATTCTTCATCGCGGTTCCTCCTTCTTCCAGGAAGAGTTATGTGTGATAATTAATGGTGAGGTACAATGTCGGCGTGTCTGGGAGGATTACCAGATTCCCAGGCCCATCAGTGCCATGCTCAGGGCAATCCATCCGAAGAGTCCCATCGCAATAAGAGTTTCCAAGCTCATCGAGCTGTCTGCTTTTTCTTTCCCGCTGCGATCTTGCTTCTCTTTCATACCTCGTCTCCAGGGGGGGTGTGTGGCTACAAATCGGTGAGTCTATAATGGAGCAAAGACTATGCCCTTAGTAGAAGTGGAGCAGACTCAGCGATCTACTGGATGAAACCAGGAGAAGAAGGGGAATTTACTGAGATGAATTCACTGGACGTGGGCAAGAAGTAACATGGAAGTCTCTGGCCTAGACGTATGATAATACAGCATTAATTTGCAGCCTTCCTCCAAGAAATTTTATGGTGTCCGAGAGGAAATGGCTCTCTCTATCGAGGGGCATCTAGCAAGCGGCGGTTCCGTGTCGCCGTGTGAGAATCGCGGAAGCTAGTGGATTAATAGGCAAATACTGTTCGGAAATGTTCCTTTTTGTAGCGTATTTTACGGAGCAGAGTTGGTTTCTGTTGAAGTGGAGAGAAGTAACAGCTCAATTCGCAGACGGAGGTTCCGCATACAATGTCGTGGAAGATGCGTCGTAAATGGTGAGTGACACCACGTCTCCTGGTTGAGAGGATATCTCACGCTTGTTCCAAATAACAGTGATGTTGCCATCCGATTTTCCCATGCCTTGCGCGGCTGATCGCTTGGCATCCCCTTCGACCAGGACCGGAATCGTTTCCTTCAGATATTCCCGGTTGCGTTCGCAAGAAATCTTTCGTTGAAGATCGAAGAGGTGCATCACCCGTTCGGTCTTTACCCGATCGGGAACATCATCAGAATACTTGCGCGCAGCGATGGTGTTCTTTCGCTCAGAATATTTGAATATATATGCTGAATGAAACCGTGTCTCTTTGACAAGCCGATATGTTTCGGCAAATTCCTCATCGGTTTCGCCACAGAAACCACAAATGATATCCGTGGTTAGGACGATATCCGATCGGAGGGCGCGGATTCGGTCAACCAAGGCGCGATACTCTTGATTGGTATAGGTGCGATTCATCAAGTTGAGTATGCGATCGCTGCCGGATTGCATTGGTAAGTGAATGTGTTTGCAGATGTTGGGGTGTGAGACAACGGCTTCCAACAATGAAGGCGGAAAATCTTTGGGATGTGGAGAAGTGAATCGCACACGTTTGATACCTGGAACGTCCGCGACGGCCGTGATCAATCGCGCAAAATCCCAGTCGTTGAATCTATAGGAATTGACATTTTGACCGAGAAGCGTGATCTGCTTGAATCCTTGCTCGACAATCCGATGAGCCTCCTGGACGATTCCTTCTGGATCGCGGGAGCGCTCACGTCCCCGGGTGTAGGGGACCACACAGAAACTGCAGAAGTTGTCGCAGCCTCGCATGACAGCGATCCAGGCATTCACCCCGTCGGTTCGGTCGGGTATGACATCCCGATAGGTTTCATATTCCGAAAGGTCGACGGCCAGTCCCTTCTGATCCAGCCCTTCATCTTGCGTGCGTATCGCCTTGCGGATCAACATCGGCAGTTGTCGATAGGCATCAGGACCGACGAGCACATCGATCAACGGCTGAAACTCCGTCAGCTCTGCTTTCAGGTTTTGGGCCATACAGCCCAAGACCCCAACGACTAAGGAACGTTGTCGCTTGAGTGTTTTCAAGTCGGATAGGTGTTTATAAACCTTATTGTGGGCATTCTCGCGAATGGCGCAGGTATTCATCAGAATCACATCCGCACGCTCTCGCTCGTCAGTAAATACGAATCCATCCTGTTTCATCAGCGAGCGAATGAGTTCCGAGTCATACTCGTTCATCTGACAGCCAAAGGTTTCAAGGTGCACGTGAGTCGGTGTGGAAATGACCTTCATAGGACAGGAACTCTTTTTGTTGTCTGTCGCGGCGCTACCAGTTGACCCAATCCCCAGCGGTCTGATGCCCCTGTAACAAGAACATCGTTCAGTTGATTGGTGAGATCGATGCTTGAAGGAACACCCACTTTCAAGAAGTTTGACGTCACCCCCAACCTAAGCCCTTCTGTTTCTCCTGACTCAAAAAGGGTGCTCACTGTGGCTCCGATATACCCTTCCGCAAAGGCCAGGCGTTTAAGGCGGGAGAGCTCCGCGAGCATTTTTGCACGTTCCCGCGAGACCGCGATCGGCACCTGGCCTGGTAATTTCATGGCAGCGGTGCCGGGCCGTTGTGAGTAGGTAAAGACATGGAGATAGGAAAAAGGAAGCTCGCGGGCGATGCTCAGAGTATGTTCGAAGGCTTCTTCGGTTTCTCCGGGAAACCCGACCATGACATCGGTTCCCAATCCGAGGTGAGGAATCGCTGCAACAGCGCGATGTATCAAACGGGTAAACTCTTCGGCATTGTACGGTCGATTCATGGACGACAAGATGACGTCGTCTCCGCTCTGCAGAGGGACATGTAGATAGGGGCAGAGCTTTGACGAGGATGCCATTTGATCTATGAGGGCATCCGTGATCGTCGTCGGCTCAATGGATGAAATCCGAATCCGCTCTAGTCCCTCAATCTTCTCTAAATGTGCGATCAACCCAACCAGATCGGTCTTCTCGTGCCAGTATTGTCCGATGTTGACGCCGGTCAGCACAATTTCCCTGTAACCTCCAGCCACAAGGATTTCGGCCTCTCGGATGACATCATCCCGGAGGCGACTCCGCTCATGTCCGCGTGCGAAAGGGATGATGCAGAAGCTGCACATGACGTTGCAACCGTCCTGGATCTTGAGCAGTGCCCTGGTCGAATCCTGTTTGCCATACTCCGGCAGGGTGAAATCCTCCCGGTCGATGGTGCGAGTATGGAGCACTTCCGGGTCCGGCTGTTTCTTCAAGGCGTGTGGAGCTGGAAGAAACGACGGCAAGTCCCATTTGAATTGATTCCCAACGATGAGATCGATTCCGGGAATGGTACGCAGTGCTTGAGCGCCGGTTTGTGCGTAACAGCCGGTAACTGCCACAAAGGCATCGGGAGAATGTCTCAACGTCTTGCGGATGACATATCGGCAGGTCCGTTCTGCGTCTTCTGTCACGGAGCAGGTGTTTACGACAAGCAGATCAGTCGGCTCACCAAACTCGACGACTCTGTAGCCTTCACGCCGCAAGCGGGCCGCGAGCACCGTCGACTCTGCCTGGTTCAATCGGCAGCCGAGTGTATGGAGAGATGCGCGTTTCATGATCATCGACCGGTACCATTATAGGGAGGTACTTCCAATAGGAGCAAGAATCTCCCGCAGGTTCTTTAAGCGACGCGCAGTACTGTGTTGAAGGCCTCTAAGGGCCATGGTAGAGTTTGGCCGTCGGCCCACACCACTATCGTGAGTCTGATGTGACATCTTCGCGGTCAGTGGCCTTCATCATTGCTGCGACATTTTTTCTCCTACTCCCTGTGTCCAGTGGATGGACGAAAGACATCCTTCCCCTCGAACCTGACCTCGCGGCGAGAATTGATGAGATTTACGATCACGAGTCCCGGCTCTTCTTGATGTTGTATTCACTCCACGGCGACGGCCATGTCGATTATGTCACCGGCCGGTTGGTTCATGAATATTCCAGGAGCAACTACGGGAATCCAGTATATAGGACGGAGGCCTATCCCTTGTTCTACTGGTGGAACCACACCATGTATAACGATCCGGAACAAGATGGTGTGAATGGCAATGAGCGGGTCTATCAAGAAAACACGGAGTTTGACATTTCCCGTTATAAACCCTGCACTTTCAACGGTCAACCTTGCTGAGTTTCAGTAGGCGGCCACTCGGAGCGATGCGTCATCATCTAGCCGGTCCCCTCATTTTCCTTTTCGATTGATTTCAAGAAACTCCTGAGTCTCCTGTTCGTTTCGATGATATGCTGCGCCTTCATGTGTACTGAAGCGGCCCGATGAAACCTGCGTCACTCATCCAGACCCTTGCGAACCGACGCATCGGCGTCATGTTGCCGTTAGGGTTTGCGTCGGGCTTGCCATTGGCCTTGACGGCTGGAACGCTCCAGGCCTGGCTCACCGTTGTCGGGCTCGACCTCAAGACGATCGGTATCTTCACGCTCGTTGGTCTTCCCTATACTTTGAAATTCCTGTGGGCTCCATTGATGGATCGCCTAGTCCCTCCCTGGCTGGGGCGCCGGCGCGGATGGATGTTGGTGACGCAGCTCTGTGTGGCTCTCGGTTTGGCGGTCATGGCGATGACTGGTCCAGACCAGCATCCGGAGGTGCTCGGAGTCCTGGCTCTCGCGGTGGCTTTCCTCTCTGCCTCACTGGATATTGTGTTCGACGCCTATCGGACCGATGTGCTCTTACCTCCGGAGCGGGGATTTGGCGCCGCAGTGTGGGTAAATGGCTATCGATGTGCGCTGTTATTTGCGAGCGCCGGCGCTCTTCTGTTGGCCGATCATATTGGGTGGAGGAATACATACTTGCTGCTCGCCGCGATAATGATGGCGGGGGTCGTAACAATCTTTGTCAGCCCCGAACCGTCAAAACCAAGTGCCGCGCCGGCAAGTCTGGCCGAAGCGATCGGCGGACCGCTGAAGGAGTTTTTCTCGCGTTCAGGAGTGGCTGGGCTCCTTGCTCTCATTGTTCTCTATAAAGTCGGAGATGCAGTCGCGGCCTCCCTTCAAACGGCCTTTCTTATTGGCGGGGTGGGCTTTTCCGTCAGCGAGGTCGGTTACGTGAAGGGTTTAGGAATTGGAGCTACGCTGATCGGCGCATTAGCCGGGGGTGTCGCGATGGCGAGGCTCGGAATGGTCCGGTCGTTATTGCTCTTCGGTCTGTTGCAAGCAGTTTCAAACTTAGGATTCATGTGGCTCGCCTGGATCGGCAAGAGTTATGCGGTACTCACGATTTCGATAATCGCCGAAAATGTGACAGGGGGTATGGGCACAGCAGCGTTTGTCGCCATGATTATGTCGTTATGCGATCATCGTTATACCGCAACCCAGTTTGCGTTGCTTTCTTCCCTTGAAGCGCTTGGGCGAGTGTTTTCCGGTCGGCCGTCGGCCGAGTTGGTCGAAATAGTCGGCTGGTCGCAGTTTTTTTTCTGGTCGTTTGTGGTCGCGCTACCGGGCATCTGGTTGGTATGGACTCTTCGAACACAGTTGCAACAAGAAATCGATGGCGATCCGCGAGCCAAAGCCAATTCAGCCGGTCTTTGAGGGCTGTATGCGGCGCTGTAGGAACAAGACAAACAGCATCAATGTCGGAAGAGGCGCCAGGATGAAAGGAACAAGCCAGATCCAGAAATTTTTCCCTCGCATGCGAGCTTGATCGATCATCCAGACGAAGACCCATGCAATCAGGCCGAGATAGTTGAGAGCCATCCAGCGTGTGGTATGGGCCTTGAGGCCGCTCATGCTGTCCGGATCTGCGTTGAAAATGAAGACTCCCAGCGTGAGCACAAACAGTCCCAACAAGGTTGCGACAAGACGTTTGCTCCAGACAAACATTATGACCCTCCTCGTACAAGCAATGTGAGCAGCATGGTTGCCGCAACAGACCTGTCGAACGTAGGCTAATCATCCGTTTGGTTGTTTGTCAAAGGGGGGACCGCGTAGCGCTGTTTCGTTGGGAGTCTGTTACGACGACGGTTCAGAGCCAATCAATCGAAAAGACCTGTATGAGCCTCCTTCGTTTAAGTTTGATTGTGGCGGTATTGGCTGTAAGTGTCGTGCTGGCACTGACCAATCCCACTACCGATCAATACCTGGGCTTTGTAGAGGCCGAGCTGGCCAAAGCTATGGATCGAATGGACCGTTCGATACCCGAACGGGAAGAAACGGTCGTCAGGAATATCTTTCGTAGACACAGCCAGGAGTTGCTCAATAGCTTGGTGCGTCCTCATACGACGCGGCACAATCTGGGAGTTTTCAGCCGGTTTGAAACAACAGTGCTAGGTACGCGAGTGGTGGTGATCGGTATCGGCAACCAGTTCATTCCTGTTGAGGGAGTCGATGAAGCAATTCTGACTCTTGGCCGTCAGGTTTTTTAGTTTTTTTTGCCCTTGAGGGAGCTGCAACATGTCGAAATTCGTTCCGTTTCTATCAAAACATTGTGGATAAGTCGGGCTAAATTCTCTAGAAATGGCGATTCCCAATCATTCGGCGTTATTCACAGCCTTTCCTCTGTTTCCCCAGCCAGACCACTACATTTGGTATTGACAATTCATCCTGATAGCTATATGTAGACACTCCTGAATGTGTGAGCGTCGACGCACCATCAATTAAGGCCTGTAAAGCTCATCAGTCTTATCAGTACTGCGGCCTTATTGTTTCTGTTTGGATCGAGAGCAGTCGCACACCAACCATGCCGACTGGGGAGGGGAAATCGTGAGAATAGAACGCCGGTTTACGCGTCGCGGACAAAGTCCTTATGAAGGCTTGCCGTTCGTGAAACGTTCGTCAGAGATCCGTAATCCTGACGGATCAACGGTATTTAAGTTGGAAAACATCGATATTCCAGAGTCCTGGTCTCAGCTTGCGATCGATATTCTCGCACAGAAATATTTTCGGAAAGCCGGAGTGCCGCAGCGGGATGAACAGGGGAATCCAATTGTAGGGTCCGACGGTAAGCCGCAGTTGGGAGGGGAGCGTGACTCGCGACAAGTATTTGAGCGGCTGGCCGGTTGTTGGACCTCGTGGGGGAAAAGCTTCGGCTATTTTAAAACTCCGGAAGATTCCCATGCCTTCCATGATGAGCTCTGCTACATGCTCGCACACCAGATGGCCGCACCCAATTCCCCCCAGTGGTTTAACACGGGGCTTCATTATGCCTATGGACTCACAGGGCCTGCGCAAGGGCATTTTTATGTCGATCCCAAGACCCGTGAAGTCGTCAAAGCCACCAATGCTTTTGAGCACCCGCAACCACACGCCTGTTTCATCCAGTCTGTCGACGATGACTTAGTCAGTGAAGGCGGCATCATGGATCTCTGGGTGCGGGAGGCGCGTCTGTTCAAGTACGGATCCGGGACAGGCACCAATTTTTCCAAGCTTCGCGGCGATGCTGAACCGTTGTCCGGCGGCGGCCGCTCGTCCGGACTGATGTCCTTCCTTCGCATCGGTGATCGAGCGGCGGGCGCCATTAAGTCCGGTGGAACGACGAGGCGGGCCGCCAAAATGGTCTGTCTCGATTTGGACCATCCGGACATTGAGGAGTTTATCAATTGGAAGGTGGTGGAAGAGCAAAAAGTCGCCGCCATGGTGACCGGTTCGAAAATCTGCGCACAGCGCCTCAACGCGGTTCTCAAGGCGTGCCACGTCGTCGATAGCGCAGGCCAGATACAAATCGAGCTCGATGTCAAACAGAATTCGATCCTCAAGGAAGCTCTGGCTGCCGCTCGGCGGGATGCAGTCCCAGAGGCCTATATCCAGCGGATGTTTTCCTATGCGCAGCAAGGGTTCACACACTTTGTGTTTCATGAGTACGACACGAATTGGGACGGCAAGGCCTATCAAACAGTGTCCGGCCAGAACTCAAACAACAGCGTACGCATTTCCAATGATTTTTTTGCAGCCCTGGAGGCGGACGGCGAATGGCAACTCAAGCGACGGATCGACGGCAAAGTCTCCAAGACCATTAAGGCGCGGGATCTCTGGGATCAGATCGCTTGGGCCGCCTGGGTTTGTGCTGATCCCGGCACACAATACGACACCACCATTAACGAATGGCATACCTGTCCGGAGCATGGCCGTATCAATGCCTCCAATCCATGTTCGGAGTACATGTTCCTTGATGATACGGCGTGCAATTTGGCCTCACTGAATCTCGGCCGATTCTTTTCGTCCGACGCTCAATTCGAGTTGGAGAACTTCCGCCACGCTGTGCGTCTCTGGACGATTGTGCTGGAGATCAGCGTGCTCATGGCATCGTTTCCCAGTCGTGCGATTGCCGAAAAAAGCTACCAGTTCCGGACTCTGGGGCTCGGCTATGCCAATCTGGGCACGGTGCTGATGCGGCAGGGTATTCCCTACGATTCTCCCAAGGCGTTGGCGATCTGCGGTGCGTTGACCGCTATCATGACCGGCGAGGCCTACAGCACTTCGGCCGAAATGGCCGCTGAACTGTGGCCATTCCCGGGGTATGCGAAAAACCGCGAGGCCATGTTGCGCGTCATCCGTAATCACCGACGAGCTTCGTACAATGCTGCTCCGGAAGAATATGAGGGTTTGACGATTACACCGATAGGAATTCAGCCGGAGCATTGCCAGCCCGATCTGCTCGTAGCGGCACGTCGTGCCTGGGACCGAGCGCTCGAATTGGGAACGGCTTACGGGTATCGCAATGCGCAGGTGACAGTAATCGCTCCTACGGGGACGATCGGGCTTGTGATGGATTGCGATACCACCGGTATCGAGCCGGATTTCGCCCTCGTCAAATTCAAGAAACTGGCCGGCGGAGGCTATTTCAAGATCATCAATCAAAGCATACCCGCTGCGCTTAAGGCTTTGGAATATACCGAATCTCAGATTCAGGACATCGTGGACTATTGTATCGGCCGGCAAACCTTGCGGACCGCGCCATTCATTAACCATGAGACCCTAAGGCAGAAGGGATTCGACGACGCCGCACTCGCGCGGATGGAAGGGGGCTTATCGCAGGCCTTCGAAATTCAATTTACATTTAATAAGTATGCGTTAGGTGAGGACTTCTGCCGGGAGAAGTTGGGATTGACCGATGCGCAGTTGAACGAATCCAACTTCAACATGCTGAAGGCGCTGGGATTTACACAAGAAGAAATCGCCGCTGCCAATGATTATTGCTGCGGCACGATGACGGTGGAAGGGGCGCCACATCTCAAAGCCGAGCACCTTCCGATCTTTGATTGTGCCAACCGCTGCGGCAGAATCGGTCAGCGATATATCCCCGTCGATGCGCACATACGGATGATGGCGGCGGCGCAACCGTTCATCAGCGGCGCCATCAGCAAAACGATCAACATGCCGGCCGACTCGACGCTGAAAGAAGTCAAGTCGGCCTATTTGTTCGCCTGGAAAAGCATGGTCAAGGCTGTGGCTCTGTATCGCGACGGCTCGAAGTTGAGCCAGCCGTTGTCAGCCTCAATGGATAACGGCAAGGCCGTCGAAGCCTCACCCGAAATAATGTCAATTGCCGAAAAGGTCACCGAGCGAGTGTTGGTACGATACCTGGCAAAGCGCCGACCGCTTCCGGCCAGGCGCAACGGGTACACGCAGAAGGCAGTCGTCGGAGGGCACAAACTCTACCTGCGCACGGGTGAGTATGAGGATGGTACTTGCGGTGAAATTTTCCTCGATATGCACAAAGAAGGAGCCGCTTTTCGCAGCCTCATGAACTGTTTCGCCATCGCTATTTCACTGGGTCTCCAACACGGTGTCCCGCTGGAGGAGTTCGTCGAAGCGTTCGTCTTCACACGGTTCGAGCCGAACGGGCCGGTCAAATTGAACGACCGAATTAAGATGTCCACATCGATCATCGATTACATCTTCCGAGAACTTGCTGTAACCTATCTCGAGCGCTATGACTTGGCGCAGGTTCAGGAGGAAGATCTACGAATGGACTCCGTCAAAATGGACGAGCAAGATCCTGAGTGTGTCGAGGAGGAAGCCACTCCCGAAACACTGGCTTCGACCTCAATCAGTACCGAGATATTTCCCGCGCGACGCGGGGCGGTGCCGCGGCATAAGGGCAATGGTCTTGGACACGGACACGGAAATGGAAACGTAGCCCATACCGTCGAACTCAAACGTGAAACGCTGACTTTGACCGCCATTCAGATGGCACGCCAAAAGGGCTATGAGGGAGATCCCTGCTCCGAGTGTAAACAGTTCACCATGGTACGAAACGGAACCTGTCTCAAGTGTGATACTTGCGGCAGCACAAGCGGCTGCTCGTAAAAGGGAGACTTAATGAGTCCGGTACTTCGCGAGCGAGGCATTGTCACTATCCACGATCAGGTTGTTAGTCAGGTCGCGCAGCGATGGGCGAAGGCCTTTCGTTGTAAGGTCACAATCCATACAGAACTTGACCAAGACCCCTGGGCTGATCCACAGCAAGAGTGCGATATTGTCGGATGGCAGGTGAATTCGGCCGGCAACATTATGCAATGGATGGCTGAAGTGGAAACCGATGATTCGATCAGGGATGTCTCAACTGCTTCAGGATGGAAAGAGACGGTCGTGCAGGGTATTCCGTTCTATCTGCTCGTGCCACGCGGTCTCAAGGAGTCGGCACTGAAGCTGGCGGAGAATGCCGAAGTCCCTGTCAGCGGTATTTACGAGTATACGTTTGTCAACGGTGTATGCCAGGTGCGCTAACCAATACCTGTTCTACAACTTGGAATGCCACGGGCTCTGTTTTTCCCAGTAATGGAAGCATCAAGCGAACCTTCAAGTATTTCATCTGAGCCCTGCGGTAGTCGAAAATCTGATAAGGCGGTAGGTATAATAACGCGGCTTATGCCAGGGGGTAGCTCTCATGCCCACAACGACACAATTGGTCATCAGCGGGTTGAGCAAGCCGGGCGTCATGGCTCAAGTAACCCGGATCCTCGGTGATGCAAAGGTCAACATCAAGGCTTTTTCTGCTCCGGAAGTCACCGGAAAAGGAAAGCTGAGATTACTGGTGGCGGATTTGGAGGGAGCTCGTGCGGCGCTGAAAGAAGCGAAAATTAAGTTTGCGGAAGAAACCGCCCTGCTATTGAGCCTGGAAAATAAGCCGGGCGCTTTGAAGGAAGTGGCCGATCTGTTGACCAAGGCTCGCATCAATATTAAATGCGGCTACTGCACCCCATCCCGCGAGGGGAAGCGCGCGATCGTGGTTCTGACAGTCTCCAACACAGCGAAGGCGCTCACCGTCCTTCAGGATCAATCGCTCGATGAGTTCTAAGAATATGCTGAAGAAGTCTTGATGCGCATTGTCTAACCCCAGTGTGGCAAGATGCGTCTTGGCATACTCAGGGCCGAAGCAGGTGTATCGTCGGACCTTCTTGAGCGCCCTGCACGAGTGATGTCCTTTCCTCCCGCACGTGTGGGGCATCGAATTTTTCGTATGCTAAGAGGGTTTTCACGCAATCTGTTAGACAGACCCCACCGACCTCAATCCTGTTGGCCACGCTGGCCGGTTTATCTTCTGACAATTCTCTTGACCGGTGCCGTGACGGCTTGCAGCGGTACCCCCAGGCCTGCCTATTTCCCAGGGTACCCAGTCGGGTTCGTAGAGAGAGGGGTTGCCTCATGGTATGGTCCGGGATTTCATGGAAACAAAACGGCAAATGGCGAACGGTACGACATGCACCAGCTGACGGCAGCTCATCGGACCTTGCCACTAGGTTCGATCGCTGTGGTTCGATCCATGAGTTCAGGTCGGCAGGTAACCGTCCGCATTAACGATCGTGGTCCATTCGCTAGAGGACGGGTGCTCGATCTCTCGCTCGCCGGGGCGCACGCGCTGGGTATGACCGGAGCAGGAACCGATCAGATTGAATTACGGGTGGTTGGGTATCAAGGACGGGCTGGCGACATGGGGGTTTTACGAGTGCAAGTTGGATCTTTTTCCGATCAGCAGAATGCACTCAGTCTATTGGAACGTGTGAAACATTTCTATCCAGGCGGAAGAATCCAGGTCGTTAACTTGCCGGACGGAAAGCGATATCGAGTTCAGGTTGGTCAATTTTCCAGAGAAGCACAGGCAGAAGCTGCGGTCTCTCATCTGGAGTCATCCCTTGAAGTACAGGCCTTCATATTTCGAGACGACTCATGACGCACGCATCGGTTTGAACCAGCCGACCTTCAAATTTCTTCAGTCTTTCCAATGGTATCTATGTAACTGTTTGATATTGTAACAGGTTTTCAGCATATGCTTGCTCCCCACTCTGTCCTATGTTACATGTAAAGTCCAATGGACGCAGGTTTGATAGCCCCTGATCAACGCATCTTGTTCTCCCAAATCGTGAGTTACCGCGCTCAGGCCATAGGGGACAGCTCCTCGACGCTTCAGTGTTCCAAGCCTATTGGTACAGTCAGTCGTCCCTAATCCATTACAATTCATGGACGCACTAATCCTTTTGGGCCTTATTGTTCTTTCCGCTGTGATATCCACGGCCGAGATCGGCTTCTTCGCGGTCAATGAGACGAAACTCAAGGCGCTCGCTCAAACAGGCAGTAAACGAGCGAAGCTAGCCCTGCATCTCCGTAGTGATCCCCAAAAGCTCCTTTCGACCATTTTGGTCGGCGACCGTTTGGTCGGCGTCGCTACGCCGATGTATGCCACATTTTTGACCCTGAGTATTTATGGAGGCCAAACAATTTTTGACGAGGCGATAGCCGTCATGGTGGGCCTGCTGACCTTTGTCCTTTTGCTGACGGTCGATGTCATCCCTAAAACGTTAGCCGCAAAGTTCTCGGTTCCGGTCACGCTGAACATGGCCTACCCTATCTATTGGGTGCAACTCCTTCTCAAACCATTCTTGTTTGTGATAGTGCCGCTCATTCATAAATTAACCGGCGGGAAAGGTCTAACACTTCCCCTCGTAACCGAGGAGGAGCTGAAGATTATGCTGGATGAGGGAGGGAAGACCGGGACAATCGAGTTTGAGAAGGTGAAGATGATTAAGAACGTATTTCAGCTTAAGGGTATCACAGCTGAAGATGCGATGACCCCTCGTCTCTATGTTTTTTCATTGGATGGTAACCTGTGCCTGAAAGAGGCTCAGGAACTCCTGTACAACTCGAAATACTCGCGGATTCCTGTGTATGACGGGACGCTCGATAACATCACGGGCATTCTCTATAAGACAAGGGCCTTGACCGAGCTGGCCAAGGGCCAGAGTGAGGCAAAACTCAAGGACATTGCCTATCCCCCCATATTCGTTCCGGCCGGCAAGACGGCGGACGATCTCATGAAGCAGTTTCAGCAGGAAAAACGGCATATGGCCGTCGTGGTCAACGAGTTCGGCGGTGTCATGGGAATTGTCACGCTTGAAGATCTCCTGGAGGAAGTGGTCGGGGAGATCATGGACGAAACCGATATCACGGAAGAATTGATCAAACGATTGGGGAAAAACCACATACTGGTTCACGGTAGAACCGAAGTGCGTAAGATCAACGATTTCTTGAAAGTCGATCTCGGCGACGAAGCCGTGACAATCGGTGGTCTCATTCAACAGGAGCTTGGTCGAATTCCCAAGGTAGGAGAGGAGGTACGGATCGCTAACTGTAAAATCCTCATCCATGAAGCTGAGCCGCGGTCCATCCGAAGCGTGCAAATCTTTCGTGAAGAAAAGGCACCGGCTCACGTCGAAGCTCCGAACCTCGACCCAGTCAGCTAACCTCCTTTTCGTCCATTCCGATGAGGACACTGAACTCCCGTTCCGTCAGAATCGTTACTCCCAGCGTACGGGCATGGTCGAGTTTGGAACCAGGCTCCGTTCCCGCCACCAGATAGGATGTTTTTTTACTCACGCTTGAGGATACACGTGCTCCGGCCTTTTCCACGGCCTGTTGCGCGGCGTCTCGCGTGAAGTGTTCCAGTCCACCCGTAAATACGAACGTCTTTCCTGCGAGCGGGAGTTTTTTCCGTTCGTCCGTTGCCGTACCTGGCGCAACCTGTACGCCGAGCTTCTGGAGCTGTGCAATGACTTCCCGGTTATGTGGCTCAGACCAATACGTGACCAAGCTCTCAGAAATCTCAGGGCCGATTTCGTGAATCTGTTGAAGTCGCTCGCGATCCGCTGACATAATCTCCTCAAGGGATCCGAACTCACGGGACAGAACTCTGGCGATATGTTGTCCGACTTGCCGAATCCCGAGGCCCATCAGAAAACGATCCAAGGGAACGGTCTTACTGCCCGCAATCGACTCTAAGAGTAGCGTGGCGGAGCGATCGGCAAACCCATCTAGTTTGACGAGATCGTCTTTGGTCAGTCGATAGAGGTCGGCCAGCGAACGGACAAGGCCATGATCGATCAGCTGCGCCACGGTCTTCTTGCCCAAACCTTCGATGTTGAGCGCGTGCTTGGACGCAAAATGTTCGATGGCTCCCTTCAATTGAGCGCCACAGATCGATTGCCCGGTACAGTAGAAATAGGCGCCTTCTAGACCCACCCTTGATCCACAGACCGGACACTGATCAGGCATGCGGAAGGGTTCCCCCCGTCGTTCGCCGGACATCGGCACCCGCTCGGCAATCGCGGGAATCACATCCCCGGCCCGTTCGATCTTGACGGTATCGCCGATCCGGATGTCTTTCCTCGCCACTTCTTCAGCGTTGTGCAACGTGGCTCGACTGATGGTGACGCCACCCACATCTACGGGCTTCAACAACGCGACAGGTGTGAGCGTCCCTGTTCTTCCGACGGAGACGACAATATCCTGTACGATGGTGATTTCCTTACGGGGGGGAAATTTGTAAGCGATGGCCCAGCGTGGACTGCGGGACTTCATCCCGAGGCGGTCTTGCAAGGCTCGGCGATTGACCTTAACCACCACTCCATCGATTTCATAGGGCAGCTGGTCACGTGCGGATTCCATTTCACGATGAAATTCCGTCACGGCATCAATTGTCGCGCAGAGACGCCGATGCATCGGCACAGGAAGACCCCACTGGCTCAACCTTTCCAATTCATCCCAATGTGTCGGTGGAATGGGTGGAGTTACGGCCATGATTTCGTAGCAGGTCACGACTAGTGGACGGGTCGCCGTAATCGTGGAGTCCAGTTGTCGGAGCGAACCGGAGGCCGCATTGCGAGGATTGGCAAAGGCGTCGCCGCCCCGTTCCGTCATTCGCCGATTCAAAGCTTGGAAATCTTTGAGACGCATATACACTTCGCCTCGCACGACAAGATGATCGGGGAGGTCGGGCTGCTGGTTCAATTGCAGAGGCAATGAACGGATTGTGCGAAGATTGAGAGTCACATCCTCTCCCGTCATTCCGTCGCCTCTGGTTGCTCCACGGGTGAAGATTCCACGGTTGTACAACAGTTCGACCGATAACCCGTCGAATTTTGGCTCGACACTGTACTCAATGGACGAAATTTCCAACGCGCGTTTGATCCGCTGATCGAATGCAAGGACCTCACTCTGGTCTACAATCGAGTCCAGGCTGAGCATCGGCTGTTCGTGGGAAACCTTCACCAATCCCTGAAGGGGCGGCGCTCCGACACGTTGTGACGGAGAGTCTGGGGTTACCAACTCAGGATGGGCTTGTTCCAGGTCGACCAGCTCGCGGAAGAGACGATCGTACTGGGAATCAGAAATCTCCGGTCGATCCCTGACGTAATACAGATTGTCGTGACGTCTGATCTCATCTTTGAGGGCAGTCAGTCTCGCGAGGATATCGGCGTGGGTCATAGGACTGGATGGTGACGATCAGAGGACGTGACGGCCTCGACCGTACCATAGGGCTAGGGAGCGGGTCAAACGACGAAGTAGCCATATTCGCTTTGACTTTCGCCGCGATAGACACTATTGTAAGAAACCTGATCGGGCTGGTTTCCTACTGAGAGATCGTCAGCGTCCAGCCCTTGCGGCGGAAGGGAAACTCCCCCGCGACTGTCAGAGGAGATCTCAATGAAAGGGGAAAATTGCATGAACAAATTAAAGCCAAGTTTCAGTCATCGAGTTGTCGTCCTCGCCTGTGGCGGGCTGTTGCTGAGCGGATGTGTCATGGCAGAGAAGTATGACGCTGAAAAAGCGCGTAGCCTGAACTTCCAACGCCTTCTGGCCCAGGAAGAAAAGCGGACCGGCGAACTCGACAGTGAAGTGAAGCGGGTTAAAAATGAATTGATGGAGTATGAGGCCAGGAATCGAGAACTGACGGCGCAGTTACAAACGACTCAGGAACAATTGGCCCGTCTCCAGGAAGAAGCCGAGGCCATGAAGGAATCTGCCTTACTGGAACGCAAAGCCAAAGCCGATATGAAGCGCATGCAGGCACAGAAACGTAAATCTCTGCCAGCTGGATCGACACCGGATACCGTTGACCTGAGCGCACCGCCTCTTGGGGTTACTCCAGAGGTTGCTGCCGTGCCTGGACAAATGGAGTCGTTACCGGGGAGCATGGGATCGCCCAACGTTCATATCGTGAAGCCGGGAGAAACACTCTATCGGATTAGCAGGCAGCATGGCGTCACAGTCGACAAGGTCAGAAAGTGGAACAAGCTGCCGGACGACATTATCGAGGTAGGGCAAAAGCTCATTGTGGGTCAAGAATAATTAGGACGGCCGTATGGCCCCTCCGCAATACTCACTAACTCTCGGCCAATTTCGGCGGTATGCCGAAAAGGGAAACCTCGTCCCGCTTTATCGAGAGATTCTCGCAGACTACGAAACCCCGGTCTCTGCTTTTGCCAAAATCGATCATGGTCCATCGGCCTATCTCCTAGAGAGCGTCGAGGGTGGCGAGAAATGGGCGCGCTATTCCTTCCTCGGCAGTGGTTCTCCAGTTGTCGTGTACGAGGATCGTGGCGACCTTCTTGTCGTGCAGGGTGTAGCCAGAAAGCGCATGGCTAGCCGCGGGAACCCTCTTGAACGTCTGCGGGAGATGATGGAAAGCTATCGTCCGGTAACCATGCCGGACCTCCCGCCGTTTATCGGAGGTGCGGTCGGTTATCTGAGCTACGATATGGTGCGCACCTTTGAAGATTTGAACGCCCGGCAAAAGGACCCACTCAATCTTCCCGACTTCGCTTTCCTGCTCACCGATACCATGTTGATCTTTGACAATGTCGCCCAAAAGATTAAAGTCGTGGCTACCGCCCATGTTACGGCACAGGGAGAACGAGGTATTAAGGCCGCCTACCGGTCGGCGACGGAACGGATCGAACGTATGATCATGAGGCTCAAACGTCCACTCCGCCGGACGCCTCTGCATCGCCGCCGCCGGCCGGTGACCTTTACATCGAATATGAGCAAGGCGGACTTTGAGAAGATGGTCATGCGGACAAAGGAATACATTCGGGCCGGCGATGTCGTGCAGGCGGTACTCTCTCAGAGATGGGAGACCAATATACAAGTGCCTCCCTTCCAGCTTTACCGCGCGTTACGCTTGGTGAATCCATCTCCGTACATGTATTACTTGCGTATCGCGGGGGTTGAGCTGGTTGGCTCCTCTCCGGAGACGCTCGTCCGTTGCGAAAACGGTGTTATTTCTGTCCGTCCCATTGCCGGCACACGTCGTCGGGGTGTGACGCCTGAAGAGGATCAACAAATGGAACGGCGGCTATTGGCGGATGAAAAAGAGCGGGCCGAACATGTGATGCTCGTCGATCTTGGGCGGAACGACGTCGGCCGCGTCGCAAAACCTGGCTCTGTCGCTGTGGATTCGCTCATGCACGTAGAGCGGTATTCGCATGTCATGCATATCGTGTCGAATGTGACAGGCTTACTGGATGCGACGAAGACCTCGTATGACGTCTTGCGAGCGTGCTTCCCTGCTGGCACAGTCTCCGGGGCGCCGAAGATTCGAGCAATGCAGATCATCGATGAACTTGAGCCAACGAGGCGAGGCCCTTATGCAGGTGCGGTAGGGTACTTCAGTTTCTCCGGTAATATGGATATGTGCATTAACATCAGGACGGTTGTCGTGAAAAAGCATCAGGCATTCATTCAAGCCGGGGCCGGTATTGTCGCGGATTCGAACCCTGAACATGAATATGAAGAGACCTGCAACAAGGCCCGCGCCATGATGAAAGCTGTTGAACTGGCCGAGCAGGGACTGGAATAGAAAGAGTCGAAAGTCGAACAGTCTTCAGGTTCATCAAGTCTCCGGAGACAGCTTGTGTACCTTCTGACCTGACGACTTTCGACCTTCAGACTTTAGGACTATTGCTATGTTACTGATGATCGACAACTACGATTCCTTCACCTACAACCTTGTGCAGTATTTCGGGGAATTGGGTGAAGACGTTCGCGTCTTCCGCAACAATAAGATTTCGGTCGACCAGATTGAGTTGCTGCGACCCAGTCGCATCGTCATTTCTCCAGGCCCCTGCACACCGATGGAAGCAGGGGTATCGGTGGAAACCATCAGACATTTTGGGGGGCGTCTTCCGCTTTTAGGTGTCTGTCTCGGTCATCAGTCATTAGCCGCGGCATTCGGCGGCGAAGTTGTTCGAGCTGAACGGTTAATGCATGGCAAAACGTCAAAGATCCGGCACGACGGGAAAACGATCTTCCACCAGTTGCCGGATTCCTTTGACGCGACACGCTATCATTCCCTGATCGTAAAGCGCGAAACACTACCCGCTTGCCTTGAGATTTCCGCCGAAACAGCCGAGGGAGAAATCATGGGACTGCGCCATCGGTCGTTGGGTATCGAAGGGGTGCAGTTTCACCCGGAATCGATTCTTACTTTGTCGGGGAAGGACCTCCTCCGTAACTTCCTTAAACTGTAGCTGGCCCGCCCGGTTTCCGATCCATGATCAAAGACGCAATTGCTAAACTCACAGACCGCTGCTCCCTCACCGAAGAAGAAGCTGAATTAGTCATGCAGGAGATTATGGACGGCGGAGCCACTCCGGCCCAAATTGCAGCCTACTTGATGGGGCTTCGCTTGAAAGGAGAAACCGTCGAGGAAATTGCAGGTTCCGTTCGGGCGATGCGTGCCAAGGCGGTTCGGATTGCGGTAGCGGATCCCCTGGTTGTCGATACGTGCGGCACAGGTGGGGATGGGGCACACACGTTCAATATTTCCACCACGACGGCGCTTGTCCTTGCAGGTGCAGGGTTGACCGTGGCGAAACACGGCAACCGGTCCGTCTCATCCAAGTCAGGGAGCGCAGACGTTCTCTCGGCCCTTGGGGTCAAGATCGACCTGCCGACCGAACGTGTGGCCGATTGTATCAATGAGGTCGGGATCGGCTTCCTTTTTGCTCCGCTCTATCATGGAGCAATGAGACATTGTACCGGTCCGAGAAAGGAAATGGGTATCCGGACCATGCTGAATCTCTTGGGCCCCTTGACTAATCCGGCTGGAGCAACGATTCAAGTGCTCGGCGTCTATGAAGGGCGATTGACCTCTTTGCTGGGGAATGTGCTTATGCATCTGGGATCGCAACATTGCTTTGTCGTACACGGGATGGACGGACTCGATGAGATCACGCTGACTGCAAAAACGCAGATTTCAGAGGCCACAGGGGGGATACTTTCAAACTATCTCCTGAGCCCGTCGGAGTTCGGACTGGCGGTGGTTCCGCCAAAACAACTGGCCGGAGGGACACCGGAAGAGAACGCTGCGATCACTCGCGATATCCTACAAGGGCGGAAAGGGCCGAAACGGGACGTCGTTTGCATGAATGCCGCTCCGGCTTTGGTTGCGGGGCGCAAGGCGGCAAGTCTCCGAGAAGGATTTTTCTTGGCAGGCCAAGCAATTGATTCCGGCGCGGCGGCCGAAAAACTGGCTCGCCTCATCGCGTTTACAAACAAAGGCTGACGCCATCGTGATTCTCTCTCGCATTCTTGAGCATAAGAAGGCGGAACTCCGGCACAAACGAAGTCGGGGCTACCTCTCCGAACTCAAAGCGAAAATTCAAGACGCCCCGGGGCCGTTGGGGTTTGCTGTGGCGCTCGAAGCTATGAGAACGGGCAGCAGTCCTTCGCTGATCGCCGAAGTGAAAAAAGCTTCCCCTAGCCTCGGCCTCCTCCGTCCAGAATTCTCCGAGCGGTTTGATTATCTCGGTATTGCCAAGACCTATCATGCCAATGGCGCTTCAGCTCTGTCAGTTTTGACCGACAAGGATTTCTTCCAGGGGAGCCTCGACCACCTCCGCGAAATTAAACAAACAGTGCCCATACCTGCTTTAAACAAAGAGTTCATGGTGGACGAGATCCAGTTCTACGAAGCGAGAGCCTATGGGGCCGATGCAGTCCTCTTGATCGTTGCGGCGCTCGAACGGCAACAATTGATCGACTTCTATGCGCTCGCCAAGGGGTTGAGCTTGGATGTTCTGATCGAGACCCACCATGAACGCGAGCTCGACAGGGTATTGGAACGACTCCCGGATGCCCGAATGATCGGCATCAATAACCGAGATCTTACAACGTTTACGACTGATCTAACCGTCACGCTGCGCTTGGCAAAACGGATTCCTTCGGGCAAGTTGATCGTCAGCGAAAGCGGCATACACCAACGCTCCGATGTAATGCAATTAATCGACGCCGGTGTCCATGCCATGCTCGTCGGAGAATCGCTCATATGTGCGGAAGATACGGCGGCGAAGATCCATCAGTTACGGGGAGCACCGGCTCCATCCCACGCCTAAAATGGCCTCTACCACTAAAGTAAAAATTTGTGGCATCACCAACGCCGAGGATGCCGCGGTGGCGGTCGCTGCAGGGGCCGATGCCTTAGGATTTGTGTTCTATCGGAAAAGCCCTCGGTATATCGAACCGGTACTGGCCCGTCAGATCATTAAAAGCCTGCCTCCCTTGGTGAACGCTGTCGGTGTGTTCGTTAACGAAGACCAGCAAGTGGTTCGAAATCTCATGGATGACTGCAGACTCTCTTTCGCACAGTTACATGGAAACGAGTCGGCGGTCTATTGCGAGGCGTTAGGTCGTACGGTTCTTAAAGCGCTTCGCGTGAAAGACCGGAGTGTGTTACTCGCTTTGGAGGAGTTTCGAGGGCGGACAGGTGTTCGAGGGTTCATATTGGACGCCTTTTCCGATCAGGCCTATGGAGGTACTGGACAAGTACTCGATTGGCAACTTGCTGCGGAGATAGCCAGAACTGCACACGTACTCCTCGCCGGAGGGTTAACCCCCGACAATGTCGAGAAAGCGATCCATGCGGTGCAGCCGTACGGGGTCGATGTGAGCAGCGGGGTCGAGAGGCTGCCCGGAAAGAAGGATCATGAAAAAGTATGGGCATTAATTCGAGCCGTGAAGGTTGTCTCTACGACATGAGCCCGTCTATACTGCTGCATCCAACAGGATGCTGAAAAAGCTCGCCAGCTTCGTTCTCGCATCGTTCAGACCCTCAACGTGGGGGTGAGTGTATCAGAGGTCGGAAGTGCTGGAGGGGTTTTTCCGTTCGCCAGGATCCATTCAGGGGCGAACGGCTCACACGAAGTGAGGTATGTACCTCCTCGGGCCTTCACTCGCTGCGGTCTTGCTTGGGACAAGGCGCGCCTCGGCGCGCCAGAGTTGGGCGGGTGAGAAGGCGGGACTTTTTGAGCATCCTGTGAGGGGTGACCCTCTTGTTCCAGAAGTATGTAATTGAAGTTCTGTTCTGCTGAAGCAGTTTTGATCCAGGATGCTCAATTGGTAGAAGGATGATGATGAATTCTGTTCCCAACAAGCAAGGCCGCTTCGGCATGTATGGCGGACGCTACGTTCCTGAAACGCTCATGCCTGCCTTGCTTGAATTAGAGCAAGAATATACCTGTGTAAAAAAAGACCGAGGTTTCCAGTCTGAACTCGCCTATTATTTGAAACACTACGCCGGCCGTCCGACTGCTCTCTATTTTGCGCAAAGACTCACGACGCGATTGGGTGGCGCAAAGATCTATCTGAAGCGCGAAGACCTCTGTCATACAGGAGCCCATAAAATCAATAACGCGATCGGACAGGGACTTCTGGCTAGGCGGATGAAGAAGCCCAGGGTTATAGCTGAGACTGGGGCTGGACAGCATGGGGTCGCGACGGCAACCGTTGCCGCGATGTTCGGACTGCAATGTGAAATTTATATGGGGACGGAAGATATGCAGCGCCAGGCGCTGAACGTCTTCCGCATGAGATTGCTTGGCGCGACCGTGACGGGGGTTGACGCAGGAAGCCGCACACTCAAAGACGCGATTAGCGAAGCCATGCGGGATTGGACGACGAATATCCGCACAACCCACTACGTTCTCGGTTCAGTGCTCGGGGCGCATCCTTATCCGATGATGATCCGGGATTTCCAATCTATCATCGGACGTGAAACTCGGAGACAGATCCTGACAGCAGAAGGCCGGTTACCCGATTGTCTCATCGCCTGCGTCGGAGGAGGGAGCAATGCCATAGGACTCTTTCATGCATTCATTCGAGACAGAAAAGTGAGAATGATCGGCGTCGAAGCAGGCGGTCTGGGTGTCGCGAGCGGAAAGCATGCCGCTCGTTTTGCCGGAGGAAAGCCGGGCGTCTTGCAGGGCACCATGACCTATCTGCTCCAAGGCAACGACGGGCAAGTGAATCTGACCCATTCGGTTTCAGCTGGGTTGGATTATGCTGCGATCGGCCCCGAACACAGTTACTTGCGCGATCAAGGTCGAGCAGAATACACATCGGTGACCGACGACGAAGCCATGGCGGCGTTTGATCTTCTTGCCAGAGAAGAGGGGATTATGCCGGCCCTCGAGAGCGCGCATGCAGTCGCCCATGCTATGAAGGTAGCACCTACGATGAAGAAGAAACACATTCTGGTCGTCAATCTCTCCGGTCGTGGTGATAAGGATGTCCAACAAATCGCCAAAATGAGAGGGATTACCCTGTGACGTCGAAACTGGACCGTACCTTCGCCCGGCTTCGACAGCGAGGCGAAAAGGCCCTGATTGTCTATGTGATGGCAGGCGACCCCTCGTTACCGGAAACTGAAGAACTTGTCGTAGAGCTGGAACACGCTGGGGCCGATATTATCGAGTTGGGCGTCCCGTTTTCCGATCCCATTGCCGATGGTCCCGTAATTCAACAAGCGGCAGAACGGGCCTTGCGCAGCGGGACATCACTTCGAAAAATTCTTTCCACGATCACACGCCTTCGTGCCAGGACTCAGATTCCACTGGTCTTAATGGCCTATTATAATAGTATTCATGCGTTCGGGCCCGAACGTTTCTGCCTGGAGGCTGTCAAGGCCGGGGTTGACGGGCTGATCACGCCTGACATGCCGCCTGACGAAGCAGGCCCGCTCAAAGGACCTGCTGCCGCAGCGGGGCTCCCGCTGATTTTTCTTCTTGCACCTACGAGCACGGAGGATCGACGAATCTTTGTCGCGCGCCAGTCGCAGGGCTTCGTCTATTATGTTTCGCTGACCGGGATCACCGGCGCGAAATTGGTCAACCTGGCTGATGTCGGTAAGAATGTCGAAAAAATCAGGAAAGTTACCCGTGTTCCTGTGGCGGTCGGCTTCGGGATTGCGACGCCGGAGGACGCTGCCAGCGTCGCAGCTATTGCCGATGGGGTGATCGTCGGCAGCGCGATTGTGAAGCAGGTTGCCGCCTACCGGGAGATGCCTGATATGGTGAAGCGGGTCGCGGAATTTGTCCGATCACTGAAAACCGCTATGCGACCGATGCCGCTCAAGATACACTAGGGATTTGATTCAGCTCTCATCATTGAAGGCCAGAGAACGCGTGGCTTGCTTACCCTAGGCCGGTTCTTTCAGCCGGTATGAGAAAGGTTAAGTGGAGGCGGGACTATTGTTTGGGTTGGGGAGGCATGGCTTTGATCATTTCAGCGGCTAACTCTTTTGCGACATCTTTTAAATTCGGCCGGTAGAACATATAGCTGCTCGACCGTTCATGTCGCGCCTTCCATACGGTCGTACCGGTGGTCGCATCGACCAGACGAAGACTCAGGCCCACTCGACCGACATTGTCACCTTCTTTACGCATATACTCCCAGGAGTTGACGCGTACGACCAAGAACGAGTCCACGTTCAGCGCCTTGCCCAGTTTCACGGCGGAGTCCTTGTCGGATTGCCCCGTCATTTCCAGCCGCGAGAAATAGAACACGAGCGCGTCGAACGCTTCTTTTGAGGCCTGGAAAATGTCTGTCACATTTTCCGGAGACACCACCCGCTCGATATTGGCGGTTCTGTTCAGGGCGCCGGACAAGACCTCTTGAATATCCTCGCGCGCGTTGTCGTATTGACTTGCCATCGGTGGAAGCACGGCAATGGCTTGCGGCCGGAACATTCTTGCGCCTGGTCCTTCCCACACTTCCTGTAAGCCTCCGCAACCGGTGATGATGAGAGGAAGAAGGCAAAAGAAGACGGCACATCGCAGGTGATGAAGCATGAACATGGGTTCAGTATACCATTAGAATGTCAAAGAGGCAGAGCCCGACACCAGCGCTCCTTGTTCTCGGAAGTCGTATCCTCCGCCTATATCGAGACGGAACGCAAAGATCCGAAAACCCAATCCTGCAGTAGGGATGAACGGTGTCCCGGAATCCTTCATGTTCTTGAAGGCGCCGAGGCGGAACGACATAAATTCGGAGAAGATGGTCTGTTCGGCTCCCAAACTCAACACCTGACTCTTGACACCCGGGACAAGCGTTTTATTCGAAGTCGCATCCACATCAGCCGTCAGCGTCAGCGACGAATAGGGATTGACCGCTATGCCGCCTCGAATCTGGGGATCCAGTTTCAGTTCTCCTCCGCCGTGAGCATCAAAAGTCGGTCGATTGATGTCTTTCGCCACCATGCCGAAGCGCAGCCATGAGGAGGGGCGGTAGATGGCGCCCAGGTCGATGCCAAAGTTCATCGAAGTCGTGGCTCTCCCGAAATCGCCGGTAATGGATACTTCCTCGCCTCCAGTGAGCGTCTTGGTCCCGCGGTAGGAAGCGCCTTGAATAATTTTTCCCGTCACACCGAAAGAAAATGTCTTGTCGGAAAAGGCATAGGCGTAGGAGAGCGCCACTTGTCGAGCCTCGAACCCCGGCAAAGTCATCGCTCCTGCGAGATTAATGGGAGGAGTGCCGACCCCGCCAGGCTGGGTGGCTTGTACAGGAGTCGAAACAAAGCCTCCGCCGGTTGCGACATCCGAAACGTTCACTCCGATGGCATGCTCCCCCAGATGTCCCTTGAGATAGAGACCGGCGGCCCCATTGACCGAGACCGTCGCGCCGGGGCGATTGATGCGAGCGGCAATGTCATCGGCCCTGGTTTTGTTGGCTTGTGAGCCATCAGCTGTATTGAAATTTTCGAGGTCGTGGAGTGCGTCGGCGATGCCATAACGATCGATTGCCTGTCCGCTGCCTTGGATTCTGATATCCACAGTTTGAGTCATCGCCAGCCCGGCGGGATTCCAATACGTGGCGAAGGCATCGGTTGTGACAGCCACGCCGGCTCCGCCCATGCCCATTGCACGAGGACCCACCGTGACGAATTCAAGCGCGAACGCCTGTGCGGGAAGCATCAAGCCTATAAAGATAGCGGCGACCCTAAAAGACCGATTGCAGGACATCGTAGATCAACTCCGTGCAAGTCGAGAGACTTCGTTGAGTCTATTGAATGATCTAGAACTCGTCAAGGTTAGACCGTGCGATTGTATAAACGTAGCCGACGGGTTGATTCGGTTCGAGGGCGCTCCGAGCGAAACGACGGATGCCAAAAGATGAATACTGTCTATACAATTTGGCCGTCTTGCATGTGCAGGATCCGGTCGGCTTGGGCGGACAGTTTGTCGTTGTGAGTGACGATCACGAAGGTCGTCCCGCGGGCCTTGTTCAGATCGCGCATCATCGCGAAGAGCGCCTCTCCCGTATGCGTATCCAGATTCCCGGTGGGCTCATCAGCCAGTACCAGATCAGGTTTTTGCAAGAGGGCTCGTGCGACCGCCACACGCTGCTGCTCGCCGCCTGACAGCTCTCCGGGTTTATGATGCAGCCGATCTCCCAGCCCGACCTCCCTCAACAACGCACTGGCCTCAGGTTCAATATCCGCTGAGTCCCGTCGCTGAATTAAAGCCGGCATGCAGGCGTTCTCGAGCGCGGTGAACTCCGGCAGAAGATGATGAAACTGGAAGACAAAGCCGATACGTCGATTCCTAAAATCCGCCTGTTCAGCTTCCGACATGTGAAACATATCCTGGCCGTCGAAGTAGACCGTCCCTGTGGTAGGACGATCGAGTGTCCCGATAATATGGAGCAGGGTGCTCTTTCCCGCTCCTGAAGCCCCGACAATCGCAATCAGCTCCCCTCGCTGAATCCGGAGATTGACCCCTTTCAGTACCGTCAGGGTTTGCCCTCCCATCGGGAAGGATTTGTACAAATCAGATACGGTAATCACACTGGAACTCCAAGGCGAAGAAAAACGCTGCTGGGGCCGACATGGTCATTCGTAGCGCAGCGCGGCCACCGGTTCGAGCTTAGCGGCCTGAAGCGAGGGGTAGACCGTGGCGGCAAAACTGATCACGATCGCGGAGCCTGCCACAATGATGACATCCATTGCTTGTACATGGACGGGGATCTTCGAGATGTAATAGACGGAAGGATCGAAGGTCCAAAATGTCTGGATCAACCAGAGAAAAGCATACCCGAGCGGGATACCGATGGCGGTCCCGGACAGACCGATGATCAATCCGTTCAGCATGAATATGCGTCGAATGCTTTTGCGCGTTGCACCCATGGCCTTGAGGATCGCGATTTCCTTTTGCTTTTCCGTGACGATCATCGTGAGGGTGCTCACGATGTTGAAGGACGCCACGATCGTAATCAGCACCAGCAGCAAAAACATCATCGTCTTTTCGAGCTTGAGCGCCGAAAAAAGGTTACGATTCATCTGCATCCAGTCGCGCGCCACGTAGGCGAAGCCGAGCGACTGCTCCACGGAACGAGCCGTCTCCGCTGCGTGAAAGACGTCCGCAACCTTGATTTCAATGCCCGTCACCGTCTGCCCCATGTTAAAAAACTTCTGCGCTTCCGCGAGATCGATGTAGGCCAGCGACGAATCATACTCATACATTCCGGATTGAAACAGCGCGACCAACGCGAAAGTCCTGATTTTAGGCACCATTCCCATCGCGCTGATTGGGCCGACCGGAGGGGATACCACATTGACCGTATCGCCGACAAAAACACCGAGCCGCAACGCCAATTCCCTGCCCAAAATGATGCCGGGTTTTTCTGTCTCAACCGCCGGGCCGGTTGGATCCTCTGCAGATGGCTGTCTCACTTTAACAGGTCGGCTGAGGTCGGCTAACTCTCCGGTCGAAAGATTCTTGGAGAGTTCGGTTACTGTGCCCTCGCGTTGCGGATCGATGCCGCGGATCACGATACCTTGTACCCCTGTTTGGGTCGTGAGCAAGACCTGCTTGAGCACAAACGGGGTTGCCGCCACGACACCTGGCACGGTCGTGACTTGCTTGGTAATGGGATCGTAATCACTCATACTGTCTTTCATCCGATCTTGCACGATGATGTGGGCTGTCGTTCCAAGAATCTTAGCCTGAATGTCCTCTTTGAATCCGGTCATGATGCCGACTGTTCCAATCAGGGCGGCCACGCCCAGGGTGATTCCGGCAATAGAAACACCGGTGTTCAACGAAATCGTCCGATTCCGGCGTTTTGCACGGAGGTACCGTAACCCGACAAAGATTTCGTAAGAGAGGGCCACCGTTATTTCTCGGGCCTCAGTTGTGGGAAGAGGACCACGTCGCGGATCGAAGCTTGGTTGGTAAAGAGCATGACCAGCCGATCGATGCCGATGCCTTCGCCCGCGGTGGGTGGCATGCCGTACTCCAAGGCCCGCAGGAAGTCTTCATCGACGAGATGCGCCTCTTCGTCGCCTGCCGCGCGCTGCGCTGCTTGTATTTCGAACCGTTCCCGTTGGTCCAGCGGATCGTTCAACTCTGAAAACGCGTTCGCGATCTCCCGACCGGCTATGTAGAGTTCGAAGCGATCGGTCAATGCCGGGTTCGAGTCCTTGCGCCGCGCCAGTGGAGAAATTTCCATTGGGTAATCGGTAATGAACGTTGGTTGCTGCAGGTTGGGCTCCACCGTTTCCTCGAAGATTTCGTTCACGACGTTAAAGAGCGGCCATTTCTGATCGACCGCAATACCCAGGCGTTTGGCTGCTGCGATCGCTTTCCCTTTCTCTTCAAGGGCGGAAGCGTCGAGATTGTTTATCTCCAGAATCGCCTGATGATAGGACCAGCGGCGCCACGGGGGGGTGAGCACGATCTCCTTGCCTTGGTACTCGATGATCGTCTTGCCCAAGATCTGCTGTGCCAACGAGGAGATGAGTTCTTCCGTGAGGGCGATCAAATCCTGATAGTCCGCATAGGAAACGTAGAACTCAAGCATCGTGAATTCCGGGTTATGGATCGTCGAGATGCCTTCATTCCGGAAGTTTCGATTGATTTCAAACACGCGAGGAAATCCGCCGACGATGAGTCGCTTCAAATAGAGTTCCGGCGCGACGCGGAGGTAGAGGTCGGTGCCGAGCGCATTATGGTGGGTGACGAAGGGTTTCGCGGCCGCGCCTCCTGGAATCGGATGCATCATCGGCGTTTCGACTTCGAGAAATCCGCGTTCGATCAAGAACGCGCGAATGCAGGCGATGATTTTACTGCGCGCGGCAAAGATGTCATGCACTTCGGGATTGGCGATCAGGTCGACATAGCGTTGTCGATAGCGGGTTTCCACGTCCGTCAATCCGTGCCATTTTTCCGGGAGCGGCCTGAGAGCCTTGCTCAGGAAGGTCAGGTGTGTGACATCGACGGTGAACTCGTTGGTCTTCGTTCGGAAGAGGGTGCCGGTCACGCCGATCCAATCGCCCAAGTCGAGCAACTCGGCAATACGATAGCCCTGCTCTGAGAGATGATCCTTCTTGAGATAGACTTGCAGCCGGTCTGATCCGTCCTGCAGCACTGCAAAGCCTGCCTTGCCGAATCGACGTAGAGCAACGATTCGTCCCGCAACGGTACAGAGAATCTTCTCTGCTTCCAGCGCCTCTTTTGTTTTTTGGGCATGGAGGGTGATCAGTCGGCCCGCACGATCCTTCGCCTCGAAGCGCGTGCCGTAGGGCGCCACGCCCGCCTCTCGCAGGGCGTCGAGCTTCTTGAGACGTTGTTGCCGTTGCTCGTTCAGTTCGTCCATAACCGTTTCGAACCTGAGGCAACGGGCAAGAGGCTAGAAGGGCGGGTCATCCACTGCCCCCTGCCTCGTGCCGGTCGCCGCTTTTCCTTTCAGATAGGCCTCGATGAATCCGTCGAGATCGCCGTCCATGACGGCAGCCACCTGGTTCACTTCGTAACCGGTGCGGTGATCCTTGACCATTTGATAGGGCTGGAACACATACGATCGAATTTGGCTGCCCCAGGCAATATCTTTCTTCTCTCCGACGATCGCGCTGAACTCCGCCTCCTTCTTTTGTTGCTCCAGCTCATAGAGTCGAGCTTTCAAGACTTTCATTGCGCCGTTGCGATTCTGGAGCTGCGACCGTTCGTTCTGACATTGCACAACGATCCCGGTCGGCAGGTGGGTCATGCGGATGGCCGTCTCGACCTTATTGACATTCTGGCCTCCGGCGCCCCCGGCCCGAAAGGTGTCGATTCTGAGGTCTTTGTCCTCGATGACAATGTCGACGTCCTCATCCACCTCGGGATACACGAAGACCGAGGCGAAGGACGTATGTCGCCGCTTATTCGCATCGAAGGGTGAAATGCGTACCAGCCTGTGCACGCCTGCTTCGGCCTTGAGGTAGCCATAGGCATAGGCCCCGGTTATTAACAGTGTTACGCTCTTCACCCCCGCTTCTTCTCCCGGAAGCAGGTCCAACGTTTCGACCTTGAATTTTTTACTCTCGGCCCAACGGACGTACATCCGAAGCAGCATCTGGGCCCAGTCCTGCGATTCCGTTCCACCGGCACCGGGATGGATCGCGATGATCGCATTGTTAGGGTCCAGGTCGCCCGATAACAGAAGTTCGAGCCGTAAGGCAGCGAGCTTCGTTTCGAGCTGATCCACCTCAACCGTCAACTCCTTCAGGAGTCCGGCATCTTCGCTTTCTTCTGCCAGCTCCAGTAGCGCGCCTAGATCGGTCATTTTCCCGTCGATATCCCGCCACTGCTGGAGGTCGTGCTCAATCGAGGACTTCTTTCTTCCGACCTTGGCGGCCTTCTGTGCGTCGTTCCAAAAGTCCGGCTGCGCCGTCTGTTGCTCCAGATGTGCCAACTCGGCCGTCATGCGAGCGAAGTCAAAGATGCCCCCGGAGTTCCATGACCGATTGTTCAACGGCTCGTACGCGGTTCTTTACCTCATCTAACATCGAGTGGTCCTTTCTAGTTATATCGGCACTGCGTCGGGTTCCGATTCCTTGGTGCGGAGCAGGCCTAACAGGAAAAAAAGCGCGCAGATTATAGCACAGCCGTAGGCAAACACATCGCCGTACCGGCTGTAAAACGTGTGCGGTCGCCAGACCTGAATCGTCGCCTTGACGGCTTGCTCCGTATAGATCGGCGTCGCTTCGACGATGCGTCCGAAAGGATCGATGAACCCGGAGATGCCGGTGTTGGCTGAGCGAGCGAAGGCCAAATGATTTTCGACCGAACGAAACACCACCATTGAAAAATGCTGCGAGGCCGCCGATGAGGGGCCAAACCAGGCATCGTTCGTCACAGCTATCAGGAACTCCGCCCCATTGACGGCGAATTGTCGGACCAGGTTCGGAAAGATCACTTCGTAACAGATTGTCACTCCGAAATTTATCGGCCTCGGCATCGTCCCCGCCATGCCTTCAGCCGCAGATCGGGGCTTCGACGTCAATGTCAAAACCGTCGGGCCGTTCCCCGGTTCGAAATCGCCGATCCCTTCAACCAATTTATCGAGAAAAAACAGGAACGAAGATTTAAACGGAATGTATTCTCCGAAGGGCACCAAATGGTGTTTGTCGTAGCGCCCCAACAATTGGCCGTCAGGAGAGAGAAGGTATGCGCTGTTCAAGAGGTATGGCCGCCGATCCGGATAGAATCGTAGGGCAGGACTCCCGAACAAAATCGGCGTCTGGGCTCGATTGGCCAGTGCGATCAGTTGCAACTGATAAACCGGCTCGCGCTCAAAGACGAACGGTGTTGCTGCCTCCGGCCAAACCACGAGGTCTGTGGCACGTCCGAGCTTGTCCGTCAGCCGGTTAAAACGGGCAAGCGTTTCTTCGCGATAGGCGGTATCCCATTTCACCGCCTGATCGATGTTCGGTTGGACCACTCCCACGCTGATGGATGATTGAGGAGTGTCGGAAAACGGCGCCCCTGATAACGTTCGAAGCCCATGTTCCCATGAGAGTGTCAACATCAATGCCGCCATCGAAACGAGTTCCCAAGGGAGCCTTGCAGGAAGGAATCCTCGGAAGAGCGGCATCAGCCAGGTCAGAAATTCAGCCAACGCGACATTCACCAACACGATGAGGAATGAAACCCCGTATACCCCCATGTGATCCGCAATTTGAATGATCTCGATCTGGCGATATTGCGAATAGCCGAGGAGCCCCCAGGGCAATCCGCTCAGGGCATATGTCCTGAGCAGTTCGAGAGTGACCCACAAGCAGGGAAACGCAAAGAGGCCGTAGCGAGGAATCAGGGTCCTGAACCACACGGCGCCGGCCGAATAGAGACCGACATACAAGCCCAGGTAGGCTGTGAGCAGCAACATGAGGCCGTAGCTGATCGCCAATGGAACCTTCCCGTACGTGTGAATGGAGTTGACGACCCAGGCCATCATGCCTGTGAAGGCAATGGTGCCGGACAGCCAGCCGATCCAAAAGGCCTGTGCCTTGCTCTTGCCATCCAAGGCCCAATGCAAGGGAACGAGGGCTATCCAAGCCAACAATCCTAGATCTGAGTTCGGGAAACTCAGCGGAAGGAACAGCCCGCTCGCGCCGGCAAGGACGAGTGAACGCGCGAGGGAGTGGGTCATGAACCGCACCTTAGCGAAAGCCGGAGAGGGATGCAACTTCCGGGTTTGGCCAGACTCGCTTGCCATACGGTGTCCCGGGTGAGGCGAAATATTTTGGGTTGACGGACGCTCGATGAGTACCTATAAGTAAGATCGACGTTCCAGCATCCCGACCTGCTGGCAGTTATGTGAGGGAATAGCATAGCCGATGATAAAGTAGTGCCAGACTTTCTTACCCTGACGGAACAAGACCGCACATGATTCCGATATATAGGAGGTTATGTCATGGATCGAAGAGTCATCAGTCTGTGTCTGAGTATGGGCCTCATGTTTTTGATTGTCGGCTGTGCGGGTAAGAAGGTCTCCTCTTCGTCCGGGGATGCAGCGTCACAAGGCGGTCAGACCAAGGGGGAGCAGATCCAGCCGGACGCGATCAGAACGGTACCGCAGGAGCGATCCTTTGACCGGCCATCCGCCAGCACACCATCCAGCGGCGCACTTACACCGGGTACGGACTCCGACAACAAGGGATTGGGCGACGTGTTCTTCGATTACGACCGGTTTCAAATCCGCAGGGATGCCATGCCGGTGTTGGATGCCAATGCCGGATGGTTTCGCGCCAATGCCGGCAAGAGCGCGCTGATCGAAGGCCATTGCGACGAGCGAGGCACTGCGGCGTACAATCTCGTTCTGGGTGAGAAACGGGCGAACGCTGTCAAGAGGTACCTTCAAGACCTAGGCGTCCCCGCCGCGCAGCTTCAGATCACGAGCTACGGAGAAGCGAGGCCCTTTTGTAAACAGCAGAACGAAGATTGCTATCAACAGAATCGGCGCGCGCACTTCATGGTGAAGTGAATAGGTACGTCCGACGGGGATGTGTGAAGTGCGCATGATGTGAAGGAGGACCACGTGGAACAGTATCGCGCTTACATCGCAAGCATCGGGATTCTCTGGATAGTCTTAGCCGCAGGCTGTGCGGGCAAGGGTGAGAGGATTGATCTCACGGTTCCCGTCGTGAGCGGGGGCGATGAAAAAGTCGTTGCGATGAGTTCCCCGACCGTCGCGATTCAGCCGTTTGAAGACCATCGCACCGATCGATCTCGTCTCGGCACCAGGTATCACCTATGGGGTGGGGAGAGTCACTTCACCCTCTCAAGCGGCACACTCAGCGAGGCTACGGCACAGGCCTTTGCCGACTTCCTCAAAGGGAAAGGCTGGAACACAATCGTTGCGGAGGGCAATAGAGGAGCGGGAGCAGACATCACCATCACCGGAGCACTCATGGATGTCGGCGTGGACGCCAAGAGCGGCATCGGACAGACTACCCTTAGCGCTAAAAACCGGATGGTTGTCCGGGTCCAGAATCATGCTGACGACAGTCATATCCGTGAGACTCTCACCAGTACGGGAACCAATCAGGTCTTCTGGTTCGACCCGGAGGATGCTCAGGAATTGCTCAACGAATTGTACAAGAAGGATTTCGAAAAGTTTGTGGCCGACACCAGACTCGACGGTAAGATCCTCAAACTCCGGTAACGAAATTCTCCATGGCTACGTGCAGAGCTCGACACATGAAGAAGGGGCTCCTTCGCCTCGTTTCTGGGTCGTGCGTGAAGCGAGAATATTGGGCGGGAACATGGAACGTCGACAATACCGGCGGGTGCCGGCGCAGCTGCAGGGATTTCTACTGGGGAACTCGCATGAGACCGAAGGGATCACCCTCGACGTTTCAGTCGGCGGGGCTAGGTTTGATTGCGATCTCGAAGTCTACCCCGGCAAAGTGATCCGTGTGCGACTGGTCCTGCCAGGAGTGAAGGAGCCGGTTTCGATCGAAGAAGGGCGCGTGCAATGGGTTGGAGAAGATACATTCGGGGTCTCATTTCAGAATGTCCGGCAATCCGATCTTGATGAACTCGAGCAGCTTATCGATGAGTTTGAGGAGGCAGAAGACGGCGGTCACGCGTAGTGGGTCAATCCTTGACTCGTCTGCATTGGAAGACTATCGTATCCCTGTGGGGGGAGCTTAACGCCCCGAGGGAATATGGTTCATGAGGGGGTCGAGCGTCGGGATGGTGTGCAAGCCTGGCTTGACCGGGAAGCCTAAAGTCCCGCCAAGATCTCCGCCGTACCTATACGATCCTCGGTAGGTGCGCGCTCCTCCCACCCTATTTTCTCCAGCTCACTCCGGTTGGCGGTCTCCCCTGTCTCACCACCCCGCCATTTGGGCTGCAGCGACTCTCACACCACTGTGACGGGGTCCGTTGTGCCGTCCCGATTGCCAGAGATGGCAACGAAAGCTTACTGTTGTACGACGACCCTGGGCATGAGCCCTTCGGTGTCTGACATGATTGATGAGAGAGACTGAATGGCCACGCACAAGCCGTCCCGAACCGCGTCCAGGAAAGAAACGTTCCGCGAAGCGTCGGGAGCAACGGCGGTGGAAATGGGCGCACGACAGCGCGAGATTTCCGTCTCTGAGTTCTTCACGAAGAACCGGCATTTACTCGGTTTCGACAACCCGCGTAAAGCCCTGCTAACCTGCGTCAAAGAGGCGGTCGACAATGCCTTGGATGCCTGCGAGGAAGCTGGGTTACTTCCTGAAGTCACGGTGCGGTTGGATATCGTGCCGACCAACGGTATGCCGTCGTCGGCAGGCCAGGCAACCCGGTTCCGCATTACGGTGTCTGACAATGGCCCAGGAATCGTTAGACAGCAGATTCCCAGAATTTTTGCAAAACTTCTGTACGGTTCGAAATTTCATCGGCTGCGCATGAGCCGTGGTCAGCAGGGGATCGGCATTTCCGCAGCCGGCATGTACGGACAGCTCACGACCGGCAAGCCGGTCAAGATCATTTCTCGCATCGGACCGCGCGCGGCCGCGCACTTTTTTGAAGTTCAGATCGATACGAAGAAAAATGAGCCTCTCGTGCATGAGAACAAGCAGATCGAGTGGGATCAGGCGCGGGGTACTCAGGTCACTCTGGAAGTCGAAGGCAAGTATCAGAAAGGTCGGGCCTCAGTGGATGAATGGCTGGAGCAAACGTCAATTGCCAACCCCCACGTGAAGTTGATCTACCATGGGCCGGAAGGCGAGGTAAAAGAATATCCGCGGACCTATCACGAATTGCCTCCTTCGCCACGTGAGATCAAGCCTCATCCCTACGGCATCGAGTTTGGGATGCTGTTGAAGATGTTGCAGGATACAAGGAGTCACACGGTATCCGGGTTTCTCTCCAGTGATTTCTGTCGAGTGTCTCCGCAACTGGCAGACGAGTTGTGCAAAGCGGCAAAAGTGCCGTCCAGTTTGAGACCGCGTGATCTGAAAGGCGCGGCAGCCGAAACCCTCTACCAAGCGATTCAAAGTACGAAAATCATGGCGCCGCCGACGAATTGTCTCTCGCCGATCGGTGAGAAAGCGATTCTCTCCGGTCTCTACAAACAGATCAAAGGCGAGTTCTACACGGCAGTCAGCCGGCCGCCGGCAGTGTATCGCGGGAATCCCTTTGTCATCGAAGCAGGATTGGCCTACGGCTCCAGGCCGGCGGATCAGAGCAAACCGCAGCCGCTGGCGGTGCCGAAGGCGGAGGGCGAGCACGAGGAGGAAGACTCAGAACTCGCACGCGTGATTCGTTACGCCAACCGTGTGCCATTGCTCTATCAGCAGTCGGCCTGCTCGACGTTCAAAGCCGTGACCGGCACAACATGGAAGAACTACGGTGTTGCCCAATCTCGTGGGGCGCTGCCGGGCGGGCCAATGGTGATCTTCGTCCATATGGCATCGGTGTGGGTTCCGTTCACGAGCGAATCCAAGGAAGCCATTGCCGACTACGATGAGATCCAAAAGGAAATTACGCTGGCGCTACGCGAGTGTGGACGGCGGCTTGGGCTCTTCCTACGCCGGCGCGAACGGGCAGCGAGTGAGTTTCGCCGTCGAAACATTTTTGAGCTCTACATAGAGGAAGTCGTGGAGGCATGCAATCGACTCAAGGGTGGAAAGCTGCCCAAAGAAAAGCTGAAAATGCAACTTCAGAGGATCGCGACGTCCCGGACAGGAGGGGTGAAGACCGACGAGGTTCTAGGGAAGACCGGCGCAGTGCCGGAGGGCTTGCCCCATTCGATCATCGTGACAGGAGAAGGCGTGGAAGGTGAAATCGAACTGGCCTCCCAGGTCGAAGCTGATGCAGCGGTATCAGCAGCTCAAACAGATTTGCTCGACAAGGAACAGGCGGTTGAACCGCGATCGAAAGGAACAGCGCAGAAGACTCATCCCAAAGACCAGGGCGAGAAAGGAAAGGTTCTTCAAATTTCAAAGGGTAGAGCGATGCAGAGGGCACTATTTGAAAGACCAGAGAAGCCGGGTAGACATAGAAGTCCGAACAAATCGGTTGCTGCTTCGAAGCTGCGAGGAAAGAAATAGAACTCATGGCGGCCAAACACAAAAAGGCGACCGCGGTTGAAAAGAAGCTTGTCGGCCTTGCCGATATGGTGGTTATGGCGGCGGAACGGTCGAAAGACCCGACGTTCGCGATTCCGATTCGCGCCCTTTCGAACGTGTCGTTCAACGAACGGAAGGGTCTGATCGAAATGGGCAAGAAAAAGCAGGCCCGTTCGTTCTTCAATGTCGGGATGGCGAAGAAATTCATGCAAACCATGCTGGTTGCCGACGCGCTGTCCGAATTGCAACGAGCCGATCTGACCACGTCGCTTCGCGAAGTCTATTACCGCACCAAACACACCATCAGGGACTCGCATGAGAACACGTTCGATACGCAGGACGAGTCTGATCCGGTGATCGAAGACTTGGAAGTGTCGCTGGCGGCTCTGCGGGAAGAGCTGCACGTACGCGCTGAAAACAGCGGCAGCATCGTCGGGCCGGTCGTCTTCGGTGATGATGGAGACCGCGTAGATTGTTCGCGGTTGGGAAAGGGCGGCTACTCGGTGCCTTCGATCGTGGAGCCGGAATATCTTGAAATCCGCCGCTGTACTGCGGACTTTGTGTTATTGGTAGAGAAGGGCACACAATGGAATCGGCTCTCGGAGGATAAATTCTGGCGTCGCTATAACTGCGTGCTATTGACGGGAAATGGGCAACCTCCCCGCGGGGTCCGCCGATTGGCACGGCGGCTGCACGAAGAGCATAAGCTTCCAGTCTATGTGCTGGTCGATAACGACCCCTGGGGATACTATATCTATTCCGTTGTGAAGCAGGGGTCGATCAATTTGGCCTTCGAGAGCCAGCGGATGGCGATTCCCAAAGCCAAGTTCATTGGTCTCTCCAGCGCCGATCCTGAACGGTACGAGCTTCCGCGCAACGTCGGAATTAAACTGAACGAGAAGGACATCGCCCGAGCCAAAGAGATCCTCAACTATTCATGGTTCAAAAAGCCGGCTTGGCAGGCGGAAATCAAGCGAATGCTCGCGAGCGGACTCAAGTACGAACTGGATGCCCTCGCGAATAAAGACTTCCAATACCTCACGAAAAAATATCTGCCAAGGAAACTGAAAGAAAAGGACTGGCTGGACTAGGCAGACCCGCTTTGTTCCATTACATCTTGCTGTCAGGATTCGTCCTAGGATCGATAGCTGGCGTTGATGCGGACATAGTCAAACGACAAGTCAGTCGTCCACATATGAGCCTGGTGGCGGCCTTGCCCCAACCCCACGGAGATCGTGAACTCCTTCTGACGAAAGACCTTCGCGATTTGTCCTTCAGCAGCGAGGCCAAGTCCGACTCCTCGCTGAACCATCGGAATTCCCCCGAACCGCACATTCAGTTTTGAGGGAATAATCGAAACCCCGGCCCGTCCGATTGCAGCCATGACACGACCCCAATTGGCATCCTCGCCGAACAGGGCGGTCTTGACCAGGTTCGAGGTTGCAATGGTCTGGGCGACCTGCCGTGCCTGCGCGACGGTAGCTCCTTCGGTCACCTCGATTTTCACCACTTTGGTGACCCCTTCCCCGTCCCGACAAATCGCCAGTGCGAGTGCCTGGCAGGCTTCTGTCAGGAGCAGCAAGAATCGACGAAAGGCAACGGTGCCTTCTTCGATCGTCCGGTTCTCAGCGAGGCCGTTCGCCAGGCACAAGACCGTATCGTTGGTGCTCGTGTCTCCATCGACGGAGATGCTGTTAAATGAATCATTGACCGCCAGTGTGAGGGCCCGTTGGAGTGCACTTCTGGTAATAGAAACATCTGTGGTGAAGTATGCCAGCATCGTCGCCATGTCGGGATGGATCATTCCGGAGCCTTTGGCCATTCCCCCGATGGTAATCAGGTACCCACCGATGCTGTCTTGAAGGGCGATGGATTTCGGCCGTAAATCGGTCGTCATGATCGCTTTGGCGGCATCCAGGCCTCCGTGGTCGCTGAGCTGATTGAGCAGTCGTGGTATGCCCTTGACGATTCGGTCGACAGGGAACGAGCGTCCGATTACGCCGGTCGACCCGATAAACACGTGATGTGAAGGGATCGCCATGCGTCGGGCAAGCACCCGTACGGTTTTTTGGGCGGCGGCTAATCCCCTGGCACCAGTACAGGCGTTCGCATTACCGCTGTTGACGAGAATGGCCCGTCCGGTTCCCTGGCGCAGGTGTAGGCGATCGACAATGACCGGCGCTGCGACGACCAGATTTCGCGTGAACACCCCGGCGATGGGCCCACTCTGTTCCGAAACGACGAGTGCGAGGTCGAGCAGACCGGACTTCTTGATGCCGCAATGAATGCCGGCTGCAAGAAAACCCTGCGGGGCGGTGATCCCGCGGCGTGAAAATACGGCTGGTGACTTTCTCGGCATACTTGTGAAGGACACGTCCTGTCGGATGTGGATTAGGGATAGGCAGTGGGAGCCGTCAAGCCTGTCTCTTCAGGCAGGCCAAGCATGAGATTCATGGCCTGAACGGCTTGTCCTGCAGCGCCCTTTATGAGATTATCCAGAGCGGCCACTGTGATGACCGAGCCTGTACGGGGGTCCAAATACACTCCGATGTCGCAATAGTTCGAACCCTTGATGTACCGCGGATTAGGCACGATGTCCGCATGAATCCTGACGAAACGCTCCCCGTCATAAAAGGTTCGGTACAGCTTGCGCAGGTCTTGCAGCGTCATCGGACTTTTCAGCTTGCAGTAGGCCGTGCTCAGGATCCCCCGGTTCATCGGTACGAGGTGAGGAGTGAATGTCACGATTGGTTGTGCGGGTGCCGTTCCCGATCGCTGAGAAACGCGTTGAAGCAGTCCACCGAGTTCTTGTTCGATTTCAGGGGTATGGCGATGCTGCCCGATTTTGTAGGGTTCTAAGGATTCGTGGGCTTCCGGAAAATGGTAGGGGAGAGACGGACTTCGTCCCGCTCCTGAAATGCCGGATTTTGCGTCGATCACCACGGTATGCGGCTGCACGAGATCCTGGTCGAACAGCGGAGCCAGCTGCAGAACGGCCGCCGTCGGATAACAGCCGGGCGATGCCACTAACTTTGCCTTTGCGATGGCAGTACGATGCAATTCCGGAAGTCCGTAGACTGCGTCTTTGAGCAGACCTGTATATGTATGTGGCGTCCCGTACCACTGTTCATATACCGCCGGGTCCTTGAGTCGATAATCAGCGCTGAGGTCCACCACCAGTTTGCCGGTTTGGAGGCAAGCGGATACCGGCTCCAATGATTTGGTATGGGGAAGGGCCAGGAAGACGGCATCTGCCTGATCCGCTATGGCTTCAGGAGAGAGTGCTTGAAACGAGAGAGATACCAGGCCAGCCAGGCTTGGGAAGACCGATGCCACCGGAACTCCTGACGACTTTTCGGACGTAACGGCGTGCAGTTCGAAAGACGGGTGGAGAGCGACGAGGCGAACAAGCTCCGCTCCTGCATACCCGCTGGCTCCTGCGATTGCGACACGGATTTTTCTCATCCCCATCACCAGTCCTACACGACACAGGCACAAAAAAAGGGAAGGCTTGGAGCCTTCCCTTTTTGACTGAGGCTCCTGTGTTTATCGTTTTGAGTACTGGAACCGCTTTCGCGCGCCCTTTTGTCCGTACTTTTTCCGCTCTTTAACCCGGGAGTCCCGCGTCAGCAAGCCTTCCTTCTTCAAGGGGGTACGAAGGGGCTGGTTCAGGACCGCCAACGCCCGTGCGATCGCATGGCGCAAGGCGCCGGCTTGCCCCGCCGGTCCGCCGCCATGTACCGTGGCTTTGATCGAGTACTGCCCGACCACGCCGCCGAGTTCGAGAGGAAACTGAATAATCTGTCGCAAGGTCAGCCGTGGAAACACCTTCTCTATCGGCTGGTCGTTAACCGTAATGTCGCCTGCCCTCCCGGTAATCCAGGCTCTTGCAATGGCGCACTTTCTCCGGCCGGTTGCATATTGCGTTGCTACTGCCATGCTACGACGTCTCCTTCTTCACCGCGGTTATGACTAGAGGACAATGGGTTCCGGTTGTTGGGCCTGGTGCGGGTGAGAAGGCCCGACGTAAACGCGAAGCTTCTTTGCCATGTGGTTTCCCAGCGGGGTTTTAGGAAGCATACCTTCGATCGCTTTAGTCAACAGATCTGTCGGGTCTTTTCTGAACACGTGCTCTGCCGTCGCGGTCTTGAGCCCTCCCGGAAACCCGGAATGGCGGCGATAGAGTTTCGTGGTCATTTTATTGCCGGTTAAAAGAATTTTCTCCGCATTCACAATGACGACATGGTCGCCCATGTCCACGTGAGGTGTGAATGTCGGGCGATGTTTGCCGCGTAACATCCCGGCGACGCGGGTTGCCAGCCGTCCCAGTGTTTTCCCCTCCGCATTCACGAGGTACCACTTTTCCCGCACGTCCAAAGGCTTTTGCATGTAGGTGGACATCGTTCCTTCCGCTCCTTCGCTGTCGACTCGATCAAGTTTCTTGTACTTCCGGCGCACCGATATTTTTAGACTCAAGTTTCGCCAGCCAGGCGTCGAGATTTGTTGAACTTCTCCGCTTCAACACGTCCTGGGTAATGAAAATCGGGCAAGGCGCCCGAAGGGCCAAAGAGATTGCGTCGCTGGGTCTGGCATCGACTGTTCGTTCCACACCTTTGCTGGAGAGATGAACAGACGCATAATACGTACTGCTCTTAACGTCCGCAATGACAACACGCTGAATTGTGATGTCCAAATGTTCGGCGAAACTCTTGATCAAGTCGTGGCTCATTGGCCGTGGTGTGATCATGGTATCGAGCGCTAATTTAATGGCATTCCCTTCTGTGGCTCCGACCCATATCGGAAACGTATCGGGGGGGCCGTTCTGTCGTACCAGGACGACAATTCTAGTGTCGGTGTTAGCCTCTTCGAGTATCCGATCCACCCGGTATTCAACCAAGTCCTGTTCTTTGGGCGGATCGACGGGGCTCATACATGCCTCTCGCTGATTCAGGAATCCAGTTTGCCGAAATCTTCCGGTTTAAGATTTTCCAGCCACTGATCTAGTTCTTCGGAAGTCTGTTTGGTAATGACTGAATTGTTCGCAAACACGGGAGCGTTGCTCCGAAGTGCGAGTGCAATCGCATCGCTGGGTCTGGCGTCGACGGTATATTCTGAATCTTCATACATCAAATGGATTTTTGCAAAATAGGTATGCTCCGACAAATCCGTAATGACCACGCTGATGACTTTCGCGTTGTAGGCGTCGAGGAGTGATTTCATAAAGTCGTGTGTCATAGGCCTGGGGGGCGTGACATTTTCCAAAGACATGCTGATTGCACTAGCCTCGGACTTGCCGACCCAAATGGGAAGCATATCGGATTGCTCTTCGTCCCGTAGTACCACGATATACGCGTTATTATACGGGTCGAACATCAACCCCTTTACATGCATCTGTGTGATCACGACAAACTAACCCCTACTCCCTCTATCCCGCCCATAAAAAAAGGATCGTGAGGAGATGCTTACGGTTCCTGCCGATGAATCAAGGAGGGCGTACTGTAACATTTCAAAAGTTTGACTGTCAAGGAAGCCTGCGAGATCACTGGAGAAATCAGCGAATCGTGCTGCCGATCAGAGGATAATCCAGAAGCCGCGAAGTGTTGACCCTGAACCGCCTGTGCTTATGATGGCGGGCGATAGTTCTGGTCTAGTTTTCCTGTATCGGCTTGCTCGCCAAGCTTGAGAAAAGCCTTCATCTGCTTTTTCACCAGCTCTCTGCCGCTCTCTTCACCCAGGTTGATCTGATACTCGTTGATGACCATGACCCGCATGCCTTCCCATTTTTTCCAGCAGGGCTTGCAGACTTTGGCTTTGATTTCGGATTCAAGTTTCCCCATAAAGAGGGGATCTGTAATGGTCTCTCCAATTTGTCCACACGTAACGCACTGGACGTCAGCCATGGTGTGAGAATCCTCCCGAATATGAGGTAAGTATGAGGATGAATTCTAACACTGCGATAGCGTGAAGATAAAGAGGGGAGTGGATTGACCCACGTACTGCTTCGTGTTAAGTAGGTTCGCTTTCAAACATTGCCGTGCCCGGATGGCGGAACTGGCAGACGCGCCGGACTCAAAATCCGGTTCTCGCAAGAGAGTGGGAGTTCGACCCTCCCTCTGGGCACCACGGCTCGCAACAGGCCGGTAGGGTCAGGACGGGCTCACACGAGGGTAACCTTGATAATTGGATCGTGCACGAACCGGAATCGAACCGATCCCACATGCCCCCGTTGACATGATTAAGTGGGTAGCCTATAGTTTTGGGCGAAGGATGATGAAAGGCCTTAGCAATCATGAATGTTGGTCCCATCTTTGGTGTCTACCACGTCATTTCAATATACAATCTCATCTCACCAATGGAGGCAGCACATGCGTAGTGTGTTGGCACTAGGAACGGCAATTCTTTTTGTCGGTTTCGTGGGTGTGTCAGTCGCTCAGGAGCGCTTGCAGTCCAACCAGTCCGGCATGGGTGTGGGCGAAGGAGTTGGCGATGTATCGGGATCGAGTACTCGTGTGACCACTTTCGATCGAAGCAATTTCCTCGACCGATTGTCTCAACCGGAGACGGTGTATGGACGGGTATTTGCGATCGATCTGGCGCAGCGCAGGCTGATGATTGAGACTGGCGGGGCTGGAAAGGTATTTGACGAAGGGCAGGAAGGTAAGTCAGGATATGGTGCTCGCACCGTCGTGACGCTTAACCTCACGGAACGCTCAAATATGCAAGCGATCAAGAATCTCAATATTGGTGACGATGTCACCATTCAGGTGAGAGAAGAGACAACTCCTGAACAGCCGTACGGCACCGGAAGAAAAACGGTGCTCGAAGTATTCGTGACTCACGTCGATGCAACAAAGCAGGGCTTCGGCGGGCTAGGACAACGCCCGGATCCTGAAAATGAGCGTGCGATCGGGACGAATCGCGGCGGAATTACAGGAGGCATCGCCGGCGCTGTTCTTCCGGGAAAGATTGAGTCCGGGATTACCAGTCCTGTCGGTGAGTATACCGGCGCTGCTCCCTGCTGGCAGTGTGAGCCGCAGCCGGGATGGGGCAATGCGGTCGGCAATAAGTCAGACTACGGAACAGACTACACGAAGCCAAACTTGGTTAAGGGCCTGAACTAAGACGGATTCAACACATTAGCGTTAGGGTGTGAAAGGGGCAGCGAGAGGCTGCCCCTTTTTTTGCGTTCACCGTGCTGTTAGATCCGATTCGGTGCTTGAAGGGGTGCCGGCCCCTTGATAGGATTTGTTTCCATCCGACTGGAAGGGAACGCGCAGTCTGCCCTCTCTTCAACAGGCTGAGAACGGAATGGAATGGAAAGGGGAAGCTCAACAATGACTGGTCAACCGGATGCCGAGTTGGATTTAAGAGGAGTGATTTGTCCCTATAACTTTGTCAAAACGAAGCTGAAACTGGAGGCGATGGAAGAGGGACAGATACTTTCAGTGTTGTTGGACGATGGCGATCCGATTCGGAATGTTCCCCGCAGCGTGAGTAATGAAGGGCACACCATACTTTCAGAAGTTCGCGTCGAAGGATCTTATCGAGTAATCATCCGCCGACGTGAAGACGAGTAGTGCGATCCTGCCGTGAAGCCTTCGATAAGAACGGTTATAGTCGAATTTTTCGCCACTGGCCTGATCTGATCGACCAACTCGCCTGCCGGCCCGCAACAGAAGGACTCATTACGGCTCGTAAGATTCATCGCGACGGCAACCTGCCTGGTAGGTAGGATCTGCGCCAAGACTTTCATCAAGCTCGCGAGGACATCGGGGTCCACATACAAGACGAAGGTTCTTCGTTCTTTCCGGAGCCGGGAAAAATATTGGACGAGACGGCGATGGGGTGAGGGGAGGTGCCCCTCAAAGATAATGGCATCACCTGAAAATCCGGAGATCGCCAGCGCTGCCGTTATCGCGGAAGGACCAGGGATGGTTTTGACAGAGACCCCCGCCTCATGAGCAGCAGCCACCAATAGACTGCCCGGATCGTAGACGACAGGCGTGCCGTTGTCCGAGACGAGAGCGATATCCTGTCCCTTCATGAGCCGATCGAGAAAGAGGCGTATTTTCTCGTCGCGATTGAACAGGCCGTAGCTTGTCACTACGGCGGTGATGCCGTGATGAGTGAGAAGTGCCTGGGTTGCCCGAGGGTCCTCGGACGCAATGACCGTGACACTTCGTAACGTGGCAAGGGCCCGAAGCGTAATGTCATCGGGATGGCCAATCGGCGCACCGACGACATAAAGGGTTCCGGCGGAATGAAACGTGGCCTTCCGGCACCTCGGCTCAGGATCGTTTGGTTGACTACCCTCTCGCGCCATCGATATAATCCCTGGCTTAATGCCGGTCTGTTTGCCCTGAAAAGTTGAGGAGATAGCTGTCTATGGCCGCCATGCTTTCCGTGGTGACGATGGTCCTCTATTTTGCGGCCACCGTTTCCTTTCTCACCTACCTGCTCAAGCCTTCTGAAGTCCTGTCAAACATCTCGTTGGGCGTGACAGCGACCGGGTTTGCCGCACACACGATCGCGTTGGGTGCAGGAATGATCGGAGCCACGCCTGGATTCTATGAAGCGTTATCTTTTTTTTCTTGGGTGCTGATTTTGGTCTTTCTTGCCGTAGAGTTTCGCCATCGTTTGCATGTGCTTGGCTCGTTTATCGTGCCTCTGGCATTGGTTTCGTTGGTCTTTGCCGCCGCATTGCCTGAAACCGCTCCGGCACTCACACCGGTGTTTGGAACGTTGTGGGTCCATGTCACATTGAGCATGCTCGGTACAGTAGGGTTTGCCGTAGCCTTTGTCGCCGGTATCATGTATCTGATTCAAGACGGACTTCTCAAGTCCAAACGTTTTAACGTTCTCTACACAAAGTTACCTGCCCTGGATTTCCTCGACCATTTGAATCAACAGTCGATTGTGACGGGCTTTCCGTTGCTCACGCTCGGGATCATTACGGGTGCGCTTTCCGCCGAGTTTTCTCGAGGGACATATGTGAATTGGAATCCCGAGCAAACCTGGGCTTTGGTGACCTGGGTATTCTACTTTATCGTGTTGACGGGACGGCTGACGGTGGGCTGGAGAGCCAAACGTGCAGCATACTTAACGATTATCGGATTTGCCGGGGTTATTCTCACCCTCATCGGCGTGGTACTGAAGAGTCACGGACCGGTGTCTTAAAATGCATATTGTTGCCGTCGGTTTGAGCCACAAGACCGCCCCGATTGAAATCCGGGAGAAACTTGCGGTTCCTGAGAGCCGAATGGGCGAGGCCTTGACCCGCCTCTGCTCGTATCAGGGAGTGAGGGAAGGGGTATTACTGTCGACGTGCAATCGTGTTGAAGTTTATGCCGTCGTCGATGAGATCGAATCAGGATATGGGCGAATTCAAGATTTTCTAGCGGATGCTCACTTGTCGCTGTCTTCGGAACAACTGACTCCCCATATGTATTGGCATCAGGGGGATCGGGCGATCAGTCATTTATTCCGCGTGGCCTCCAGTCTCGATTCCATGATCATCGGAGAGTCTCAGATCCTCGGGCAGGTCAAAGAGGCTTTTGAGGTTGCACTCACGCATAAGACGACCGGTGTCATTTTAAACAAGGTTGTGAAAAAAGCGATTTCAGTCGCGAAGCGCGTACGGACGGAAACGAAAATTTCTGAGATGGCGGTGTCGGTCAGTTATGCCGCGGTTGAATTAGCCAAAAAGATTTTCTCTGATTTGAGTGAGAAGACGGTGTTGTTGGTAGGAGCGGGAGAGATGGCCAAGCTGGCGGCGAGACATTTTATTGCCAATGGCGTCCGGCATGTGCGGGTCACGACCAGGAATCCGCAGCATGGGTTGGAACTTGCGAGCCGGTTTAACGGTACCGCCGTCGCGTTTGAGGAGTTTCGGGACGATATGGCATCGGCCGACATTGTTTTGGTGTCGACCGGAGCTGCTCATTATCTCGTGAGCGAGGATGACGTACAGCGTTCGGTCAAACAGCGGATGAATCGTCCGATGTTCCTGATCGACATCTCAGTCCCGCGCAACATTGATCCGGCAGTGCGGCATGTGGACAACGCGTTTCTCTTCGACATCGATGATTTGAAAACGCGAATCGAGCAAAATCGCGAGGAGCGTCTAAACGAAGCCGAGAAAGCTGAGAGAATAGTCGTAGATGAAGTCGGGATTACACTGCAATGGCTCCAGTCGCTGGAAGTCACCCCGACCATTGTGGCGCTCCGCGCGCGGGCTGATGATATCAAGCAGGCCGAGCTCGAAAAGACCTTAGGACGATTGGCGAATTTGTCCGTGCCGGAACGTAAATTGGTGGAGGCGATGGCGTCGTCTATCGTGAACAAGCTCATCCACAATACGATGGTGACACTCAAGACCGAGGTGAACTCCTCTGAGGGCGCAGCCTTTGTCGAAGCGGCAAGACGATTTTTCAGTCTTGGCGATGCCGTGGTTTCCGACATCAATGAGAACGCCACATCCGGGTCGGAGATCTGCCATTCGTCACAAGAAGATGTCCGGGATGTAGAGGGAGTCATTCCGAGAACCGGCTCAAAGATGCCGCACCATTGAACGTTAGAAGACCGTTATTTGGTTTGTTTGCTCTATCTGTTTTTGGTGAACCAAACGAACCAGATAAACGAAACAAACCAGATGAACCAGACAGACCAGATGTGAGGCGGTGGAAAGAAAACATGTCACAAGCCGGCCATGAACGATCGACCGTCATACTTGGAACGCGCGGAAGCAAGTTGGCGATGAGGCAGAGTGAATGGGTGCGGGCACAGTTGCACACGCTGGCTCCGCATGTGACCGTGACGTTGCAGAGAATCCAAACATCAGGAGACAAAATTCTGGATGTTCCGCTGGCCCAGATCGGCGGAAAGGGACTGTTTGTGAAGGAGATCGAAGAAGCGCTGTTGAGCGGCGAGATTGATCTGGCGGTGCACAGTATGAAAGATGTACCCACAGAGTTGCCTGAAGGATTGGCCATTCTCTGTGTGCCTCCGCGCGAGGATCCCCGGGATGCTCTGATCAGTCGTGACGGAAGGTTGTTCAAAGACCTTCCTCGTGGCGCCCGGATCGGAACCAGCAGCCTCCGCCGTCAGTCGCAGCTTTTGCACGCCAGACCTGATTTTACAATTGCCATGTTGCGAGGGAACTTAGATACCCGTCTGAGGAAATTGCGGGAAGGACAGTTCGACGCCATCGTGCTTGCCGCGGCCGGACTTCGGCGGTTGGACTGGACGCATGAGGTTACCGAGTATCTAGCCCCGCAAGTCAGCTTGCCTGCCATTGGTCAGGGGGCGCTGGGCATCGAGGGCAGGAGGGACGATCTCTTTATTGGGTCATTGTTGAGCGGCTTGGACCATGCGCCAAGTAAAACGGCCGTTCTTGCCGAACGTGCCTTGCTCCGTCGGCTCCAAGGAGGCTGTCAGGTTCCGATTGCCGCGCATGCGACAGTGACTGGGACAAGGGTGAGGCTGGAAGGATTGGTCTCCAGCGTGGACGGCAAAGATCTCATTCACGATACCGTTGAAGGGAACATTGAGGATTCGGAGTCGATCGGGATTCAACTCGGGGAGCGCTTGCTCGCCCGTGGAGGCAACACAATACTCCGAGCCATCTACGGAACCACATGACTGAAACGAGAAGAGCAGGAAAGGTCTATTTGATCGGAGCCGGGCCTGGCGATCCTGGACTCATGACGCTGAAAGGCAAGGAATGCCTTGAGACGGCCGATGTCATTCTCTACGATTACCTCGCCAATCCGATCTTGTTACAGTATGCCCCAGCCACGGCCGAGCGTATCTACGTCGGTCGGCGGGGACGGGGGCGGTATCAAGACCAAGCCGATATCAATCGATTGCTCATCGAGCAAGCCAAAGCGGGGAACGTAGTGGTCAGGCTCAAAGGGGGAGATCCATTTGTCTTCGGACGCGGTGGAGAAGAGGCGGAAGCGGTGTCTGCTGCAGGGATTGACTTCGAGCTTGTGCCCGGTGTAACGGCGGCTGTGGCCGTGCCTGCCTATGCAGGCATTCCTGTAACCCATCGCACGTTGGCATCCACAGTCACCTTTGTAACCGGTCATGAAGATCCCACCAAACCGGCGGCGTTGTTGGAGTGGCCCAAATTAGCTAGTGCATCGGGGACACTTGTGTTCATGATGGGGATGAAGAACCTTCCTTCAATTGTCGGACACTTACTGTCGGAGGGCCGTCCGTCCGACACACCTGTTGCAGCGATTCGTTGGGGAACTAAAGCCGATCAACAGACCATTGTGGGCACATTGAAAGATATTGTTGCGAAGACAGACGCCGCGCATCTTGAACCGCCGACGGTAGTCGTCGTGGGTGACGTCGTGCGATTGCGAGAACAACTGAATTGGTTTGAAACCAAGCCGCTCTTTGGAAAACGGATTGTGCTGACCCGCGCACAGGAACAGGCGAAAGAATTTTCTCACTTGCTGGCGGCCTATGGCGCGGAGCCGGTTGTCGTTCCGACAATTCAGATCGTGCCTCCTGTCAGTTGGCAGGCGATCGATGATGCGGTGGCGCGTCTCAGCACGTATCAATGGCTGATTTTTACAAGTGTGAACGGGGTGAGGCCCTTCATGGACCGGCTTCGTGCGTCAGGGAAAGATGTGCGCGCCTTGGCAAACCTTCGCCTCTGCGCGATTGGGCCAAGAACTGCGCAGGAATTGGGAGTCTACGGGTTATCACCGGATATCGTCCCAATCGAGTTTCAGGCGGAGGGTGTGATTGCAGCATTGGCTCAGGTGGGAATCAACGGGAGCCGCGTATTGATTCCACGCGCCGAAGTCGCTCGTGAAATCTTGCCGGATCGATTGCGTGAGTTAGGGGCGACCGTCGAAGTGATTCCTGTCTACCGCACGATCGCTCCGGCTGGGGATGTCGCAGGCTTGGCGCAACAGTTTCGCGATGGGCGAGTGGCTGCGATAACATTCACGAGCTCGTCCACTGTCCGCAATTTCGTGGACCTTTTTGGAGGGAGGAGTGTGGTGATATCTCTTCTTGCCGGGACAGTGGTGGCCTGCATCGGACCCATTACGGCGCGGACGGCGGAAGAGTATGGGCTGACGGTCAGAATCATGCCGGCTGAGAACACTGTGCCGGCGCTGGCGGAGGCAATTGTGAGGCATTTCAGGGAAGGGGCGCGAGTCGCCGTTCCTACGCGCGGTTAAGCCAACGCAAACGGCAGGGCGATGGAGTCAATTAGGCAAGGGAGGGCATGACATGGTTCCAGTCAAATCATTCATGGTTTTAAGAGAGAAGTTTGTTTCGGTTGAGCGGGATACAGATGCGCAGACGGCGGCAAGGATCATGCGGGATCGTGGCATCGGCAGCCTGTTTGTGACGAATGGAAAGGAAATTATCGGCATCCTCACGGATACCGATATGGTCCGGCGCGTGGTCGCGACGGGAATCGACACCCATACGACCACGGCAGAACAGATTATGTCGGCCCCGATCATGACGATCGAAGAGGATAAGACCGTATTGGATGCCAACGATCTGATGGCCAAAACGCATATCCGACATCTGGGTGTGACTCAAGGTGGAAAATTGGTCGGCATGATTTCTGTGCGCGATATCGTGGTGTTCTTGACCAATCTGCCGAGGAAGTGATCCGATGGCCTTCCCAATACAGCGACTAAGAAGGCTGCGGCAGCATGAGGCTTTTCGCCGTATGGTACGGGAGACAAGCCTGACCCCGTCCGATTTGATCTATCCGCTGTTCGTTGTGGAAGGGCGAAGCCGGCGGGAGGAGATCGGCTCGATGCCAGGGCAGTTCCGGCTTTCGATCGATCTCCTGGTGAAAGAGGCCGGCGAGGTTGCAGCCTTGGGAATTCCCGCCATCATCCTCTTTGGGGTTCCCGACCGGAAAGACGATCGCGGAAGTTCCGGGTTCGACCCGAACGGTATCGTGCAGCGGGCTGTCAAGGCGGTGAAGGACCAGGTGCCGGAGTTGATGGTCGTGACCGATGTCTGCATCGACGAATACACCGATCACGGCCATTGCGGTATCGTCAAGGACGGGCGCATTCTCAACGATGAAACATTGGCGTGTCTCCGTGCGATGGCCAGAACTCATGCGCAATCGGGCGCCGATATGGTAGCCCCGTCCGATATGATGGATGGGCGGGTAGCGGCAATCAGGGCGGAACTCGATCAGGCCGGTTTTCCGGAGTTGCCGATCATGGCCTATGCCGCCAAATTCGCGTCCTGCTTTTACGCTCCGTTTCGGGACGCGGCTTTTTCAAGCCCGCAGTTCGGAGATCGACAGTCCTACCAGATGGATCCCGCCAATCGCCGGGAAGCGCTCAGGGAGATTGCGCTCGATGTCGAGGAAGGCGCCGATATCATCATGGTGAAACCGGCATTGCCGTATCTCGATGTCATTGCCGCGGCGAGATGTCAGACGTTGTTACCGGTGGCGGCCTATCAAGTGAGCGGGGAGTACAGCATGATCAAAGCGGCTGCCAAAGCCGGCTGGCTCGATGAGTCGCGAGCCATGATGGAATCGTTGCTTTCGATTAAACGGGCCGGTGCGGATCTTATTCTTACGTACTTCGCAAAAGATGCGGCGCAACTTCTCCGCTGACGACCATGCTGAAAGTGACGCGTGAGTTGTCCGGCGAGTGTCGACGTGCCTATCCGGTCGCCACGATCGGCAACTTCGACGGTCATCACCGGGGCCATCGAGCGCTGTTGCAGACGGTGGTCGAGACGGCTCGGAAGGCAGAGGGAACAGCGCTCGTACTGACGTTCGATCCGCACCCGGTAAAGATCCTCGCGCCTCACATCGATTTTCGCTTTCTCACCAGTCCGGAAGAAAAGCTCGCGTACCTCGAAGCCGCTGGGATCGATGAAGTGGTTTTCCTGGACTTTACCCCTGCCTTTGCGTCCATGAGCCCGGATCAATTTGCCGGGGACATCCTGCATCGATCTCTCCACCTGTCCGAACTGTTCGTGGGCAATCATTTTGCGTTCGGGAAAGGCCGAGCAGGGCATATTGAAGATTTGGTGCGGCTCGGCGCGCGATACGGGTTTCTCGTGCATCCCGTGACCCCCGTGATGTGTGAAGGAGACGTGGTGAGTTCAAGCAGGATTCGCCGGCTTATTCAGGCAGGGAATATGGAACGGGCCGCTACGTTGCTCGGACGCTTTTATGGGATTCGTGGTACTGTGGTGCACGGAACGCAACAGGGACAGGCACTAGGCTGGCCTACGGCCAATCTGCACGTTCCGGCTGATCGCGTTGTGCCGCCCGATGGCGTCTATGCTGCGCGGACCATCCACGGCTCTCATACCTACGATGCGATCGCGTACATCGGCACGCGACCGACCTTTGGACAGGGCGAACGATTGATCGAGGTCAACATTTTTGACCAAACCGACACTCTCTATGGCCAGGAGATCACTGTACAGTTTGTGGCATGGGTACGCGGCGATCACACTTTCGCATCTGCCGATGAACTGTCGAAGCAAATTGCCTGTGATGTGGAGCAGGCGCGTAAGAGCTTGCGCCGTATTCCGCAGGGAGTTCAGTAACCATGGCCGTTGAAACGTCAGTTCCGGGGATGTCATCCAGGTCCGCCGCGCGACCGGCCCTATTGACCAAACTGATTCGAACAGTGCGCCAACAACAGCTGTTCACGCCCGGTCAGCACTTGCTTGTCGGGGTGTCGGGTGGGCCCGATTCGGTCGCGTTGCTGTCCCTCCTCCATCGTTTAGCCCTACCCTGGCGGCTCACATTGACGGTGGTCCATTGTAACTATGGACTTCGCGGAACGGAATCAGAGGATGATGAATCGTTTGTCGATGCCTTCTGCCGAGAACGGCAACTGCCGCTTGTCATCCATCGACCTGCACCGAGCGAGCGACGGCAGCAGGCCTCATTTCAAGCTGCGGCGCGCGAAGAGCGCTATGACTTCATGAAGCGACTGGCTCACAAGGTGCAGGCTGACCGCATTGCAGTCGGCCATACTGCCAATGACCAGGCCGAAACTGTTCTCATGTGGCTGTTACGGGGAGCGGGCATGACCGGGTTGGCAGGGATGCCGTACGCTCGTAAAGATAGAATTATTCGCCCCCTTCTCGCGGCCACCCGGGATGAGGTGGTGGCATATCTCAATCATGAAGGGCTGACCTACCGTCGTGATTCGAGCAATGAGAAGTTGCTGTATCATCGAAATCGGATCAGGAGAGAACTTCTCCCCGTCATCACGCGGTTGGCACCAGCTGCCGTCAGTGTGCTGCAGCGGCAGGCAGACGTCATTCGCGAGGATGAGCAATATCTGGACGAAGTGACAAGTACGCTCGTTCGTACACTTGTCAGCTGTGCTTCAGGAGGAGGTCAACGAATCGACCGCCGGGCATTTATCGAACTGCCGATCGCTTTTCAGCGGCGTCTCATTCGGGCGATCTTACGGGTGTACAACGATGAGAAACGAACCAGCAGCCTGCGCGTGGTGGAGTCGGTTCGGCGTGTCATTCTCAAGGGAAAGGGCTGGTCACGGCTTTCTTTGAAGCGGACCCTCATGACCCTGGACAAGGGTTCGGTGCAATTTAGCCCGGAGGTAGGAGGAGATCGTGGCCAAGGGATTGATTCAGAGCAAAAGAAGAAGGAAAGGCATACGGTTCCGGTACCCTCGACGGTCGTATGGGCTGGAACGAATCAGCAAATTCATGTACAACTCATGACTCGTGGTGCTGCCGATGCAGAGAGCAGATTTGCTTCACGAGGCGTCGCATTGTTCGACGCCGACCGGTTCTCGGAACCTCTTGTTGTTCGCACTTGGCAGGCAGGCGATCGATTCTTTCCTCTGGGGATGGGAGGGAAGAGCAAGAAGCTTCAAGACTTCTTTACCGATAGGAAGGTGGCTTACCATACACGCGGGACGGTTCCATTACTGGTAGCGCCGGAGGGAATCCTCTGGGTAGTTGGAATGCGACAGGACGAACGCTTTGCCGTTCATCGAGAGACGACACGTTGTTTGGTTGTCACGGTGCATAGTCGGTCGTCAGAGGAGGGGTAAGGGGCATGGAACGGATCTTCGGACGGCCGATTGTGACGCAGGAAGAAATGCGCTCCCGGATTCGTGAACTGGGCAAGCAGATCACGACCGATTATACAGGGAAGGATTTCGTTTTGGTGGGAGTGTTGAAAGGGGCCTATGCCTTCTATGCCGATTTAGCTCGCGCAATCAGAATTCCCATGCGGGTGGATTTTCTCATGGTGACGAGTGACGGGTCTCGAATAAAATCGGCCGGTAAAACTAAAACGGTTAGAATGGTGACCGGACTCACCGAGAGCATCAAGGGTAAAGACGTCTTACTGGTAGAAGACATTGTCGATTCCGGATTGACGGTTCAATACCTGGTCAAGACCCTGGCGAAGAAGAAGCCACGGTCGATTAAAGTATGCACCCTGTTGAGCAAGCCGGATCGCCGGACCGTCAATGTCGGCATCGATTATGTGGGATTCAAGATTCCGAACAAGTATGTCGTCGGATACGGGCTCGATTATCAGCAGAAGTACCGGAACCTTCCCTATCTGGCTGTCCTGGATATCGAGGGGGATCAAGAGTAAGGCTTCGGTCGCACGGTTGTCAGCGTGAACACGCCTGTGGTAACATCAACTACGTGCAGGGGGGTTCTGGCCAGTTGAGTGTGCCATCCACAAGGAGAGCTGGATGAATTCCAGGACAAAGAACATACTTTTCTGGGTCGTTGTCGGCCTCTTCATGATCTTGCTATTCAATTTGTTCAGCGTGCCGCACCATGAACCTGAAGAAGATGTGATTTTCAGCGAGTTCATGGCCAAGCTCGACAAGGGAGAGGTCGAGCGGGTCATCATCAAAGCCAACCACATCAGTGCTGTCCTGAAGGATAAGACCCGTATTCGGACCTACTCGGTGGAATATCCCGAATTAGTGCAGGTCTTGCGGGATAAGGGTGTACAGATCGAGGCGAAGCCACCGGACGAGAGCCCATGGTACATCACATTCCTCGTGACATGGGGACCATTTGTTCTCTTCCTGGGTTTGTGGTTTTTCCTGATGCGGCAAATGCAAATGGGGGGAAACAAGGCGCTTTCGTTTGGGAAAAGCCGCGCGCGTCTGCTGACCGAAGAGCGCAAGAAAGTGTTGTTCTCCGATGTTGCGGGCGTGGATGAAGCGAAGAACGAAGTCCTCGAAATCATTGAATTCCTCAAGGATCCGCGCAAATTTCAAAAACTCGGCGGACGTATCCCCAAGGGTGTTTTGATTGTCGGGCCTCCCGGCACAGGAAAAACGCTGCTGGCCAAAGCCATTGCTGGCGAAGCCAGTGTGCCGTTCTTCAGTATCAGCGGATCGGATTTCGTGGAAATGTTTGTCGGCGTTGGAGCGTCTCGTGTTCGCGATCTCTTCGAGCAGGGGAAAAAACATGCACCCTGTATTATTTTTATCGACGAAATCGATGCCGTTGGACGGCTTCGTGGCGCAGGGTTGGGCGGAGGACATGACGAGCGCGAGCAGACGCTGAATCAGTTGCTCGTGGAAATGGACGGGTTCGATACGACAGAAGGTGTGATTTTGGTTGCAGCGACCAACCGGCCAGACGTCCTCGATCCTGCTTTGCTCAGACCGGGGCGTTTTGATCGGCAGGTTGTGGTGAATCGACCGGACATGCGTGGGCGCATTGAAATTCTCAAGGTGCACACGAAGAAAGTCCCGATCGCACCGAACGTTGAACTCGAAAAAATCGCGCGTGGCACGCCCGGATTCTCAGGGGCCGACCTGGAAAACTTGGTCAACGAAGCGGCGCTCTGGGCTGCGCGACTCAACAAGAAAGAAGTGGAGGTCCTCGACTTCGAGATGGCTAAAGACAAAGTGTTGATGGGGGCTGAACGGAAGAGTCTGATATTGAGCGACGACGAGAAACGAACGACAGCCTACCATGAAGCCGGACACGCACTGATTGCAAAGCTGCTTCCTGGAACAGATCCTGTCCACAAAGTAACCATTATTCCCCGAGGTCGTGCCTTGGGCGTGACAATGCAGCTTCCTACCGATGACCGGCACGGCTATTCGAAAGTATATCTGTACAATCAGCTTGCCATCCTTATGGGAGGGCGCGTGGCGGAAGAGTTAGTCTTGAACGACATGACGACCGGAGCAGGGAACGATCTTGAGCGGGCGACAGATCTCGCGAGGAAGATGGTCTGTGAATGGGGCATGAGCGAAAAGATGGGCCCCCTGACGTTCGGCAAACAAGGCGAGCAGGTTTTTCTTGGGCGAGAGATGGTGAGCCAGCGCGACTTCAGCGATCAAATAGCCATGGAGATCGACCAGGAAGTCAGGCGACTTGTGACGGAAAACTATGAGCGGGCGAAACGGTTGCTCACGGAAAACATGGCCAGTCTGAAGGGATTGGCCGAAGCGCTTTTGGAGAAGGAAGTACTTGACGGTCCTGATATTGATCAAATCATCATGCAGTCCACTTCTCAAACGGTTCCTGCCTAAATTCTGCGTCGCTGATTCTGGGATGCCATTTCAGGGCATTGGCGTCCAAGGGCAGTACATCTGAAATCCGATATGCGAGAAGGAAGTCCTTGTCGCGAGAGCTGTGTTGGAGCGCGTATCCCATTTGGCCACGGTAGGTGGCGGCCTTGGGTCTCGTAGCGGATCCTTTATATTTATTATGGAGGCGCCGTCGGAGGATGCCAATATCGAAACCATTGTCACGACAGGCGAAGGATCGGCTGATCGAATTCCCGGACAGACCGCTAATTATGGGTGTCGTCAACGTGACGCCGGATTCGTTTTTTGACGGCGGCCGTTATTTGGATCCGGAAGCCGCTGTCGCCCATGCCGTTCGGCTGGTTGAAGAAGGGGCGGATCTGTTGGACATCGGCGCTGAATCGACACGTCCCGGCGCCGATGTGGTTAACGAGGCAGAAGAGCGTCGTCGCGTGACTCCCGTTGTGAACGCACTGGCGAAAGTCGTTACGGTACCGATTTCGATCGATACCTCAAAAGCCGCTGTAGCGCGTGAAGCCCTCGACGCCGGGGCAGTCCTCGTGAACGATGTCACGGCGTTACGAGGCGACCCCGCCATGATTGATGTGATTGTCCGAAGTGGAGCGGGAGTAGTTCTCATGCATATGTCTGGGACGCCGCGTACGATGCAGCAGGCTCCTCACTACGACGATGTGGTCGGAGAGATTTCTGAATTTTTCGAAGAACGAATCAATTTCGCGATGACACATGGCATCGTCAAAAAACAAATCATTCTTGATCCGGGTATCGGATTTGGTAAGTTGTTGGCACATAATCTTACATTACTGGCCCAATTACGCTGCTTCAGGCAGTTTGATTGCCCGTTGATGGTCGGTGTCTCGCAAAAGGCGTTTCTAGGGCAGCTAGTGAATCGTCCGGTTCAGAAACGACAGTGGGCGACGGCAGCAGCGGTGGCGATGGCGGTAGATCGTGGGGCCAGCATTCTCCGCGTTCACGACGTGAGAGCCATGAAGGATGTGGTGCAGGTGGCAGCAGCAATCAGTCGACAAACTGCTGATTCCATGAAAGCGCAACATGCGTAAATTATTCGGTACTGATGGGGTCAGGGGAGTCGCCAACCTGGATCCCATGACCAGTGAAATTGCGATGCAATTAGGGCGAGCCGCCGCGCATTTATTTATGCGTCGCGCCGGACGCCACCAGATCGTGATAGGCAAGGATACGCGTATTTCCGGTTATATGCTTGAATCGGCCTTGACCTCCGGGATTTGTTCGATGGGTGTCGATGTGTTGTTGGTCGGCCCATTGCCGACTCCGGCGATTGCATTTCTAACTAGAAGTCTTCGCGCGGATGCAGGGGTCATGATCTCGGCATCGCATAATCCCTACCAGGATAACGGCATCAAGTTTTTTTCTAACGATGGGTTCAAGTTGCCGGATGAGATGGAGGCTCGCATTGAAGACCTCATCGTCTCGAACGAGATTGCCCATCTGAGACCGACTGCTGATGCTATCGGGAAGGCATTCCGAATCGACGATGCCGAGGGGCGGTACATCGAGTTTGTCAAGCGATCTCTTCCCAAAGAACTGGATTTCCAGGGGATTAATTTGGTGGTCGATTGCGCCAATGGGGCGGCCTATAAGGTCGCACCAACGGTGTTGCGCGAGCTCGGGGCAAAAGTTGAAGTGATCGGTAACAAGCCTGACGGGATGAATATCAATGCAGGCTGCGGCGCGGTCCATCCCGAACTGCTTCAGAAGACCGTCCTCGAGCAGGGAGCTCACATTGGAGTGGCTTTGGACGGTGATGCAGATCGCGCCATATTCGTCTGCGAACAGGGGAGCGTTGTGGATGGCGATCATATAATGGCGATGTTGGCTCTCGATCTTCATCGTCAGGGGTTGCTGGCGAAGCAGACAGTAGTGGGGACTGTGATGAGCAATTTCGGGTTAGAGCGTGCAATGACAAAGGCTGGCATCGCGCTCACGAGGACTGCCGTCGGCGATAGATATTTGCTCGAGAGAATGTCTGCTGAAGGCTATAACTTCGGAGGAGAGCAGTCGGGTCACTTCATTTTCCTCGATCATAATACGACCGGTGATGGCTTGATTTCAGCGTTGCAAGTTTTGTCGCTGATGCAACGCGTCGGAAAGCCCTTGTCCGAGTTGGCTAGAGTGATGACGGCGATGCCACAAATACTGGTCAACGTGAACGTGTCGAAGAAGCCGAATCTCGAGACAGTTCCAGAACTTCAGCGCGCAATCCGCGAAAGCGAACAGTGCTTCAACGGCAGCGGGCGCGTACTGGTGCGATACTCCGGGACCGAGCCACTCCTGCGAATCATGGTCGAGGGCGAGCGAGATGACCAGATTCGTGAAGTAGCCGGTCGACTTGCCGACGTCGTCAAGACCCATCTGGGTTAGGATTATCGCCCTCCGTTGAGGGAGGCTCATGCTGCCGTCCCTCACTGTTTCCTTCATCGCCGGGCTCTTCATCGGATCGCTGATTCCGTATTTCCCCCTCTCCGCTTCTTTCCTCCTCCTGCTCATCGCGTTAGGCAGCTTCGCCCTCGAACGGCTCAAGCGGCTCACCGTCCGTCAGGCGACGTGGCTCTATGGCGCCCTCTTGATGGGAGTTGTCTATTGGAGTGTGACCGTCAACTCAGTCGGTCATGACCAGCTGGCCGAGCATTCGGTCGATGCAGTTATAGAGGTGAGCGGTCGTATTGTGTCACCCGTGCAGCAGACGCCGGATCGACTGGTGATGACCGTCAGATCTGACGGGCCAATCGATCCGTCTGGAGCGACCAGACATGTTCGCCTGACCTGGCGCATACCCGATCGCATATTTTTTCAAGGCGATCGGGTCCACTTCAGGGCGATGCTACGACGACCGAGCGGGTCGCTGAATCCAGGCGGATTCAACTACGCAGTTTATCTTGAACGGCAAGGAATCGATGCGATCGCCACGGTGACCGGATCTGAAGCCATACAGCTTCTTGAATCCGGGCGGGCCCATGTCTGGTGGGGGATTTGGAATCAATTCGATCGGTGGAGGAGTAGCATCCGTCTCGCCTCGCTGCACACCATTCCTCAGCCTGCGCTGGGACTCTACATGGGCATCACCATCGGTGATCGAGGGTATTTGGATCCAGATCTGCGCGATCAGTTCATGGTCACCGGAACAGTGCACCTTCTCTCAATTTCGGGAAGTCACTTGGGTCTCGTTGCGGTGCTCGTCTTTGCGGTCCTCAGATGGACAATCGTTCTGTTGCCAGCCAATTGGCTTCTCGCGTTGTCTCGAAAAATTACGCCGACCCGTATTGCCGCTGCCTGTACGTTCATGCCGGTTGCGGGCTATGCCTGCCTGGCAGGAGCGGAACTAGCTACCATGCGGTCGTTACTGATGGTGACTGTTGGGCTGAGTGCGCTCTGGCTCGGCCAGGAACGCCGTCTGTTTCATGCTCTTTCTGCCGCCGCGGTGGGAATCTTGATGCACGACCCTCAGGCACTCTTCGATATCTCTTTTCAGCTGTCCTTTTTGTCCGTCATCGCGATTGCAGGATGGCTGTCCTGGCCGAGCACAAGGGAATCGGAGACGCTTTCCGACGAACCATCGCTCCTGAAAACCTGCGCTCGCTGGGTTCGAGACTCTGTGGCGATGAGTGGGGTTGTCACTGTGGCGACTGCTCCTCTTGTTGCATACTACTTCAATCAATTGCCCTGGTTGGGCCTCTTCACCAATATGGTCGCTGTTCCTGTGATGGGTGTTTTGCTTGTCCCGATCGGACTCGTTTCCGGAATCTGGCAGATCGTCATTGGAGGAACCGTGCTGCCTCTAGCCTCGCTGAATCAGTGGCTCCTCGAACGCTTTGTGGAAGCGGTTCGTCTAGTGTCGATGTTGCCGGGAGGGGAATGGCACGTTGCGGCTCCGTCGGTTCTTACCATGGCGCTGTTTTATTGCTGCCTTGGATTGCTGTGGAAGCGAGCGGGCGGTTTAACACTCCAGATTGCAGCGGGCTTCGGTGCGCTATTGGTTTTACTATGGTGGGCCTGGTCTCCACAGATGCTTCTTGATAAGGATCGCCTTCGAGTCACATTCCTGGATGTCGGGCAAGGTGATAGCGCGGTTGTTGAGCTGCCTGATGGGCAGGTGATATTGATAGATGGCGGAGCAACCCATGAGCGATTCGATATGGGCCGTGGGGTGGTAGCGCCGTTTCTTTTTAACCGGAGGATACGAACCATCGACCAAGTAATCGGCACACATCCTCAACTTGATCATGTCGGAGGCCTGGCCTGGGTGATCCGCCATTTCATGGTAAAGAATTACTGGGGATCTGGAGAGAGCAGGGAAGAGTTGTTCTATCGACGGTTGCAGCAATCATTGTCTGAGCGAGGGCTCCACGAGCAGGTGGCCAGAGAAGGACAGGAAATCGTGTCGTCCGGCCCTTGTCGGATGGTGGTCCTCAACCCATCAACGGATGAAGCTCTCGAAATGCAGTTGCAGGATGGTCATGTGAGCGGACATGGGCTGAATAATCGTTCTGTAGTGACGCAGCTGACGTGTGGAAACCATACGATACTGTTCGCCGCGGATGTTGAGCAAGATGGCCTGTCACGGATGATCGGAGCAATATCTCACGGTCAGGTTGATGTTCTCAAAGTGCCTCATCACGGGGCGATAAGTTCGCTGAATCGTGACTGGTTGGCCTCGGTACATCCTCGGTATGCCGTATTCTCCGCAGGGCGCCATAACCCTTACAGACACCCGGCCGCCGCCGTTCTCGATGCGTATAAATCAGAAGGTAGTACGGTGCTGCGAACTGATCGTGACGGCGGGGTGTGGTTTACAGGAAAAGTTTCTGATAAGGCGCTTACTGTGCATCGAACGAGAGAGTTAGTCTGGCAGCCGACAAACAACGTCGCATGCCTGTGGGTCTGTGAGCAAGCGAATTGGGCGCGCATGTGGAAACAATGGCGCGATTTTCCTTAACCAGTGTTTGAGCCTCATGCTGTCGGTTTAGCTCACTAGACCATCCAGCGCAGGATCTTGGATTGGCCTGACTACATGGAAGAGTGCACATTTCACTTCTTCGCCAGGCGAATTTCGACCATTCCTTCATTACTAGTGAAGCTTTCATAGCATAAGCCCTCAATGTTATTCATCTCTCATCAGCTGCTACCAAGGCATAGCATATGCCGCCATTCGTGCCTCTGTTACATCATTCACACATCATTCATAAGGGAGATCGGGTATGCCAAATCTCGTACGGATCGTGATTCAGTTACCCATCAACCTCAAAGCCCAGCTGGATAACTTGAAACAGCAACGGTACACGACCAGCGGGTTCATCAGGGCCGTGTTAGAAAGAGAATTTGCCAAAATGGAGAGAAGCCGGTGACCGCCTAACCCCTTGCACTGCATCTCAGTTCCCGCTACAAGATCCTTCCATGGTTCCTACAGTTGAATGGAGGGACGGCGCAGTTCGGCTGCTCGATCAGAGCCGCTTGCCGGAACACATTGAGTTTCTGGACTGTCGCGACTATCAGACCGTCGCCGAGGCCATACGCAGCCTTAAAGTCAGAGGGGCACCTGCGATTGGTGTGACGGCGGCAATGGGGGTTGCACTCGGCGCTCAGGCCGTCACGGCATCCGACTACGAGGCCTTTGCCAAAGAAGTGCTCGTGATCTGCGATCACCTTGCGGCGACCAGGCCGACCGCGGTCAACCTGTTTTGGGCTATCGAACGGATGAAACGCCTGCTTGCCTCGTTACGTTCACAGCCGATCACCTCCATCAAGTCCACATTGCTGAAGGAGTCGCAGGTTATTCTCGATGAAGACATCGCTCTCTGCAAGGCGATGGGCCGGCACGGTGCCGAACTCATCGCAAGCGGTCAAACAGTCCTGACCCACTGTAATGCCGGTGCGCTGGCAACTGCCGGCTATGGCACCGCGCTCGGTGTCATTCGTGCAGCATGGGGACAGGGGAAAAAGATTCAGGTCATCGCGGATGAGACCAGACCGGTTCTGCAAGGCGCACGGCTCACGGCCTGGGAGCTGATGCAGGATCAGATTCCGGTGACGCTCATTACGGACAATATGGCAGGCGCGCTCATGCGACAGGGGAAAATTCACCTCTGCATCGTGGGAGCGGATCGGATTGCCGCCAATGGGGATGTGGCAAACAAGATCGGCACATACTCAGTTGCAGTGCTGGCGAAAGCTCATGGGATTCCCTTCTATGTAGCCGCACCGTATTCTACGATCGATCTGAAAACTCCAACGGGAGCACACATTCCGATCGAGCAGCGGAGTCCTGTGGAAGTAACTGCGGTTCACGGTAGCAAACCTGTCGCACCCGAAGGGGTTGCAGTTTACAATCCCGCGTTCGACGTGACACCGGCTGAGTTGATTACAGGGATTATTACTGAGCGAGGGGTATTTCGCCCTCAGGATCTGGCATCGCAATTTTCCTGATCGAGCCGGCGCTCTCTTGCATGGCATAGAACCGATCCTTATAATGCACACGCTGTTTTTGCCATAGTTTCCATATAAACGGAAGGAAAACTTAAACCAATGAGTGAACGAACGTTAGCCATCATTAAACCCGACGCGGTGAAAAAGCACGTGATTGGTGACATTATTGCCCGTTATGACAAAGCTGGCCTTAAGCCAGTGGCTATACGAATGATGCACCTTTCAAAGTCGACAGCTGAGGGATTTTACGCGGTGCATAAGACGCGGCCTTTTTTCGAAAGTCTCTGTAAGTTCATGTCGTCGGGTCCCGTCGTGGTTTTGGTTCTCCAAGGCGACAATGCGATCAAAAAAAATCGAGAACTGATGGGTGCGACCGATCCGGCCAAGGCGGAAGCCGGCACGATTCGCAAGGCTCATGGGACGAACATCGAATTTAATGCGGTGCACGGATCAGACTCGCCGGAAACCGCCAGGTTCGAGATTGCATATTTCTTTCCCGAAATGGACCTGGTCGGATAGCGACATCTGTCGGTTAGCAAGATGCTGAAAAAGGCCGCCAGCGTGTGAGGACCGTTATTTGGTTTGTTTGCTCTGTCTGGTTTTTTTAGTTGAGCGAATTGATCCGATAAACCAGATCAACTAGACAAACAAAACAGACCAGACCAACCAGAAAGGGCTGTGCTTTTTTCCGTGCACCGTTGGCCGGACGCTGTAAGATGGATTTTCTGTGCGTCGCTCTCGCTCCTTCCAGGGTGTGCCAATCTAGAGCCCCGGCTCCCTCCTTCTGCGTTGCCTGCCATGTCGGGTATCGATCCGGCGATGGAAGCTCAGAGGCGTCTTCTTGAGTCGGCCTATCGCGCCTATGTGCAAGAGAAGTATCGACTTGCGAGCGCACTCCTTCAGCGATTCGTTGATTCAAATCCCGATTCTCCAAAGCTGAGCGAAGCTCGCTGGTGGCTGGCGCGCTCATATGAGCAGGATGGGGATCTCCCGGCTGCGCTGGCTGCGTATCGTGCCGTGGTTGGGGCGGCGCCAGGGTCGACTCCGGCTGCTGGTAGTTATGAGTTTCACGCGCTCAATAGGCTGGACGCAGTTCGTCGGAGGCTCAGCCCATTGTCCTTGTTGGAGCGCAGACAGGTCGGGCTCTGGCTGACGAACGTGCACTGGCAGATGATTGCTGATCTCCGGTCATGGATGTCGCAACTCGCTGACGCAGGAGTAACGGCGTTGGTTGTCGAGACGGGCTCTTCAGTTCATGACGCACTGCGGGCAGGTTCTCCAGGCGTGTACTTTCAGACTTCAAAGGTCCCGGTCATCGAAGATCTTTTTACAATGATCGTGCCTGCAGCCCATGCTAAGGGCATAGCGGTGCTGGCGTCGCTCAATCTGCATGAGCCTGGATGGATGCCCGCAAATTCTGAGTGGAACATCGCCGTGCCTAACCAAATAGATCGGATGCCGCAGCCTGTTGGCCATGTTGATGTACTCCATCCTGAATATCAGCGTTTCGTCGAGGCGGTAGCGCAGGATTTGTTAAGGACTGGCATCGATGGGCTGGTGCTTGAGAGCAGGAAGGCCAAGGGATTTGCTGGGGAATGGAGTCCCACGTCTCGGCGGATGTTCGAAGGACTCTTTGGCCAGCCATCCGACAGTCGAGATCAGCCGGCGTTTACAGAAAACGGATGGCGCAGCGCCGGGTGGAAAACGAGGACGTATCTGGAACATGTGACGCGCTTAGCTCGACAGTTACGACAAACGCGGCCGGGGTTTGTCGTCGCCGTGGCCGTTCACGAGCAGGCGATCAGCTCGCCGGTGGAAGCCATGCTGGAGTATGGTGAGGATGCGATTGAAACGAAACAGCGGGGCCTCCACCTGGTTGTTCAACCTGATCCGGACATGTCCGAACGATCTGCTGAACAGTGGGCGGGGTTAGATGTAATGCAACAACGATTAGCCCTGACGGGTGGAGACGAACGCCGGCTCTGGCTGGGTATCTTTCTGGGTGCAATGGATACCTCATCCATCATGACGGTCGTGAAAACCGCACTCATGGAGAAAGTTGGGCAGGTCGGGTCACATCTGTTGCTCCTGAAATAGGAGTCTGTCCGAGTAATGCCATTCTGCTGCGGCAAACGATCGGTCGGCATCAGCGTCGTTCTCGACTCCAAGAAATCCTCAACGTATTCCAGAGAATACGCCTCCAGTTTCTCGGAGCCCGCGGCTTGCATCTGCCGGCAACACGTTCGCCTCGCAACGAAAGATGACTCAGACAGACTCCTGGCCTGTGATTCCTTGACAAAGTGGCGCCGGACCACTACGATCCGAAAAATTTTGGATGTCGAGGTTAGAACTCAGGCTGAGTGGCTTCAACAGAGCATGCCCGGCGGTCACTTGTCCTTAACCTCAACCTAGACCTTCTCCAATGGGAGTGCGCCATGATTCCGAAAGACCTCCGTTACCACCAAGAGCATGAATGGGTTCGAGTAAGTGGGACACAGGCTACTGTCGGCATCAGTCATTTCGCTCAAGATGCGTTGGGCGATATCGTGTTCATCGATCTGCCGAAGCCTGGCACCGTCGTCAAGGCCGGACAACAAATCGGTGAGGTCGAATCGACCAAGACGACTTCCACGATATACACGCCCGTGAGCGGCGCTATTGTCAAGATCAATGCCGATCTGAATGACCATCCGGAAACGGTGAATTCCGATCCATATGGCAAAGGATGGATGGTGCTGATTGATCTGTTGAACGTGAGCGAAGTCGACAAGCTGATGACTGCAGCACAGTATGAAACCTTTCTTGCCAGCCAGAAAAAAGGTTAAGGGTAAACCTCAACCTTAATATGCCGGTTCAAACACACATTGCGGTTCTCGGCGCCGGCCCAGGCGGCTATGTCGCTGCGATCCGAGCGGCCCAGCTCGGCGCCCGCGTCACCGTGATTGAATCCCACGCACTCGGCGGTGTCTGTTTGAATTGGGGCTGCATTCCCAGCAAGGCGCTCTTATCGGTCGTCGAACTCGGTGACAAGGTCAAAAAAGCCGGAGACATGGGGCTGCTCGTCCAAGGACCGGTCAGATACGATCTCGTCCGGATGGTTGCTCGAAAGAATACAGTCGTGGCCACTCTCGTGAAAGGCATTGCGACACTTTTCAAGGCGTGGAACATCGAGCATGTACAAGGAACCGGTTCGTTGCGAGATCGGCGGACGATCACAGTGACAACAGCCGATGGCACAGCACGGGTCGTTCAGGCCGACGCAATCGTGATCGCGACCGGATCATCCTGGCCGAACCTGCCGCAGTTTCCGATCGACGGAGAGCAACTTCTTACAAGCCGGCACCTCCTGGACCTCGATCGGATTCCCGCCAGGCTGCTGATTGTCGGCGCGGGAGTCGAAGGATGCGAGTTCGCGGCGCTGTATAGCGGTCTAGGGACGGCGGTCACTATCGTTGAGTTGATGCCGCGAGTACTGCCCCTGGAGGACGACGATGTCTCATCGACCATGGAGCGGGAGTTGAAAAAGCGCGGTGTGACGGTTCTGACTGGAACGACCATCGAAAGACTGGAGCGGTCATCGACGACCGCCACGGCGCATCTTAAAAGCGGCGTGCAAGTTGTGGCTGAGAAGCTTCTGGTGTCGGTGGGACGAGGATTGAATAGCGGGGGCATTGGACTGGAGCAGGTCGGGGTACGGACGGGTCGGCGCGGAGAGATTCTCGTCAATGAACGGATGGAAACCACTGTGCCGGGGATCTATGCGATCGGCGATGTGGTCGGCACGGTCATGTTGGCTCATGTGGCTTCGGCGCAAGGCAAAGTCGCGGTAGAAAATATCATGGGGCATCAGTCGACGGTCCGCTATGATGTCATCCCTGCCGGAATTTTTACCCTGCCGGAGATTGGCCGCGTAGGTCTAACTGAGCAACAAGCGCGCGAACGAGTCAGGTCTGCCGGGGGGAATCCCGACCAGATGATCACAGTGGGACGTTTTCGATATGCCGCTGTGGGGAAGGCGCAAGCGACGGGGGACACGACGGGTTTCTTCAAAGTCATTGCCGAGTCGCCGAGCGGAAGAATTCTCGGCGTCCATATCGTCGGGGCTCACGCAGCAGACTTGGTGCATGAAGCAACCTTGGCCATGCAGGTCGGCGCGACAGTGACGCAGGTGGCGGAAATGATCCATGCCCATCCAACGCTGTCGGAGGGGATGATGGAAGCGGCTGAAGATGTCGGTGGGAAGGCTATTCACCAGGCACGGAAAAGGGTGTTGTAAATCCTAAAAGTCGTAAAGTCCTAAAGTCGTCAAGCCGGAAGACATTCGACTTTAGAAATTCGACCTGACGACTATGCTCTACTCTCTCCTTATCAAACTCGGGATGTTTGCGATGACCATGGGAGTCGTCTTCTGGATCGGGTGGACTCTGCCGACCTCGTTCGACCGGGATCACGACCTTTCAGCAGAATCGCTTGAAGGGTCAAAAGCTGAAGTTTCTTCCGCCGAAGAAGAGAAGATTACCGTGAGTCCATCCACGCTCACCTCGTTAGCTGGTCAGAGGCCTACTACGTCTATACCGAAGCGACCCCCCCAGGGCCTGCTCGATCTGAACCGGGCTACGGAGAAGGATTTTGACGCATTACCGGGGATCGGCCCACAGCTGGCTGAACGGATCATGAAATATCGGCAATCGGTGGGCGCCTTCCAATCTCCTGACGAATTACGGGCGGTCAAAGGTGTGGGGAAAAAGAAGTTTGAAAAAATTCGCCCAATGGTTACGGTGACGCCGGACGGAACATCTATACACAATGGGAAAAAAGCGACATGAGCGAACTTTCCCGTCAACTCGACTTGATCCTCCGTGGAGTCGTGGAGGTGATTCAGCAGGCCGAACTTGAATCGAAGCTGACACGATCCTTGAAAGAAAAACGACCGCTGCGTGTGAAAGCCGGTTTCGATCCGACCGCGCCGGATTTGCACCTGGGCCATACGGTTCTGATTCACAAGCTCAAGCACTTTCAGGAGCTCGGGCATCAAGTTATTTTCTTGATCGGGGACTTCACCGGTATGATCGGCGATCCGACCGGCCAATCGGAGACGCGAGTCGCGCTCTCGAAAGAAAAAGTCTTGGAGAATGCCAAGACCTACGAACGGCAGATCTTCAAAATTCTCGATCCTGCGAAGACCCTGGTGGATTTCAATAGTCGATGGATGAGCACAATGACGGCGGAAGACCTGATCCATCTGAGCGCACAGTACAGTGTTGCGCGCATGCTCGAACGGGACGATTTCCATAAACGGTATCGAGAGCAGAAGCCCATCAGTATCCACGAGTTTATGTATCCTCTTGTGCAGGGTTACGATTCCGTGGCGCTCAAGGCCGATATCGAACTGGGTGGCGTTGATCAGAAGTTCAACCTGTTGGTGGGGCGAGATCTGCAAAGAGACTATGGCCAAGAGCCACAGGTCGTGATCACGATGCCCCTGTTAGAAGGGACCGATGGCGTACGCAAGATGAGCAAGAGTTCCGGCAACTACATCGCGCTGGAAGACATGCCGGACGATATGTTCGGGAAATTGATGTCGATCAGTGACACGTTGATGTTCAGGTATTACGAACTGCTCACAACGGAGGATTTGTCCAGGGTAAAGGCGATTCATCCTATGGAGGCGAAACAAGTGCTTGCGGAGTTGATCGTGACTCGATACCACGGGGCCGAAGTCGGTCGGCAGGCGAGGGAAGGCTTTCAACAGAAATTCCAGGAGCGGGAATTTCCGAACGAGCCGGACGTGCGTTTGATCTTAACCCTGCGCGATCTGAGCGAGGCGCAAACGATCAGTCTTGTCGATCTGGTGACCAAGACGGGTCTTGTGCCGAGTAAAAGCGAGGCCCGGCGACTGATCATTCAGGGGGGCTTAGAGGTCGAGGGACGAAAGCAAAGTGATGCGAAAGCGGTATTATCGATTGTGACCGGACAAACCTATCGCTTGAAAGTCGGCCGCCGAAAGTTTGCGCTGGTTGAATTGCGGGTGTAGTTGCCGGGAGTTTCTTGACTTGGTTGAGAAGGCCAGCGTAGGATTCGGTGCAGCGAGCGGGCGTAGCTCAGTGGTAGAGTCCTAGCTTCCCAAGCTGACCTAGGGGGATTGCTTAAGTCATTGATGGCGTAGGCAATCCCCCTGTCATTACAGGCGATTCGCAATTTCTGCTAATCAGTCTGCCCCAGTTGCCTTATACGCTCTCTTTTGTAAGTTACTTAGAGAGGCCAGAGTGAACGCTGGATTGTCTCAGGAAGACGTAGCAAAGAGACTCAATCGTCCACAGTCTTATGTGTCGAAAGACGAATCGGGAGAACATCGGCTAGATGTTATTGAGTTCTTGCGGGTAGCAAAAGTGTTGAGAATAGTCCCCGACGATGTGCTGATGAGACTCTCCTGAGTTTCTTTACTGGTGGAAGAGGCGCGTGGCGCTATCTGGCCCCCTCCACAATATTGATCCGCATTCATCGGACCACGAAATGCAGGCCGTTGAGAAAATGATGACACAGCTCTCTGATGGATTGCTGTCCGCAGGGGAAGATGCCAATCCGTAAATGATCAGGAGGCCAGAAGTTCCGCCTTGTCAAACTCTTCGGGATTCTATTTTCGGTCCCTTTCGACGCGCAGAGCGGCGATTTCCTTCTCACGATCAGCCAACAAGCCTTTCACCGTCGACAGCCTGAGGCCCAGCGATTGAATTTCATTTTGTGCTGCGGCCAGCTCGGCGGCGAGATCCCTCGGCGCTTCGGGGGGATTGCAACGATCGTCACTCCAAGGCTGCCATCCGTGAGTCTGAGTACAAACGGGGCTGTGATCATAGGTTGCAACGGAACTCTTTCCCGAACTCGCACAGCCTGCCAAAGCGACTAAGCTTGCGACTAGGATGGTGGTTTTGAATGTCTGCATGATAATTTCTCCTTTCTGGATTGCGCGGGCTCGTACACTATCGGCTAGTCGAAATTGCGTAAAATATTGCGCATTCAAACCCATCGACAACGTTACGCCTTCTTCTGCTTGGTAAATTTCGTTCCTTCGAACGACAGGTTATACATCAACCCTTTCTGTCCCAAGACGAATGCGACGATTGGCTCTTTCAGGGTCTGCGTATCGATGGTACCCCCAGTTCCCAAGGTGGCGAGGGAGACGGAGCCGTCCACCCCTGCCTTCCAGCCTTCGCTTGCCCGGAACTGTTTTAGGGCTTCCTCCTGCAGAAACACGATGATGACGGTTTTGATTTCCCCTCCGAGTTGTAATCCAAAGGAACCCTGTAACATGCTGTAGTAATCCGCCGTCTTGCCTGCGACTCGGAGTGCACCTTCTCCGTACTCTCCTCCGAAGCCAGCCCCTCCCTTCAGTACTCTCGGGAACACCAGTACGCCTTTGCTGCTGGCGAGCACATTCTTCCCATCTTTGACTTCTTCTTCGAATTTCACGATGGCTTCGCCCGCACCAGCGTCAATTTCTTTAGCCGAAGCCGCCAAGGCGGGGCCGGATAGCCACCCGCTCAACAATACGATTACCCCTGCCAGTGCGCCTACTAGGCGCACACCATGGAACCCGTCACCTAGTTGTCTTACCATGATCATCGCTCCTTTCGCGAAGAGCCGGCATTGACACACCGACTCGATTGTGAATTTTGCCCCCATGGGACCTTCAAGAATTTCCTGATCATCGCTTCGTTCTGAGCGATCACCTTGGTGTGGCATGTTCATGATTCCTCCAGTCATTCTCGCTTATCCACGCCGGCCAGGGATTTCAAAAATCCCGCTATACGGCCAGCGAAGCGGACGCTATTGTCTTGAGGAGCTGACCGGTGTTGTGGGACTTGGAGAGGTAGGCATATGCCCCCTCCACCTTGGCAAGTTGCGCTACCCTCCACGTCAACAGGTTCGAGTGCACCACCACACGGCTCTCCGGCCAGCGGTCACGGATTTCAGTCAGGAGTTCCAGCCCAATCATTTGAGGCAGGGAAACGTCGGTGAGGACAATATCGAATCGTGTCTCCTCCAGCTGACGTATCGCGTTCAGTCCATCCGAAGCGGCTCGGACTGCGTAGCCAGCAGACGTTAATACCTTGCAAAACAGGTCCCTGCTCAGCGCATGGTCATCCACCACCAGCACCTTGGTAGGTTGATCGGTCATAGCACGATACTCCCCTTGTGTACCTGATGGCGATCTCAGCTCTTCTGCTACTTCGAATCGGCCGGCTGCGCCGGGGCCTCGACCGGAGCCGCCGCGGCTGGAGCTGGTGCTGGAGCAGGTACCGGTGCTTGAGCTGGGGCCGCGGCTGGAGTTACTTTGGCTGGCGCTGCTGCCACCACCTTGACGCCCGCCTCGAAGTCCTCCTTGGAAATGTCTTTTACTTCAGACGATTGCAGCGTCACTTTGCTGCCGCTCTTTTTATCATTAAAGGTAATAGCCCCTGACTTGGATTGATCGATCTTCGTGGTGTAGTATAATTTGTTACTGGTTGGATCGTTCACCTTGTAGTAATTGCCACCGCAACCGGCTAGAATTCCAGCCACGCCGCAGAGTATCCCCAACGTCATATATGTCGTCTTCATCGGAGTCCTCCTTTGTTCATATGAGAGAGTTGGGTCGTTAGCTCGACGCTCTCTGTCAGAAGTGTCTATTCCTATCACGAGAAATTGGGGCTCGGTGTCCTGGCAACTCCGGAGGTCTTAACGTTCCAAGATCCTGCATGATCTGTTGAAAGTGCGGATCGCGCTGGATCAGCCGAGCCTAGCAAGGGCAACGTTCTCAACAACGCAGTTGTGCCTTGGGAGTAAGCTTGCGCTCAACAACTTATTCAAATCTGGTCAATATCGCTCAGTTTTAAAAAAAAGGATGAAGATAGTTATGCTGCACCTCGTTACGCAAATCGGCGCAATTGCATATCGGAAGTATTTGAATTGATGGGTTCATCAGCCAGCCAAAGACAATGCCACAGTGAGGATTACATGGTGACTAGAAATGGGTTCTTAATCAACTGATAATGACTTCAGTAATCGTTCTGCATCATCCTGAGTAGCTACCTGTTCATAATTTAGACGGGACCCAACAATTTCGACCATCGCGACTGCTGGACCAGATGATGATATGCTTGGCCGAATCCTAAACCTTTCTTACGTGATATCAATTCACTTTCACGATTCTGCCGCGATTAGTTGTTTGACGGATGAAAATCTTTAAAACCATCATTTAAGGCAGAAATTGCTGGGCTAATTTTGATGGACAGCCAGGACGGGTCGGCTTCTTCACAACGCGAGTGGTAAGTGGCATAGATGAGACCCTGGCGAAAGAAATTATCCTCCGGGAACTAGCCAAAGAACTCCAATGGCGCCTCCTTAACGACCGCTTTGATCCCCCAGAAATCATCGTGAACGAAGTAATTGGAATTGGTCCATCTGAGGCCAGTGCGATCGCCAACGCAGGATTTACCTGGTATCGCGAAGACCCCTCCCACCCAAACTAGATCGAGCACCACTGTGCTGTATCGAAAGGTCAAAAGTATCGGAATGCCTTCAGTGTGCTTGGGCTGACCATCCATTCCGGAGGGGATTCGAGACTAAGGGGACAAAAACATTTTTTTTGAAACAGGTGGAAGGGTACGTCAAAGCCCTAGAAAAATCGACTTCTCCGCTCTCTACCATGAGAGAGGTTTTTGAACACGGTGCGTTGGGCGACTAGGCAGGAGGCTAGAGGCTGAAATTCGTTTTGAAGCATCTGTTGTTTGTCCGACGTGGAACTGAGCAGGACTCGAACCCGATGAAGATGCGGTCGTGAAATGGTCGTATACCAGGGCTACATCCCGTTCGTTCCAACGGGTTCTCTTTCGCCATTCCCACGGAGGCACAGAAGCCGGATCAACCCACAAGCCTTGCTTCGCCTCTCGTGCGTTCTGCTCTAGCTTTTGTATTCTCTATTCCCTGGAGCGTATAACTGATACCACCAACACCATCCATCTTCGACCAGCTTGTGATTGACGTTGGTACCATCAGGCAGCAGCACATCGGCAAGGGTGCGCCCGTACGTGTCCTTGCCATGAGTCTGTAAGATGACGTACTTCCCGAACACGAGAACAGAGGCCGCTTGGTGGCTCGTTTGCCGAATAACGTAGACTCATCCCTGCGCTTGTTGGGTATTTTGATACACCAGATCCCCGTGCCCTTCGGTTCCATCGTTATACAGGGCCACAATCTCATCAGGAAGAGGCAACAGGTCCATCGCCCGCAGATAGTCCCTCATCGTGGTCCCGGTGCAGGCTTCGTCAGTATGAGGCGCCCCCCGCTTGGCCGCGGCGTCCTCTACGTGCACGGTCCTGAAGTCGATGCTAAACCGCGTTTCCCCCGACGTGTTGGGGACGCTCGAGTGCATCTGCGCCCCCGAGAACAGAATAATTCCCCCCGCCGGACAGATGAGCCGGATCTGTGGGTCCAACTCGATCGGCTCGGTGGCACGCGGCAACGGTCGCGGGTCTTCTTTCACAAACTGCGTGACGTTCGGCCCCCGGTATTGCTTGTTCCATTCATAATAATTGTACCCGGAGGAGTTGTTCTGGACCGGGTGACGCCAGTAGCGCGGGTGAAACGCCATCGCATTGTCGGACACAATATCGTAAATCGGAATCCACCAGTTGATCTGACAGAGCGGCGCGGAGTACCAGGTGTCCCGATGCGGATGCCACGCATACGCAATCCCCGTGGTGAGATAGGCATCACTGGTTGAACTTCTCATTTTCGGCACATCAAAGTATGTCTTCATGAGGTCGCAGCCCATCTCACGGAAGATGTTCTGAAGATGCTGTTTCGACTTGGGATGGTGGATGAAGGTCGGTTTCAACTTGCCTAAGATCGCGGCGTAATCTTCGACGGGCAGAGCATGCTGAGCGGTGCGGGGTTCCAGTGTGTGTAGAGACGGCGGATCTGTTTGCGAGGGGCTGGAGGTGTACCTGTTGAAGGCCTCTTCAATGAGGACTTTGGCAAATTTACAAAAGGCTAGCGTGCTGGGTCGAGGCGTGTAGACGAAGAGCTGTCCTTCGAAAAGTTTCTGCCGCCGCTCGTCATCCGTCATGACAGCATCATAGTAAATCGTGTTCATGTACACCTCCATGAACTTCGGATTGTGTGTCTACCGGAGAGAACGTGACACGTTATGCCCTCAAACGCTATTCCTCCTTAGGTGTGCTGCGAACTACTTATCATCCAGAGGCTCTCGCTCCTAAGTGACGACGGCTGACTGACCCCATCGACACGGACGACCGTTGTCCAGCATAAACGGTGCCACCAGACATCTCGCACCAATCACACCAAATCATCCTGATAGAGGTGTGAAATCGAGCTGTACCGCACATGCCGCACGGTGCGAGGTCAGGGAGGCGTATTGTAGGAGGGAACCGAAGGTTCAAGAGCCGCGAGCGGGACATTCGACCGCACCGGTTACTTCTCCTTCGCCACAATCTTGTATTTGATCTGCTCATATGTGGCGCGTGGAAGCATCTTTTTCTGCACGAGATCATCATTCCGCTGGTACGGTCGGCTCTTGGCAATCTTCTCGGGGTAGGTCGCGGTTATACCGAGGACAATGGTCCACCCAAGCGGGACGGACACAACGAATCCCATGAAAGCAACCATCGAGTATGCTCCGACAAGCGCTCGTAGAGTGGTCATGATGACGCCTCCTTGCCATTCAGCCTTCGAAAGTCCGCTCTGAGAGAAGACTATCGGTTCGGGACGTGAGGCGAAAGACCCGAAGGATGTACTTCGAAGGTGGGATAGCCTGGGGCCTCGTGTTGAGGATGCCCCGGAGAGACGATACAATTTCCTCCTATGGCTCTTTCCGTCTCACCCTTGATCCGGTTCGGTACTTCCACCTGGACCTATGAAGGCTGGCAAGGCCCAGGTCTATAAGCGACAGTATGCGAAGAGTTCCTTCGCACGCGAACGTCTGGGGAAATACTGCCAATATCTCTATAACGGGCAGCCGCTCTTCCGTACCGTGGAGAACGACTCCACGTCTACCGTCCACCGACCACCAACCAACTCCGGTACTATCTGACCCAGATTCCCGAAGACTTTCAGATGTGCTTCAAGGTATGGGAGGAGATGACCATTCCGAGTTACGCCAAGCAGCCTCGGTGCGGGCTGCCTTAGGGCCGAAACGATTTCCCCGGACACCCCTCGACCGAGTCGACCAGTTCGTTGAAAGCGAAGCGGATAGAAATTACTCCTGTAGCTCCCCGTTTGTTCATATACCTGTACTGAACAGATGTCGTCTTGGAAGGAATATCGAGAGATTGTTCAGCGGGCTCGGACATGATTTGGCCGACTTCCTCTCTTGTCATTCCCCGCACCAGGTACTTACATTTCTTCTGTAAGGCACGGGCCAGCTCATCTTCCTCCGCCAATCTGGCCTTTGCTCGCTTGGATAGGTCCTTTAACTGGGCCTCTTGCGCATCAAGTTTCTTCTCTGTGTCTTTAAATCTCCTCAACAGTGGTTCTGCCATGCTTTTTTCTTTGGTGGATTTGTTATTCATGGCGGGACTGGCCGAGGTTGATGTGAGCTCGGTGGCTCTAACCTTCGCCGACAGTTGTTGTAGGAGTTGTTCTACTTCCGTATTCGCTTGCTCAATCCTTAGAGCTTTCTCTCTCGAGCTTTCCTGTAGCCGAGTCACGGAATCGAGGATTCCCTGAATCTGTCGGTTCTGTTCTTCGATACGCTGGTATCTAGTTACCACCGCTTTTTGCACCAGTTGAAGGTCTCGCTGCGATTTATCCAATGCTTGCTCCTGCAGACGCGTTTGTTCTTGTACGTGTCTCTGAATCTCAATCAGTTTCTTGGCGGGAACGCGCAACAGTTGATAGACTGTAATGAAGCCGAGTGGATTGGGTGGTTCTTCGAACGTCATCTGCGTGTCGATCACCACTCCTTTTGTTTCCACGTCGGTGACTTGCGCATAGTTCATCAATTCGACCTTGGCATTCTGAAACGCTTGCTTTCTACCCTGCTCGACGGTGGCCGCAAGAAGTGCCCTTCCCACTACGAACAAGTCTTCTCCTTCCACAAAAGATGAATGGTTTGTCCAGAATGGGCGCGTATTCGTTTCGGCCCAACAAGGTATGATAGAAAATAATTGAACAGGTAGTACCCCCCACAACAAGAAGATGAAAACCTTCATGGTGTAACCTCCTCGTCAATCACGGCTGGGCGCGGCCAAGCAAAACCTGAAGGAAACGCACCATTGATGGTTGAACAGTAACCCAAAACCCAAACTGGAGGCCAGCGGCAGCTTAAGGAACGGTCAGGCGTTGTACGTGACGTCGCATTGCACTGGGAAGCGGTGGTAGGTCCGAATGACGAAGGGCATAGGGGGCCTCAGTGGGCTAAGGCAGATTCCTACCTAATTCCTTTTGATACTTGTTGGAGTTGAGGGGATATAATTGGGACTAACATGCTCCCAGACCCCGTGATGAGCCGAGCTTAATCCCCAGCCTCGCACGTAGAGGGGCGACAGCACCGGCTCGGTCTCGTATCGCTGCGTGCCCGTTACTCGTCCGACCACCGTCATTCGCGCCCACTGCCGATACTCGCGGGGGAATTGTTGTTTTGTCACCACCACCCAGTAGGAGCCGGCTTCGGGACCATCCATGTCGGCGGGCCGATGGGGTATGTAATCTTGGTCCAGCGGCCGGTTTATTACATGCAACCAGAGGTCCTGCCCATTCTCTTCTTCTTCAATGATCGTTCCCCCCAACAGCACAACCTTTCCGCGATAGTTGTCTGGGTGGGCGATTAGCTGGGTAAGCGTCACACCAGGCTCTGCCATCCGCACATAATGGCGCGGCACGTTGGCGCATCCCCAAAGGACTACAGTCATGGTGATGGCCATTGTAAAACACGCAGACCACCGTTGGATCTGAGCGTACAGAGTCATAAAGTGATGTCCTCAGTCGGGTTGTGTGCAGAGTGTGGTGCCAAGCATGCTGTGGTCCTCACGATTCGTTCGTGCGGAGATCATGGCGTCGTCTGACACTCGCGCGGCCGAGGCGAGCGACCGTGCTACAATGTTGGCCCCAAGACCTCTTTGGACATGACAGGCAGGTCGAAAAAGGCATTGGGGCCTCGCAGGGTGGCGTATTGTAGGAGGGATGCGAATGACGGCGCAAGGGCCGAGTATGGTAAATGGGGGATCGAACGCCGGATTACTAACCAGGGCTGTCGCCAGTTCGAGACTGGCCCCCGTCGATCTATGCGGCGGCCTGCGTGTGGGACGACTGTCCGCCTGGGTATCGTTGCCGCCGATAAAATCGCTTCCTGCACGTCCGGCAATGCCATGGAAACAGGCCTAACAGTCGACCGAGGGAATCCCCCACGCCACACCGAATTGACCGTATGCAGTCCTGCGAAGAACAGTAGGGACAATCCATCGGATTTCTCCGTGCAACAAAGGCCCGGCTCTTTTCAGAGCCGAGCCTTTTACCTCAGATCCTACAAGGTCGCGCTGCGAAGGCAGGAGGCTGGCATGCGTTCGCAGTGTTTCCATCGCAGTATCCAAAGCCTGGTTGTACTCTATGCCATCCCCTGCACACCATGCATACGAGGAAATGCCCTAGGCGCACCGGTTACTGCTCCTTCGCCACAATCTTGTATTTGATCTGCTCATATGTGGCGCGTGGAAGCATCTTTTTCTGCACCTGCTCATCATTCCGATGGTACGGTCGGCTCTTGACAATCTTCTCGGAGTAGGTCGCGGTTATACCGAGGACAATGGTCCACCCAAGTGGGACGGACACAACGAATCCCATGAAAGCAACCATAGAGTATGCTCCGACAAGCGCGCGTAGAGTGGTCATGATGACGCCTCCTTGCCATTCAGCCTGCGAAAGTCCGATCTGGAAGAAGACTAGCGGTTCGGGACGTGAGGCGAAAGACCCGAAGGATGTACTTCGAAGGTGGGATAGCTGCGGAGGCTTCTCACTGTAGCCTACGGTGTGGGACCACGCAGGGGAGAGTTGCTAAACCTTGAGTGGTCTGATGTAGACATGCGCCGAAAGGAGGTCACGTTGCGACGAACAAAGAACGGCGAGGTTCGTGTTGTTCCCATGACACCAGCGGTTTATGTGGTATTCACAGAGCTGTGGCAGGAGCGACGACTAGACACTAATCGGGTGTTCCTGTATAAGGATAAGCCCATCCAGCGCATCGGGACGGCTTTTAATGCTGCCTGCCGTCGAGCTGGTATTACCAACCTGAGAGTTCACGATTTCCGCCGTACGGCGAGTACGAATCTCAGGCGGGCAGGTGTTGACTCGGCAACCGCTATGAAGATCGTCGGTCACAAGTCAGACCGAATGCTTCGGCGGTATAATAATATGATCGAGCTGGAAGACCAGCACAAGGCTGCTGCTAAACTCCATGTCTTCAGGGCTAACACCGTAATAACACCTGACTAGGTTCTGGTGGGAGACGAAAGTATAAGTGCTCGAGAAACCGAAGCGAGCGGGCGTAGCTCAGTGGTAGAGTCCTAGCTTCCCAAGCTAGTTGTCGTGGGTTCAAATCCCATCGCCCGCTCCAAACGTCGCAGCGCTCCAGAGGTTTGAACCCACGACAGGGGATTCCGAAAGGGGTAAGCCCCTTTCGTGGGGAGTATGCGAGGGGGCTGGCCCCCTCAGCAGGAGCCGAGAGGCAGGTATCAGAGCCGATCCGGCGACGGAGTGCGGTTCAAATCCCATCGCCCGCTCCAAACCAAGCTTGCTCGACCAGGAACCCTTGCTATTGTTCTTGGTAACGGGGTAAAACCATCAATTGAATCGCCCTTCTTGAATCCAAGACAGGGGATTCCAAGGTGAGAATCTCTCTAGGGGGATTTTCTCTGCTCATCTCCCTTGCGCCGCTTTTGCCCTGCCGCCATGCGCTCGCGTCCGCGCTCGTAACCTACGGCGGCGTAATACAGCGCGCGATCGAAGAACTGGTCGAGCAGGTGCAGTAGCTCCAGCTCCCCGTGCAGCTCCATGGCGCTATCGGACAGACCTTCGCGCTGGATGAAGGCACGCATATGTTCCTTGGTGGCGGTGACGGCCCAGACAAAGTGGCTGTAGGCCACGCCCTGCTGAGCGCGCGTCTCGCCAAGCTCTGTGTAACGCCGTTCCACATCGGCCTCGGTCTTGCCCAGGAGCCAGTCACTCAGGTTGCGGTAGATCTCGCGGGTGCGGGCTTCGAGTTCGGCTGCCGGAACTTTGTGGAGATCGCTGCACCGTGGAGAGTTCCAGACCTTCTCGCTTAACTCGCGGGAAAGTTGTTCGGAGTGAGTCTCAATGAGTCGCACTAATCGGATTGCCAGCATAGTGTATCTCCAGGTAGAGCAAGCGTCTGCACGAGGGAATGTACGGACTCTTAATTTCGGGGGGTGACCTTACTAGATCGATGGCTCCAACGTCAATCATGAGTGAGCGTTCTTCCACTCATATCCATCTTTTTTGCCGATCGGGATGATATTATGGGCGGTGTTCTACAGATCGACCGTCTTATCCATATTTCTAAAAGGAGTCACTATCCATGAACCTTTTGCGCAGCTTCATCGGAGTCTCGTTGGGGATTTTGCTGTTTTCGGGCGCCGGTCTTGCGACGGAACCGGCGGAAGTGGAAAAATTCGTGAAAGCCCGCATCGATATCGGTGAGATGATGATGAACTATTTTCAGGGAGGAGAACGGTTTTCGGGAGGTCAGCGTCCGTCGCCCGAGCAGATGAAGGAAATGGGCGCGGACATCAATGCAAAGCTCAGCAAGTTGTTAGCGAAGTATGATCTGACGGTCGAGGAGTATCGAAAGCGCAGCCCGGAAATCTTCGCCGATGAGGCGGCGGTCAAAGGCTATCTCAACGAGCATCCGGACCTAAAGGCACGATACGAAGCTCTCCCTCTGGATCGGATGGGGCGCGGTGGCAGCACCGGACGGGGATACTAGTCGTGCGGTGGGCGCGACTAGTGGTTTCTCTTGTTTATTTGGTCTGTTTGGTTTGTTTGGGTGAAGGAGATTCACCAAATGAACCAGATCAACTGTTCTGCCTGTCTTGCTCGTCTCGCCATGTTCATTGACTCCTCCCCACCCCCTCCATATAATGCCGCTCGATAGCAGGTTTTGACCGTCCTTCCACACACTTATGGCTTCTGTCTCCAAGGGTTCAGCGACAGGCAAGTGGGATAGGTTCCGCGCAGAACTGTCACATGCCTTCTCGGTAAAGTCAGACGCCGGGGCCTTCACGCTCGAAGACCTCGTATTGCTTGAGCGGGTAGCCGATGCGGTGGTCAAGCGGGGCATGACGGCTCCTGCCACCGTATTTCTTGAATCGCTAGGTCCCATGAACTATCTCGGCAGTCAGGCGCTGTATTTCTTGACCCCGATCGTTGAATGGGCCTTCAATGCGAACGAAGTCGAGCAAGTAGCCCGGTTGCTTGAACGACGCGATACGATCTCCCGACTCATCGCCATCATTGACGCAAAGTCCGCCCCCCCGGCTCCCCAGGGAGCCTCTGCTCGATGACGCATCCTCGTGAAACGCACCTTGTGAAGCGTAGTACGCGAACGACGTGTG
>DATIAT010000005.1:0-12605 GCA_035457905.1 Nitrospiraceae bacterium
AACCGCAGGTCGCCTGTTCAATCCAGGTCGCCGGCTCCAGCACTTTTTCACACGATTTTAACTCACCGGTAGCTGTGTGGTAAGCGGATTGGGAACCGCTTGCTATGCCATGCGATTTTAAGCAGACAGCGAACTAGCAAACCGCAGGTCAGACAACTTGGCTTTAAGGAAAGTTTTCAGGCCATGGATTGCTTATAGGCTTTGAGGTCGTCGAGATACTCCTCGATCGCTTGCTTGGCCAGCTGGAAACAATCGCAACTGACTTTTTCTAGTGCCTTAAGTTTTAGCACCTTAACCTTCCCGTAGCCCGATTCCACGAGCTTCCTCTCCTGTAGGACTGCCAACGATTCGGTCACAGTCCCTCGCTGGACGCCCAGTTGCTCGGCAAGGAACTCATGGGTGAAAGAAAATGTTGTCAATCCGGTACGATGCTGATGCGCCAGGAGCCAACGGCCTAGGCGCTGGTCTACGGAATGAAACTGGCTACAGCCAACCGAAATAACCGTATGACGGAAGATCACGCCACCAAAGCGGATTAACGACTGGAGTAAGAAAGGCACAGAGGCATTCAGCCATCTCGCCCCTAACCGGTACATCGAACCGCCCACCTGGACAATCGTGCGACAGGGGGAGGTGGTCAGTCCTTGAGCGGCATTGAACCCCGTGCTGCCTTCCTTTCCGATCACGGCAATTTCCACAGTTTGGCCATTCGGCTGATGGTCCATCAGGCTAATGGCGCAATCGACGGGGAAACAGACGTATCGCAGATCACCGCCGACCTCGTCGAGTTCTTGGCGGGCCTCGACTGACACGAGTTCGAGGTGAGTCTGCAGCTGCTTCTGTTCTCGAGGCGGCAAATGTCCAAGGAGGAGATTGCCGGCTGGAGGTGAGCTCGTACTATTCATACGTAAACTGTATCGGGAGGAGCTTCGAGGCGGTGACTGGAAAAAACCCTCAATTGAAGACTATGAGAAACTTACGAACATCAACTACAGGCGCGTAGGCAGAGCACGCCCACATAAGACTGTCGATTAGACGACAATGTCGTCTATATGACAATTCAAGGGATATCCCTAGTTCCACATGTAGGTCTAAGCCTATAGGGTCCGCCCGTTCGGACCATTTATGGCCATTTTATGACCATTGCTGGAAAGATTCGTGTTCTTCTCGTGGAAGATCACACGCTGGTGCGGCAGGGCCTGCGGAGTGCCTTGGAAGCTTATCCCAATATCGAGGTCGTGGGTGAAGCGGCAGACGGGGAGGTAGCGGTGTTGAATGCCCTGAAGCTGCAACCTACCGCCATCGTCATGGACATTAACATGCCGAGAATGGACGGCATCGCGGCGACACGAGTCATCAAGAAGCAGAGCCCGCAGATTGCTGTCGTAGGGCTCTCGGTTGATCTCAAAGATTATCAGATCTACGCCATGGAAAAAGCGGGGGCCTTCAAAGTGCTCAATAAGGACAGTGCGGTTCCTGAGTTATATGTGGCTCTCCAAGAAGCGGTGGCAGCGGTTCGACCGATTCTCGTCATAGAAGAACCTTCTGTCGAGAAGACGGCCGTGAAAGATCCAGGGGCGAAACCAGAGAATCTTCATGCGACCGGCGCGCAGGTCGAAACAAAATGAACACAAACCGCAGTTGGCCTCATCGGTCTCCTCGAGTTGTCTCAGTCGCACAATAGCACCCTCTATATAAACCTTTTTTACGCCTCTCTTGTGGAAGGATGACGTGAAAGAAGATCTGTATGTGGAGGGTGAAGAGGAGGAGGTTGCCGCAGCCTTAATTGCATTCAGTCAATCCTCGTTCGCACTCGCCAAACTCCTTCAAAGAGGCATTCAACTTAGCGACATAGACCGTCTCTCGATTGAGAACAATCTGGCGATCGTCCAGTTACACTATTCCGTCTGGATAAGACAGTTTAGGAACCAATGATCCTTTTCCCGAGCACGTCGGCCCTCTGCATGCACTTCTTTCACACTTTTAAGGCGAGGTTACCGCCATCCCTTTAAAGGAGATACCCTAACCGGAGCCACTTTGATGTTGGCGAAGGCCTCACCCTCTCAACGCTTGGCAATATATCAACGCGGATATGGTTGGGGTATACTCGCTCATTGATTTGGTTTGGCTCATCGGCAGGTTTAGCGGCGGTAGGCTGGCAACCGTGAATCCTTGGGATTCGATCTAAAAAGCGAAGGGAATGATAAATGGCCCAATCTAAACGGTCCAAGAAGGCAGGCTCTCCGCCCCCTCCTGCGCCCAGCCGTAAGCAGCCGAAAGATGCTTCGCGGACGGAATCGGCACCTGACGTGCGTACCCAGCTTCATCTATCCCAGAGTCGTGGAAAAGGAATTGCTGGTCATCTTCGTGCTAGCGGAAAGCGTCGTCAGGCGAAACGAGACGCCCGCTGACGTTGTTTTGGCTTAGCGAGTCAGGCCATGCCAGGTCGGTCGGCAGTATTGTCTAGATCATTAGACAGTACCCGAGTGAGTTTACTACCCCATGCAATGGCATGGCCCCCGAGCCGTTAAGACCTTTGCAAATGCCAGCCATTCCCGTTGAGGACGCCATCACTTTTGCCGCTTCTTTCACACTTTAAGGCAAGGGCCCTGGTGTCGAGGTCCCAACCGCTGAAAAACTGCGCGCGAGCGATTCCTACGGACCTGCACCGCTTCCTGAAGGCCCAAGGGACGCTACCGAAAGACAGGTCTAGGGCTTTGTCCAGGACACAATGGCCCGAAGATTATATTCATTGGTCCTGGTATGGTTTGGGAACTCAGAAACTCGTTATATGAACTGGATTAGGTCACCGTCCACATTAGGCTTTTACTGACAGGCCGCCATCGTCAGCCAGCAATACTTTTAGATATGTTTTTTAGGAAAAAGCATAAAGTCAGAGGTCGTAAACTTCCACATCGTTATGCCCTGCGAGGCCGTAAAGTGATCTCGACTGAGGACTGCAAAGTGGAGCAGTCGATGAGCAAGACGCTAGCACGGCACCCGCTCGTCCAGTTGGATCATCAACTCAAGAACCTCGCCAAGGAGGATGACGTGCGCTACAAGGACAAGCGTCCTGACTCGGACGTTGAACGAATAAGGTTTCCGATGCGATGCTGGAAATGTGATGGCACTCTAACGCCTGAAGAAGAAGTCGATCTGAGAAGCGGCATGTCCGTTCAACAGTACGCGTGTCTGAGTTGTGGCCGTCGGTGGTATGGCGGTGAGCGGCCAGTCCCGGCCGTTGCTGCCTGAACTTCTCATTATAGAGGAGGAGCTACTATGGGGAAAATCGTTGAGTGCGCCAAAGTTGATCCATCGTCCGGATGTAACCATGTTGTACGCGGGAACACAGAAGAGGAAGTGCTGAAGAATGCCGCGGAACACGCAAAACAGCACGGGATTCGAGAGGTCACCCCGGAACTCAAGGCTAAAGTAAAAGCAGCAATCCGAGACGAGAAGTAATTATTCTTTCGGGGAGTTGGCTGCCGGGCGATCCAAGATCCCACCGTTCTGCAGACTCTCAACACCAACGATGTTGTGCTAAATTTGTGCTAGAAAGTTTCACACAACGCAGTGGTTCTCGTAATCAATAGGCGCAAACGCTTGGCCGGCATATAAGAGAACGGGGAAACCACTTAAATCACCGAGCGTTAAGAAAAAGCACCAAGCTCCATTCGTAAACCGCAGGTCGCCTGTTCAATCCAGGTCGCCGGCTCCATTTGCTTGCCCCGACCCGGAGCCCCTGTGATGGCTCTTGGCGACGGGATAAACCCCTCAAGTACGTTCGCTTCTTACAGGAACTTGGTGCGGCAATCTTCAGAACCGAACCGATGACACGTTGCTCTGTTCAATCCAGGTCGCTGGCTCCAGTGTCTCATCAGGCAAGCCTTTCTAATGGTAAGACTCTACCGACACGTGGTCGTAGGCCCAGCCGACTTCGGCTCCCAAGACAAACACGACGGATGCGTAATAGAGCCACACGAGGAAGAGCACGAGCCCGCTGAGGATGCCGTAGAGGACTAGGCTGGTTTCGGCAACTACGACATACCAGCTAAACCCCTGTTTGGCCAATTCGAGAAGGAGTGTGCCCGTGAGCGCGGCCACCCACTGCGCTCGTATCGATAATGTGGCTGCGGGAGAAAAACGATACGCTATATAGAAAACCGTTCCCGTCATAATCAGGCTTACGACCTTGCTCAAGAGCAGGGCGACCGGTTCGACAAGGAATGTCAACCAAGGAAATCGCAGGGCGGCGATACCGACGCCAGTAGTCACCCAGCTCGTTCCGATGGCAAACATGGCCAAGGCCGCCGTGATCAGCATCACCAAGAAATCTGCTGCAAGACCTCTGAAGTAAGTTCGCCGCCGTCGGACTTCGAACACCTGATTGAGGACGACCCGGACGGATCCGAAGAGGAAACTGCTGAATACCAGGAACGATGCAAATCCCACGAACCCCAGGAGCCCTCGATTGGCAACCACGGCAGCAATATTGTCGGCGAACGCTTGCTGCGAACTTGGAAGCAAGCCGCGCAGAATCGCTTCTACCTCCTTCATGGCTCGATCTGAATCCACGACCGTGTAGCCAAGGAAGGAGATCAGTAAGAGGGTGAACGGAATGGAATACAGCAGAAGATTGAAGGCCAGGCCGGTCGCGAGGAACAAGCCATTATCCGAAAAGAACTTGCGCCCGGCCGTGAGGAGTATTCTTCGGGTCAACCGAATATGATCTGCTAGCGTCAATAGCCAACTCCGCCGTCATGGGGAATCCGCTTCTCGCGGGGCTCCACGACAGTGGTCGTGAACAAAGCGGCTTGCTCGCTCCGATACGTTTCCAGGAGTGCCACGGCGACCGCCACGATCAAGGGACCGGCCACGATGCCGACGAGACCGAAGAACTCGATGCCTCCGATCACGCTGAAGAACATGATCAAGGAGTGCAATTTCGACGCTTCGCCAACCACGATGTTCCGCACCAGATAATCGATGACAGCAATGCCGATGCCAGCCGCGATTAACACCCACATTCGTCCATACGCCCCCTGAACACCGAAATACATCGCGGCAGGCACCCACACCAACCCCGCCCCGATCAGGGGGAGGTAGGCCGTGATCGCCATGACGGCGCCCCACAACAAGGGAGACGGCAGCCCGACCAGCCAGAATGCCAGCCCGCCGATTATGCCCTCGACCAGCGCCACGACCGTATTGCCGTACACGGCACCTTTGACCACTTCATCGAAGCGTTTCAGGACCACGCGTCGGCGGTCGCTCGTGATCGGCAAGACATCTTGCATCCATGCGACCATGCGGTCGCCGTCTCGAAAAAAATAGAAGGATGCCAGCAGCACGATGCCGAACTCGAGACCCGCCTGCACCAGGTTTCGCACCATTCTCGTGGATTGCTGGATCAGCATCCCTCCCAGGTCAGAGAGGCCTTCCAAGAGGTTCGATCGAAGATCGGTGCCGGTCAACAACTCGAGGTTGTGCACTTCCTTGACGAATCCCGCGATCACCGGATACTGCCGCAACCTTTCGATGAGTGAACCTTCCTCCTGCTGCCTCAGATAGAGCAACAGCGAGGAAATCAAATCCGCAAGGTCCTGAGCGACGAGGAGCGTCAAGTAGAGAAGCGGAAGCAGGAGCCCCCCCGTCATGACGAGGCACATGACAAAGGCGGTCAGCGATTCACGCCCGCCGAACGCCTCGCGCCACCGAGCATAGAGCGGGTACAGCGCATACGACAGGACCACGGCCCAGAGGATCGGAGACAAGAACGGGCTGAAGAGCAGGGCGGTGAGCCCCAGCGTTCCGACCAGCAGCACGCTTTGTACGAGCCGGCCGGGGACCGTTGCCGGGTGGGGTTCCCGATCTGTGATCATGGCGAAGGCATGATAACTAAGCCTTAAGCACAGGGCAACACGAAGAAATCACTTGTCTCGCTCTGGCGCCATTTTTGAGATGAGTGCTTGAGCCCCGCATGACAGTATCGTCCGTTCTGATCGACGGATGGGCCAGACGGCATCTTCCGCCGAGAAGGGGTCGGGTCCGCCGGGCGAAGAATTCCTGGATACGCATGCATCGCATACTTGACAGCAAAGAAGAAATATGTGACTATTCAGTCACTAATGAATTAAGGGTCGCTTATGGGGAAGGTGAAGGTGGAGATGATGGATGTGATGGATGTGTCACACGTGGAAGCCGATGGACGGTTCGTGTCCAACAACGTGCATGCTGGAGAGCGCTCTCTTCTTCCTATAGAGGTATGTGAGGCAGCGGGTCATTACTACGATGGAGTGCTTGCGGGCGCGATGAAGAACACCATCTTCGTTGAAAGTGGCAGGATTCCGTCCGTGGGTACGACTGTGACTGTAAGCTTTGCCAAGCCGATCCTGAATCGTTCGGCCCAACATTGGGAGGCGAAAGGCAGAGTGATATGGATCTGCCCGACGATAGATAATTTTGGCTTCTCCAGAGGCTTTGCCGTACAGATTGATGGGGGCCGATGCGGAACGTCTGAGAAGGCGGCAAAGGGGATAACGGCGGCAAAGGCTCCAGCGGAATCGATCCATGTCGGCCAACGCATCATGGGGCGGCTCGGCCGTTCGTGGCGAAGGCCCATGCCGCGATATGAGGTCTTGGGAGTGCTTTCATAACCAAATAGCCCAAAGAAAGGAACGGTGAATATGAAATTCGATATTAATGGATTTGTGGTTTCCGGCATTGTGTTTGGAGCAGGCGTCCTCGTTGGACTTCTCTATGCACCACAGTCAGGTACAAGAACTCGGCGTCAGTTGCGCGATCTTGCCGAAGATTCCAGAGAACGGTTGGATATGGCGGTGGAGGATGTCAACCGGCAAATGACCAAGGTGCTCAAAAAGGCCAAGCATCTCGTGGCTGCTTGAGCACTGGAGTTCGCCAAGACAGAAGAGGATAACTATGAAGACTTTTGGTCACTATCGACTTATGCCTGCATTTAAGCCTGTAACCGCAACATCTATGCTCAATCGTTTGCAGGATAAACGTGGGCTTTGGTGGCGAGAATGGCAGACGGGCTTAGTGTTTCGAGACTATCTGTGGTGGACATTCATCTCAGGGATGGGAGTGTTCACCATGTTCGGCCTATGGTTCCTATTCGGCTGGTAGTATCAGTGGAATGCGCACTCAGCAGAATGTGTAGATACTGTCATGACAGGGCATAGAACAACTTAATGAAGCAACGAGTGCGGCTTAAATCTGCGCCGTCTCGAATCGAACGGCGTAAAGCACAAACACATCGGCGCCTTCTGGAAGTCGCGCGGCAGCTCTTTTCTCAGAAGGGCATTTATTGGGTAAAAATTGAAGACATCACCGAAGCTGCCGACCTTGGAAAAGGGACGTTTTACAAATATTTTGATTCGAAGGAAGGCCTTCTTCTGGTATTACTCCAAGAAGGTCTTGACACATTATTGGCGACGACAGAAGAGGCTGTTCGGAGGGCGCCAGAATCGAAGCCGTGGGAAGCTGTCATCAGCGCGCGCGTCGATTTTTTTCTCGAGCGTCCTGACTATTTGCTTCTCTTTCACCAAGTACGTGGGTTGATGCAGCTTCAAGTTGAGGCAGCTAAGGATTTGCGTGCAGTGTATGACCTTCATCTTCGTCGAATCGCTCGATTGCTCAAATTACCAGCCAGATCAAAATGGGCTGGCGATCATAATGCAGCCATCGCGATTGCCGCCTATACGTCCGGGTTGTTGACTTATTATTTATTATTCGAAACAAGGGATGACCTCAGACGCCGGCGTGACGAAATCGTGAAAATGCTGAAGGCAAGCATATGAGTGATGGAAAATGGACAACAGAGATCATCTCGTCGGGCTCAAGAGTACCAGGATGTCACCGGCCTGAAGTCGGCCCGCCTGTTCCAGTTCCCAGAGAGACACCATGGAAGAATTTCGGTATAGCCGAACCAAAAGATCCGGCTTAATATCACTTGGCAATTTCCCGATCTCGTCAGGATGAACACCCCGTTCGACCAATCGGACATTCCCTCCCGCCGTCAACAAGTCGTCCAGATACTGCACCATATGCCCGTGGTCCACCGCTGCGGCCAGAACATAGCCGCCGAAGGTCGCCGGAGAGACGATCGCGTCGGCGCCGCCTTGTTTGAACAATTTTACGTTTTCTTCCTCCTTCGCGCTCATGATGATTCGTAACTTAGGGTTCAAGTGCCGAGCGGTGAGAAGGATGAGTGCGCTTGTCTCGTCACGGCCTGCTGTGATGATGATGGCCTTGGCCTTTTCGATGACAGCCTCGCGCAGCACGCTTTCTTGAGTGGCGTCGGCCTGAAATGCAGCGACCCCGAGGGAACCGGCCAAACGTACCCGCTCCTCTTGTTTGTCTATGACCAAGATGTCCTCCGGCCGCGCACCTCGAGCGAGCAGCTCTTTCACGGTCGAGAGACCGGTATGGCCGAAACCGAACACAATGAGATGATGGTTCAAGGACGCTTGTAGCTTCGACATGCGGAACTCCTCCAAATATTGCCGCACGATCAGTTGATACGCTGTGCCTAAGAACAAGAACCACATACCGAAGCGAATCGGCGTGACGACTAGGGCATCAATCAGTCTGGCGCGTGTCGAGACGGGGACGATATCGCCATAACCTACGGTGGTCACCGTGATCATGCTGAAATACAAGACGTCGGTGAAAGACACTTGGCCGTCGAGCTCATCGGATAGCCCATCGCGATCCCACCAGAGGATACAAAAGGCCAAGAAAAAGAGAAGGATGGCAATACCAAGCCGTGTCGCAAAAATTTGAATGGGGGATAAGGCATTCGGAGTAAGGATCATTCGAGGACCCAAGCCGGGATATCTTCGGGACTTCGGCTGGAATTTGCTTGCCCAGCTAGAGAAGAATCCAAAATTCATCGGTGGAAGTGCAGGCGTGTGAGATCAATTCGACCTCGCACGTGACACTGGGCTACAGCTACAGCCCCTTGGACGGCGAGGTTGGATACTCTTGTGACGCGCCGATCGGCCATATGCGAAAGTGGGGCGCCTGGTAGTGCTTTGGCAGATATTGGTCAGGTATGGTCGTCTTATTCCCGTCGCGAATCTGCGTATAGTGAGGCGACATAATCTCAACGCCCGCCTGGTTGAACATATCCTGAATATTTTCATGAAGAACGGAATAGGTCACCGCCATGACGTTCGGCTGGGCGGTAAACGCATTCAGCTCGTATGTCACGTAGAAATCGCCAAGACTCGTCTGAAGGACGAAGGGTTCCGGGGTCGCGAGGATGTTTGGCGTCGCTCGAGCCGCTGCAATTAACAGGTCATGGATTTTCTTCCATGGTACGTCATACCCGATGGTCACGCTGGTATGCAGGATCAGCCCATGTCGTGTGGCCGATGAACTGAAATTGATGATGTGACTACTTAGCACCATACTATTGGGAATCGTAATGTCCACGTTCTTGATGGTGCGAATGCGAGTCACCAAAAGCGTCTTCTCGGTGATGTCTCCGACCGTATCTGCGATTTTCACTCGATCTCCCTCGCGAAAAGGACGCATATACGTCAGCACCAGGCCCGCTACAATGTTGCTGATCGCGGCCGCTGACCCCAGGGATATGAGCAGTCCAAGAAAGACGGAGATCCCGCGAAAACCTTCCGATTTCGAGCCGGGAATATAGGGGAAACAGGCGATCGCGGCAAAGACAATGACGAGGAAGCGAACGATTTTGTAAGTCGGTTCCGCCCAATCTCGATGGAAACCGGAAAATGTGATGGCACCGCGCCGTATCCCGGTGAAGAGCAGGGAGATCACCTTGATGATATAGCGGGTCACAACGAGGATGACCACGATTGAAATCACATCCGGAACGTATGTCGCGAATGCCTGGCCAATTGCCCGAAGCGTGGAGAGTACGATTGCAAAGAGTGCAGCGGAAATACCTCTCGTCCAAGGGAAAAGGCTGAGCACGCTCGTGAGATACACGTACAGGAGGGTGACCACGAGAACGATTCGTATCGCCCTCACCATGCCGGTCGACCCGGCGGCGATCTGATCCGCCGATAGTAATTCGACTCGCTGAATCTTCAACGCGTAGCCACCTGCTTCACGCCACGCATCGATCTTCCCGTAGATTTTCGGAAACATCTTATGAAGAAGAATCAGAATCGCGACGATGAAAACGGTATACAGCAATGCCAACGACGTATCGATCATGAGCGCTCGCAGCGTCACTTGTTCACGGGATTTGGTCACTGCCGCCTGGATCTTCTTGGCGTAGTCTCGGGCGACCTCGTGCCGTGTGTGGTGAAGAGGCGTGGCGTCTCCTTCGGTCACAGCCATGAGCACCATCTCCCCAGCGGTCAATACCGTACTGTTATCGATGTCGGTGACTTCGATGGCATCGAGGGGCACATCAAGCGTTTTTGAAAGACGATCCAGGCGCTCGCTGATGGCTTTGGCCCGCTCCTGCGGCGTAAACGACCCCACCCTGCCATAGATCAAAAAAACCGGTTCATCGTTAAAAATCACAGGGGCACCCGCGGGCGCTTGCGTGCTCGGTTGGGGAGGGTCGGCTTGCAGTTGCGCAGGCGCAGGAGAAGGAGTGAACAAGAGAAGGAGAAGAGAGAGATAGATCTGAGGTTGAGTCATCGGAGCGTTCTGACGGCGCGATGATATCCGAAAGTTGCTCTCTGCGCAACCTTCGGCGGTAGCACCCGTCAAGACGCCGCCGGCTCGTTCGTCATATCTGTTGCAGCAAGCCCGACGAAGGACTATGATTCGGCCCATCCAATGGAATCATTAAGTGTTGAAGCCATCTTAGGTTTGACGGGACTCGTCATCCTTGTCGGGTTAGCTGGCGAGTTGCTTTTCCATCGAACTGGCATTCCAGGCGTCATCTTTCTGATGGGCCTCGGAGTCCTCCTTGGGCCCGTCCTTCATTTGGCCGACGGCTCCACTGTCACACATTTTGCGCCATACTTTGGGACCGTTGCACTTTTGATTATCCTCTTCGACGGGGGTATCAATCTGCAGATGATGAAGGTCCTGAAGGAGACGCCGCTCGCACTCCTATATTCAGTTACAGTCTTTCTGTGTACGCTTGGAACGATCGCTGCCTTGTATGTGTGGGTGTTGCAAGGAGCCTGGCTAGAAGGTTTGCTCCTCGGCTCCATTCTTGGAGGGACCGCGGCGGCGATCATTCTTCCTGTCGTGTCGAAGACTGAATCGGCCAGCGAACCCGTGAAAGTCTTTGTCAGTCTTGATTCTGCTTTTTCAGAAGTATTTGTGGTTGTCTCCGCTCTTGCACTCATGGGAGCGATGACGAGCGAGGATCACTCCGTTGGAGTCGTGCGCGACATTTTTCATGCCTTCTGGGATGCGTTGACACTGGCCGTGCTCGCAGGAGCCGCCTGGGCCAGGTTTTTAACGTGGCTTGAAGGACAACCCTTGTCCTATATGTTGACTCTCGCCGCGATATTCGTGCTGTATTATTTTGCCGAACTTCTTGGGGCGAACGGCGCCATCACCATCCTTCTCTTCGGCCTCGTCCTCGCCAATATGGAATTCCTCGTCGGGCGCCTTGCGCGACCAATCAGAGCGCTTATCGGATATGAGTTGAACCAGGCGCAGTTTGCTTTGGACACCTTTCTCAAGCGCATTAACGAGGAACTCTCATTTCTGATGAGAACGTTTTTTTACGTCCTCTTGGGGCTGATTCTCGATCTATCCACCCTCTCCTGGCAGATCTTTGTGGTCGGCCTTGGGTTATTTGGCTCAATCGCCGTGGTCCGGTGGATGATCACGGATGTGATGGGACGCACGACCTGTGGATGGACAGTACGTGAGCGACTGTTCGTGGCTGCCATGCTGCCCCGCGGCGTAGCAACTGCGGTCATGGCCTTTCTTCCTAGCGCCGCAGGTATTCCCAATACCGAACACTTCCCGCTCTATGCTCTCACGGTCATCACGCTGGGCGTCATGGGCATGACCATCTCGCTGGCGGTCTACCGACGGTGGGAACTTCCCACTAAAAGCAAAATTGGATCCGTTCAACTGTCTTCCTCTTAAATGCCCGCGATCGTAATCACACAAATAGATCTGCTCACGATCTCTTGCCTGTTACCTTTGCTCGGCCGAGCGAGGGCTCAATCCTGAACAGTAGTTCAGGATAGATCATCACGCTCTAGAGCGTCAGCGTATAATCAGCTAATGGTGATAGCAACACAATGCGCAACGCGCTTTTGTATGCCGCTGATGGGCACGCCACACAAGGCAGCACTATGGATTTGCTCAACCATCTGTGGTCTTATGGTGTGTCTTTCTCCAGCGTACGGTCAAGATCACACATCAGACGGCTCCGACTGGCACTACGGCGGTTTTCTCGATCTCAGTTATGCCGTGGATTTCAATTTTCCCGAAAATCATCTCTGGCGCAGCAAGGCGACTACCCCGCGCGTCAATGAGCTCGCTCCCAACATGGCTCTTGCGTACGTCAGAAAGGACATCTCTCCTTCATCGTCATGGGGCATGGAATTCTCGGTCCAAGCGGGATATGACTCGGATGCGCTGGTAACCCAAGCGGTCCAGGAGCGAGAAAAACC
>DATIAT010000006.1:0-14094 GCA_035457905.1 Nitrospiraceae bacterium
TCAAGAACCCGCAAGCGAAGACGACGTGTGGGTGCGGCAGTTCATTCAGCGCATAAACTCGATGTGCGCAGAAAGCTAAAGGAGGCTGGATCCATGGAACCCTTATCAATCATCGGCACGCAAAACAAAAAAGGCCAAGTCTTCACCGATCCTCGCGTCATGATGAACGAGGCTCCTCGAACGGCATCGTTCTACACCGGTAGCGAAGTCATTAAAGAAGCCATTCGACGCGCGAGCATCGATGTGATGATCGCCTATCCAATCACGCCGCAAAGCGAGGCGGCCGCATTGATCGGCGAGCTGTTTGCCGAGGGGTATATTGGCGACTACTTCCGCGGAGAAAGCGAGTTTGCGGTCATGTCGCAGTGCGCCGGCGCCGCGTTCGGCGGAGCGCGTGTCTTCACCACTACGGCCGGGCCGGGCACGATGCGGGCGATGGAAAACTTTCCGATGTGGGCTGGTGCTCGCTTGCCGATTCAATGCATCGTCACTTGTCGAGGTATCAATTCACCACTATCGATCCAGCCGGACACCATCGAGATCGCCTATCTGATGAACACCGGCATGCTGGTCTGGCATGCGGAGACCGCTCAGGACTTTTACGATTGGATTCTCAAAGGCTACATGGTCTCGGAGGAGCCGGATGTGCATCTGCCCTTGGCTCTCTGTTGCGATGGATTCTTCGTGACCCATACGAAGGATACGGTCGACCTGACTCCCACCGACATGTGCCTGCCGCCGTATGATCCGTACCGGTCGCCGGTCCCTTGCATGGACATGGAATGTCCGCCGGTGCGCATGATGCGTGATCCGTTCGTGATGAAGAGCAATTACATCAGCTACGCCACGCACGCGAGCTGGCAACAGGAAATCTGGGCGGCCGCGGAACGGTCCCGGAAGCACACGATCGCCTGGCTGGACGGATTGATCGACACCGAAAACGTCGATGCCGATGTGCTCATCGTCACGTCCGGAACCGCGGTCTCCCAGGGGCGTGAAGCCATCCGTCTCCTGGCCGATGAGGGCATCCGCGTGGGACTGGTGAAGATCAAGACACTGCGGCCCTGGCCCGAGGAAGAAATCCTGGAAGCCACCAAGCATGCCACACATATCATCGTGCCCGAGTTCAATGTCATCGGGTGGATGGCACGGGAGATCAAAGCGACGATCCCACATCCCGAACGAGTCATCGCCGGCCCGCGCGTGTGCGGAGGCATGACCATGCCGCCGGAAATCATCGTGGAAGAAATCAAAAAGGCGATCGGCGTCCGATCCGCGGTCCTGGCCGGACGCGGCAGTTGAACCGCGGACGCGCGAGCCGACGAGACGAAGACCATTGTTCAGCGGCGCGCCTGCGCCGAGCCACAAGAGAGGAAGGTATCCGATGAGTCTCAATTATGTGAAGTTTTCACCGGGATTTGAAGCATTCATGCCGAAAGAATATCGCGACATGGTGGAGCATGGCCCATTCGGGAAGAAGACCACGGTGTCACAGATGGGGAGCTTCAAGGAAATCCTCGAGGAGCATCCGATGTGCGCCGGCTGCGCCATGACTTTGTTCATCCGGTTGGCCATCATCGCGTTCCCGAATCCCGAAGACACCATTACGGTCGGGACGGCAGGATGCGGCCGGCTGGCGATCTCGCAGGCAGCCATTCCCTTCGTCTACGGCAACTACGGCGATCAGAACGGCGTCGCCAGCGGCTTGTCGCGTGGATTGCGCATCCGGTTCGGCGATCAGCCCAAAGATGTCGTCGTGATGGCGGGCGACGGCGGCACGGCCGACATCGGATTCCAGCAGGTGCTGCATTCCTGGTTCCGGAAGGAACGCTTCACGACGATCATGTTGGATAACGAGGTCTACGGCAACACGGGCGGACAAGAAAGCGGCATGACGACCAGAGGGGCGGTGCTCAAGATGGCTCCGCTCGGCAAGAAGTTCGAGAAGATGGACATGGTGGCCATGGCCAAAATTGCCGGCTGCGCCTATATCGCCACCGTTGTGCCGAATAATCCGCGTCGAGTGGAGAGCTGCATTAAGAAGGCGGTGCTGATCGCCCGAGAGGTCGGTCCGACCTATATTCAGGCCTATACGTCCTGCAATATCGAGTATGCGATTCCGACTGACCAGGTGATGGCGGACGCCAAGACCGTCGAAGATGACCGGTATAAATTCGCGGAATATGTCAGCGATGAGGCCAAGGAATACCTTGCGGCGCGGTACGGGTACAAAGAGTTTGTCCAGAAACCGACAGTGGCGATCGGAACGACTTGAGCCCAACAAAGACCAGGTTCTCAGTCCCACTCCCGAATTCGCGCATCCTCATGTGTCCGTGACCCTGAGTACGCGAGGGGAGGCAACCGACCATGCAGACGCTCAATCTTCATCGACCCGACATGCCCGATCTTCAGTTCGTCCTGTTGGTGACAGCGCTCTGCACCTCACGGCTGACCACGCTCAACATACCGAACGCTCTCCGCACAACGATTTTTGACCGCTGTTGGGTGCTCATCCACGACAGCCCCCCGCCCCGTAGGCCGGAGGCGCGGGTGTTAGACTTGCGGCCATGGACGGAGATGACCGTCGAGGCGATGGCGGAGACCATCCGCGCGGGGCTGACAGAGGCAGGCATCCACACGCTGGCGTGGGATCATGCACCCAGCCAGCCGGCACACAGCAGCACGCCGGCAACGTACATGTTTATCGATCGCCTCTCGCACCTCTTTCCGCACCTGTCCGATGCCAAAGACGCAGCAAGCGGAGAGGTGGTGGAGGAAACGGGAGCTCGCCAGGCGGAGAAGGGACCCGACGTACTGCAACTCCTCGGTGAAATGGCCGCATTGATGGCGAAGTTGGCTCCGGCCCTGGAACGCAGCGCTGCAGACCTCAGGGCAGGAGGAAAAACTGGTAAGTTGGTCGATACGTTGCAGAAGGGCGCAGAACTCATGCACGGCAGTGAAAGCATGTTTCTGGCCTGGGCCCGTTACTATGCCGAGCCCAGTGACAAGACGGCACTCTAGTTCTCCATGTGTTTGAGCGCATTCGAGGAGTGAGTACGGCCTACCTTCGCCTCATCTATGTGACCCCTCTCATCCTCTCAGGGGCCATGTGTTATCATTCAATTCTGTGTGGCGCCAGACGAGCTGAGCGGCTGCGAACTTGCGGATAGTTGTCACATGCGATTGAAGGAGGTCGATCTCCAAGGAGGTGACGTATGGGTGAGGTTATCGATTACGACAAAGTGACGACGCTGCTCTTGCAGCATGGCGAATGGTATGAGGTCGATCCCGGGACCCTAACGCCGATTCCAGCGTCTGATTTCTTTGGCGGTCATCCTGGGTCCAATGCCTTGGCGTGGAAGAGCCGTGGCGCCAATCTCGCCTGCCCCTGCAATGCGCTCGTCCTCGTCCGTTATTCACCTTGAGAGAACTGGCTGCTTTTCTATAGTGCTCATATGCCTTCGCCGCTCATCATGTCCTTTACCGATTCCCTCAAGTATGTCCAACGAAGGGCGTTCTATGATCAGCATCAACTCCTTGCCGTCTCGATGATAGCGATTGTGCTGATCCTTCCCTTTGTGGGACTGCTTATCAGTGGCCTCTTCGGAGTGCTTGCGGGCGCGCTGGTGTCCTTTGCCGCATATTACTTGGCGCCGTATGTGTCGCTGAAGCTCGGGGGCTGAAGATATTAAGGACTGACCAGGCTCATTCCTCTCAGGTGCTTGGCTCCCCTTCTTGCGAAACTCAAGGTCTTCCTTTTGCGGACTTGACGGTGGGAGTTCCTGGGACACGTGCACGGTTCTGAACCGGAGGAGTGTGCCCCATCCGATTAACTTCAATGACGGGATCAATATTCTCACCGCAGAGAAGGCATCGCCAACCGTCTACCAAGACGGAGCTCCACGGTTCATTCACCCGGGTGGCAACCATGAACCCTTCGCAGCGCGGACAAGGCATCGGCATCGGATCTATTTTCCTTTCCGGCAGATCTCCACGATCGCTTGGAGGGTCCCATCTCGCGGACTGATCATTTGGAGCATCCCCTTGTGCTCCGGATGTCTTTTGAAGAAGGTGGCAAAATTTTCGTCATACGGGTTCTCTACCGTGGTTGTGTCGCCACTGCTACGGTTATAAACCGTTTCATGGACGAGCGCAGAAACTGTCTGCGTACCATTGGCACGTATGGGGCTCGTTACCCTCCAAAATATTGGACGCTGATTCAATGTCTCCCTCACTCCGTCGACGGGGATGCTCGAACACAACATGGTTCCCTTCTTCACCTCAACATGGTCACCTTTATCGCTAAATTGAGCGAGAGCTGCTGTTGACACTCCAATGCCCATTGCTGACACAAGCAGATATAAAAATATGAGCATCCCACACCTCCGTTTCAGGCGCACAGAAAAAACCTAACGATTCTGACCGCCACCGTCTCTTCCAGATTGTCGCAGATAAACCCCGTGGCGCCATCTTCGATAATCTTCGGGATTGATCCGCGCCGATGCCGTTAACACCGGGGTCCCGCAAGCCAACGCCTCGATCAACACGATGCCGAACGGCTCCAGCCAGTCATACGGGCAGAGCACTGCCTCCGCGTTGCCGAGAAAATCATCTTTGTCTGTGCGATTTTCATCACTGCTTTACCTTCATTCCTGAGTGAGTGGCGGAGAGTGGAGAATCGGACGCGCGATGTAGGTGAGAGCGCGAGAGTTGGGAAGTCGGCGTGGCTCAGTACAGGGTTACAGTACAGGCCCGTGTTGGTAGTAGTCAAACATTCGAAACTGAATTCGCACGCTAACAGACTGATATAGTACAGGTATAATTATTTTCTCGGGGAATCACCTCCACCCAGAAGCTGCGGAAAGAGACGCAAATTGTGGGCATCATGAGGACAAAACGGCGGGGTATGACTAGGATCCGAGTGAAACCATCTCCACTGGAGTCTGAGTGAGGACGGAAGGTACCTCAAGTGGTCCAGCCCATACAGCGTCTACCTCTTCAAGCTCCACTTCCTTGCCAGAAGTCTTTGGGTAGTGAGAAGCAGGAACTAGCGCTGCCCAACGATGATTCTCCCCATCGAACACGATCTGTACAATCGTCGGCAGATTACTACTCTTACTGGGGCTCAACATCCAATACCACCCAGGTGCGTTTGGTTTCTGCTGGGTCCACGTCAGCATGACGGTCGTCCAATGAATTTTGCGAAAATATGAAACCTTCAGGACCTAAATGCCTGACTTTGACTAGTCTGCCTTACGACAGGTCGTTACGTCCACTCGTGTCAATGTAGGCGTTGTGGTGAGGTCGACGCTATTCCCTGGAAGGGGTAGGTAAGTTTATTTCAACCCCAGCAGTTATAGGGCCATTTATCCTTATTCGAACGGATTATATGCTAATCCGCTGCATCGTCACCTTCATCAGGAAACCTTGTAGCGAGTAGCCATAGTACCTCTCTCACGGCATCTTCTTCCTCTTCAGATAAATTCTTCAGTGCAAGCAGGCTTTTTGCAGCACGAATGAATTCGGATACGCCTTTTCGGATCTCTGCCATATAAGGTGATCCATCTATTTGCTATGGCATTTAAACTAATGATAGGGCCAAAGAAAGAAAATGGAGACTGGGAATATCCTCAGATTGGGACGAGGTTTTCCAGCGAGGCACAGATGTATTGCGACTCAAAGGACAAGGAAGTTTTAGTGGAAACTAAAGGGGCATGCGTGTGTGTGGAAAGCCGGGATCCTGCGGAATCACCAATTGCACGCGGCATTCGGACACTGTATCGCCACGGAGCTCTCCCAGTGCGCGGAACAGATGCTCCAGCGCCGTGGCTTGCGGACTCTTGGCGACAAACCACTCTGCACGGCAGTGAAAGCAGCGCTCGGGCGAATCGCCTTGGAGCCGCGCCACCGGGAATTCTGCGGAGGCATGGCACTGCAAGCAGGTGATCTTGATCGCGGTGAGATCGCTCAAGCTGATATTCAACCTCATGTAACTCATCTTCCAGATCCTTTCATCAATCGACCACTTCGAGTCGTGATTCTTCGACAAGTACTAGCTGTATACACACCGTGATCGCCAGCTTCTTCTCAGTCGGTGAGTGGATAGGTTCGTGTTTCAGTGCGGGCTATATAGCACTGCCTGCCAGCGTGTGCAAACCACGACTTGCTACGTCTCGGCTCTTCTGACTTTCTTTCCAGCCGTTATAGATTGAGCGGCCAGTTCAGGAAAATATTTCCTCACTGTGTCAGCAGTCCTGACTCATCAGGCGTCTCAGCGATCTTGATGGCATCGATGCCTTCATTTTGCCCCGCAGGTTCAATTCCTCGATTGATCACTTTATTTTAAGCACAATTTAGCACATCCGCTTGGGATGAACCCCTCCGCTTGTGTGAACCCCTCCGTTGAGACAGTTTGGCGTTAGCGGGAACCGGGGGGATCCGTTTATGGGATAAGCACTAGCAGTCAGAACGGTGATGTGGTCTCGGAAGGGATCATTTATTTCCGAATTATCTTACCCACACTGAATAGTGCAGCTGGACAATCGAGAGACGGTCTATCTCGATAAGATGCACGCCTTTTGAAGCAGTCTGGCGAGTGTATGGAAGGACTAGGTCACAGGTTGCTCAACAAGCCTCTGCGCATCGGCAATCTTGGCGACTTCGTTCGCATAGTAACAGATCATCTGCAATTCATCCTGCGAGAACGGTGCATGCTCAGTCATCTGAACGCTGGCTAGCAGTCGCTCGCAGTATCGGAAAAAATTGTGAAGGTCTTCGCGGATCGGCGGTAGTGATGAGCTAGGCATGTGGGACGACCGCCTTTCATAGGTGTCTGACGGTCGGGCCTTCCCAGGAGGCCGCAGGCACAAGTTGGTGAGTGGGGTACCTTAGACTCTGTAGAAGGCTGGGTCAAGCGGTCATTCGACCTACTGAGCGTTGCGTGCCCATTGTCCACACGCGAAAGCTTGATCGGATTGCGGATGAGCTGAGTCGCTAATCCCGTCAGCGCGCGTCTCGTTGAGCCTGACGACGTTTTCCGCTACCTCGAATGTGAGCAGCAATTCCTTTCGCACGACTCTTGGATAGACGCAGCTGGGCACGCACGTCGGGTGCCGATTCTGTCCGGGAACCAGCCTTTGGCTGCTTACTGCTCGGCACAGGAGGGGGAGGACTGCCGGACTTCTTGGAACGTTTTGATCTGGCCATTGTCGGCTACGCTCCGAGGATCATTCGACTGGCGACGGTTTCGCCGTACCGTGGCGGTGCATGAAAAACTAAGTACCACCAAATGGTCTCTACGCGCAACCCTTGCGGCAGCCCTTTGAAGTGTTCTCTTAGATCCGGATCGCACTAGCTGTTTCCCGCAGGGTGTATAGACGTAATTGCCTGTCAGGCACGCGAGCCCGTCTTGTTGTCGGCCGTCGGAATGCCTTCTGCGACAGGCCGCCGGACTGATTTTGGCTCATCCTGTTTGTGATCGACGTCTATCTCCCTTGCACTCACCCAATCGACCCTGATCGTACCACCGAACCATGCTCCGCAGGACTCCTCAGACCTGTACTGCGTGCGTCGGGAACTGCCTGGACCGGTTTGCGATCGTTTTCATCCCGCGCACAACTCTGTTCAGCAATCATCAGCTGGCCGATACTGGCATCTTGGGGTATCCTGGCCCTGCAGGCCTGTAAGGTATCTTCGGCCGCTCCAGCTGCTATGTTCGCATCGAATCCAGGCGCAACCATTGCCGGCTCACGGTCTTGAGCTGATCCGGCTGCCAGTCCAATGGAGCCACCGGATAATAGTGCTAGAACCCAGATCGCCTGAATGGTGAATAGACGTGTCATTGGCTGCCCTCCTCTGGTGATTTTAAAGGCGAACACAGGGATGTTAAGCCTTTGATGCGTGAGTGTCGGTGGCTAAAGGCCGCTCCTCTTCAGTCGACTCCCCTGCTGAGAGCACAGCATCTACCTGCCATTCACTGCACGTCAGTCCGCGGGAGCGGGGACGTGGCAATGCATGGCCCTTTCCTTGTGCAACATTTTTCGAGGACTTTCGTGTCATACAACCTCCTTTCAATGACCGCTTCATATGACTACTTCCCGGCTAGGCCGGCCAGTTGCTGTTCTGCCTTCACCCAGTCCTCCAACTCCCCGCCTTCCTGCTGCCCTCTTTGCAGGTACAGTTCGTATGCCCGCCGCGCAATGCGCTCGTAATCCCATCCGGCATTTGATATCTGGAATGGCGGACCGGACTGTTCATCTTCCTGAGTGCCTCCGGATGTGCCGGCCGATCCCAGCGTTTTTGGGTTCGAGATCTTTACCCTGACCATCATGCACCTCCTCACGTTGATGTGTGGTTCATGGTACCAATAGAATCTCGACCGCTAACGAAGACATTCCGGTGTAATTCAAGGAGCCGGCGATCAGACCGGCGGTCAGAAAGACCAGTGCATAGTAGAGCATCGTTCACTCCTCTCTATGAAATGCAAGCGTGAACGGCACCCTGTGCACAGTCGGCGCCGACTGTGGAATCGGTCTCGCTGGGAAGCAGGAGGAAGCGGGAGGATAGGACAGTCAACGGAGCTTACACGTCACCACAACACTGGGCGCAATGAGCGAGGGAGTCAAGCGATATAATGATGGGCGTGTGCCGGTGTGGCGTGCCCTGATGGCCCTCAGGATTCACTATCTAAATGGACCGTCACATGCTGAAGAGCGGTCAGAGACCCTTGCTGCACAGAATGCGGCGTACCTGTTTTCCAGATCAGCACACCGTGCCGATAGACTTCGACCACGGCTGCCGAATGTCGCCGAATGATAATTGATATCTGTTCGTTGATTCGCATCTTCGTATCCATACCTGACAATGACCCTTCCCTGGCTGGGGCGAAATAGCAAGTTATGCCCTGATCGACTGGTGTCCCCGACGAGCGTTACATGATTCCCGAAGCCCGACTTACCTCCTCCCGGGCACCATACTTATTCGTGAGCTTTTGTATAGATCAGAGGCACGAACAAATGTCTGCACTTCTTTGGATAGCCGCTCATTTCCATATGATCCGCTTTGTCAGTAGTTGGCTGACAGTAAACGAGTAGACGTGTAGCGGACTGGTCAAAATTGCTCATAACTACCAGTCCCTAGCGCCTCCCCACCTGACAGACATTTTTCAGCTGGGAGAATCTTGGCTCGTTCCCGAGAATTAATCGGTCGCTCAGAGTATGTGAGCAAATTTGCTCAGGCGGCAACCTTCTTGTTCGATAGACTAGAGCTGTACTAGACGGTTAATATTTCACAAGGAAAACTCGCAAAGCTCGCGGACCTGCAATGCCGACTCGAAAAGCAGTTGGGAAGTAAACGAGCGACACATTATTGTAATGAACAAAGGTTGACGCATGGCACGTGCGCGCACAGCACCCTTTAATCCCCAGCAATTTCTCACCAAAGTCGGCCAAAGACAAACTGGTCTGGTATCCCCCAAGAAGCACGCCATCTTTACGCAAGGGGATGCGGCGGAGGCCGTGTTCTATATTCAGACGGGCAAGGTGAAGCTTACCGTGGTCTCGCAACAGGGCAAAGAAGCTGTCATCGCGATTCTGGAACGGGGTGCCTTTTTTGGAGAATCCTGCCTCGCCGGACAGAGAGTTCGGACGGCGACGGCGACCGCCGTCGAAGACTGCAACATCGTGCGGATCGACAAGAACGCCATGATGCGCGTGCTGCACGAGGAGCCCGCGTTTGCCGAGCTGTTTATGACCTATCTGCTGGCGCACACGATTCGGATTGAAGAGGATTTAGTGGATCAGCTGTTTAACTCCAGCGAGAAGCGGCTCGCGCGAGCGCTGCTCTTGTTGGCGCATTTCGGGAAAGAAGGGAAGCCGGAGACGGTCATTGCGAAGATCAGTCAGGAAACGCTGGCCGAGATGATCGGCACCACCCGCTCGCGCGTCAGTTTCTTTATGAATAAGTTCCGCAAGCTGGGGTTCATTGATTACAACGGCGAGTTGCGCGTGCACAGTTCCCTCCTGAATGTCGTCCTGCACGACTAGGGCTCGGCCACCTTGATTCTTGCCTCCGCACTCTCAGATCGACACTGCTTCTGCTGGACAATAGGGATCCTGTAGTCGTGACCACTTCTCCGAATAGTTCTTCTTGTGGGAGCAGTCGGGATGATCGGATGCACCAAAGCACGCGCGATGCAGACGGGACGTGTGCTGAAGGAGAATGGGTTGAATGAAACGGCTCAAGGACGTCAAATGAATCGACGAGTCGAAATTGTGGTGTATAGCGTAGACTCCAGAGACTCTTCCGGGCCAATTGCCGCGACGACGGACAAATGAGGCGTCTGGAGTGTCGATATCGTCGCCTCACTGGAAGTTAATGATTGTTTCAGTACTGTAAGGCGATCGTCATCTTTAAGCTTTGTCCATTGTAGGCAAAACTGGCCGCCTCAAACGATGGCGCCCCCAATGAGCCTTTCGCATCGTTCGAAAATCCGTATCCTTCCTGAGGCATCCCCATCCAGTTGGTCGCGAGTTCGCCGTCCCGGTTTTCATCATGAATCACAGCAAGTGCATACGTGCCTGGCGCGATGTCTGCAAAGTCGCAGGTGGCTTTGGCGGCACGAACTTTGACCATCATGAGGTTGGTTGCAAACCGCATAAACTCAGTAGGAAAGCCGTCCGGTGCTTCGAACAGTGCGCACGCCACCGCCCCGGCGCTATTCCTGATGCCCAGGATCTCCACATGTATGCCCGCCGGCTGAGCTGGCTGGGCGTAGCCGACTGTAGCGACAATAACTATCGAAAGGAGCCCTGCAGCACATGCTGTCTTTAGAATGGCTATCTTCGTGCGACTATGTCTGCACATCAGAGTGACTCCTCCATGGGTGCCCGTCTGGCGGATACTCTTATTTGACCATATATTCCGTCTACCCTGCGTACCCGTAGGTACCCTGCTGCCGCTGGGTCTCACAAGACCGGATTCGACCGGATTCGACTACGAATGCCCCGAGAACGCGTATAACCGACCGCCTGTCGACCTGCCATCCTAGAATTCTGATCTCGCCTTGATCAGGTTGGGACCTCTGGTGCGCCAAGCGCCGCACTCATCACTGAACGGCCGTGAGAAGGTTGTTGCGAAGCGGTCCTTTCTCCCTGACATTCTGCCAGATCTTGGCTTTGATGTTGCCGCATCGCGGCGGTGCCACGAGTCCTCGGGACCGAGCGATGGATTTGTAGAAGTGGTTTGGAAGGGTTCGTCGGTTAGGGCTTGGAGCCCCTCGTGGGCAATGATTTCACATCAGTGGATTTCTTCTTTTTAGGCATCTTTCTCTTCCAGGAGTCAAGGAAGGTATGGAGACCGGATATCGTTAGAGAAATTGATTTCCAGTTGCAGCGGAGTAAGGGGTTTCCCTTCCTGTAAATATTTCTCCAGCTTCGTGCTGACGGACATGAACTGGGCAATGAGTTTGTGTGCCGCTACATCTTCCTCAGTCATGCTGTCACTATATATATCCGCATTAGGACAGCAACAACCAGCCACATGCCTGCTGGCTGCCTCTCATGCAGAGAGAATAGTGGTGGGGCGCGGGCCGATCGGCAAAATAAGGGTCGCCGTGGTTCCCTGTTTCGGCGCCGAAATGAAATCAAAGCGACCGTTCAAGGCTTTCATACGTTCCCGGATTGTCAGGAGGCCGATCTTGGAGGAGAGGACGCTTCCCGTGCCGGCAGGCGGTGGCTCTTGCGAGGTCGCGAGATCGAAGCCGCTCTCATCACGGACCATGATCTGAAGGAGGCCCTGGTCGCAGGTCAGACGGACCATCGCCTGTTTAATGTCCGCATGCTTCGCCGTGTTGATCAGCAGTTCCCGCACCGAGCGAAAGAGCTGAACGGCGCAACTGAGAGGAATGGCGCACTCATCTACCTGGTCCAGATCCACTCGTACCTCCAGACCGTGACGCTTCATCTGTGTAGCGAGCACTCGAATCCCCGCGACCAGTCCTTGTTCGTGCAGGATAGGTGGACTCAACTCGGCAATCAAAGTCTGGCAATATTCTAAGGCTTTGCTCAACACCTCTTCGACTTCTTGGATCATCGCATCGCCCGCTGAAGGCACAGAGAGTCGTTGCAGCTGTCCGATTTTCATGCGGCCGAGCACGAGCAACTGCGCCAGATAGTCGTGCAACTCTGTTGCTAGGCGCGTGCGTTCACGCTGCTCCGCAGCATCGAGCGCGGTCGTCAGGGACTGGAGATCCACCAGGGAACGGTTTAACTCCTGAGTGCGCTCGGCGAGTTTCTGTTCTAAAACACGCTTCCACTGTTTCAGCATGGTATGTGCCGCTCGCTCCGCGCTGACCCCGATGTCCTCACAGTCGAAGTCTGCCCTCAATTTTCCATTATTCTTTGAAGGGTCCATATGCGGCTCCCTCGCCTCAGTTATTGAAATGGAAGAATCAGTAAGCACGGACTGAAAATGAAGCACTAGTGAGAACCCTCGTGATCATGTGGCATGGTAGAGCGGCGTGCGGGAGCGAAGCTGTATAAAACTGACCATTCCCCTACGATCCAACCGTCGTTGGCTGCCCTATTCCGCTTCCATATTTGCAGCCTTACACCGTGTAGTAGGACGCTGCGAGCCAAACTGATGCGCATACACCTATGTAAACTCGGCACCTAGGAAGAAAATCAACGCGGAGCAATAGACCCACACCAGACCCACACCAAGATCGCCATCAGTGAAGAGCGGTTCCGTACATTATGGTCAGTGCCGGCCCTCCCAGATACAGCGCGAGTGCCCACTTTCCCAATGTAAACAGGGCGGCAGTGCCACTTGCTCCAATCCAGACATCCTGCCAAGCAATATGCCCTTCCGGCAGATGACCAGCAAAAAAGAAAACAGTCGGGTTCTAAATAGTCCCCACAGCGCAGAACTCCGCCCATGCCCCGGAATCCGCCAAATGAAATTCAGCGCATCCTGCAGTTCACTGAACATACCCATTGAGACAATGAAAAGGGTACTGAGACTAATCAGAGTGGCGAGGGAGCCGTGAACAGGGTGACCAGCGCTGTGCAACATGGGGGTCAGGGCATTCGCCCCTTTTCCCCCGATAAGCTCTTGTAACTGACGAAGTAATTCTTCTTCCACGGCCGTTTCATCAACGACCATTGCCGCACCGGCAACAGCAAGCGTCAAGAGGGGCGCGAGAGAAAAGAGCGTGTAATATGACAGGGCGGCACTCAATCGCCAGGGATTATCATCCCACCAGTTCCTCGCCGTGGTCGTGGGCAAGTTGGTAATCAGTTCGATCGGCATGCTCTATTTTATTCGAATTGTGCGGCATATGTCGGAACAGCAGCTTGAGTCTGAACCTAGGGCCCTGCAGGGTAGACGAAGTGCGCCATCGTTTGAGGCGCCCAGTTTCTCCTACAATGGACAAAGCTTGAAGATGACCATCGCCTTGGCAGTACTGAAATGACGAGCGCCAAAAATTCAACCACATGACTGTGGTTATTAGACTCCGAAATGATGGCATCTCCGTTCTCCCTTGAGCAATGTTGCTCAGATTATTTCTATTCTAAGTGGCAAACTAGGTCCATTGGTAATTGTAAATGTACGGGCTAAAGGAGTTGTATGTCGATATCTCATCCTACAATAGATAATAGAGATCCAGCTCCCAAACACGCTTCTTCGATTTACCCAGAGTTGGTTCATTTAGACGAATCAGAGATATTGTCGTGGGCCGTCAAGACTGCCATCTCTGACCTGGGAACCCTTGGGACCGGTCACACTGATAACCTTGCTATGTGGCAAGACTTACATGAACGAAAGAGAGTGCTCTTGATGCTTCTGAATCGTCTCATGGATGGGTGGACACGGACCAATGACGCTGGACGTGACGAGACAACAGCCTTTCCTTAAACAAATGAGACTGTCAAAATTTACAGCGGGCACTGTCAAAAGTTACAGATTCACTCTACGAAATGCACAGCCCACCGACCTGCGGTTTGTTAGTTTGCTCTTTTCTGTGAAGCTGCAGAATCTACCGTTCTTGAGTGGGTTTTTGTTGGTAGCCATCTTTTTCCTCCTTTGTTGAAATGA
>DATIAT010000007.1:0-14677 GCA_035457905.1 Nitrospiraceae bacterium
CCGGCGATCAGCAGTTTCTTGTCGGCCTTGAGCTTTTCCTTGAGAATTTCCATGTTTGAATCGGACACCGGTTCGCCCAAAGCGGGCACTGCCGCCATCAGCGCGCCGATGAAAACACAGCACATGAGCCTGGATATCATAATTCGTCCTCTCGTGTTGGAGTTAACAATGGTTCCCGGTGGTAAGCTGCCATGCATAACATCCTTCTCTAGAACCCCGTAACTGTCAAAACTGACAGGTCGGAGCATCGGTTCGCCTGGCGACGGCCCGGTCACGGTTTCGCCTCAATGTCCTTCATCAGCCGCTGAAATTCCTTGTTGCCGCGAATCAGCTTTGAGGCCGCTAGGACGAGCCGATCGATGTGATCATCCTTTAAATACAGCGTGGTTGGAATCTTCATCAGCGCGATACGTTCATCCGGATCCTCAATTTCGCTCAAACTCGCGTTGATGAAATAGATCTCAGCATCCTGAGCCCAGGGACTGTCAGGGCCTCGTGGCTTCACTTTCAGCTCGGCTTTCCATTTCTCCACTCCCATGTTGATGAGCGTTGTGGTGTCGAAAGAATACCGATTGATCGGAATGTCGATCAAGGAGCTCATCGCCTTGGAAAGGACCGGGATATGGTCGCTTCGAAATTCCATCACGTCAGGGGATGTTTCGGCGTTCACGGCGAGAATCACCAATTTCTTCACGTTTTTCACACCCCCTAAGATCAACAACTTCTCGAAGCTTCCCTGAACTCCGCTCCCTTCGATGAGTCCTCGCAGCGCGAGATTGTCCGACAGCCCTCCGTCCAGCAGATGAATGTACGGCCGCTTTTCAGCGTCCAGATAAGAGAGCAATTCGTTCGCCCGCTGTGCTCCGACCCGGCCTCCCCTTTTGGCTTGTTCCAGCCAAGGCGGCGCGACGTACTGACACTTATTCGAAAAATTTCTGAAAGAGATCGGGCTCAGCACAAGAGGAAGTGCGGCAGAAGCCGCGGAAGCGTCGGCAATCGGCAACTGACTGAGATCCGAGCAGATGAAGTCAAACTGAAATTGCGTGAATTCGAATCGCGACAATGTCGCCATGTCTGAGGCATGGATGATGAGCATAGGCCGCTGATGCAGCGCGGCAAGATCTCCGTAGGTTTTCTGCTCGAACAATGCTTCGTTGAGCAGTTCGGCCATGATATGCGCCCGGCCGAAGTAGGGCGACCACAGGCGGATCCAATTGCTGGGTGATCTGAGGATCCGTTCCCTCAGTTCGGTGTCCCAATCCTTGCGGAGAAAACGGTACTCAAAGTCGTGAAAGATCTGATCGCGAAAGAGCGCGTAGTAGCCGCCGGTAAAGGTCCCCCCCGATAACGCGTGAATGAGATCGAGTTCATCCAGCAGGCGCTTCTTCTTGCCTTCCCAGACAATCTGCTGGTTGGCCAACTCGCGGAGCGCGCCGAAGGCGAGCGTCGATGCCCGCGTTCCGCCGCCCGAGAAAGCAGCAAGAAAGAGCAAGCTGTCTGAATTCTCCGCTCCCGGTGGTGCGACGTTGGTAAACCGATAGCCGCCGGTCGGTTCCCATTTTTCCAATGGCACGTTCGGAATCGGACGGACGTACTCACAGCCGGCAGTGATGCCGAGTACCAGGATCAGCAGAGAGGACCACACACGTTTTGACCGTCTTCGCATCGTTTTCTCCCCATCAGCTCGCGATAACCGGCTTGTCACAGTCACCATCACTGAATTCCATCACTCATCATCATCACTGATCACTCATTACTCACCAGCGCTCACCCTCGAGCCGGCGAACATTGCGGCGACCCTTCGACGGGATACGTGAGTGAGCTCTTAATCGCAGCGATCTTCTCGGCGGGGAAGTTCGGCAAATACAGCTCCCGCTTCGCCTTCCACTCCTTGACCTGAAGGCTGACAGCTTTGGCACGTTCTTCATCCAGCGGCTTTCCCGGCAAGGAATATTGCACTTCCGCGGGAAAGGCAAAATCGGATCCTGCCGAGCTCACGATATCCATGATTCGCAGGTTGAGGTCCTCGGCCACCTCCAGTGATTCGCTGTAGTCTGTGACCCCAATGTATGCAAACACCTCAACATCCAGGGAATACGCGCCGAAACTCTTGAAACGGACATGGAGCGGCTCGGCGAGAATTTTCGGATGGGCATATAGCATCTTCCGGACTTCCACAAGGATGTATCTGATCTGATCGGGAGTCGTCTCGTAGCGCAATTGCAACGTCGGATGATACCAGAACCGATCGCGCGCAGAAAAATTGTCCAGATGGAGATTGGCAAACTCTGCATTGGCGACCGTGATGACCGTCCGATCGAGAGTCCGAATCCTGGTAGCCCGCAAGCCGATTTCCTCGACCGTCCCGATCGTATCGCCGAACCGGCAGAAATCCCCGACCTTTACGGGTCTCGATGTAAACAGCGTCAAGGCCCCGAAAAGGTTTTCGAGGCTTTTTTGGGAGGCCAAGGCCACGGCCACGCCGCTGATGCTGAGACCGGCCAGAAGCGTGGTGACTTTGTAACCGGCGTTGTCCAGCCACAAGAGGACGGCACCGGCAAGGGCGACGAACTTTATTAGCCTGGCAACAGGCATCAAGAGAACTCGAGAGCCTCCAAGACCTTTCCGTTCGAGGTTGGCGCCTGCCCGTTGCGCCATAAAATCGACGACCCGCATCAACAACCACGCGAGGGCGATCATCTGCACCGTTCGGGCCTGACTGAGCGCGCTGAGTGCGATTGAAGAACCCAGGAAGGTGCCGGCGTTTCTCACCATCACCGTCCAGATCAACAACGCAACCGGGCCGCTGAAGAGGCGCTCGAATTGCTCACCGACCTCTGGGCGAACCGCCCGAAGGCCCATGGCGATAAGTTTCGTCACGAGCATGGCCGCCGGGTAGAGCACGATGGCGAGGCCGATCACTGCTCCCCAAAGCCACAGATTGATGCCGAGGAACGTCACGTCGAACATCCAAGCCGGGAAAATACGTTCGAGCTGGCCGTATCCAAATTGCCGATACAGCTCAGGGATTTCGGTGACGGTGACGTCCGAGAACTTCCAGATGTATACGCCATCACCGCGCGGGACGCGCTGCAACAGCAGGTCGTATGTTTTTCCCTCGGCCTCGAGACGCCCGACGCGCTCCCGGATGACCGGAAGATTGTCGCTCTGATCTCCTTCAGCATTGGTGCTGAGCAATTCCAGATCAATCCACAGCGTTCGGTCCAGCACGATCCAGAGTTGACGGGCCAGCTCCGGCCCGTGAGCTTGCGTAAGCCCGGGAGGGAGATTACGCAGATCAAGAAATTCGGCGGCTCGTGAATAATCCCGGTCTTTCCCGGACGAGAGGAAACCACGCACGCTCGAGCGTGGAGTACCCCGCCCAAGCGAATCTTCGGGAACACCCGCTGCCGTCCGTTCTATGTCGGCCGGCTGCTTTGAGCGCTTCTCAATCATTTCCTTCAAGCTGGGCGTAGCGGCATCTGACTCGGCGCTGAGGGCGCTTTCCCGCAGTGCGGCGAGTACGACCACAGTGCAAAACACCAGGATCAAACAAACATGGCGCTTAAGACTCCTCATGACCGCGCCCTCCTTTCGAATTGCTTCGCTTCCGTTCGAGACATGTACAGATTGTTGTGTGAGGCGTATCGGCAAGCGACAGGACCAGAACTCAGCGAACGCTGGACAATATAGAATGTTCATTGCGGCTTTCATGGCCCAATGAGCGCCGCTTAGAACAGATACACCGTCGCGTACACGTACGCGAGGTTATAGCCGAAGTTGACATTGAAGCCTTCGTCCCCGCTCCCGCTCAACTCGGTGGTCAGACGGTCGTATGCAGCACCCATCGCGAAGTGTTGGTGCAACCGGTATTCGAGCCCGAGATAGACCTCGAACATCGACCCCGAGTATTCGTTCACGGCCAGATAGAAAAAGTCAAAACGGCTTTGGAATTGTAACTTCGGAGTAATGTTGTAGTTCGCAAGAAACCCGACCGACGGAAGGGGAAGCGTGACCTGTTCGTTCACAACTGTGGTGCTGCCGGGTGTTGCAACGCCTCCCGGTGGTGTGATTGTCCCTTGACCTGCGAAGTTGAATTTCGTTTGCGCAACATAGAGGCCCGGCGAGAATCCCAGTTCCACCTTCTCGTTGCGATAAAACGAATAGTTGTAGAACAAGCGGTAAACATTGAAGCTTAAGCTGCTCTGGGTGGCCGCACCGGCGTCTATGATTTGGTCTCGAATCTGGATTTGTTGGTTGAGAATTTTCTCTCCGCCCAATCCCACCCGATACCATGACAGCCCTACCGCATGGCGGTCATTGAACCGGTACAGGCCGTCTAGCCGAAATGCATCGGTGCTCTCATCCCCGCCAAGGGTACGAGTGAAATCAACGTTGGCGCCGACTCCTAAGATAGGCCCGCCGACTGAAACGTCTGCGGTTGCGCCGAAGACATAGGCCCAGCCACCGCGGATCATTAACTTATCTTTGAAGGGAGTTTCCGATCCTTCTTCCGCGTTGACGGCGCTAGATAGGGTGAGTGTGAGAGCTGAGACGACAAGAAGAATTAGTGCCGTTCTCAGCACCACCACCTGATGCATAGACGTACCTCCTTGGAACGTGCAATCCTGTGTGCCGCCGAGGTTCCTTGCAGAAACCTGTGTCGTCAGTGGCAGGTTCTTCGCAAATTACCTCTGCGCCGGCACTTGCGCCTTCAATCCCGCTTCGTATTCCTCTGCTGAAATCTCTTTCACCTCGGAGGACTGCAAGGTCACCGTACTCCCGGTCTTCTCATCCTTGATTTTGACGGCCCCGGCCCTGCCGGCATTGTCGATTTTTGTTGTGTAATACGTCTTGCCGGAAGATGGATCGGTCACCCGATAGTGGCTGGAGCAGCCGGCGACTCCCACTATGAGTCCGCAAACCATCACTCCCACGATTAGGTCTCTTTTCATCACGTCCTCCTGTTCTCTTCGGTGAACTTATCCAAAAGGGCGCGTAGTGTAACGAAAATACCCTAGGCTGTCTAGCAGAGTGCGCCTGTCACAACCGCTTCGGCTTCACTTCGTTAAAAGGGGCTTCCAGATACCGTTTAATCCTCTCCTCGTTCTGGGCAACCACCTTGGCAGCCGCCGCAACCGTCAGATCGCGATCGCAGGGAGAGGCCAACCACAGTCGCGTGGCAATTCCTGCCAATCGGCGAACGACTTCCCTCGGCTTCGTCATGTGGCTCTCGTTCGTACGGCAGGACTCGGGCAACTCGCTCATGTCGTCTTTCCATTCGGCATCCGTGTGCCGGAGTGTGATCAGTCCCAGCCGGCCCAGGTCCGGGAGGAGTCCCTGCCGCTGCGCAATCCGGAAGAACCAGGACCGGTATGCCGCCGCACGCTCTTCCATGATGCTCGGAATGCGAGAGAAATCGTAACTGAACAACGTGAACCCTTCCGCCCGGTTGCTCAATTCCTCACCGCCGATCAAAAATGGGAACGAACTGTCAAATGAGATGATCAATGCGCGCTTGGCCTTACCCTCCTGCAGTTTTTTCAAGAAGATCATCAAGAGCGATTCGGCGCCGGTATTGTCAGCCAGCCCTCCATCGCCCACGTGCCAGTACTTATCCTGGCCCTTCACCTTGAAGCTGATCGGTCCGACGATCGGTGGAAACGACATGGAGCCCACCACCGCGGCCGCCACTCTGACAGGACAGGTATCCAGCTTGATGTCTTCCGGCGTCACCGAATGCAGCGATTCCCACCGGGCGCGAAGTATCTGCTCGCTTTCTTCATCCATCTGATGCGACACAGGAAGACGTTTGAGATCGAGGAACACGTCATATTGCGACGCCGCTCTTGGAAGCGTGCTCACGACGAACCGACGGCCGTTGTTGTAGAGCGTCGTATTGATCAGCAGGCGGGGACTGTCCCCTTGCGCTTCCCGTTGCGCCAAATCCTTGAAGGTCATCCCGTCCAAATACGACTCGTCGAGCAGCTCCGCGAGCGACCAGGCGGTCCAGGCAGGATTGATCCATCGAAGCCGAAAGAGCTGGCGCCGGAAAATCAGACCTTCCAGATCGAATTTCATATCCTCTTTAAAGCGACTGAAAAAGGCCTGGTATTCCTGCGTGAGAGCGCCATCGCGCGTGAGCATGGGCACAGTCCTTCCCGGCTTGCGGGCGACGAAGTAGCTGGATGCCATGCTGCCGCCCGAGACGCTCGAAACGTAGGACACCTGCTCGAGGAGCGAGCGTTGATCTGGGCCAATTCGAATTTTACTGAGCGCCTCGAAGGCGCCGGCTGCAAAGAGCGCCGCCCGGCTGCCTCCTCCCGAGACGGCAAGTCCGACCAGGACGTCCTGATCGGTGGCCGACGTCACGCATTCGGGTTGCTCTGCGGCCTGCAGTGTATAGAGAGGTGTCCTCGTCACCCACGCAATCGCAATCAGAACGCCGACGACCAGTGCAATTCCTGTCAGGACGTACAGGAGCACTTTTCCGGCCTGATGGTTGCGTGTCATCAAAGGCTCTTCTATCCCTTCAATCTAGGCATCAGCGCTGCCCTGGCTTTTCACATGCGCGCCACGCTTTCCCTCTTGCAAAAACTTTTGCGGATCGAGCCTGCCGTACAATTCAATCATTTTCGCGACAAGACCGGTCCAGCCGGTCTGGTGGTTGGCGCCTAGCCCGGCACCATTGTCTCCATGGAAATACTCGAAAAACTGGAGATAGTCCTGCCAATGTGGGTCTGACTGAAACTTCTCCGCTCCGCCATATACCGGACGCTTGCCCTGTGCATCTCGCAAAAACATGCTAGTGAGACGATTCGAGATTTCCTTGCTTACTTCGAACAGATTCATCATTCGTCCTGACCCAGTCGGACATTCGATTTTGAAGTTGTCGCCGTAGTACAGGTAATAGGAGAGCAATGCTCGGATGATCATCGCGTTCACCGGCATCCAGATTGGACCCCGCCAATTGGAGTTGCCGCCGAACATTCCGGTGTTGGATTCGGCCGGAAGGTACTCGACCCGGTACACCTGCCCTCCGACGTGAAAGACGAACGGATGGTGTTCGTGGTATTTCGAGAGCGAGCGAATGCCGTAGGGACTCAGGAACTCGTTCTCATCGAGCATCTTTGAGAGAATGCGGCGCAACCGCTCTTCATTGACCAACGCAAAGATGCCGCGATCCGCCACACCGAAATGACCCGGTCCCGTAGCATGAATAGAGTTGAGAAGTTCTGGCATCTGACGCACACGTTGCATGTGCATGGCTGCTGCTTCCGGCACCTGCTCCCGCTGCCATTTTTCAACAACCGTTGTCGCACACAAGGGAAGCAAACCGACCATGGAACGGACCTTTAGTCTGGCAGCACTGCCGTCCGGCAGACGAAGGAGATCGTAGTAGAAGCCGTCCTCTTCATCCCACATCCCATCCGCTCCGGGCTTATTCATGGCTGCGGCGATATAGAGAAAGTGCTCGAGAAACTTTGCGACCATGTCTTCATAGGTGCGGTCATATGCAGCGATTTCGGCGGCAAGTTCGACCATGTTCTGAGTAAAGAGAGCCATCCATGCTGTGCCGTCCGCCTGCTCCAGATGTCCACCCGTCGGCAACGGGGCGCTGCGATCGAATACGCCGATGTTGTCCAGACCAAGAAAGCCTCCTTCGAACACGTTCTTGCCGAAACGGTCTTTCCGGTTCACCCACCACGTGAAATTGAGCAAAAGTTTATTAAATGCCGCCTTGAGGAAATCAGTGTCTGTTTTCCCCTTCAACGCTTGCTCAGTGCGGTGAAGGAACAAGGTCGCCCAGGCATGCACCGGCGGGTTCACATCGCTGAAGTTCCATTCGTAGGCGGGGATTTGTCCGCTGGGATGGAGATAATAGCCATGAAACATCAATTTCATCTGTTGCTTCGCAAAGTCGGGATCCACAATGGAGATCGGCAGGGTATGGAAGGCTAAGTCCCAGGCCGCGTACCAGGGATATTCCCATTTGTCGGGCATCGAAATGATGTCTCGATTCACCATGTGGAACCAGTCGCGATTCCGAAATTGTCGGCTTCCGCTATGCAGAGGGTGGGCGTAATGTTCTTCCAACCATTGATCGACGTCGAGGAAGTAATACTGCTTGCTCCAGAGCATGCCGGCTAACGCCTGCCGCAAGACGTTGGCCTCATCGCCCGTAACCGAGGGAGGAGTCACGGCACGATAGAATTCATCCGCTTCGCGGACGCGTTCTTTCATGATGTCGTCGAAGCCCTGGCCAAAGGGTGAGGCCGTCTTCGTCTTCGAAGAGGCCTTGGCCGGGTTGCCGCTCGACGCCGCGGCCAACTGCACCAGTCGCAGTTTTACCGTCACAGTCCGACCCGGGCCGATCGTGAGCCGATAATGCGCAGCGACTTTTGTCCCAGTCTTGTCAGGGTTGACGGCTCGTTCTTTTCCGTTGACGATATAATCGTTAATGGCGTCTTTGACATACGGACTGGCATTCGGATACTCGGGAAAGAGCCGCGCGTTGTTGGTTTCGTTGTCAGTAAAAAGGAGCGCGGCCTCACCATCGCAATAGAGTATGTATTCGCCAAGGCTGACGTGTTTGGCCTCGACAGCACTGGCTGCGCTTGGGCCGGTCACTTGCTTCAGAGTCGGCTTCGGACCCGGCTTGGCTTGCCAGTGCGCCCAATCATTGCGAAACCACAGGGTGGGAAGGATATGCAGATCGGCTGCCTTCGCTCCCCGGTTCGCTGCCGTGATTTGAATCAGAATATCGTTGGGACTCGCCTTCGCATATTCCACGAAGACATCAAAATAGCGATTGTCGTCGAAGACCCCGGTATCCAGCAATTCGTACTCCATCATCTCACGGCTTCGCTGCCGGTTCGTGCGGACGAGATCATCATAGGGGTAGGCCGCTTGAGGATACTTATAGAGATACTTCATGTAAGAATGTGTCGGCGTGCTGTCGAGATAAAAATAATATTCTTTGACGTCTTCTCCATGGTTGCCTTCACTGTTGGTGAGACCGAACAGACGCTCCTTCAAGATGGGATCCTTCCCGTTCCAAAGGGCCAGCGCAAAACAGAGCTGCTGCTGGTCGTCAGACAGACCGGCGAGGCCGTCTTCGCCCCAGCGATAGGCCCGCGAGCGGGCATGGTCGTGGGTAAAGTAATTCCAGGCGTCGCCGCCTTCGCTGTAATCCTCGCGAACCGTTCCCCACTGACGCTCGCTAAGATATGGCCCCCAACGCTTCCAGGCCTGACCGTCTGTCGACAACCGTTCGTGCTCGGCGGTCATCCTTGTCTTGCTTACCTTCATGGCCTGCGGCCTTCCTGTCGTCGACTGCTTCGGCATATGCGCCTCAGTTGGGCTTCCGGAATGAATCTGCTGCCCTCATCGTCGCCGGCTTCACCCAAACGCAGATGTTGATTTCATGGATGACCGATGTTCCGCTCGGCGTTTATGCATCGCCGTTCCTAAATGCAGTCTTCTTGCCGCCTTCTAGGAGACCCTTGGGGTCGAGAAGCCCGAAGAGCTGGATCGTCTTGGCCACGCAGCCAGTCCAGCCGGTCTGATGGCTTGCGCCCAGCCCCGCCCCGTTATCGCCGTGAAAGTATTCATAGAATAAGATGAGATCCCGCCAATGGGGATCGGACTGGAACTTCTCCGTCCGGCCATAGACAGGCCGCTGGCCCTCTTCATTGCGAAGAAAGATCCGGCTTAGCCGATCGGCGATCTCCTTAGCCACCTCGAACAGGTTCATCATCTTGCCTGATCCGGTGGGACATTCAATTTTGAAATTATCGCCATAGTAGAGATAGTAATTCAGGAGCGCCCGAATCAGGATAACGTTCACCGGCATCCAGACCGGCCCCCGCCAGTTCGAGTTGCCGCCGAACATACCGGTGTCGGACTCGGCGGGTAGATAGTTCACTCGGTACTCCTGCCCGCTCACGTTGAAGACATAGGGATTCCGTTCGTGAAATTTCGAGAGCGCACGGAGCCCGTAGGGGCCCAGGAACTCATTTTCGTCGAGCATCTTCGAGAGGATCCGGCGGAGCCGCTCCTGGTTGATCAGCGCGATGATTCCCCGCTCGTTCACACCGAAATGCCCCGGGCCAGTGGCGTGCATGGATTTCATCAGTCCGGGCATCTGACGGGAGCGCGCAAAAAACGCCTCGACGACCTGCGGAACGAGGTCCCGCTGCCACGCCTCCACCACCGTGGTGGCACACAAGGGCAATAGACCCACCATCGAGCGGACCTTGAGCCGCTGGGCGCTACCATTCGGAAGTCGCAGCAGGTCGTAGTAGAATCCGTCCTCCTCGTCCCACATGCCCTCCGGCCCTGGCCTGTTCATCCCCCCCGCAATAAATAGGAAGTGTTCGATAAATTTTGTCACCATGTCCGCGTAGGTGGGGTCGTGGGGCACCAACTCCACCGCGAGTTCCAACATGTTTTGGCTGAACAGGGCCATCCAGGCCGTGCCGTCCGCCTGCTCAAGGTGGCCCCCAGTCGGCAATGGGGCGCTGCGGTCAAAGATACCGATATTGTCGAGACCGAGGAACCCTCCCTCGAACACATTCTTGCCAAACCGGTCCTTCCTATTCACCCACCAAGTGAAGTTCAGCAAGAGCTTGTTGAAGGCCGCCTTCAGGAAGTTCACATCCGTCTCGCCGCGCAGTGCCTGCTCGGTGCGATGGAGGAAAAGTGTCGCAAAGGCGTGAACCGGTGGGTTCACGTCGCTGAAGTTCCATTCATAGGCAGGAACCTGCCCATTGGGGTGCAGATACAACCCGTGCAACATTAACTTCATCTGCTCCTTCGCGAAGTCCGGGTCAACGATCGAAAGCGGCAGCGTGTGGAAGGCCAGGTCCCAGGCTGCGTACCAGGGGTATTCCCACTTGTCCGGCATCGAGATGATGTCCTCGTTGACCATGTGGAACCACTCCGAATTCCGGGCATTACGATAGCCGGTGTGCAGGGGGTTCGAGTTGTGTTCCTCCAACCAACGATTGCCATCGAAGTAATAGTACTGCTTGGACCAGAGCATGCCGGCGAGGGCCTGGCGCATGACGTTGGCCGCGTCCGTGGAAACGGAAGGAGGGGTGACGGATCGGTAAAATTCATCCGCCTCCTTCAAGCGAGCGGCGAAAATCTCGGCAAAGGCCGGCCCGAAGGGGGATGCACCCACTTTCCTTTCCTTGATCGGCTCAACGGAACCCTGGGTGAGACGCAGGCGCACCGTCATCGACTGGCCCGGTCCAACCATTTGCCGATAGTGCGCCGAGACCTTCGTTCCCTCCTGTGCAGGATTCACCGCTTCCTTGCGGCCACCCACCACATAGTCATTGATACCGTCTTTGACGTAGGGAGTGGGGTTCGGGTATTGAGGAAAGAGCCGGGCATTGTTTGTTTCATTCTCGGCGAACAGCAGCGGCACCTTGCCTTCGCAGTACAGGTGGTAGGTGCCTAGTGTCGAATGCTGCGCCATGATCCCACTCGTGCCCGCCGGTCCCTGGATCTGCCTGAGTATTGGTTTCTTGGCAGGACCGGCAATCCAGCTTGCCCAGTCATTCCGGAACCACAAGGTTGGCAATAGGTGCAGTTCGGCCTGTTCTGGTCCCCGGTTCACCGCCGTAATCTGCATCAGGATGTCGTCCGGGCCGTTCTTGGCATATTCCACGAAGACATCGAAGTAGCGATCTTGATTGAACACGCCCGTATCGAGCAGTTCATACTCCATCTCATTGCGGGAACGCCGGCGGTTCGTCTCCACCAGATCGGCATATGGGAAGGCGGTCTGCGGATACTTGTAGAGGTACTTCATGTACGAATGCGTCGGCGTGCTGTCGATGTAGAAGTAATACTCCTTAACGTCCTCGCCGTGGTTGGCTTCGCTGTTGGTCAACCCGAACAGACGCTCCTTAAGGATCGCGTCTTTCCCGTTCCAGAGAGCGAGCGACAAACAGAGCCGCTGCTTTTCGTCGCTAATACCCCCCAGTCCGTCCTCGCCCCAACGATAGGCCCGCGAACGGGCCTGATCGTGGGTGAAGAAGTTCCAGGCGTCACCGTTGTCGCTATAGTCCTCGCGGACAGTCCCCCATTGACGCTCGGTGAGGTACGGCCCCCACCGCCTCCAAGCCTGTCCATCCGTAGACAATCGCTCATGCTCGGCCGTCACGATCGCCGTTTTGCCCTTCATGATCTGTCCCCTTTCCGTCGCTCGCCTTGCCATTGGTGCCTCGTTAATAGACTTCGGGAATGAAGTTCCTGCCCTTCAAGGTCGCCTGGTCGTCGTACTCGTGCTTGTTCGACCGCTTGGGCAGCTTGATCTTCTGAGACGGCATCTTTTTATAAGGAATCAGACTCAGCAAATGCTTGATACAATTCAACCGCGCCCGCCTCTTATTGTCCGACCGCACGAGATACCACGGCGCATGCTTCGTGTCCGTCGCGTCCAGCATCCGGTCGCGCGCACGCGAGTACTCGTACCATTTCTCTCTGGAGGGGAGATCCATAGGACTGAGTTTCCATTGGCGTAGCGGATCCTCGACGCGCGCCTCAAAGCGCCGCTCCTGCTCTTCGTTGCTCACTTCAAGCCAGAATTTAATTAGCTGGATTCCGCCCTCTACGAGGTACTTTTCAAACACCGGACACAATGTGAGGGCACGCTCGTATTGTTCCTTGGTGCAAAACCCCATGACGTGTTCGACTCCGAGACGGTTGTACCAACTACGGTCAAAGATGACGATTTCGCCAGCCGCGGGGAAGTATTGAGCGTATCGTTGGATGTACATTTGGGTCTTCTCACGATCAGAGGGAGCAGGCAGTGCGATGACACGAAAGACGCGGGGGCTGACACGCTCCGTGATGGCCTTGATCGTGCCACCTTTGCCGGCGCCATCACGGCCTTCGAAGAGCACGATGATCCGCGCCCCAGTCTCCTTGACCCATGCCTGCAAATGACACAACTCGACTTGTAGATGGTGCAGCGCCTTTTCGTATTCCTTTCGCTTGAGCTTGGAGTTGCCGCCATCGCCCTTGTCATGATCATTCTTGCGATCTTTCCCCATTGCCACTCCCTTCGAAGATCGGTGCACGTTTAGACACCCCTCACATCAGCATAAAGCAGGACGACCGAACGTGATTCGGCACGATATCGATAGCCCGGTACTGGAATAGCCTTCTGCCACGGGACGATGTCGTAGGGCGACTCGAGAGCTGTGTCGATCCATCGAAGCCACGGATCGACGTGACTATTGTTCACCGGTGGCAGCTCGAATTCGAGCGGTCCCCAATAGGCATTGAGGATGAGATAAAAGACAATACCCTCTCGTTTTAGTTCGGCGCTGGCGGCTACGCTATGCGACTGCGCACTCCAGTCCGGTTTTCCCAACTTGACGCCGTGCCAGGATTTAGTCGTCTCAGCGAGCATTTCCATAAGTGTCACCCGTTGATGCTCGTGCTCAACATCCCGCAAAGTCCGCCTGGCGTTCAGCAATGAGACAAACCGATGTACGTCGGCATGCTTCTCTACGAGAGCCCAATCAAACCAGCCCAGCTCATCGTCATGACAATAGGCATTGTTGTTGCCGCGCTGTGTGCGGCGCACTTCATCGCCCATCAGAATCATCGGTATGCCGACGGACAGCGAGGTGACGGCCAGGAAATTCTTCACCTGCCGGTTCCGCAGCCCCTCGATGGCCGGATCGTTCGTCGGTCCTTCAACGCCGCAATTCCAGCTCCGGTTGTCATCCGTTCCGTCCCGGTTGTTTTCGCCGTTGGACTCGTTGTGTTTTGAGTTGTAGGAGACGAGGTCGTTGAGCGTGAACCCGTCGTGACAGGTGACGAAGTTGACGCTCTGTTCCGGCTCCCGCCGCTTGTGCCCGTAAATCTCCGGGCTTCCGACCAAGCGATCGGCAAACCGTGCCAACGAGCCGTCTTCGCTTCGAAAAAAGCTTCGGGCGTCGTCGCGAAAGCGGCCGTTCCATTCTTTCCAATTGTCTCCGACGAAACTGCCCACCTGGTAGAGGCCGGCCGCATCCCAGGCTTCAGCGATCAATTTGGTTCCCGCCAACACCGGATCCGACTCGATGTCCCACAAGATCGGAGGATTTTCCAACGGACGGCCCGTCTCATCGCGCGAAAGGATGGACGCTAGATCGAATCGAAAGCCGTCCACGTGCATTTCCTGCACCCAGTACCGGAGACTATCCACAATCATGCGGCGGACGACCGGATGATTGGCATTCAGGGTATTGCCTGTGCCGGTATAGTTCGCGTATCGGGATTGGTCTGATTCCAAAATGTAATACGCATGGTTGTCCAGACCGCGGAAACAGAAGGTCGGTCCTTCATGATTCCCTTCAGCCGTGTGGTTGTACACGACATCGAGAATCACTTCGATGCCGGCTCGGTGCAGCGCTTTCACCATGTTGCGAAACTCGTCCACGACGCCGAGCGGGTTCTGGCAGAAACTGTACGCCTGGTGAGGGGCGAAAAAAGATACGGGCGCGTAGCCCCAGTAGTTCACCTTCCCCGGCGGGACATCCTGCGCGTCGAACTGGAAGACCGGCATCAACTCGACTGCAGTGATCCCCAACTGCTGGAGGTACGGAATTTTGTCGATCAGTCCGGCATAAGTGCCCCGTTTGTGTTCGGCTACTCCAGAATTGGGATG
>DATIAT010000008.1:0-12663 GCA_035457905.1 Nitrospiraceae bacterium
GCCTCAACATATCTAATGGAGGGGTGACGGAGCGGCCGAACGTGCCGGTCTTGAAAACCGGAGACCTCGCAAGGGGTCCGCGAGTTCAAATCTCGCCCCCTCCGCCATATTTTCTCCCAATGCGGGCGCCCTTCTTCTATCTGTCAGTAAGAACCTCATTGTGCATAGCGACGGTACATTGCTTCGTCTGATGGCTGTCGCGCTATACGTGGATCGCGTTCACTTTCGTTGAATCGCTTCGCAGAAAATCTGCGAATCTGCGCTTGCACTCAGCCGCTTCGATTGACATAACCATACAACAACTCTGCGATTGCACGATGACCAACAGCATTAAAGTGCATGGGGTCATTGAATAAATAGAGCGATTTTGAGGAAGCCCGGTTCACCTTGAGATAGTCGGCAAGTCCATCATAGAGGTCATATATTGTTACCCCCGCCCGACGCCCAGCTGCTTTTATAATGTTCTGCGGCTCAAGTGTCTCCAATGACTCGGCCCGTAGCTGATACTCATAGGGGAAAATAACAAGCACCAGGGATGTCGGGCCTGACAATAACCGTTTAAGTTGTACGAACTGAGACGTGAGCAATTCAATCGTTTTCGGGTCCTCGTAATACAATCTGTCGGCAGAGAAATAGTCGCGGGCAGTATCAGCGGCAAAGCTTTTAAGAAAAAGATACGTCCTGGAATAGGTTTTTAGGAAATTGTTGAAGTCGAAATAATTATCGTTGATGTACCGCAACGTCCGCACAACGACATTGGGATACCGTCTCTCATCCGGAACAGTTTCCCCCTGTACCTTCCTATTTTGAACCATAGCAACAATATTCGCCTGGCTGGTAGGAGCAACATCGTTGAGACAGAACCCGATAATTACTAGTTCTGGTTTAAATTTTTCTGCGGTACTTTCCAAAACTCGGACATAGTCCGCAAGTGCATAGCCGGTGACTGATGCGTTCAAAACCTTCTTGCCTAGTTTTTCTTCTAGCAAAGACGGATACGTCTGCTCCGCCTCCACGCCGACCCCAACGCTAACTGAGTCACCTAATACGACAATTTGCCCTGAGGCATTACGTTGAAGGGCACGCGAGGTTGTCCGGAATCCATTTTCGTCAGTGATGAAGATCGCGCCAAATTCTTCTCCCTTCGCCAAAGGCTTATAGCCATACGTTTGGCCATACTTGTAGGGATCGAACAATCTCCGGTCCAAGTTTTGAGGCCCTATTCCAGGTTTTAAGAATCTCACCGATCCTTCTATCATCCCGACCAAAGTCAAAAAGATGAGAAGGTTTATGATGACGGTACTGAGAGCTTTCACCAATCTCTTTGCTATCCCACGATCCATAAAGGAATTCTTACGCTGAAAGTGACTGAAACAATCAATCGTTCACGTGGCCATACTAGCCATTTGTCACTTTGTCCTGCCATCTATGCTTCCGTAGATCGGTTGAGGCTTGGCTCGATGACTCAAGCCCAACTGAACATCTGAACTAATGGAAGAGACACTGGCACGGGTAATTCTGGCATCCCCATGTCCACGGGGAAATCCCAGTAGCAGCATCGCAAGGATCGTATAAACATCACAGATTGCATTAGGCCGGAGCTCGGAAGGGTTCATTAGAATTCAGGATGTCGTCGAATCACATGACCGACACATTAACCATCAGACCTGCGCTTCGCGTACTGCTGGTGGACGATCATGCTCGGGTGCGCGCCGCATTGCGTGATTTGTTGCAAAGTTATCCGAATTTATCTCTTGTCGGTGAGGCTTCTAATGGCGAAGAGGCCATTCGATTAGTTCGAGAATTATCACCCTCAGTCGTCGTCATGGACATCAACATGCCAAAACTCAACGGCATAGATGCCACGATGAGGATCAAAACCTCCTACCCGCATGTGGTGATCGTCGGGCTGTCGGTCAGCGCAAGCGATGCCCATCGTAAGGCCATGACCGCTGCCGGGGCAACGGCGCTGATCTCGAAAAATATGGCCGTCGAGCAACTGTACGTCGAAATTCAAGCCGTCATTAACGGACGTTCGAGTAGCACCCACTAGGCGTTTGCAGGTTGCCCTGGGTTTTTCCCCCGGGAAACTTGGGTTATTGCTAGGGCCCCTATCAGCCTTTTAGGCCTATCCTGGATAAGTTGACTTCTAGGAGGCTAGCCGCCATGACCACCGCTCCGGCGACCATTATTCCGATTTGCTGCGTCTGTGGGCTAATTCGTCAAACGCATGAAGCCCAGGTAGAATCATGGGTGACCAGGCAAGTATTTTCGCAAACTCATAAGATGGATCCTTCCGATTACCGCCTCACTCACACGTATTGTCCGGCCTGTTACGCACAGTTTATGGACCGCATCGCTGCGGCTTAATCGTTTTCCCTCCGCTTTCCCACTCTTTCGTCGCGTTTCCGGGTCGACAGTACGTGCTGGCTTCGAAAGACAGATCGTTTCACGGTCCGATTTATGCGAACTCGTGCAGACCCGGATCCCCTAGCTAGTTCACATGCCCACAGAGAAGCGCCGCTCCTGCACCGGGGAAGACCCTGGTCAGAGGCATCGCCGTGCAGAGGAGCGAAAACACCTGTGTCCACTAGAGTTTTACCGCCTTGAATCCGTCCCGAGTCTTTGTTGTAGTGGATGGTGGGCGGAGGTGTCGTTTCCGGTATGCCCACCCTGGAGCGACAAGAGGTTTCTGCTCCCTCCTGGGAAACCTGCCTCCGCCTCCCTTTTGCCATCCGGAGCATATACGCCCAAAAGCAACCCCCTTTTAGGACGGGTTCCGCCTACCTCTTCGGTATTTTCAAATTATCCGGGCTTTCACAAGATGGATGCACAGCTTGACCTGTCATCCGGGAGGAAAGCCTATGCTCAAGCGAGAGGGGAAAATCGGAGAGATTCGCAGAAATGTGCATGGAAAAGCTTGTGTGTGCTGCGGGAGCCAGAGTTATCAGCTGGTCCTTCGCACCGTAAAGCAGGCGCGAATGGGAAAGCTCTTTGCGCGTTGCACCCAATGTCATCGCCCGCGGGAGATCGACGAGGACCTGGGCCGGATACTCTGGATGTAGAAGAGGCTCGCCATCGAGGATCACATGCGCATGCTCACGTCACCCATTCATTATGTGAAAAAACAACGGGCAAGACGAAGACAGGTGCGGACGGTACTGCACATGCTTTCCGCCAGCGGCGTGATTAGACCCAGCCACATTGAGCCGCGCTACTTCGAATCTTCGTCGCACCTCGATGTTACCGTCAGGAGTCCAAATGGCGGGCGCATCCCACCAACAAACCGCCCAGCTTCAGGAATGCCAAAGAGCGCCGGCCTTGATCGAACCAAGCTGCGGCACTTGGTCCTTCCGAGTCGCAGACCATCCCATCCACAGAGCGAACAATAACCGAGGATCGATAATAATCTACCGGTCAACGTTCGAAACTCTTGTACCTCTATCACCCCTCAGGTATGATCACCCCTCGCTCGCTGGTTGTTGAGGTGTACTGGACAGCACTATTCCTTCTTTGTGATCAGTGTCAGCGAATAGGTAAAACGAGGTATGGGAGACGCCTGCTAGTCGGTCGTCCAATTATTATCGTCTAGCTGTATCGACGTCGAAAAACCCGCGACATATGTGTTTCTCTTGTGGAGAGGTGGCCGAGTGGCCGAAGGCGGCGGTTTGCTAAACCGTTGTAGGGGCTAAAACCTCTACCGAGGGTTCAAATCCCTCCCTCTCCGCCATTACAACAGCACGCAATGCAGATTCAGCGTGGATGACGAAAAGCCACCGCAGGTAGGTGTGAAAGGGAGGGATTTGAACAAGGGGGTCGCGGGGGAAAGGTTCCCCCGCGTGGGGAGCGTACGAGGGGGCGTGGCCCCCTCCGTAGGAGCGCGAACTTCTGCGAGCGCGACTTCAAATCCCTCCCTCTCCGCCATACCACATCAGTGGCGGCCCACCGGCCCTTGACACTTTTCTACCCATCCGCTAACTTCCGCAGATCAGCGCAACACCATGTAATTTGAAGCGGAGTCCCGCTTCCTGGTGGAGCATGACGGGAATAGCAGAGCGATGATGTATATTAAGCGCGTCCAAGTCGAGCAAGGTATTCTCAACGCTGTTGTCGGTGGAAAATTCGAATTAGTCTTAGCGCAACGTCAGTTTACTGAACTACTTGATGAAGCCGTACACAGCGGTGCAACCAAACTGCTCATCGAGGGACGACAGATAATTGGCGACCCTACTGATTTCGAACGTTTTTTATATGGCACATTCGCCGCTTGTGCCGCATTGGAGGTATTGCATCGGCACAACGCGAGGATGAAGTTTGCTTACGTCATCGCTAAGCCATTGCGTGACCCCGAGCGATTCGGTGAAACCGTAGCGGTCAATAGAGGGATGGATGTGAAAACGTTTGAAGATGAGAATGAAGCAAGAGAATGGTTAATGGGGTAGTCCGTCGTCGCCACCGCGCAGGGTAGATCCCCCGTCACCACGCCCCGTTTTACTATCTTGGCGACGGGACAAAACCTCCAGTTTCGGGATTTGAACAAGGGGTCGCGGGGGAAAGTTTCCCCCAAAACTTGATTTTCGGCCATCATTCTGCAACAGTGCCGCGTCCTATTTCCCCTGCGTGCCGAGGTAGCTCAGTTGGTAGAGCACAGCCCTGAAAAGGCTGGTGTCGACAGTTCGATTCTGTCCCTCGGCACCATTCTTCCGCGGACTTACCCCATTTTGGATTACTTCTAGGTAGGATGGTGGCTGTGGTTGCCGTCAAGAAATCTTGCAAGCCTATGAAAACGTATACTTCTCGTCGGCTTGGAAGGCCTGGTGTCAAGTTGCTTCGGGCATAGAACCAGAACCAGTGCCGATTTCTGGCCGGTCTACGGCATTGCCGTTGACGCCTGCTACCGCCCTTTGTAACGCGTCATACAATTCAACCACTGCGTCCTTCTTGTCCACGACTTCGAAGGCCCCCGCTTTTTCCATGGAATATGCCGTGTAATCCTTCAGATCGCGCGTGAGTCCGACGGCGATCTTCGGATACTGTGCTTTGATTAGTCGAGTCGCTGTGATGCCGTCCATCTTCGGCAAAAACCGCGTAAGGGGTTCAGTGCCCAGCGATTTCTCACGGAGCCCGGTCCGGGCAAACGTTCAAACGCTGGCCTGCGAAACATACCGTCTTTTCGCAGGACGACAAAGCCGACGCCGTCTATTATATTCAGCAGGTATATTCAGCAGGGCAAAGTAAAGTTGACCGCGGTCTCAGCTGTTGTCCCACAGCCTGCGTGTGGAAGAAGATTTAGTGGATCAAATGTTTTGAATAAAGTTGCTTATGTTTGGAACCGATTTAAAGAGGCTGGTGCTACTGGGGCAGCAAAGGTGTCCTGCTGTAGCAAATGGATGCAGAAGGAGGCAAACAAAGCCAAGAATGCATTATGGGCAAAGTGGCTAATATGCTTCCGACGATTCTTTGGCTACTACGGTCCCATTGTGAGGAAGTCGCACAGTCGGTTTATCTGAGAGAAATGCCCCAGACAACTCCGTCACGTAATATTCAATGAGGCTCCGTTCATCGTCAGTCAACATCCCTTCTTTACAAAGTAAATGCTCACACGCACGGATGTAAGCCGCTATCTCTTGACAGACATTGTTCATTATTCACCACCCTTTCAAACGGTCTTGTTGTGAAGAAGGCGGTGTATGAAATTTAAAAAAGGAAAAGATGACGCAAGTATTTCCTTCCAATTAGGCAAAGGTCAAGTACCTGGTGTCTCTTTTTGGACAGTAGGCTGGATCACTGTCAGGCTCAGGCAACTTGGGCCGCAGCTTGATTACGACGGGGCTGCTCCATGTCTGTCGTAACCTTCCGGCAACCTCGGATTGCACCGGCAAAAACCGTGAGCACCGCCTTTTTTGTTCAACTACTTGAGTTTGCTCAGGTTTGTGATGCCCTGTGAAGGCTGGTGTCGGACGAATCGACGGACACCCGCCCCAAATAGTGAAGGGCGATGGCCACTGTGGCTGCCACGTTGAGCGATTGAACATGCCGGCTCAGCGGGATCGTGAAGCGACAGGTGGCCTGCGTGATCGTGTGAGCGGACAGTCCGCGGCTTTCGTTTCCCACGGCCACAACGAGACGTCCAGGAATGTGTCGAATTGCCTCAATCTTGACGGTTTGGCGGTGTCCAGCTTCAGCGGCAAATAGCGCAATTCCCCTTTGGGTCAACTTGGCCACATCCTTCAGGACAAAGATTGGTAGCCACAACACAGCACCGGCAGAGGCCCGAACAACTTTCGGATTGTAAAAGTCGGCCGACTCCGGGCTCAGCCAAAGCGCATCAATGTTCAAGGCTGCAGCGGTACGGATAATTGCCCCTACGTTGGCGGGATCTTGCAATTGCTCTCCATAGAGTCCGAAGATCCTCGGCTGCCGGAGTAACGTTTCCTCATTCCAACACGGCTGCCGAACGACGGCAAGGATCCCTTGAGGGCTATCGAGGCTGGACAAGGCGGAGAAGGTGCGGTCGGAACAACGAAATGAGGAAATACTCCGCGACTGTCGTAGAAAACGCTGCTCGGTGCTTTCCTGTCGCTCGAATGCAGCGGCGAGGACGACGTGTTGAACGCTGGCAGGATGATGGAGGAGCACGTCGTAAACGGGCTTGGCGCCCTCGATGATGAAGGCGCCTTCAACGTTTCGAGCCCGCTTATCTCGGAGAAGCTCTCGAATGCGCGCGGCCTGCGCGCGCGTTAACGCGGCAAGGATTGAAGACAATCGAGCCGTCTGCGATTACCGACGCTTCCGGCCCGACGCCGCTTCCGCGGCTCGGATGCGCTGGGCCCTTGCTTTGGCCCGTTTGAGAAGAGTCAGCTTGCCGCGGGTGCGATCATCCTCATGCTGTAACTGCTCGAGTTGAGACTTGAGATGGGCCTTCTCCTGCTTGTGCAAGGTTGCACATTCTTCACGGGAGAGCTGCATCCAATCCCCGCTGGTTCTGGCTCGCTTGATCCGTTGCTCCAATGATTCGCGCAACTGCTTGGTCCGCATCGAGAGGAGCGACTTCAGCGCCTGTCTCCGGCGCTGTACTTCCTCCTCTTCCGCCATAATCCCACGAATATCTGTCCCCAACATGATCCGCCTCCTTGCGCTTTCGGGAATGAATGAGAGCTATTGTACCCGATTTCATTGCTCATCTTCCACAGTGAGAATTTCCTCATAACATGTTGATATGGATAGATAAGTCGAGAGCAATTGAATCCCAACGCCTGTTGCCAATAGTTCGGAGTTCAGATATCATCCCACATGGCTATCGGCTCGCAGATCCAAGCCTGGCGCACCTCTCGCGGTCTCTCGCCTGAATATCTCGCCGCCGAAACCGGCATCTCGCTACAGGCACTCGACGATATCGAAACCGAATCGCTGGATCCGTCGATAGGGACGCTGGAACGGCTAGCCACGGCCATGAAGATCCCTGTCGCCTGGCTGTTTGCTCACCCTAAGGCATTCGAGCTGCTCTTTCATGAGCCCGACGACGCTGAAGACACACCGTCAAGCCCGGATCCAGTTACAGAACGGATCTTGACAGGCTCAAGAATGGATCGCTCCCTCTATGTCATGCTGACGGCGTTGATTCAAAGCGGCGAACCTAAATTGCTGCGTGCCGCAGAGATGAGCTTGAAGAGCCTCATCAAGCAATCGAAGCAATCCACCGTTCCATGGCAGAACCGGCCTTCTGGCCACTTTGAACCACCCAGCGATTGAGACGACGTTGGAGAACGAGTTAGAGCACTTGCATGATGAAGCACTTGAGGTAGCGAGTCTCCGGCATTGTCGCGAGAATAGGATGGTCTGATGCCTGCCCGCGCTGCTCAAGCAGTCGTACTGGACGTCTGGCGTCCCGTGCCGCCCGCCCGATGGCCTCCCAGAGATCGCCTTCAGAGACGTGATGTGAACATGAACTGGTCACGAGGATCCCTTCTGGTTTCGTCAGTCGAATGCCGAGCAGATTGATATCCTTATATCCGGCCAGGGCCCGGGGGATCGCCTGCTTGCTGCGGGCAAATGCGGGCGGGTCGAGGAGTACCATATCGAATTGCCTGCCAGCTTGTTCCAATCGACGCAGTTCATCAAAGGCATCAGCGCAGCGATACGAGCACCGTTCTTGAACGCCGTTGAGGCGGGCATGCTGGCGCGCGAGCACCAAGGCATCCTCACTGACATCTATCCCCTCCACATGGCTCGCACCCGCCATTGCAGCCTGAATGCCGAACGCGCCCGTGTGACAGAACACCTCCAGCAGATGTGTATTCTGGGCCAATCGTGCAGCCGCCAGGCGATTTTCTCGCTGATCGCAAAACCATCCGGTCTTTTGGCCGTGGGCAATATCGACCAGAAATCTCGCAGCGGCCTCACGCACCTCGATCATGGTGTTTCCGGCCCCTCGCAAAAAGCCGGTTATCGAAGATAACCCTTCCAGCGCACGGCTCTTGGCGTCGTTTCGAAGATAAATCCGACTGAGACCCGTTTCCTCGCACAGCAGGTCAGCCAGCATCTCTTGACGCCGGTCCATCCCGCTCGAGAGCGTCTGCATCACCAGCACATCGCCGTATCGATCGACGATCAATCCCGGTAACCGATCAGCTTCGCCGTAGATCAGGCGATAGACGGTCGTGCCCGCAACAACGCGGGCTCGAAGCCGAGCGGCTTGGGCGATGCGCTCCTTCCAGAATGCCGGGGTGATCGGCTCCTCATAAAATGTGAGAATGCGGATTCGGATTTTCGAAGCCGGATTGAAGAGCCCGCGCGCATAAAACCGGCCGTTCGGCATCACGACATCCACCAGGTCTCCGGAAGCCGGCTGACCGCGCAGCGCTTGGACAAAGCCGGCATAAATCCACAGGTGGCCAGAGCCCGCGACGTCCTTAGCGCGCGCCAGGGTGATGACTCCTCTTGGCGCTTCCCGGATGTCAGTCATGCGGTAGTTATCCGACGGAGGTCGCGCCAGGTCAAGTCCACTCCTCTCAAAGTGCGTCTCATCTCTCTCTGCTTGACGGGTCGCATCCGCTGTGGTTTGCTGGGCCGAGGCGCCGATCCTCAGGCGTGTGTCTCGAACGGCAAGACGTCACGATGGAGATGAACGCGACAATCGGGTCTGCCGTGATCGATCGGCTGCATCAGCTGGGCGTTCGCCATATCTTCGGCATTCCAGGCGACTATGTTCTTAGCCTGTATCAACTCATCGAGCGGTCGCCCATCCGCCATATCGGCACGACTCGAGAGGACTGCGCCGGGTTCGCTGCCGATGCCTACGCTCGGATCAACGGTATTGGCGCCGCCTGCGTCACCTACTGCGTGGGCGGGTTGAACTGCGTCAATGCGATCGCCTGCGCCTATGCCGAACGTTCTCCGGTCATCCTGTTGACCGGCTCGCCGGGTCTGTCTGAACGGGTCCGCATGCCGTACATGCACCACATGGTGAGGGATTTTTCGACTCAACGCGAGGTTTTTGAACGGATGACGGTCGCGTCGGTATCCCTGGACGATCCGACGACGGCCGAACGTGAGATGGACCGTGCATTTGCCGCTCTCCTGCGGTATCGGCGCCCGATCTACATTGAAATCCCCCGCGATCTTGTCCACACGTCATTAGGCCATCCACTGCGACCACTCTGTCTCAACGACGACCCGAGCGATCCGGCCGCCCTCGAAGAAGCCATCGGAGAAGTTCGCGCCATGCTGGCTGCTGCCAAACGTCCCGCCGTGTTGGCCGGCGCCGAGATCGGCCGCTTTGGACTTCAGGATGATTTGACGCGTCTCGTCGAGCGCTTGAAGATTCCCATTGCCTCAACCTTGCTCGGGAAATCCGTCATCCGCGAAGACCACCCCCTGTATGTGGGCGTCTACGGTGGGCTCATCGCGCGAGATGAAGTCCAGCAGTTCATCAACGATTCGGATTGTCTGTTGATTTTAGGATCGATCTTGTCCGACCTTGAAGACCTCGATACCAACTCTCCTTTGCGATCGGAGGGACGCACCATCCACGCCACCGCCGATCATGTCAGCATCCGGCATCATCGATACGACACGATCCGCTTTCAGGATTTTGTTCAAGCCTTGGGTACGCGAGGTCTTTCGACTCAGTCATCACGAGCGCTGCCTCCCCCGCTTGCCGTCGACGCGCAACCATCGACCTCCGACGACCGGGTGACACTGCGAGGTCTATTTAGCCATCTTGATCAGCAACTGGATCAGACGACGCTGGTCGTAGCCGACGTCGGAGAGTCACTGTTCGCCGCTGCAGACTTGCGCGTTCACAGGCGGTTCGAATTTCTCTCACCGGCCTACTACACCTCGATGGGGTTCGCCGTTCCTGCATCGATCGGCGCCTCGTTCGCTGATCCGACTCTTCGTCCTATCGTCTTGGTGGGCGACGGTGCGTTTCAGATGACTGGTTCTGAGCTCTCGACTGCCGTGCGCTACGGGCAGACGCCGATCGTCATCGTGTTGAATAACCGCGGATATTCGACTGAGCGTGAGATCCTCGAGGGTCCTTTCAACGACCTCCACAACTGGCACTATGAACGGATCTGCGATCTCATCGGGGGCGGAACCGGAGTCGTCATCCGCACACAGCACGAATTCGAGCAGACATTGGGGAAGGCCTTGGCCGATCCAGGCCAGTTGTATATTCTTAATGTTCTGCTGGATCCGGCTGACCGCTCGCCTGGCATGATCCGGCTGGCCCACCGCTTGGCCAAGCGCCTTGTAACCGACCGTCCCTAGGCTGCTGATATCCACAGCGCTGCCTGTAGGTGTGCAGGCTTTTCCCACCACCTCCCCTCCCCGACCTTAGCCATAGGTATACGGCGGGAGGTCCCTTTTCGACAAACTACGTAGTGGCACGCCACATGCACAGCTCCATACTTCAGGTAGGAACTCCTATGCCGCCTTACGTTGTCTTTGCCGACCTCGACGGCAGCCTGTCAGATACGAGCGACTCTTCCTGGGAAGCTGCCGCGTCCGCAGTGCAGGCGCTCGGTAGCCAGGGGATTCCACTCGTGCTGGTGTCGAGCAAGACGAGGGCCGAGTTGGAGCCGCTCCGCCACCGGCTGCAGCATCGGGACCCCTTCATCGTCGAGAACGGCGCGGCGGTCTTCGTGCCTCAAGGGCTGTTTCCATTTCCCCTTGAACGGGTGCGCAGGAAAGCCCCCTACGAGGTCATGGAGCTGGGACTGCCCTATCACATGCTGCGTGATGTGCTCAAACAAATCGAAGACGCCGTTGAGACACCGCTTCATGGTTTCGGCGATCTGTCGGTCGATGAGATCGTCGATGCCACCGGTCTCTCACACGCCGACGCGTCGTTGGCCAGGATGCGCGAATATGACGAACCCTTCCTGCTCGAAGGACCCAAAGCATTGGTGGACGAAGTCTGCCGACAGATTGTGATGCGGGGCTTGCGGTGGACGAAATGTGGACGCTTTTTTCACCTCAGCGGAGATAATGATAAAGGGGAAGCCGCCGAACTGTTGATGCGCTGCTATCAACGAGGCCAGCGTCTGCGATTTCAGACGCATCCGGTAAAAAGCGTAGGCATTGGAGACAGCATCGCCGATGTGCCGTTATTGGCGGTCGTCGACCATCCGATTCTTGTTCAGAAACCCGACGGCTCGTTTGATACCGACGTCCTTCTTCCTCGATTGACACGCACGAGAGGTCTCGGGCCTCTAGGCTGGACCGACGCCGTGCTGAGACTGGTCAGACACAGATTTTCTGGAGCGATCGAGGGAATCGGATTGGCGGGCTGACGAACGAGCGCGGCGCCGCCGGCTACGCTTTTTGGGGGGCCCCCTTCGACGCAAACACGGTCGCATCACAGGCCAGGTATTTGATCTGCTTCATGGGGACGATGATGACCTCCCTTGCCGAATCCACTTCCAGCACTTCCATATCGTCGCTGATCGTATGCCTGATCGCGTCTTTCACAACCAATTCCTGATTATCGACAAACACGATCTTTACCCAATATTGCACGATGCTCCTCTCCTTCTCATTAGAGAATCGTTCCTAGCTCGTGTGATCGTTCGGCCGCGGCCTCGACGGCCGAGATCAAAGCTGCCCGCAAACCTCCGCGTTCCAACTCATACAGACCGGCAATCGAGGTACCGCCAGGCGAGGCCACGCGGTCTTTGAGAACACCGGGATGTTCATGGGAGTCCAAGACCAGGCGCGCGGCCCCTGAAACCGTCTGCGCTGCCAGGAGGTGCGCCGTTTCACGGGGTAATCCCATCTTCACACCGCCATCCGCAAGTGCCTCGATCATGACGTAGACATACGCCGGGCCGCTGCCGCTCAACCCGGTCACGGCATCGAGCCATCGCTCCTCAACTCTCACGACCTGCCCGATCGACTCGAATAATGATCGGGCAACAGCCGAGTCTTGCTCAGGCAACCGCTCTTGGTACGCCACAGCGGTGATGCCTTCCCTAACGAGAGACGGCGTGTTCGGCATGGAGCGGACAATCCTGTCGACACCGGACAGACCACGGGCAATTCGTGCGATCGGATACCCTGCCGCGACCGACACGATCAGGGTGTGAGGACGCACAGTCCCGGCGATCTCGGCGAGCACGCCGTCAAGAATCTGCGGTTCTACCGCAAGGATCAGGATAT
>DATIAT010000009.1:0-8707 GCA_035457905.1 Nitrospiraceae bacterium
GCAGATCCTGATTCAAGCACTGGAGCCTTATCAGTCTGAGCCTCCTCTCTCCGGAACTCTGACCATTGCGGGTTCTGAAACCATGCAACCGATGGTTACAAAGCTGGCGACCGAGTTTAGGCGTCTTCATCCGGATGTCACGTTCGCTATAGAGGGACAGGGATCGGCGTCCGCTATCCGCGAGTTTGCCTTAGGCATCTCATTACAGCGCAGAGGTGATAAGTCCCGCGAGGGCCATAGTGGTGCGAGCAAACTGCAAGTACTGGCCTCATCGCGCCCACTGACTGATAAAGAACTACAAGCGTTCATTTCTCGTCACGGATACGAACCATTGGCTCTTCCGATTGCCATGGATGCCGTGACCATCTATGTGAATGTCGAGAATCCCATTGGAGGTTTAACTCTCGAGCAGGTTTCCGACATTTTCGGCAAGAGAGGAGCCGATCGCGTCACGACGTGGGGCCACGTGGGACTCCACTCCGGATGGGAAAAACAAGCCATTCATCTCTATGGCCGGGATGAAAATTCGGCGACACGCGAGTTTTTTATCCAAACGGTGCTGAAGGGAGAAGCGCTCAAGCCTGACATTCATGAGGAGCCAGGGATAGCATCAGAAATATTGGCGATCGCTCGAGATCCTCTTGGGATCGGATATGCTGGAGCCGGCTTGAATACCTCCTTCGTTCGCGCTGTACCTCTTGCTGAAAAGGCTGGCTCATCCTTCGTGCCACCGAGTAACGAATCGGTTATTAATGGCACCTATCCGTTGAAACGAGCCCTCTACCTGTATGTGGACCCCGGATCTAAGAAAGATAAAATAGATCCGGTGGCTGCTGCGTTTTTGAAGTTCGTCAACAGCCAGGAAGGGCAAAACGTGGTCGTGAGGGCCGGGTTCTTCCCGCTGACGGCCGCCATGGCCAATAAGAACAAGGAACTCTTGAACGGCGGTTCAGCGGCGGCGCTTCTCTCTCGTCGTTAAGCGCGGTCCGAGCATTAGGCAGGCGCCCTGTACTCCCCGCCGCAGTATCTGTTGCGGCGGGCTTCCCCTTCCTGATAAGCCATGTTCCTTGCTGTCTAACCCCCCCAACCACCTCGTGAACGGTAATCCATGAGAAGACATTCTCGTAAGATCCTGATCAACTTTCTTATGACAACGCTCTGCTGGACTCTTTCTTCCTGTGCACTCTCGCCACATCCACATGTGGTCTATGAAGACGGTCGAACGGTTGTGGGTTTACAAGCGGATCGGCAGGCCGGAGCGGGGCACAGTCATCCGGCTAAGCTGACAATCGAACAGGCGGCAAAGATTCTTCTTGGGATTCGAGTCACGAAGGATCGGTATGCTGCGCATCGCCTGTTCGCCGGCGAGGCCGACTCACAAGCCGCATTCAAAGGGGAAGAAGCTTTGGCTCTTGCACCGCATGTGGCTAAAGCATTCGAGGCGGCCAAGCCGGATGAACTGGTGACGTTCTATAGAAGAATTTCCGACGCCTCAACAGGACTCGCCTACACTACCGGCGGGCTCTTCAAACGTGGGGACTTTCTCTATCTTGTCCTCGCAAATTGCCGGCAGGAGCCGGCCGATACCATGAGCAGGATTACACCTGGTTATGAAATTGATCCCATCGATGAGCCGCTTCTTCCGTTACGGCGGGCTGGATATACCGTATCCTTTGTCCCAAGTGAAGCTGAGGTCCATCCCGTGGAAGGGCAGTGGCGGTGGAATTTCCCCGATCCTAGAAAGATTGTTATCGTGAACCTCACCTTGGCCCTCAGAAGCCTGGAATCGGACTATCAAACACATTGAGACTTCACGGCACCCATCGGCTGCCCCCACCGTGGTCTAAGATTCAGAAAAGCGCATCACTCAGATTGCTTCGTCCTAATTGAAGAACCACTGCGCCTGCAGGCGGAACAGGTTGGCGTTGAACTCCGCCTGTGGAGCTGTGTTCGTCAGAGGAACGCCTGGCGAAGTCTGGAAGGTATTCAACCCATTCTTAAACATCCATTCGGCCACAAATCGCCAATGTGTGTCTGGCTCCCACACGAGACCAACGTTGACCGTCCTGGAACGGCCGTCAACACCGTTGATTGTTTTGATGCCTCCATAATACTCGCCCCATCGCACGTATCCCGTGAGCATTCCCACATCCGAATACTGATAGGTGTAATAGGGTTGGACATACCCTCCGTAGAGATGGGTCTCACGGATAAATCCTTGCGGGTCTCGTTGGGGGCCGCGTCCCAACGTGTATTCCATAAGAAGTCCCCAGGGCTGGGGCGGAGTCCAGACATACCAGGTCAGACGCTCATCTCGAACCTGGCAACCAGTTGCCACCCCGTCCTGTCGATGGAGTGCAACCGGGCATCGTGATACCGTGCCAGGAACGACCACGTATTGTCCTCTGTAAGCGAACATACCGGCTTCCAAGAGTCTTCCATTGGGGAGTTCGAACGGGTGCGCGAGACGCAAGCCGACGTGCTTGTCATAGTTTAATTCCGGCCTGTTCCTCCCCTGGCCGTTGTACACCATGATGCCGAAGTCGCCGTAATCGCCTGGGCCGTTATGATAGGTGGCCAGTTGTGCGTAGCGTATCTGAGAAATCTTAGGACTCCAGTAATAGGCAAGCCCCAAATCCCGTTCACCTGGTGCGCCGCTCTGGATCGATTCATGGCGGTCCAGCTCCTGCCGGTTGCTGCTCGAACGGTAGGTATCGAACGCGTTCGGAACGCGATGCTGTCCGAACCGGATGCGATGTTCTTTGTCCTTGGTGATATAGAAGTCGGCGAAGGCATCGACGATTTCTGTGTTGGCGAGGTTCTGGACCTGTCCCCCTTCGAAGGCAGGCTGAAAATAAAACGAAAGGCGGTCTGAAATCTGGCCCTGAAAGACCATGCGGATCCGGCGAATATAGAACGTGTTTGGATCGGTTGTGGCCACGCGGTCGCCCAACGGAATATCCATCATGGGATTGTCGAGTAATGCGTATCGATTTTGGATGTACCCACTGACTCGAATACGTTCGTACCAACGGGGGCTGCTGATGAACCCAATCTCTGCTGTCGTTTCTTTGGCTTTCTGCTCTTCTTTGGCCTTGATCCGAATCCAGTCATCAGTCGTCAGAACGCCTTTCTCTAACAACACGTCCTCCAGGGCACTCGGCTGGGCAGGACCGACCATCGACCGTTGTTGGGCAATTGCGCCTGTCGCAGGCGAACCGGGAGGAGGTGTGGTGGGGGTTTCCGGGCTTCTCGTCGGCTCTTGTGCGTGTGTAAGAGCCGAAATGTGTAGAAACAATAGGAAACCTAGAATGATAGACCAGATTGGTGGTCTCTGAGTCCCTAATAGTTTCGTCATCCAGCGTACCTCCATGTAAGGCTGGCCTGTGAACGATGAGTAATGTTTGCGAAGGGCAAAGTAGAGACTGACGATGTCGAAGTGATGACAGAGGTGTTACGTAATTGTTAATTCTGCATCATGAAGCGGTTTAAGATCTCAAGAGAACGGCGTCAGCAAGCAGCTGTAGAAGAACACTTCGTCGGCGGTTCCGGGGAGAGCGCTGAATGTGATGGCGTTGTCATCGAGCACGATAGGTTGCTGCACTCGCCATCGTCCTATTTGTGATTGGCCAACAGGCAGTGCCTAACCCGGAGTGTAATTCATGCCGTCAAGTGGAGTTAACGCAAAGTTAACCGCTCGGTAACTGCAATGGAAATTCATGTGACTATCATATAGTGCCTTGATCTGAAGGAAGTAACCTATGACTGGTGCGCGCTCTCATCGACTGAAAATCGTGCTGAGCATCATTCTGGTCACGGTATCGGTGGGTGACAGCCGTTCCGCATCCACCCCCATGGTCAAGGTGGATGGCTCAAGCACCGTCTTCCCGATTACGGAAGCGGTTGCCGAGGAGTTTCAGAAGGAAACGCGAGGTGCGGTGCGTGTCACGGTAGGCATCTCAGGCACCGGCGGGGGCTTCAAAAAGTTCTGTCGCGGCGAGACGGACTTACAGGATGCATCAAGACCGATTACGAGCATTGAGATGGAGGCCTGTCGGACGGCCGGTGTTCAATACTATGAATTGCCCATTGCATTCGATGCGTTGACCATTGCCGTGAGCCCCCTCGCGACGTGGATCGACGCGATTACGATTGCCGAACTTAAGCAGATATGGGATCCGTCCTCGCAAGGACGTATTGTCAAGTGGAACCAGATCAGGAGCTCATGGCCTAATTTGCCACTCAAACTCTTTGGAGCAGGCTCCGATTCGGGCACCTTCGATTATTTCACCGAGGCAGTAGTTGGCACAGCGAAGGCGAGCCGAGGAGACTATACAGCCAGCGAAGACGACAACACGCTTGTCCAAGGGATCGCAAACGACAAACAAGCGCTCGGGTACATACCCTACGCCTACTTCGAGCCCAACAAAAAGCGCTTAAAGGCCGTTGGGGTTGATGTGGGACAGGGACCCATATTACCGTCCCGCGAGACCGTCGAGAACGGTTCCTATCAGCCTCTCTCTCGTCCGATGTTCATCTACGTGAACGCGAAGTCCGCCGGAAAGTCCGAAGTCAAGCGGTTTGTGGAATTTTATTTCACACACGCTCCAACCCTCGTTCCCCAGGTGAAGTATGTTCCGTTACCGAAACACGCTTATGACTTGGCGGTCGCTCACTTTAAGAATGGAAAATTAGGTACCGCCTACCAGGGCAGTTCAACGATCGGTCTCGGGATCGAGGATCTGCTGCGACGGGAACGCAAGCTGTAAAGGGACACCATGAATGCTGAGGCGGTCTTGAAAAAAGCCGAAGCGTTGCGCTTGTCGTCACGCTACTTACACAACGTCAAAGAAAAGGCCATTGAATCGCTACTACTCTTCGCCGCTTTGACCTCCGTGGCAATCACCATTGGCATTGTCGGCGTCCTCGTGTATGAATCCATCGGATTCTTTCGACACATTTCGCTTCTGGATTTTCTGACCGACAGCCAGTGGACGCCTCTCTTCTCCGAGCCGCATTACGGCATTTTGCCGTTGGTGTCCGGCACCATCGTCACCACCGCCGTCGCGCTTACGGTTGCCGTTCCCATGGGAAGTTTGATCGCCATTTACCTGAGTGAGTACGCGTCGCGCGGCATTCGTGAGATCGTCAAGCCTTCATTGGAGTTGCTCAGTGCCGTCCCGACGGTCGTCTACGGATATTTTGCCTTGTTGTTCGTGACCCCCGCACTTCAGAACGTGTGGCCTGAACTGCCGGGGTTTAACATGCTGAGCGCCGGCCTTGTCATCGGCATCATGATCGTCCCCTACGTCAGCTCCGTTAGCGAGGATGCCATGCGGGCTGTTCCTGTCCACCTTCGAGAAGGAGCGTTTGCTTTGGGTGCAACACGGATGCAAACTGCCCTACGAGTCGTGTTTCCTTCCGCGCTGTCCGGTATCACAGCCGCTTACGTCCTGGGAATTTCGCGGGCTATCGGAGAAACCATGGTTGTTGCCATTGCCGCCGGCATGCAGCCGACGCTCACATGGAATCCCCTTGAACCGGCTGCCACAATGACCGCCTACATTGTTCAAGTGAGTTTAGGCGACTTACCGCATGGTAGTGTGGGCTATCAAACGATTTTTGCGACTGGGTTGACGTTGTTGCTCATGACACTCGTCTTCAACGTGGCTGGCCATGTGCTTAAAAAACGCTATCGACAAATCTATTGACGCGAAGGTGGTTCGACGACGGATTCAGCGAAGCCAGCTTCGCGACCGCCTGTTTGGTTTGGCAGGACTGACGGTGATGGCTCTCGCCTTCCTGGTGCTGGCGGCTTTGCTGGGGCAGCTGGCCTATGATGGTATGGGCCGCGTGTCCTGGCAGTTTCTCACGTCCTATCCTTCCCGTTTTCCCTCGCAGGCCGGCATTCTGAGCGCGTGGATCGGTACGGTGCTGGTCATGTTGCTCACCGCGCTCACGGCAATACCTCTTGGAGTCGGCGCAGCCATTTTTCTGGAAGAGTATGCCCCAAAGAATTGGATGACCGACCTCATCGAGATCAACATTGCGAATTTGGCCGGCGTGCCCTCGATTGTGTACGGGTTAATGGCTCTCGGGCTTTTGGTCTATGAATTCCAACTGGGACAAAGCTTCCTCACCGCCGGCTTGACGCTGGCGATGCTGATCTTGCCAATGGTGATCATCGCGACGCGAGAAGCGCTGCGAGCAGTGCCGCCACAAATTCGGGAAGCCGCCTACGCGGTTGGAGCGACAAAATGGCAGACGGTGCGGGATCATGTCCTGCCGTATTCGATGGGTGGCATGCTGACCGGCATGATTCTCGCCCTTTCGCGGGCAGCCGGCGAAACAGCTCCGCTAATCACGGTCGGCGCATTGTCGTTCATTGCCTTCCTCCCCCACTCACCCGTCACGTCAGAATTTCCATTTATCTCAATCGAGTGGCTCTTCGATCCTTTCACAGTCCTGCCGATTCAAATGTTTAATTGGGTCTCGCGTCCTCAGGTCGACTTTCACATCAACGCCGCCGCAGCCGGACTGATCTTGCTGTTGATGACCTTGGCAATGAACGCGCTGGCCATCAGCATTCGGGCGCGATTTCGTAAGCGCATACACTGGTAAGTAGATGATCACGCACGTCGATGTCAAACCGGCGCTCAAAGCCGAGGCGAAAGCGCTCAGTTTCTATTATGGTGGGACGGTGCAAGCGCTCAAATCGATTTCTCTGGGCCTTGCTGACCGATACGCCACGGCACTCATCGGTCCCTCCGGTTGCGGCAAGACAACGTACTTGCGTTGTCTGAATCGCATGCATGATCTCTACCCCGGCAACCGCTATGAGGGAGCGTTGGTGCTGTATCCAGATGGGCTCAATATCGTCGACCCCACCGTCGATCCAATCGAAATTAGAATGCGTATCGGGATGGTGTTTCAAAAGCCGAATCCCTTTCCTACGTCCATCTATGAAAATGTTGCGTACGGGCTCCGAATCCGAGGATCCATGACACGAAGGGATTTGGACAGCGTCGTGGAGCAATCGCTCAAGGACGCCGCGCTGTGGCCGGAGGTCAAGGACCGCCTGCACAGTCTTGCCTTTAATCTGTCGGGGGGTCAGCAGCAACGGTTGTGTATCGCCCGTGCACTTGCTACCGGTCCAGAGATGCTGCTGTTCGATGAACCGACGTCGGCGCTGGATCCGACGGCTACGGCTCGGATAGAGGAGTTGGTGAGGGAGCTGAAACAACGGGTCACGATCGTTATTGTGACGCACAACATGCAGCAGGCTGCGCGAGTATCAGATTACACAGCGTTTATGTATGAAGGTGAAGTGGTGGAATGCGACCGAACGGACAAAATCTTTACGAATCCGGCGAATAAATTGACGGAAGAATATATCACCGGTCGATTCGGCTAGGCAGGTGAAAGGACGCTGATGCAGCGACATATGGATCAAGAGCTCGCGGAATTGAAATCGCAGATCCTGCGCATGGGGTCGCTCGTCGAATCTCAAATAGAAGGTTCCATCAAGGCCTTGGTGGACCGCGACGTGGACCTGGCGTCTCGGATCATCGAACGGGATACCGTCGTCAATGGTCTGGACGTCGACATCGATGAAAACTGTATACGATTATTGGCGCTTCAAGCTCCGGCCGCGCGCGATCTTCGCTTCGTCACGACGGCCATGAAAATCTCCACGGAACTGGAACGGATGAGTGATCTGGCAGAAAACATTTGTGAACGAGTCATTGAATTGAATGAAGAGTCCCAGCTGAAGCCCTATATCGACATTCCTCGGATGGCCAACTGGACGATGCGGATGGTGCGGGAGTCGCTCGATGCGTTTGTGCGTTCAGACGCATCTCTGGCCAGAAAAGTCTGCGCGGACGACGACTTTGTCGATAACCTCACACACCAGCTGTTTCGTGAACTGCTCTCATTCATGATCGAAAATCCTGCAACCATCACGCGGGCTATCCGCTTGACATTTATCGGCAAATACTTGGAACGCATCGCGGATCACGCGACAAATGTGTCGGAACTCGTGGTGTACATGGTCGAGGGAAAGATTGTCCGCCATACGACACCGCCGGTCCTTTCCGATACCGAAACGTGATCTCGAATACTCGAGAGACCATCCCCTTGAGAACAAATGATTGCGAGTTACCACATTGGCAAAATGTGTGGGAAAGATGCGCCGACGGTCAGGGCCGTGCTACGTCCGCGAGAACCTTTTCAGAATCAGTTAGCGGAATGAGCTGAGGACTGTCATGCGGCATAAGCCGTCGAAAACAGTGTGTAGTCGAACCGATGACGACGTAACACAATGTTCCGGGAACGCGCCAGCTGATCGACCGCGTTGAAGATCTGATTCCAGCTGTATTCGGGTAGCAACTCAATCAAGGCATCGAGACCGATCACCGCCTCTTCGTTGAGATGCGCCAGAATGCGCGCTTCTAGTTTATCCGCGGAAAGGGGCACAAGTCTTGGGTTGCCGAGCAACGTAGCGCTCATGACGTCATCCTCCTTGCTGCTGCATACATGATGAACCGCATGGATCCAATTTCCGGAACATCAGCGAAAAAAAGCATTCCGCATATCCCGCCAGATGGCAAACAAGAGATATACGATTCCGATTCCGACCCCGATTTCCAAGCTCGAGATGAATGTGTGTGGCGACATCACGAATATGCTCCATGGTACTTGTCAT
>DATIAT010000010.1:0-4447 GCA_035457905.1 Nitrospiraceae bacterium
GACTTGACGTTCGGTTTCTTTCTTTGCGGCCGCCTTTCCATCGTCGGTCTTCTCGTATCCGCCCGTATCATCCGGATCATGGTCACTCAAACGCACGCGGCTGCGAGGTTTTACCCGGTAACGGTTCATCACGCTCCTTGCGTACTCAGACGTTCGGTGCGACCACTATACGTTCAGTCAACAGTGGGTTCTACCACTTTCACTGGGGCTGTCGGACCGTAGGCTCCTGGGAAGGCATGACAGGAACTCACGGTAGCGATGAAGTCGGCATTACGGTTGGTTTGGTACGTCTTGCGCGCAGCGAAATCCGACGTTGGGATCGTGCTCGGTAGGGTCGCCTTTTGTCCGGAAGGACGAGCGCAGCCGATAGGAGTTGTTGATGTAAGAGCCCCCCCGCTGCACTTTGGCCGTGCCTTCAGACGGCCCTTTGGGGTTGATCGCCGGATTCTTGCTATAGAATTGCTCGTCGTACCAATCCGTCGTCCATTCATAAAGATTACCGGCAAGATCGTGGACACCATAGGGACTCCTGCCTTTGTCACGGTTGCCGATGGCAGAGACGGTGTCCGACCCTTCCTTCAAGCCGAAGACGGCATGAGCCGGTGTTGGCGGATCGTTGCCCCATGGATAGGCTCGGCCATCGGGCCCGCGCGCGGCCTTTTCCCATTCAGCCTCGCTCGGCAACCGTTTTCCCACCCAGAGGCAATAACCGATAGCATCCATCCAATTGACCCAGCGCACCGGCTGATCGGGACGGACCACAGGAGTTTCTTTATCGGCGAATCCCCAGGGTGGCTCGCTTTGAATGGCTTCGACGAACTTTGCAAAACGTCCGTTCGTCACCTCGTATTTGTCGATATAAAAGCTGTCGAGAAAGACTTTGTGGATCGGTTGCTCATCGTCATCTCCTTTGTCGCTGCCCATCGTGAATTCTCCGGCCGGAATCAATACCATGGGGGCGCCATCCTTCCCGACGATTTCTGCGGGTGGCTGTGGCATGCTCGCAGCCTTGGGCGGGGTACTGCCGTTGGCAGGATGCGTCGCCTTTGCCGGAGGTTTGGCCGGTGCAGGTGTCGCAGGAGGCCCGGACTCCTTCGTGCCTTCCGATGGTGCAGCAGGCGGAACCTTCACGGGTGGTTTCACGTCACCCTCTTGCGCATGCTGTTTGGGCGCGGCGGGAGAAACTGGCGGAGGAGCAGCCGAGGGCGGAGGCGGCGTCTGAGTCGGCTCCGATTTTGGCGTCACCGGCTCAACGCCGAACGCGATCGCGGAGAGACCAAGGCTGGCCAGGAACACGCCGGCAATCGTGCTCTTACGCACCATAGACTGAGTCCACCTGCAAATGGAGTTCCTCCTCAAGCGCCCATTTAGAGTACTCAAAGATAAGATAACAAATCCAGAGCGCCCATGCCCGACACAAGAATTGTCCGGTTTTGCCTGGGTTTCGTAGGGAACTACCTACACTATTTCTGAGCTGGTCTTGTATCCGTACAGCCACCGGGACGTGATTTCTCCGGTGTTTCTGACGCTGTGAAGGACGCCGGCGGGAATCAATACCTCCTCACCGACGGCTGGCCGAAGGATTTGTGATCCAATTTCGAATTCGACGTCGCCCTCCAGAATCATTACCACTTCATCAACGGCATGTCTGTAATCTTCCCAGATTTGCCCGGGAGGATCGGTCCACACGTCGCAGCTGAACCCACGGGAACGCCAATTTGAGCGAATTGCATTGATGTCGACCATAGAGTATGGACCTGTTTATGAACGAAACCTACCCAAGCATTGGATGAAATTGTCCCGCCGCCAGGCCAACTCAGACGGGTACCGGCACAGGAAACCACAACTCCGGTTGCTGAGCAAGTGGATGAGGTGGGGCCACTAGGTTCCCTCCACACTCCACCCGGAGCGCGTTATTATAGGGCTGAACCAACTGCCGGACCGATATCATCAGTAGTCCAATAGATATCGTCCCCGCGCATAACGCGCTGCGTATGAAAATTACCGGTACCACTGCCAAGACACCTGGGAGGCTTGTCCTCGTTGTCTTTCTCTCCTGGCTGATCGTCATCCTTGGCTCGCTTTCTATTGGACCGAAGACCGATCAGGTTCATGCGGGTCCTGAAGAGCGAACTCCCATCATGGTCGATGTTGGGGAAAACCTCGAGCGATTGCTCGGAGAGGAAGATACGGACGGCGACAAGAAAATCACCGTTCATGATACGTATGTGCAAGGCAGCAATCGCGGCGATCAGCAGTTTTGGCTCATCGCCACGGACGGAAAGAGCTACGAGGTTGACCGCACCTATTATTTGTCCAACTTGCTTCAGGAGCTGGCGTTGAAGCAACGAGCTGGATTGAAAGTCGCTCCGATCGACTTCGAAATGGTCTTTGAACAACCCGTGCACCGAATCTCGCGCCGTATTAGGGAGTTCTATTGGGAAAGTCTCACAAGAAGGATCGATCAGGACGGCATTGACCGCCTGTTGACTGATGAGAAAATCTCCACCGATGATGTTCGCTATCTCTATGTCCCGCACGATGACTCGGAGGCGTTGCGATACTATTCGGCACTTGCGCGACAGCGTCCGGAATTAAAGCTGCGCGTCGAAACGTTACCAGCCACCGTGACGCCACAATATGTTCGTGGACTTGAGGGAAAGCATGGACTGCTGAGCCTAGCCTTAGACCGTGCGGCGAGCGGAGCATACGTCGGTGTCCCCTTTCTTGTCCCCGGTGGCCGCTTCAACGAAATGTATGGGTGGGATAGTTACTTTGAGGTCCTTGGGCTGTTGGAGGATCACCGAGTCCATCTGGCTAAGGCGCTCACGGAGAACTTGGTCTACGAGCTTACCCACTACGGACAAATTTTGAACGGGAACCGCACCTATTATCTGACGAGGTCGCACCCGCCGTTTCTGACCTCCATAGGATTGGCGGTCTATGATCATTTGCCTAAAAATGATAGGACCCACATGTGGCTCGCACGTGTCTTTCGTGCAGCCATCAAAGAGTACTACACCGTGTGGATGCGTCCACCACGTCTGACCGACACAGGGCTCAGCCGGTTTTACGGTGAGGGGATTGGCCCCGCTCCAGAGGTGGAACAGGGACATTTTGATGCGATCTACCGACCCTATGCGGAAGAACGCGAGCTGGACATTCGAACCTTCGAGGAGCAGTACAAGGCAGGAAACTTCACGATTCCGGCACTCGATCAGTTCTTCGTCCAAGACCGGTGTATGCGAGAATCGGGGCACGATACGACGTATCGCTGGGACTGGAACGGGGATCGCTGTGTGGATTTTGTGACCGTCGATCTCAACTCCCTGTTGTATAAAACGGAAGACGACATCGCACGAACTATCGAGACAACATTTGGTGGGACGCTCACACTGGAGGATGGATCCGAGGAACGGAGCGCGACATGGTACGCGCGTGCGGCGAGAAGGAGACAGCTGATCATCCAACTACTTTGGGATAACGAAACGGGCATGTTCTTTGATTATGATGTAGTGAACAAGAAGCGGTCGGCGTTCGTGAGCGCGACGACTCTCTACCCTTTGTGGGCAAGGCTGGCCACACTGGAACAAGCAGAGGCGCTGGTCCGCAATGCACTCCCGTTACTGGAGATGCCGGGCGGCCTTGCCGGGTCCTCAGAGAAGTCCAGAGGGACCATCTCGGAGAGGCGTCCGGCCAGGCAATGGGATTACCCGTATGGGTGGGTACCTCACCAGATGTTGGCTTGGTCAGGATTGTTGAACTACGGCTATGGAGGTGTAGCGCAACGACTCAGCTATCGTTGGCTGTATACGATTACGAGGAATGCGGTCGATTATAACGGGACCGTTCCCGAGAAGCTCGATGTGGTCAAACGCTCTCACAGGGTCTTTGCCGAATACGGCAATGTAGGAACTGTATTTGAGTACATCCCCATGGAGGGGTTTGGTTGGATGAACGCGTCATACCAGGTGGGGCTTGCCTATCTGTCGCATGATATGCGTGGACGGTTGAATAGTCTGATCCCTCCCGAATGGCTGTTTGAATAGCGCACGCGGGTATGACGCTCGCCGAGTTATAAGTGTTGGCGAAATCGAGATCCTAGTCAAAACAAGAAGATGCGCACATGATGACGCTTTCCATGAATGAGGTGGCTGAGGCGATAGGACTCATGGCTGGCGTTCTGACCACACTCTCTTTTTTGCCCCAAGTGCGTCAGACGTGGAGGACCAAGTCCACTAAAGACATATCTCTTCCGATGTTCCTTGCATTTTGCTCTGGTGTCTTGTTGTGGCTCATCTATGGGATCATGATCCACTCGCTGCCCGTAATGCTGGCCAACGGCGTAACTCTGGTGCTTTCCGGAGCTATTCTGATGATGAAGCTTAAGTGGGGATGACCGCTGTGCGGCCGCTTTCCGATCGTGATTTGCTTATTCGCACACTAT
>DATIAT010000011.1:0-3288 GCA_035457905.1 Nitrospiraceae bacterium
ATTTTCATCGATAAGCACTTTCAGGTCCTGGAATTGGCCTATTTTCGCTGGAAGCAAAAGCGGACACCGCATCATTCAGACCTCGAAAAGACGGCGCAATCGAAAACGGCTTAATTCTGTCCAATATCCACGAAACGGACACATCCCTTCAAATCCCTTTCGTCGCTGAGTTGTGTTCAGGCTTCATCTACCACCGCACGTAAACCACAATAGCACCGCGACTGCATGCCAAATATCCTCCCTTTGGGCCGATACCAACGCACTGTCGCCATTGCAGATTGCGACCCAGACACACAAAGATAAGAACACCTGCGTCTCGCAGTTGGCAGAATGCAAAGAGAAAGGGCGCAGACCATACGCAGCTCGGGTCTATTGAAGACGATGCGAAATCGGTGGATATCCATCTTGATCAGTGTGTTGATTCTGGCCTTGGGATGGCTTGGATCGCAAACCTTGATCCGTGTCGATCAAGACCTCCGGGTCATTTATGCCGAATACACACTGGCTGCCACCGATTTAGGCCATGTAAGTGGCGAGCTGATACGTTATCGGACCTCGGTCATTCGAGCGATTGAAGCGGATAGAAAGGAAGATTTTCAACGCATCTTGGAAGCGCTTCCGCAAAAACGAGCACGTGTCAACAACGCAATGGAACGTTTTGTCGAAGCGACGAATGACACGTCCTTCGAAAAGAGGATGGACGCACGGGATCTCCATGAACTGAGAACGGTTCAGGAACGAATTAGATCGTATATGAGTTCATCACATCGTGCCCTTCAGTTAATGGAGCAACGCTGGAACATTGTGCCGGATGTTGAAGCGCATCGTGTACAGCATGAAGCGAAGGAGTATTTGGTGAACGATGCGGGAACGAAATACATGGGCGTTACCCTGGAGCTAGATCGGCTTTTGGAAGTCGTGGGGGCCATTGCCGGTGAGGTAAAAAAAGAAGCGGATTTAACACTTCGCATCGAGACGACCGTCCTGATCGCTGCGAGTGTGCTTTTAGGCCTTCTGGTCCTCGCCGTTCCTCTCAATAGCTAGTGAGATTGACCGGTGTCTAGGAGCGGCAGATGAGGTGGTCACAACGGCGCCATTTTTCTGCACATGTCCGTGATCTGCCGGTGCACCCCACCACGTACTTTTGTAAAGAGGAGGCCAAACTCTCGATGGCCGGTCCACCGGACTCTGGCCTCATCCACGGCGAACGGATTACCTTCTTGCGGATAGATCCAGCACTCGACCGCAGCTCCCAGAGGGACTCGCACGGGACTCGTGATGCGGCAACCCGAGGGAGAAAGGTCTCGTAGCTCGCCCTCTCCGGCCACAATCGAAGTCTTCGAGGAAAATTGGCTCAACATCTGGACGGCTATCCGACCTTGGCGGCGTCGGTCTCTTTCACGTTCTAGAGCCGGCACTGATCGATCGGGCCCTAATGAATCGCAGCGCTCGGCTGTGGTCTCGAGAAGGTTTCTTTCATCGGTCTCTGGCATGTTCGTATACTGGGCCAGTCGTTGCCAGGTCTGGGTGAGCACAGACGCCAGCTGTGGCTTGAGCTGTTGCCATAGCCTGACGACGTCTCCCTTCGGGCGAGCGGTCATTGGACGAGGAGACGTGAGCCTGCCTGAACTGAGGTCTCGGATCCTCGCGTCTACATCCTGAAAATTCGGGTGCTCTCGTCGAATCCGGCGATAGACCACAAGGGCCTCAAATTCCCGACCGAGCGAGTCGAGCGTTTGTGCCAGCAAATACTGGATGTGCACGCGTTCTATGGATGAGAAGGATCCGGTTTCCAGCGCCTGACGAAAAGCCGAGACTGCTTCGTCGTTGCGTCCCAGAGTTTTGAGGCACACCGCCATCTGCGCAAAGGCTTTGCCGGCCTGCTGCGGGTCGGTCGTTGCTTGTCGAAACTCCTTGAGCGCCATGTCGAAAATTTGGACTTTCTTGAGAAGCAGCCCACGCTCATAAAAATCCAATCCGGTGATTCCTGCTGGCATGGTGGCCTCCTCCCATGGTGGTTAGATGGGCGTGGATCGATGCGCAATTGAGCAAGAATGAAGCCGCCAAGCCACCACCATGGCGCGCGAACGGGAACGGGGTCGAAGTTGGCCGATTCCCCCATGATGGCGTACATACGAGAACGTTTTATGCCCAGATCAGCGGTGTTTCCGAGGGTCGGACCCCGACCGTGAGCAAAGGGGGGTCGCTTGAGTGGCGAAGGCGGCAGGAAAGTGCCTGGACATTGCCTGGAGCGTCTAGCGGAGGATACGTATTGCCGCATCCTGCAGTCGAATCACTGGTCGTCACAGTCACACCGGGGAAGACGAGAAGGCAGAGTGTCAGAATAAGGATGACGCGTATGTTCAATCATTGCACCTCTCATGAAAAGAGATTAGTGTCAGGCCTCCTGACTGATCCAAATTGACCTACCCTGAGAGGTGGAGACCAAGGAGGACCGATGGACGATAAGATGCAGACTCTGTTGCAACGGTACATTGATGTGAGGCGCAACCAGAGAAACGACCTCATGAAGGAATTGGGACTCTCCGAGGCGGAGGCGGACCAGGCCGTCTCGACGCTTGAGCTCTATTACCACATCGAAGCATCGGAGGATCAGTGGGCACAGGCTTGGGATGCGGCCAAGCGTGATTTCCTGGCTCACGGCAAGCGCACTGGTGTACGGCTGGCTGACCTTGTCGTGAAATATGTCGACATCGCACGCCTGGGCGGCGGGCCAGAGAGTCGATGGACATAGGAGACGCAGCTCGTGAAACGCCTGGCTTCTGCAACATTCCTCATGGTGTTAACCGCCTGTGTCAGCACTACTGAAAGAGATTGGCAACCCAAGATTGGTCGATATTCCGTAGATGATGTGAAGCGGGAATTAGGTCATCCCGAAAGCTGTGTTAGTCTCGACGATGGCGGCACAGCATGTTCTTGGGCCACCGCAAAAGGCAGAGAAGGGGTCGATAAACTCGTTCTGACATTTGGATCGAATGGCAAATTGGCAACATTCAACAACATTCATTTTTAGTAGTACCGTCCAAGTAGCTGCTGCCGAGCTTAGAGCTTAGTATGTGCTGCCCAATGTCCACGCCGGCCTACAAGCTTGTACGATTGGGTGGAGTCGCGATCTCTCTTTCTTGACATATAGTATCGACGGAACGATACTTGGATTCACCCCTTCGGAGAAGCGCTCCGACTCATCCTCTCACCACGGTGACTCGATGGACGCTCAATCCGTCCTCATCGCCGACCCGGATCCTGCCCTGTGGCAAGAACTCTGTC
>DATIAT010000012.1:0-6641 GCA_035457905.1 Nitrospiraceae bacterium
CAGGAATTGCGTGAAAGCCGGTATGGGATCTTACATATCGCGACGCATGGCAAGTTCTCGACCGATGCCAAAGACTCGTTCCTCCTGACCTTCGACGGGAAGCTGACGATGAACAAGCTGGACCAATTGATCGGCCTCTTCAGGTATCGGCAGGATCCGCTCGAGCTACTGACGTTGAGCGCCTGCCAGACCGCCGTGGGGGACGACCGGGCGGCGCTCGGACTGGCCGGCGTGGCAATCAAGGCCGGCGCACGCAGCGCGCTAGCCACCCTGTGGTTCATCAACGACGAAGCGTCGGCGGAGCTGATCTCAGAATTTTACCGCCAGCTTCGGGATCCGGCCGTGTCGAAGGCCATGGCGATTCAACGGGCGCAGATCAAGCTGCTGGGCGACCGGGTCTATGACCATCCGGCCTATTGGTCGCCGTTCTTGCTGCTCAACAATTGGCTGTAACCCATTAGGGGGCTTATGCTACAGTTCCACCCGATGCGCCAATCCCAGTCCCATACCTCACGGTGGCTTACTGCCCTGCTGACGCTGTGCGCCGTCGGGTTGGCGCAATTTACACTCGTTGAGGCGGCCTCTCCGAAATCATCCGAGGAGCAGCCCATCTATACGCCGCCCAAGAAGATTACGCCGCGTGCCCGTGTGGGCGGAGACGTGCGGGGCACCGACAGCAGCGATCCGGAGGTCAAGGCGCTGGTGCCGGATCATGTGGGATTGACGATCAAAGAGACGCCCGTCGTCAATTGGTTCGTGTCTAAGTCGACTCTACACGAAGTCGTCGTGACCTTGAGAGATGATCGTTCGCCCAAGGCCTTTCAGGAGAAATCCATTCCGGCCCCGAAGCAACCCGGGATCTACACGATCAACTTCAAGGAGCTCGGCTTCATCCTCGAACCCAACGTGCAATACAGATGGTTTGTCTCGATCATCCGCGACCCCAATCAACATTCGAACAATATGGTCGCCGGTGGCGTGATCGAACGCTGCGAGTTCAACGCCTGCATGGTCGAGCTGAAGCCAGTCCTGACGTGTGCCGGTGCTGCAGATGTGATGGAAAACGCGCGTGCCGGCTTGTGGTACGACGCGATGGGATGCCTCTGCAACCTCATCGATGCCAATCCAAAAGACGACAAGCTGAGGCGCCTGCGTGCACGTCTGCTCAGAGATGTAGGACTCAACGGCGTCGCCGAATGGGACCTCCGCTCGCTCCAAAACATCGCTCGCTGATCCTCCAGCTTCCACACTCGTTGAACCTCATCACCTCTCTGTATCCTTCCTTTGGTCAAAAAGGATTCACCGCGGATCGATTTTGATTCACTTGTGAGAATCAATTTGTTTCTCATCCGGCTTTCCTAAGACGGCATTCTATGAGGAATGCATGTAAATAGGCATTCCTTTGCGACTTTCCTTGTATTCTCCGGTCGCAAAGGCAGGCGCCATCCGCACTCGTTGTAGGCATAGGGCTTGCTGAATAAGTCAGCAGGACAATGAATTTCGATTCCATACGACGAGGTGCCCGATGACACAAGAACTCGTGATCGTGGTCCTTCTGACCGGGTTAATCGGCCTTCTCTGGGTTATGACCCTCGCCATTTGGGAAGGACAGCATTCGAACAGCCAAACGCATGAGGCGGAACCGTCCGGCCACAGCGATGAGGTTCAGCCTCGCCAGAGTGCACTCGAGCGCGCGCTCAAACAAACGTTTGCCACATGAACCATTCTCTATCGCTTCGCCATCACCACGAGGCCACCATGCTCTCGACGCCAGAAACAGCTCTTCTCGAGACAATCAATAGCTCCATGGCAGCCCCTTCCTCCATGTCGAAATCTCGGAAGCAACGGGTCACGATCACGTTGCCTCAATCCTTGCTCGAACGGCTACGGAATGCGGTCTATTGGACCGGCCACGGTCCGCTTGCGCGCCTCATTGCCGAGGCCTTGGACGACGCGGTCACCCACATGGAGCAGGCCAACGGTCAAGCGTTTCCCCGACGGCTGGCCCCACTCAAACGAGGCCGCCCTCGCACGAAGAGTCGGCCTACGCCCCTCCCCTTGCCGTCCGCCGTCATTCAATAGGCTTTCTTCCTAGAGATTTCTTCGCTTGCAGCCCTCCTGCAGAGGGCTGTTTGTGCGCACACACCTGCCCCTCTCCTGTCCGATCGTTAAGCATGCGTCTTGCTTTGGCTTTTCTCTCTGAAAGAGGTTGTCTAAAGACGTGATCAGTGATGGGTGATCATTGATCTGTAATTAGGCATCGCCCTTGGAAATTGCCAATTGAGTGAGGAGCATGCCTGGCGAATTGGCACGAATTGGCCATCCCATGTTGGCCACCTTGCTGACGGTGGGTCTGGCCTCAATGGCGCAAGCAGAGACTCCTCCACCGCCCCAATCTATGGAACCGATGCCCGAAGCCACGCTGACGCAGGAATTGGAACTGATCAAAGAAGAAGAAACGGTCAGCATTGCGTCACGGTATGAAGAACCGATCTCTAAGGCGCCATCGAACGTGTACGTGATCACGGATGAGGATATCCGGCAATCGGGAGCGCCTGACTTACCGACAGTGCTCCGGCGAATCCCTGGAATGGAAGTGATGCAGGTCACGGGCGCTGACTTTAATGTTAGCGTCCGCGGTGATAACCAACTGATAGCAAACAAACTTCTCGTTATGGTGGATGGCCGGTCTATCTATGTCGATACGCAGGGCCAAGTATATTGGAAGGCCATTCCCGTGACGCTTCCCGAGATTAAACGTATCGAAGTGCTCAGGGGGCCGGCCTCAGTTCTCTACGGATTCAATGCCTTCGACGGAATCATCAATATTATTACAAAGTCAGCGGCGGAAATGAGAGGGACTACCCTTCAATTTGGAGGAGGCGCATATGGCACTATTTCAAGCGCTGCCATTCACGCTGGCACGGCAGGTAAATTTGGTTACCGGCTTTCGGTCGGACATGATCAAAACCAACAGTGGCGCAATGGTGATGCGTTGGCATTCCGCTCTAACAAATTCAACGTTCAAACCGAATACGCCACATCTCAAGATTCTAAAATTCATTTCTCCGGCGGACTTGTAGACGTCAACAGGTTTGACGGCACAGTCAGTTCGGTCTCATTGTTGGCAGAAACGCCCGCTCTCGGGTATGCCCATGTCGTGTACGAACGACCCAATTTCTATCTCCGCGGGTTCTGGAACAATTACTCAGACACTGTGGCGACGTTAGCCAACCCCATACTCGCGCCCTTCTTGGGTATTGTCGATAGGAATCTGGTACCGCAAGCTGTGTTTCGAGGCAACACTTATAATATAGAAGGTCAGCACACCATCGAATTGTGGCCTGCCAACCGCCTCAGTTATGGGCTCAACTATCGATACAATACGCTATCAAGCAACTTCATTAGCGGCTACAGCACAGAGAATCGTCTGGGAATCTACATTCAGGACGAATGGAAACTGGCCGAAAGCTTCAAAGTGGTGGGAGGCGTACGCTATGACTTGGACACCTTCATTAAACCCACGGTTAGTCCACGTTTCACGATGCTGTACACGCCTATTGAAAATCACACCTTCCATGCAACCCTGGCGGTGGGATATCGCCCCCCGACGCTCTTTGAAGTGAATGCTAATAGTCTGCAGGTCATCACATTCCCTCCCCCCATACCCTCTCCGGCTCCAATTAACTTTCGAGGGTCTTCCGACCTCAGTCCAGAGGAAATCATATCGTATGAGATCGGTTATCAAGGTTGGTTTTTCAAGCACAGGGTGAGAGTCCGTGCTGATCTCTTCTTTAATCATATTTCCGAATTGATCACTCTCACGAATCCTCCAACAAACGATCCTGGTCAGGCTGATATTTACGGAGGGGAGGCTGGAACGGAATTTATCCTCACGCAGTGGTTAAGCGGGTTTGCGAATTTTTCCTATCAAGAAATTGGACAATCATTCACTGGAGACGCACAAAGAGGAGCGCCAAGATTCAAATGGAATGTTGGGCTAAGGGGAGAATGGGAGAACGGCTTGAGCGGCGAAGCGGCATATCATTATTACGGTGCGGCGACCTACCCCATCTCGCCAATATATTCTCTGTTCGCAGCAGTTCCGGGCACGGGAGTGACAGTACCAAACGGTCGAGTCGGCAGCTACAACCTCCTGAACCTACGTGGTGGCTACAAGTTCTGGAAACAGAAAGCCTCAGCCGGCTATCTGCGTGAAGCCGAAGTGGCGATTTCGGCCTTTAACGCCTTGAACGACAAACATCAGGAGCATCCGCTCGGCGACTTGATCGGCAGCCGGGTGATGGGATGGCTCACGGTAAGGTTCTAAGCCCTGGTCTAAACACAGGAACATTAAAATATGCGATTGCGACTCGAAGCTATAGAAGCAGGGCCTTGTGAAGACTCATGAGGAAGACTTACTCAGGGAACAGTCGAGAACTTACCAGTTCTTCATCGGTGTGACGGAGTCGTAAGAATGATGGACCGCATTCTCCTTACCGTTCGCGGTAAAATACTTAATCACCACTACAGTGACCACGGCGGTCCGAGATCTTTCTATGCATTGAGCCCTTCACCACTCATCCCCTCGGGACTCAAGGTCCCATAAGGACGCGATGGCTACACCCGGCGGACCATATTCCGTGCTCGTGGTGGAAGATAACGCGGACATCGTGATCGGTCTTCAGGACTTGCTCCAGCACGACGGCTATGACGTCACGGTGGCCGGCACGTGCGCCGCCGCCATCGCGCTGGTTGCGCACAAACGCTTCAACGCGATTCTCCTCGATCTCGGATTGCCCGATGGCGATGGAATAGAAGTTCTGAACGACGTGCAGCGCCGTGACCCCTCGCTCCCGGTGATCATCGTGACCGCCCACATCGCTCAAGAGCGCACCGTCGGATCGCTCGGCAAAGGCGCATTCGCCTACCTCACCAAACCCTACAACAGAGAAGAGCTCCGACAGACGCTTCGCCGCGCGATCGGCGTCAAAGAGCTCGCGGTCAAGGTCGAGCGCGCCGAGCAGTCGCTCACGGAAAGCGAACACCGCTTCCAATCGCTCGTCGAATCGGCCACAGACGCCATTATCGTCGCCAATGGACGCGGCGTCATTGTGTCGTGGAATCGGGCTGCGTCACGCCTGTTTGGGTACTCGGTGGAAGAAATCCTCGGACAACCATTGACGATTCTCATGCCGGAACGCTACCGGCCGGCCCATGAACGCGGCATCGCGAGGATAGAAGCCACCGGAAAGGGGCAATTGATCGGATCGGTCGTCGAATTGCACGGTCTGCGGAAGAGCGGCGAAGAATTCCCGATCGAACTCTCGCTCGCGACGTGGAAAACCGCCGATGGCAGCTATTACAGCGGCATCATTCGAGACATCTCGGAGCGCAAGAAGGCCGTTCAGGCACTCGAAGCGCTTCAACATCAACACACCCTCATTCTGACACAGGCCGGCGAAGGCATTTATGGACTCGACGGAAACGGCCGAACGACGTTCGTCAACTCTGCCGCTGCTCGATTGCTCGGGTACGGCCCCGCGGAACTGACGGGCCAGTCCATGCACGAGGTCTTGCATCATTCCAAACCAGACGGGCGCCACTACCCAGCCGAGGAGTGCCCCATCTTTGCGGCGCTGAGAGACGGCCAAGTGCATCGTGTAGCGACCGACTTCTTCTGGCGAAAGGATGGGACGCAAATTCCGGTTGAATATGTCAGCACACCGATCATTGAAGACGGAACTGTGACGGGAGCCGTGGTGGTGTTCCGCGATGTCACCGAGCCTCGAGAAGCTGAGCGCCTCTTGAAGGACAGTCGGGAGCAGTTTCGCCAGCTAGCGGAACACATCCGCGAAGTCTTTTGGATGACCGATCCCACAAAACGGCGCATGCTCTATGTCAGTCCCGGCTATGAAGAGATCTGGGGACGATCTTGCGAAAGCCTCTACGCCTCGCCGCTATCGTGGCTCGATGCGATCCACCCTGAAGACCGATCCCGCGTGTACAACGCCGCCACACAACAGCAGATGGTCGGCAACTACGACGAGGAGTATCGTATCGTGCGACCTGACGGAACAATTCGGTGGATCTACGATCGCGCGTTCCCTATCCGCGATGACTCGGGACTCGTCCATCGCATCGTCGGCTTCGCCGAAGATATTACCGACCGCAAACGAATCCAAGAATCCTTACGCGCAAGCGAAGAACGTCTTGAACTCGTGATTCAGGGTTCTAACGACGGCTTCTGGGACGGCCATGTGCTTCCGAATGAACATTGGAGCTCGCCGCGTACACCCATCTGGTGGTCGCCGCGCGTGAAGACCATGCTCGGTTACACGGACGAGGAATTTCCGGACGTCCTGGAAAGCTGGACGTCGCGGCTGCACCCCGACGACCGCGAGCGGGTCTTTGCGGCACTCAATGCGCATTTCGAGCGCCGCGTGCCGTACGACGAAGAATACCGGCTGCTGGCCAAATCAGGCGACTATCACTGGGTACGCGCCAGGGGGCAGGCCATCTGGGATGCCGAGGGCCGCGTGACACGCATGACGGGCTCCCTGCAATCGATCATGGATCGAAAACGCGCTGAGGACGCTCTCAACCGCAGCCAGCAACTGCTTCAGGAGATGGCCGACAGC
>DATIAT010000013.1:0-21251 GCA_035457905.1 Nitrospiraceae bacterium
CTGGTGATCGTGACCGTGTCTGGCAGGCTGTCCACCGTGCCATCGTTCACGATGAGTTGTACGACATAGTCGCCGTCGCGGTCGACAATGAAGGTCGGCGTCACGGTGGTGGAACCCGTCAAGACCGCGTTGCTGTCGGGAGGCCTGCTGACAAAACTCCAACTGTAGGTGAGCGGATCCGGAGGGATGTCGTTATCGAAACTGAGACCGCCGTTAAGGGTGACGAGTGTTCCCGGGGCGATGCCACCCTGGTCAGGGCCGGCATTGGCGACGGGTGGGACGTTGTTGCTGGTGATGAGCACCGTATCGGGGGCGCTGTTTACCCTGCCATCGTTCACGATGAGCCGCACAACATAATCGCCTACAAGGTCAGGCATAAAGGTGGGCGACACGCTGGTGGGATTTGTCAGGACCGCGGCGCTGCCGGCTGGCCGGGTAACGAATGACCAACTATACGTGAGCGGATCCCCGTCTGGGTCGGAACTGGCGCTTCCATTCAACGTGATGCGGCTGCCGGGGCGGATGCTACCCTGGTCTCGCCCCGCGTTGGCGATGGGCGTGTCATTGGGCGCCTTTGAATTACCCCACTCACCGCAGCCGTTGACGCCGAAGATCGCTGTGATAAAAAGCAGGGCGGCCCACGACAAGGTTCTGCCGGGCTTACGGTCGCGCATTACTATGCTTCCTCTGTTCTGGCCATGAGGCCAGCCGTATGGTTCTTGGCATTGAAGTTCGTCATGATACGTGGACCCTCGAAGGCGGTCTATCCCTACTTATGTAAGGGTCGGATGCGCATCCGAAGGCAACGCGCATCGTAGCAGGGAGTGGAGCTAGCTTCTATAGGCAGGGCGCGACGGACGTTAGAGCTTCTCTCCGTACTTCTCAAAGTGTTGTCTCTTGGCACTAGCAACCCACTTCTCCCGCTTGATCCGGTCGGGAGCCGTGTAGAGCTTCTTTGCAATTTTGGCGATGTCCTCCGGCTTCCAACGCGCAATCTGAACGAAGGTGTACAGCCCCATCTTGTTCAAGGATCGCGCAAACACAGGGCCGATTCCGTGAATCTTACTGAGATCATCTTTGGGTCCGTTTTTCACCGCCTTCGCCTGTTCCATCTGTAGATTTAGTTGGCGATCATTCTGACGAGCTCGGCGAGGGGCCACCGTACCTCCATCGGTTTTGATGCGCAGTGCCGCCCGCACTTCGCCCAGACGTTTGCGAAGGCGGACAATCTCTTCTTGCGTTTCTCTCGCTGTCTGTACTTGATGTTCCAAGCCTTGTTGTTGCGCTTCGATCTCATGAATCCGCTGCTGCAGGGTATTGATCCGCTCATCCCGCTCGTGCAGAAGTTGTTTATCGAGCAGGAGTTGGGTTCGGAGCTCATCCTGCGCTGCAAGTTGTTGTTGCAGTCTGGCGATCTCCGCGTCGCGTTTGGTCAGGGCATGGGCATATTTTTCTTCCCACTGCGCCAGCGCAGCCTCCTGCTCCTGAAGCCGTTGCTCGAGAGGCTTCAGTTGGCTGATGCGACGGTCTCGCTCGGCCAATTGGCTGTTGAGTTGCTGCAGTGTGGCTCGATGCTCTGCCTCTCGATCGCAGAGTTGCACTTCCAGCCAATGGACCCTCCCTTGAACCGGTTCGAGTTCCTCCACGCGCGCGCGTAGCCGATCGGCTTCTGCGACGGTGGCGTCCAACTCGGCGATACGGCGTTCCAGGTTTTGCCGTTCATGCTCGTTCGATTCAAGGGCTTTTTGAGCCTCCTCTCGCATGAGATGAAGTTGATGGGCTTCTTCCGGTTGTGCAGCGGACGTGGCATATTCGTTTGCGTCCCTGCGAAGCGAGGCTGCTTCCGTTTCCAGCGTCGACAGCTGCTGGGTACGAATGGCCAACTCCTCTTCAAGCGCCTTGAGGCGGTCGTTGCGCGTCGAGAGTTCCCGTTGGGTGGAATAACCGAGCTCTTCCAACTCGATGATCTTGCTTTCGAGATGTTGTACCGCAGCGGCTTGGATTTTCAGATCCTGTTGCGCCTTCTCCAGGATCTGTTCTTTAAAGCGCATCATGGCGATGACGTCCGCGAGCTGTTGCGCGAGTGGACGGGCTGAGACGTTCCTCAGCAGCCATCCGACTGCGCCGCCGATTCCAGCCGCGACGATAAGGCATCCCAACATTTGGCCGATGAGCGTAGTCATAGGTTGGCCTGTCCTTTCACTCGTAATTCGATTCGTCGGTTCTGCTGGAGGCCGGTCCGTGTCTCTGTCACCGATAGCGGTCTCGACGCGCCATAGCCGACGGCGGTGAACTGGTTCGTCAGACCATGGCTGACGAAGTAGTCCCGCACGGCTTCAGCGCGGCGACGACTGAGTTGAAGATTGTAGTCCGGTTCACCGTACTTGTCCGTGTGGCCGCCGATTTCAATGGTCACGCGAGGGGCATGACGCAACTGGGCGATCAGCCGGTCCAGCGTGGCGCGACTGCGGGGTGTCAACGTGGCGGTGTTCGAATCAAACTCGATGGAGGCCTGCGACAGGATCTCGTTCAATTTTTTCTGGAGCGAGGAAGAGGAAGCAAGGGACGGATCCGTCAGAACATGATCCTCCAGTTGGAGACCTGTCTGTGCAAGTGGGGTGAGCTCTTGCAACACAGTGGTTTTGGCGCGATCGTTGTCGACCAAGCCGCTGAGAACGATCGTGCGACCGTCGACGATGATGGATCCGCGTTCGATCATGTGGCCCAAAATAGGCAGGACCTGGGGAATATTGTCGGTCCAGGCTGCAGTCCCGACGTTCGAATCCACTATCAATTCATCGACGACTCGCCCTGGCGCTGTTCCATAAAGTTGTTGAGCTCTTTGAAGAATGGCAGCCTTATTCGCTTCACTGGGGAGAGAGCCACGGAGGGTCAGCGTCCTCTGTTCCAAACGCGCGTGAAAAGTCGCAGAGGTGAGGGATTTCGTTTCTGCCGATGTCGGAAGATGACGTGGGATACAGACTGCGGCTACAAGAGCTAATGCGACAGCGCCTGCGCCTAGAATCGCTCTGCGCACCATGAATCAACTCTCGGAGGGAAGTGGCTCATTGGCCCCTGTGACCCTATCATACTGCGCGAACTCATGCCAGACGGGATTTCTGCCTCAAGAGGGGCGGGCTGGAGTGGCGGGAAACTCTCAGCGGGGAGCGTGAATCGTTATTCGTGAAACGTGATTCGACGAGTAACGGTTACAATTAACGTCTTTAAGTAAGGTTGCACGTCGCGCGAGTCGCGGTCCTCTCGCTTGTCGCGCGTCTTCTTCCACATCCCTCTTGTAAGGCAGATAGTCATTTGTTATTCTTCGCGGCGCCTTCCAATTTACATAACATCAATCGTCTTCTACGGAGTCAATTATGGCCGGCATAAAGCGGGCATTAATCAGCGTGTCAGACAAGACCGGCGTGGTGGATATGGCCAAAGGGCTTGAAGCTTTGGGTGCCGAAATTCTTTCGACCGGAGGAACCGCAAGAGCCTTGCGGGAAGCAGGAGTGACGGTCGTCGATGTGGCAAGCTACACCGGCTCGCCGGAAATTCTAGACGGTCGCGTCAAAACACTGCATCCGAAGATTCACGGCGGTTTGCTCGGACGGCGTTCGGTGCCGGCCCACATGGAGCAAATGAAGCAGCATGGGATCGGGCCTATTGATCTGGTCGTAGTCAATCTCTATCCGTTCGAAGCCACGATTGCAAAGCCGCACTGTCCTTTCGAGGAGGCCATTGAAAATATCGATATCGGTGGGCCGTCGATGCTCCGCTCCGCAGCCAAGAATCACGAGGATGTTTTGGTGGTCGTGGAGCCGGCTGATTACCAGCGTGTGCTCGATGCAGCAAAGGCAGGAACGGTGTCGCGGGAGTTACGCCGGGAGTTGGCGATGAAAGTGTTTCAGCATACGGCACGTTACGACAGTCTGATTGCAGGATATCTCGAAAAAGAGGTGCAAGGCAGTGAGGTCAAGTTTCCTCAAATCTTATCCTTGCAGTTCGAACGGGCGGAGATGCTCCGCTATGGCGAGAATCCGCATCAGCAAGGGGCCTTCTATCGCGAGATGCTTTCGACAGAACCATCAGTATCCCGTGGAAAGATCCTTCATGGCAAGGCCATGTCGTATAACAATTTTCTCGATGCGAATTCGGCGCTCGAGCTGGCCAAAGAATTCGACGAAATCGCCGTGGCCATTATCAAACACAACAATCCTTGCGGTGTGGCCCTAGGTGCCACGCCTGTCGGAGCCTATGTGAAGGCTCGGGAGACCGATCCTGTTTCGGCGTTCGGCGGAGTGATTGCATTCAATCGCCCCGTGGATTTGGCAGTAGCGAAGGAGATTACCTCCACGTTCGTAGAGGTAGTCATTGCGCCGGGTTTTGCGGCGGATGCTCTGGCAGAGTTGAAGCGGAAAAAGGATTTGCGTTTGGTGGATGTCGGGCCGCTTACGAAGGTGAAACAGGAAGGATTTGATCTCAAGAAACTAGTCGGTGGATTGATCGTGCAGGATCGAGATCTCGGTGCGTTAGCCGACTTGAGAACCCTCAACGTACCGACGATGCGCAAACCGACGGACGAGGAGTATGAGGCGTGCGCTTTTGCCTGGAAAGTTTGCAAGCACGTCAAGTCGAACGCGATTATTTATGCGAAGCCGGGGCAGACCGTGGGGATCGGCGCCGGTCAGATGAGCCGGGTTGACTCCGTCAAGCTTGCGGCGATGAAAGCCCAGATGCCTGTCAAAGGATGTGTGATGGCGTCGGATGCGTTCTTTCCGTTCCGGGACGGGTTGGATGCTGCCGCGCAGGCAGGGATCACGGCGGTCATTCAACCAGGTGGTTCCATTCGCGATGCCGAAATCGTCAAAGCCGCTGATGAACAGGGGGTAGCGATGATTATGACGGGAATGCGCCACTTCCGCCACTAACGGATGTTGAAACGACTCTCCAGCATCGTTCTCGGCTCGGCAAAATCCTCAACGTAGCCGGGGAGGCTACGCCTCCGGTTTTACCTACGCCTGCGGCCTTGCTGGAAAGCCGTTTGAACATCCTCCGAAGAAAGACCTCAACCTGAAGGCTACCTCGTGAAAATTCTCGTCGTTGGCAGTGGGGGGCGTGAACACGCGATGGTGTGGAAGCTCGCGCAAAGTCCCCGTGCGCCGACCCTCTACTGTGCGCCTGGCAATGCGGGAATCGACTCACTCGCAATGTGTGTGTCGATCAAAGCCGATGACATTGCGGGACTCAAGGCCTTCGCGCAGGCGGAGAAGATCGATCTGACGGTCGTGGGGCCGGAGGCCCCGCTGGCGTTGGGTATTGTCGACGAGTTTCGCAAGTCGAAGCTCAGAATATTCGGGCCGACAAAGAGTGCTGCCCGCATCGAGGCCAGTAAAGTATTTTCCAAAGAGATGATGCACAATGCAAGAATTCTCACGGCACGCGCTCAAAGTTTCGACCGACCTGCTTCGGCCCTTGCCTATCTTGCCCAGCATGAGCTTCCCGTGGTGATAAAAGCTGACGGACTGGCGCAAGGGAAAGGTGTCGTTGTGGCGACGACGCGAGAAGAAGCGGAACGGGCGGTCTGCGATTCGATGGAGCGTGCGGTGTTCGGTCAGGCCGGTCAGCGCGTGTTGATCGAGCAGTTTCTTGACGGCGAAGAACTGACGATTATGGCCTTCACGGATGGCCGGACGGTGGTGCCGATGCTGCCGGCGCAAGATCATAAACGAGTCGCAGACGGCGATACGGGGGCCAACACCGGAGGGATGGGCGCCTATTGTCCTGCACCGCTTGGCACCAAAATGCTATGCGAGCAGGTGACTCGGCAAGTCTTCTATCCCGCGGTGGAGACATTGTCTCGCATGGGATGTCCGTTTCAGGGTGTCCTCTATGCCGGTCTCATGGTTGTGAAGGGAACGCCGTACGTATTAGAGTTCAACGCCCGGATGGGGGATCCGGAAACGCAGGTCGTTCTCCCGTTACTCAGGACCGATTTGTTGGACGTGTTGGAAGCTGTGGTTGAACATCGACTCGACCAGTTGACCGTGGACTGGCACGATGAGTCGGCAGTCTGTGTTGTCATGGCCTCGGGAGGCTATCCTGGGACGTATCAGACCGGTCGCGCGATTCACGGATTGCCGTCCACGACAGATGGAAAGGCCGTCGTGTTTCATGCCGGTACGACACGAATCGGTGCAGAGGTGGTCACCGCCGGGGGACGTGTATTAGGGATCACGGGGCGCGGAAAGACCCTGGAAATCGCGCAAGCGGAAGCCTATCGCGTGACGAAGTCCATTAGATTTGAGGGTGCTCACTATCGGACGGATATTGCGTATCGAGCGTGTTCTCGCAAAGTCTAGAGTGGAGAGAGACCGGTGGTTTCTGGCATGGCAATGATCGAGCGCTACATGGTATCCACAGCCCCTGCGCTTGCCGATCGGGTAGCTCGGGTACTCGGAGAGCACGGCTTGATCGCTCTGCCGACGGAGAGTTTTTACGGGCTTGCCGTGGATCCGTTCGACCGGCAGGCGCTTGCCAGATTATGGAAGATCAAACATCGTTCGGAGGGAAAACCGATTCTTCTGCTCATAGGTGACGGGTCTCAGTTGCGATCGTTCGTTCGGCATATTCCGCCTGCTGCCACCGCGCTCATGAAGGCCTTTTGGCCAGGCCCTCTTACAATCGTCTTTCCGGCAGCGGGTGGACTCTCCGATGAGGTGACTGCGGGAACCGGATCTGTCGGTATCCGCCTCAGCGCCTGGGAGCCATTGGTCGAGCTCTTGCGTCGAATCGGGCCTGTGACCGGCACTAGTGCTAATCGTGAAGGCATGCCGCCGTCCAAGACGGCTGAAGAGGTCCAGCACAGTTTGGGAGACGCGCTCGATCTGATTATCGATGCCGGGCCAACTCCCGGGGGGCAGCCGTCCACGGTCATCGATGTACAGGGTCCGATCCGAATCATACGCGAGGGAGCCATTGAACGTGGCACGATTGCGGGCCAGTTAGCTCTTCATGGTCTGTCTCTCGACGCAGACAGCCGGTGAGGTCGATCGTATCGTTCACATTGAAAGGAGAATACCGATGACTCGAACAGTGACGGTGCGTAACCTTGTTGCGGTGGCCGCCGTAACACTCGTCTCGATTGGTTTGTCCGGGTGCGATTACTGGCCCCCGGCGCTTCAAGCGGAAGTCGAACAACTCCGCTCCGAGCTCCAGAATGCGACAATGGAAAAAGCACAGCTGCAAAATCAGCTCGCCTCCTTTAACAAGGTGAAAGACGATTTGCAGACTCAGGTAAATGATCTCACCAAGGCGAATCACGACAAGTCAGTCATGATCACCAGTTTGCAAAACAGTCTGACGGCAGCGCAGGAACGGCTGGCGAAGTCGGCGAAAGTCTCGGCGCAAAAAGCCGCCGCAGCCAAGCCGCCCGCAAAGGTCACTCAGAAGGCTCCAGCCAAGAAAACATCGCCGACTAAAGCTGTCAGCAAGCACTAGCGCGCCCTGGCCAGGTTGCCCTTTACTTGGCAGTAGAAGAAGATGATGGGGCAGTCGTCGCTGTGCCAGGGGCGCTTGAAGTCGTGCTCGACGAAGTGCTTGCCGGCGTGGGCGAGGGTGAAGAAGCTGGAGGCGGTGGAGATGTGGGCGTCGCGTGATCTGACGTACTCGACTTCGGTTCTTTCTTTTCCCCCGCCGCTGGCGCCGGTACCTCGCCGCCCGAGGGAGGTTTCATCTTGTCGGAGTAATCTGTCACATACCATCCGCTGCCTTTGAACATGATGGCCGGCGAAGAAATCAAGCGCTGGATGCGATTTCCACATTTCGGACAGGTGGTGAGAGGATCATCCTTTATCCCTTGCTTGATTTCAAACCTGCTTGTGCAACTGTCACATTGATATTCGTAGATTGGCACGATTCAGTTCCTCCTGCTAGAACGGTCTATCTGGTTCTTCTGGTTTGTTTCATTCAACCAAACAAACGAGACAAACCAAATAGACCAAATAACGGTTTTCTTCTGCTAAGTAAGCTGCTTGAATGCGGCATCGAGACGATCCATGCCACGAACAATCGTATCCATACCGGTCGCATATGACAACCGTATATGCTCGGTGCTTCCAAACGGTTCGCCGGGGACCACTGCGACCTTGAATTCCTGCAATAGGTAGTTTGCAAGATCTGTCGGAGTGTGGATTGTTCCGCTTGAGCTCCGCCTCCCGAGCAGCCCGCTTATATTGGGGAAAGCATAAAATGCTCCGGTAGGCATTCGGCAGTGAACACCGGGCATTGCATTCAGGCGCTCGACCATCACTCGCCGCCGCCGGTCGAACTCTGCCACCATAGTGCGTGTGAACGAGTTGCTTTCCCGCAAAGCCGCCACCGCAGCTTTTTGTGAAATGGAACATGGGTTGGATGTACTCTGGCTTTGAATATTCGCCATGGCGGTCAACAGATCTTTGGGGCCGGCTGCATAACCGATTCTCCAGCCGGTCATCGCATAGGCTTTGGAAACGCCGTTGATCACGACGGTTCGGGCTGCCACTTCCGGCCCCAATGAAGCGATACTCGTGTGCGTTGCCCCGTCATAGAGAATTTTTTCATAAATCTCATCTGAGACCAGCAGCAGATCGCTACGAAGGGCCAGTTCGGCGAGGCGTTCAAGCGTCTCTCGACCGTAAGTCGCTCCAGTTGGATTGCAGGGGCTATTGACAATGATCGCCTTGGTGCGCGGGGTAACAAGCCGTTCCAAGTTGTGGGCGTCAATCGCGTACCCGTCCTCTTCACGAGTCGGCAAGAACACCGGCGTGGCGTCGTTCAACAGAGTTTGGTCGGAATAGGAGACCCAATAGGGAATGGGAATGATGACTTCGTCGCCTGCCTCGAGAAGCGCTTCGGCAAGGTTGTACAATGAGTGTTTGGCGCCACAGGAGACCAACACCTGAGACTTCTCGTACCGGAGCCCTTGTTCCACTTGTAGTTTGTCAATGATCGCTTGACGCAATTCATCTATCCCGGATGAGGGGGTGTATTTTGTAAACCCTTCGCGGATGGCGGATTCGGCTGCAGCCTTAGCCGGTTCCGGCGTATCGAAGTCCGGTTCTCCGGACGAAAAATCTGCGACGTCGATTCCACGTGCTGCCATCGCTTTTGCGGTTGCGGCCATGGCCAGGGTGGGGGAGGGGGCGATTCGCCCGGCTCGTGCGGCAAGTTTCATGGCTTGACACTCCTGATTCGTTCCTGCAGCTGGTGTGCAACCTCGGGGTGCAGAAATTCCGTAAGAGAACCTCCGTGCTTGGCCACCTCTTTAATGATGGTTGAGGACAAATAGGAATATTCTTCGCTGGGCATCAAAAATACAGTTTCAACCTGTTTAGCGATTTTGCGGTTCATCAAGGCCATTTGAAATTCATGTTCGAAGTCCGAGATCGCACGCAAGCCACGGATAATTGCGTGGGCGCCGTATTGCTGAACATAGTCGACGAGTAAGCCATCGAAGTGAGTCACTTCGACCTGTTCCATCTGCTTCATCACGATCCTGATCAGGTCGAGCCGTTCGGTCAGGGTGAAGAGTGGATGTTTGGATGGATTGGGTGCGACGGCGACGACCACTTTATCGAATACGCGCAGGCTTCGAGTGATGATATCGGTGTGTCCGTGGGTAATAGGGTCGAAGGTTCCAGGGTAAATGCCGATTTTCATGGTGCAGTTGGCACTGAAGTGGACATACCGTACAGATACAGTGCCGTATCGCCGTATACGTATCGGCGTACAAGGCCTGCATGATCGATCGAAGCGGGCAATTCGGTGCGCGAGTCATATTCGATGATCATGGCGGCGTGCTCTGACAACAGCCCAGGTCTCCAGGCATGGAACAGAACGTCTAACTCGCCTCCGGCGGCATACGGCGGGTCCGCAAAGAGCACGTCGTAAGGGCCATTCCACCGTTCTTCCCGCTCGAAGAATGCGGCTGTCTGTTCGACGCGAATCGACGCTCGCTGAGACAACCCCAACGCGTGCAGGTTTTTCCGTAACAGCTGCACAGCCTGGAGGTTTGATTCGACAAATGTGACGGCTGAAGCTCCACGGCTTAGGGCTTCGATTCCGACGGCTCCGGTACCTGCATACAAATCAAGAAAGCGACCTCCCGACACCTGGGAGCCCAGAATTGAAAAAAGGGCTGCACGAACCTTATCGGATGTGGGACGCAGCGCAGTCCCTTGCGGCCCACTCAATCGACGACCTCGGTGGGATCCGGCAATTACTCGCATACATTCAGGAGAGAGAGATTTCGGAAGCTTTTGACTCTAGCATAGCGTTTTTGAAAGGGTCAAGATGGGTACGGGTGTGGCGAAGCGAATGCGGATTTCTGGCGCGGGATCGAGGTTAGAGCGAAGTGGGTGAAGCGGAAAGGAATGGATGCATTTTGACGGCCATGGAACCTAGGACTATAATGGCGCCCAATGAAGTGACCTTGTGTGATGTGACAACGGGATGTCAGTGTGGTGGTGCCGACCATCCGTGGCGAGTGAGAAGGTCGACCCGAATAGCAACTGTTCTACGAGGTCGCCACTGTTTGGGGCTTACGAGCGGCCAAGCTCTTTTGCCGATTATTTGAAATTGTGCGATCAATGATGGCGCCGCAGTTAATGCATTTCCAGGCATAAAAAATTAAGAAGAAGTCGGAGAACCGTTCAAGCATCATGAGCCCTTTGCATTTCGGACATTCCATCGAATCCTCCCAGGGTTGCTGTGTACTGCTGGGTGCGTTCCAAAGCAAGTACTACACCAAATTGTTGGGGTACGTAATTTCAACAGTTTAGGCGATACGTATTTGTTACCAAGGGGCTACCGTGGGGGTTAGTGCCAGTACAAAAACGTTCAGAGTGTCGTTTTTTTGTGCGAGGAGAGTGAATGATTAGTCAGAAGGGAGGACAAGGCATTGCACACTGGCCTGAAACAGAACGGCCGCGCGAACGGCTACTGACTCATGGCCCACAGACGCTCACTGATGCCCAACTTCTGGCCATTCTCCTTCGAGTCGGTCGCCATGGATCTTCAGCAGTGCAAGTCGGGATAGATATTCTGGATCGACTGGGAGGTATGGCCGGACTTGCACAATGTGGAATCGAGGAGCTGTGTGCGGTTCCGGGTGTGGGAGAGGCCAAGGCGGCGCAACTGAAGGCAGCTATTGAATTGGGGAAACGTGCCATTGCCGGCCCGCTGACGAAAGGAACAAAAATCACATCCAGCCGTGACCTCTTTGCCCACTACCATCCGGTGTTGCGCGATTTGCGCCATGAGATCTTCAAGGTAATTTTGCTGGATGCCAAGCATGCCATCCTGCGTGATGCAACAGTATCGAAAGGCAGTTTGACGCTCAGTATCGTCCACCCGCGCGAAGTCTTCACGCTTGCAGTAAAAGAATCCGCGGCAGCAGTGATTTTTCTGCACAACCATCCCAGCGGTGATCCGACGCCGAGCCAGGAAGATCGTGTCCTGACGGCGAGATTGGTGTCGGCAGGTGAGGTATTGGGTATTCGGGTTCTTGATCATATCGTCGTCGGCGACGGACGTTATGTCAGCTTTGCCGATCAAGGTTGGCTGACAAGCCACGGTATCGACGTGTGAACGAAAGGGGAGTCGCAGCGATCTAACCATATTATCGCAGGATGCTCAAAAAGGCCGTCCAGCAAGGCCGCAGCGAGCGAAGAGGCGAAGCGTACGCTTCGGTACGTTGAGCTTCTGAGCGATGCGAGAACGAAGCCCGGTGAAGGGCGCGTCTCGGCGCGCAGGGGTCGGGTGGGTGAGAAAAGCGTCTTGTTCAGCATCCTGCTAGAGGAGGGCCCCATGAGTGAGCAAGGCAGAGAGTCATTGAGAAATGTGGCCTTGATCTCCAGTGCCGGTGCCGGGAAAACCTCGCTGGCTGAGGCCATGCTCTTTGCCGCAGGCGCTGTTCCCCACCTCGGATCGATTGCACAAGGCACGACCGTCTCGGACTTTGAACCGGAAGAGTTGCACCGCCGAAGTTCTGTCAGCACCAGTCTCCTCCGTTGTTCCTGGAACCACCACACGATCAATATCGTCGATCCTCCCGGCGCACTGAATCTGCTCGGGGAGACCGCTATGGCCTTGGGTGCAGTGGATGCCGTGATTCTCGTGATGAGCACATCGACGGGGATTCGGAGTGAACTTTCCAGAGTCTGGTCCCGCGTCACGGCCCTCGGCTTGCCCTGCGTACTCTTCCTTAACGAACTGGACAAAGACGGCGCTTCTCTTGAAGGGGTTGCCGCCATGTGCCACCGCCACCTTGGAATTACGCCCTTGCCGATGTCGTTGCCTTTTGGCAGCGGCGGCCAGCTCGGTGGCGTGCTGGATCTCATTCAACAGCGTCTCATTACTTCTCGCACGGACGCCGCCACGGTTCAGCAGTTACCGATACCTGAGAGTCAGCTGACGCTGGTAGGGGAGGCGTGCAAACGCATTCAAGAAGGAGCAGCCGAGAGAGACGATCGACTCTTGGAGCAATATCTTGCCGTGGGTGAGCTGGCACAAAATGACCTCATCGAGGGGCTTCGCCAAGGCGTACAGTCCTGCTCGATAGTCCCGCTCTACAGCGGTTCGGCCATCAAAAATATCGGGGTCGTCTCGCTCCTCAACGCGATCGTCGATTTGTTGCCATCGCCGTTCGACCGAGCATCAAGAGTGCCGTTGAAGGGCCTGCATCCGGACACAGGTGAGACAGTGAGTCGTCGTGCCGTTCGAGAGGATCCGTTTTCGGGGTTCGTTTTCAAGACTCTGATAGACCCGTTCGTCGGACGACTGTCGTTTTTGCGGGTTCTGTCCGGGGTCCTTCAAGCTGACTCGTCTGTCTTCAACAGCTCACGCGGCAGCAAAGAGAAAAGCGGTCATCTCTATACCGTGCTGGGGAAAAAGCATACAGCTGTGCCTTCCGCCGGAGCAGGGGATATCGTTGCCATTGGAAAGCTCAAAGATACGCAAACCGGCGACACTCTCTGTGACGAGCAGGCGCCCATTTGTTATCCGAAGACGGCGCTTCCCAAACCAGTACTGTCGTTTGCAATCGAGCCGAAGTCGAGTGCCGACATCGAAAAGATCAGTCTTGGGCTGCATAAATTAATCGAAGAGGATCCTACGCTCGAATTTTCGCGACATGCCGACACAAAGGAAATGGTGTTAAGCGGAATGGGCCAGCTGCACATTGATCTTGCGCTGGAAAAACTGCGTCGCAAGTACGGTGCGGAGGTGGTGCTTCGCATGCCGAAAATTCCGTACCGTGAAACCATTCGCGCTACGGCCCAGGCGCAGGGGAAATATAAAAAGCAAACCGGCGGGCATGGCCAGTATGGCGATTGCTGGCTGGAGATTGCCCCTCTGCCGCGCGGGGAGGGATTCAAGTTTGAGAATAAAATAGTTGGCGGGGCCATTCCACGCAACTTTATTCCGGCGGTGGAAAAAGGAGTGGTTGAAGCCATGCACCATGGGAGCCTGGCAGGGTTTCCTGTCGTCGATTGTCGCGTGGCCGTCTACGATGGATCCTACCATGCAGTCGATTCATCCGAGATGGCGTTCAAGATCGCTGCATCGATGGGATTCAAGAAAGCCTTAGAGGCGGCCCATGCCGTTCTGTTGGAGCCGATCATGACGGTAGAGGTTGAGGCGCCGGCAAATTACATCGGCAGTGTGATCGGTGATTTGAATGCGCGCCGTGGGCGGATTCTCCATGTTGAAGCCAATGGAGAGGTTGAACATATTGCGGCTCTCGTGCCAATGGCGGAGTTGCTCACGTATGCCACAGCGCTGAATTCGTTTACGGCCGGACGCGGCAGTTATGCGATGGAATTCGCGCGGTACGACGAAGTGCCGCGCGAACTCGCGGCTCGAATCATTGAAACGCACAAAACGGAAACGAATGCAGCAGTGCATTGATAGGGTAGCTGGTTTGTTTTGTTTGTCTGGTTGATCTCGTTAGTTTCTTTCAACCAAACAAACCAGATGATCGAGATGAACCAGATACACCGGCTTACGGGTCGGTCACTTTGAGTACCACATAGAAGGCGCGGGTTTCCCTCAGCACGCGGAGCAAAATGGTTTCGCCTCTCCCGACCTTGGAGAGCGCGCTGTTGAATTCTCCAACCGACCCGACATCGACGCGGTTCACCTCCTTGATGAGGTCACCTTCGTGCAGGCCTTCCAGTTGAGCGAGGCTCCCGGGTTCCACTTTACTGATAAGAGCGCCGCGAGTTTCCCTCAGCTTAAATTTATCAGCGAGCCCCGGCGTTAGATCTTGCACGTCGAGGCCGAGCTTAATTTCCGTACGCGGTGGAGGGAGCGAGGCGATGACGGCCTGGTCCCGGCGTTCGACGAGAGCCACGTCGATTATAAGACGTTGTTGATCTCGAACAATTTCGACTTTGGCCGTGGAGCCAGGGGGTAATCCCGCAACAACACGCGAGAGTCTGGCGGGCGTGTCGATCACGATGCCGTTGATACGGGTCAGGATGTCCCCGGGTTTAATGCCGGCAGAAGCCGCAGGGTCCTTTTCGAAGACTTCGTTGACCAGCACGCCGTCGCCTTCCTTGACGCCGAACTTCTGTGCCAGCTCGGCTGTCAGCGGCTGGATGCCGACACCCAGCCAGCCTCGTGTAACCCGCCCCTGCGTCAACAATTGCTGAATCACTTGCTTGGCCATGTTGGAGGGAATAGCGAACCCGATTCCCTGGGCGAAGTTAATGATGGCCGTATTGATACCGATGATTTCGCCGCGTAGATTGAAGAGCGGGCCGCCAGAATTGCCGGGATTGATCGATGCGTCGGTCTGAATGAAATTTTCATAGCGCGAAAGATTGATGTTTTCCCTACCGATTCCGCTGACGACGCCGAGCGTGACTGTCCGATCGAGTCCGAATGGATTCCCCACAGCGAGCACCCATTGGCCCACACGCACATCCGACGAGTCCCCGAATTTCGCGCTGGGGAGGGGATGGTCGACGGTTACCTTGAGGACGGCCAGATCTGTATCCAGATCCTTCCCCACGACCTGCGCAATCGACTTTGACTTATCGGAAAAGCGAACCTCGATTTCCGTCGCGTCGCCGATGACATGATTGTTCGTAATGATATGCCCATCAGAATCGATAATGACACCGGATCCCGATCCTGAAGCGTTGGGAGTCCGTTCTTGAGCCAGTTCGCGTCCCCGGCCCGGTCCGGACAGAGGAATGAGATTCACGACTGAGGGCTTTGCCGATTCGGCCAAATCGGTGATGACCATTTGGATTTCTTCCAGCAAGCGGAGACCGGGCGGGTCGCTGGATTTTTGTATGATGGGCTCAGCTGTGGCGAACGAGTGGACATGAAACACGGCGATGAGCCCGAGACCCATCAAGACGAGCAGCATGCGAGACATTTTGTGCTCCACAAGATAATTTTACATCATAGAAAGCGAAGAAGCCTAGTTCGTGAAGCGCGTATCCTTCGCGCGAGACTGGTCGCGCACATCTTGCTTGTCTCGCGTATGACTCACGCAGACTTAGCGCTTTTTGTTTGGATGAGTTCCGAGGCAACCTGAGCGAGATCTGCCTGCAGCCCGATCATGACCAGGACGTCGTCGGCGCGAATGACCAGGCCATTGTCGGGGGGCACGAGAAAGGGTCCACGAAGAATGGTCACAATGCGAATGGACGAAGGGAATCCAATCGAACCGAGTGTTCGCCCAATCACTGATGCTCTCTTGACGACAGGAAATCGCTCGATCGCGGCTGCCCGCAGACTGAGGTCTTGCTGCAAGGTCAGAAGTTCGTGGTGAATGGTCTCCAGTTTCAGTTCACGGATTTGGCTGTCGACATGGAGCAGTGTCTGTTTCAGGTGTTGAATGCGGTCACCGACTTGATCGAGAAAACCTTCGATTTGATCGGATGGCGGGACTGACTCGTGGCTGAACGGGGGACGCCTGGAGCAGAGCGCGGCAATATGCCGTCCGAGGTCGCCGTGACCCTGTTCGATCTGGTTCAATAAGTGGGATGCTTGACTGTGTAAACGGAGAATTTGGACTTTGCGATTGGCTCGTTCGGCAAGTGCAAGGACAGTTTCATATATGGCGCTGCCGGTAATGGAGAGTTCCTGCTGAATACGACCGATGAGTTCGAGCGACATGGCGTCAATTCATAATGTCTGATAAGAATGATTATGTAAACTTGTTGGTCTTCCTCCTCAGTCTCCCCTGACTATGATCCCCACCCTACCTCTTCTCGCGTCCAGGGTCAATTCTGACGTTGTAGTTTGTGCGAGATTAAATCTCAGATCGCTTGCTGCATCTGGAGAGCATCCAACGGAACTGAATCGTTGACAGGATCATCTTTGATCGAATAGGGTTAATTCATGCGCTGGTTGGCCCATTCGCTCATTTTGGTGTTCTTCTGCGCGTCCTGTGCCACAGCCGCGACTTCTCCTGCCACTCCTGCCCTTCCCATGGGAGAATTCATTGATCAAGTGCTTGAGCCTCTCGCAGGCCAAATCGCCGATGAATGGGCCGAACAAAGCAAAGCAGACTATGCGGCCAGCCATCCAACTTCAATGCAAAGTCCGAATACCGGCTCTCCTGGCGGTGTGGCGTCAGGACCTGGTCCTGGGGGAATGATGGGCGGGTTTATCGGCGCATTCGTTGCAGCCGCAAATCAAGAAGCCATTGAAAAATACAATGCCGAAATCGACGCGCGCCGGCCCCCGCTCAAAAAGGATCTCCTCGCCCTGTTCACTCGGCGGGCCAGAGTCGTCGGAGATCAGTACAGTGTCTGCGTAGATGGAGAAGAAAGACGCTACGGCGTAAAGGAGAATGGTTTTATTCGACTCGCAGACGGACCCGGACCCTGTGAAAAGACCCTGATCTCAACGAAGGGAGATTCCGAGAACACCAACCGGTGAGAAAATGACATCGCACCACAGAAGCTTGATGCGAAAGTGCACCTTAAAATTGCCACCGAGACAGACCGAAAACAGCGACAGAGAGCGCAATAGATACCTTGTATCCCAATAACTTGCTCATCGCTCCCTAAGGCTTTCCTTCACGGATTTCAATAACGGACTCAAAAGATATTCAACCACGCGGCGCTGCCCTGTCTTAATCTCCACCGTAACTGCCATACCCGGTGACAAATTGACCTCCCTCCCTTCTACACGGATCGTAGACCGGTCCATACTGACCCTAGTTGGATAGACCAATCCGACCTTTTCGATTGGCGCAGCATCGTCGGATACGCTGAGCACTTTCCCCGGAATCGTGCCGTAGAGTGTAAAGGGAAAGGTCTCGACCTTGATTTCGACGATCTGACCATTCTTCACGAACCCTACATCCTTGTTTTCAACCTGGGCGGCGACCTCGACAGGATGGTCCTGGGGCACCACGATCAGGAGTTCCTGTGCCGGCGTAACGACTCCACCCACCGTGTGGACTGCCAACTGCTGCACGACGCCGTCAATCGGTGTGGTCAGACGTTGGAGATCGGCTTTCTGTCCGGCTTTCGTGACGTCTTGCGTGAGTGAAGAAGCCTTGACTTCCAGTGTAGAAAGCTCCAACTGTTTCGTCTGTTGGAACTCCGAGACGAACGCGCGGTAGTTGGTCTCCGCTTCCGATAGGGCGGACTGATCTTGATGCAGTTTCTTGCGCTGTCCGGCGAGTTCCTGGGTTTTGTCGATCCGTTGTTGCTCCGCTTGAAGGAAGTCCATCTTGGAAGCGGCATCTTCCCCCAACAGGTTCTTGATGATGTCGACACGTTCTGTCACGATGGGCACTGTCGCTTCGAGGCGGCGAATATTTTCTTTGGTTTGGTCGACTGCGGCCTTTCGCTGATCGATCAAATGTTTCGCGGTCCCGACTCTTGCCTGATACTCTGCAAGTTGATCGCGAAGGAGTTGGTGTTGCAGCAGGACATGCTGAGGATCGCTATCGGCAGGGGCTTCGAATGTCGATTGGCCGGCAATCAGCGCGCGTAAGCGAGCCGCATCCACCTTTGCAGCGCGATATTCATTGAGCGCGCGGTTTTGATCAGCCCGGTTCTGGGTGGGGTCGAGCTCAATCAGGACATCGCCCTTCTTGACGACCTGTCCATCCTGCGCGTGAATAGCGGTGATGACACCTGTCTCATATGGCTGGATCACTTTGGAGTGGCCGCTAGGGATAATCTTGCCTTGTGCCGTAGCGACAATGTCGATCCATCCAAACGTCGCCCACAGAACACCGACCACGACCACGGCCATAATCGTCCATAAGATGGCGCGACCTATTGGCGATGGTGGAGCCTGTTGGATCTCCAGAACAGCAGGGAGAAACTCCGTTGAGTGGTCGCGTGAGGGGTTCAGGAACCCTCCGCCTAAGGTTCCTGACCCCCTCTCAGCCTCGGCCTGCCAGGCTGCCCGCCATACGGACCAATGTCGTGAAATTGTGCCGAAAGCCATGTGTCCCTCGTGCCCCCTACCCTGTTGCCACGCCTACCGTTCACTCCTCACTTCTGTATGGCCATCCTGATGAGACTGGAGCCTGGCATAGAATCCTTTCATGCGCAGCAACTCCTCGTGTGAGCCTTGCTCGACAATTTCGCCCTTCTCTACAACGTAAATTTGATGTGCCGGCCGCACCGTGCTCAGCCGATGAGCGATGATGAAGACTGTACGCCCCCGACTGATCTGTGCCATGTTCTGTTGAATGATCGCTTCAGATTCATAGTCCAACGCGCTCGTTGCCTCGTCGAAGATCAGAATGCGAGGATTCGCGACTAACGCTCTGGCAATCGCGATCCGCTGGCGTTGCCCTCCGGAGAGCGAACAACCATGTTCCCCCACGATGGTGTCGTAGCCTTCCGGCAATTCCAGAATGAATTCATGCGCGCCGGCCAGATTGGCAGCCCTGATCACCTGCTCCATCGACAAGCCCGGATCAGTCAGCGCAATGTTGTCGCGTACGGAGCAATTGAAGAGAAAGTTTTCCTGAAGCACCACCCCTACCTGCCTGCGGAGCCAGGCCGGGTCCACCTGGGCGAGATCCACACCGTCCACAAGAATGCGTCCTCGCTCCGGTACATAGAGTCGTTGAATCAACTTGGCTATCGTACTCTTGCCGGACCCGGACCGCCCGACAAGTCCAACCACCTGGCCCGGCGTGACAGTGAGCGATACCTTACGCAGCACTTCAGAGGTATCAGGGCGATAACGGAAGGTTACGTCTTCGAATACGATGTGCCCGTTCACTTGGGGGAGCGTCGTCCGGTTTGGACTATAGGACGGCTCCGGCTGTGTATTCAGGATATCTCCCAACCGCTGGACAGAGATGCCTACTTGCTGCAGTTCCTGCCAGAGATTCACGAGACGCAACAGCGGTCCGGTCACTTGCGCTGAGAGCATGGTGAAGGCGATCAATTGCCCGATTGTCAGGTCCCCGTCGATGACCCTGTAAGCTCCCACCCACAGTACGACCACGGCGGTAACTTTTTGAATGCAGGTGGCAGTTTGGCTAGCAACCGTCACCACATTCGTCGCGCGAAAGCTGGCACGCACATAGCCCGCCAGCTGCTCCTCCCACTTTCGTAGCAAGGGCGGCTCCACCGCCAGCGCTTTTACCGTTTGAATCCCGCTGATCGCTTCCACTAAGAACGACTGGTTCTCGGCGCCGCGATTGAATTTCTCATGCAGCCTGGCTCGAATCGCCGGCGTGATGACCACAGATAACAACGCGTAGAGCGGCAATGAGCCCATCACGACAAGCGTGAGGATAGGGCTGTACAACCACATAACGCCGAGAAAGACCACAGTGAAGAACAGATCCAGCACGACGGTGACCGAATGGCTCGTCAGGAACTGGCGGATATGCTCAAGTTCACGTACACGGGCTACCGTATCCCCCACCCGACGCGCCTCGAAGTATGCCAAGGGGAGCGCGAGGACGTGGCGGAACAATTGCGCGCCCAGCCCGACGTCGATCCGGTTCGTCGTATGGGAAAAGAGATAGGTCCGCAGCACCCCCAGGATCGCCTCGAACAGAATCAAGGCGATCATTCCGATTCCCAGCACATAGAGGGTGGTGAATCCCTTGTGGACGAGCACCTTGTCGATGACGACCTGAGTGAATAGCGGTGTCAGCAGAGCGAAGAGTTGCAAAAAAAACGATGCGATCAGCACCTCGCCAAGAAACTTGCGGTACTTGACGATCGCGGGGATGAACCAGGTGAAATCGAACTTGAGATCTTGCAGGCGGAGATTCGCCCGTTTGGTAAAGAGCAGGAGCTGTCCGCTCCAGATCGATTCGAACTGTTCCCGAGAGACCACGAGCGGACGTGCCTCGATGGGATCCTGAATGAGAACTTTGTCCCCTTCCAGCTTCGCAAGCACGACATAACGCCCGTCCGTTCGTTTCGCCATGGCCGGAAGCGGAACGCTATTGAGCTTGCTCCAGTTGGCAGTCAGAAGGCCGGCCTTCAGGCCGACGTGCTTGGCAGCACGAAGAAGATCGGTATCAGAGAGAGCTTGGCCGGACTGCGCGAATTGATGTCGCAGCTGCGAACCATCCGCCGGTAGGTCATAAAACCGGGCCAGGATCAGCAGACATATGAGCCCGGTATCGGGCACATGGGACGCCTGTCCCTGGTCGGCTTCCTGCGACAAGGAACCATAGATACTCATTGGGCCTCGTTGGAGCTCACTGCCAGCTTGCCGCCAGGATCGTTTGCACCGCTTGCGGTTGCTGGTCGATCGCCTGATCCCAGGTGAGACCGGTCTGTTGGGTGAACCCTGCCATCGCTTGAATGAGCTGATTCACTTGTGTGCTCGACAGCGTGTCGCCGTTGCCCGCCTGAATCACTTCGGTCCGATTGGCCGAACTCGTGTACCAGTTCTGTACCGTGATCTGATCGGACGTACCATGAATCGCAATCCGCAGATCGTTGACTTGCCGGCTAATGACGAGATCCAGCGGATTGATTCCACTGTCGAACAAGATCTTGTCGGCAGAGCCGCTGTTGTCCTGCACCAGATCTTGCCCATCGCCGAGACCAAAAAAGAAGGTGTCATTGCCGCTACCACCGTTCAACGTGTCATTGCCGGCCCCGCCATCGAGCGTGTCGTTGCCGGTCGAGCCGATGATAATATTGGCGCCATCGCTGCCGGTGACAGTCACCGAACTGCCGATCCCCGAGGCAGTGAGGTTCTCGAAGTTGATCTGCGTGAGGGCATCCGGCACACCACCGATC
>DATIAT010000014.1:0-3834 GCA_035457905.1 Nitrospiraceae bacterium
CACGCAAGAGATCGTTTCGACTCTTGAGGCGGTCATCGAAAAGCATCCTGACCATCCCGGAGCCTGTCATTATTACATCCATGCCGTCGAAGCCTCACGGGAGCCGCAGCGGGCGTTGGCTTGTGCCGACCGCTTACCCGGTCTCATGCCCGGGGCCGGCCATTTGGTCCACATGCCGGCCCACATCTACGTGCGTCTCGGCATGTACCATGAATCCTCGGAGCGCAATGCCGAAGCGGCTCATGCCGATGAACGGTATTTGATTGGGACACATTTCAAAGGGGACTATGCGGACGGCTACTACAGCCACAATCTTCATTTCATGTGGTTTTCGCTCTTGATGGAAGGACGCAGTGCAGAGGCCCTGCGGGCAGCGACGGCACTCATGGCGACGATTACGGATGAAGAGGCGAGGAGCAACCGGAGCAAAGAACCCTACCTCACGACGAAACTATTCACCTGGATCAGGTTTGGACGTTGGGAAGACCTGTTGCGAGAACCACCGCCCCCCAAAGGCCTTCGGTTGGTTGAAGGGGCCTGGCGGTTGGGTCGAGGCATGGCGTTGGTCGCGACTGGGCGCCTGCCCGGAGCGGACGGCGAACGCCATGCGCTGATGACGCTCACGAAACAATTTAGGCGAAGCAGAAATCAGCAAGACAAGTTCGAGCGGGACCTTCTCAAGATCGCCGAGCGTCTGCTGGCTGGTCAAATCGCCTCCCAGCGCCGGCGCCATGACGAAGCCATAAAGACGCTGAGAGAGGCCACCAAAATCGAAGACTCCTTGCAGGGCGCGGAACCGCCGCACTGGTCGCTTCCGATCCGTCACTATCTCGGCCCTGCGTTGCTGCTCGCAGGTCGCGCGCAGGAGGCCGAAACCGAATACCGGGCGGATCTCACATGGAATCCGGAAAACGGATGGGGACTGTTCGGTCTCCTTCAAAGCCTGAAGGTCCAGCGAAAGGATGACGAAGCTGCCGAGATCTCCAGGCGGTTCGAGAAGGCCTGGGCGCATGCCGACGTCACGCTGGCTGCCTCGCGATTTTGACCGTGTGATCCTGTCGATAGAATTCCGTGCGTTCATATGTTGAGGTCGGCAGCTTTTTGACAATTGCGGCGTGGAACCGGCTACAATCACCGCACGTTCCGGGGCACGGGGGCATCAGGTGCGATACGTCGTCGGCGTGATGGGGCCATCCAAGGCCAGAAGAAAAGATGTGGAAAATGCACGTGCGCTCGGCGAACTCATTGCCCGGCGTGAGTGGGTACTTCTTACGGGTGGGCGTGCTGTGGGTGTCATGCATGCTGCGAGTCAGGGGGCCAAAAAGGTTCCGCGGAGCTTGACTGTCGGCGTATTGCCGACGACGAAAGATAAAATTTCCAAGTATGTCGATGTGGCGATTATCACGGAGATGGGGAATGCCAGAAACAACGTGTGCGTCCTGTCGAGCCAGGTGATCGTCGCCTGCGGACTGGGAGGCTCTGGCACCGTGTCGGAAGTGGCCTTAGCGCTCAAAGCCGGGAAACACGTCGTCCTGCTCGGAGCGACGCCCGTGGAAGAGAAATTTTTCAAGAATTTAGGCGGCCGCTTCATTTCCAGCGTGGAAACTCCGGAAGACGCGATCAATGCCATTTTGAAGCGTTTCGACGAGGGAGAGGTCGCCGACCTGCGCGCGCTTGAACCCTGGCATGGATATTAGCGCATGTGCGAGAGCCATCCACTGGCCTATCATCACCGTAGAATATCTAGGACTCGACCACAATTGTGCGCAGGAGGAGAACCATGACCACGCGATGCACGACCACCCTCTGGCTGTTGGCCATGCTGTTGGCAGCCGGCCCTCAGGTGTATGCGGAACAGCCAACAGCGACATCTGGCACGGCTGCCAAGGCCTACTTTGCGGGCGGGTGCTTTTGGTGCATGGAGGAAGCTTTTGAGAAGCTCGACGGTGTTCTCGACGTCGTGTCTGGGTATATGGGCGGCTCGGTCAAGAATCCGAGTTACGAACAAGTCTCGGCCGGACAGACCGGACATGCCGAATCGGTCGAGGTCCGCTATGACCCGGCGAAAGTGACCTATACGCAGTTGTTGGAAGCGTTCTGGCGGAATGTAGATCCCATCACTCCTAATGCCCAATTTTGCGATCATGGGAATCAGTATCGGGCGGCGATATTTTATCAAGGGGAAGACGAGAGGCGTGCGGCAGAAGACTCGAAGCGGGCCATCGAACAATCCAAGCGGTTTTCAACTCCAATCGTCACCCAGCTGACAGCGGCCTCCGAATTCTATCCGGCCGAGGAGTATCATCAGGATTTCTACAAAAAAAATCCCATCCGCTACAAATATTACAAGTTCACGTGCGGGCGGACACAGCGTCTGGAATCTCTTTGGGGCAGTTGAGACGCTTTTTGCACAGTCCTGTGCGGTTCAGCCCACAGGGATCAACGGATCTTCCCCTCATGTTTCAATGTCTTGCGCGAGACCAATCTCGGCATGGATGTTGACTTGTCTATGAGGGGATGAACTGGTCTGCTACTCCTAGTTTTCGACGGGCAGCGCGCGTGGGTGGCATCGGCCTTCTGGCCCTGCTGACGGTAGTCCTGGTGCCGATCACGACGACCTCCGAGGCCGAGAACCCTCTCCACTACTCAAAACAGGACATACGGCGGGCGATCGTCTTCTATGCCAAACGTTACCATCTTGATCCTGCCTTGTTGCGCGCGGTCATCAAAGCCGAGTCGGATTTTCGTCAACATGTCGTTTCGAAAAAGGGAGCGGTCGGGCTCATGCAGCTGACTCCCGACACGGCGGCGACCTTGCGCGTGGCGAACGTACATGATTCGATTGAGAACATACGCGGCGGCGCCAAGCAGCTACGGTATCTCCTCAATCTCTACCGAGGCGATCTCACGCTTGCGTTGGCTGCGTATAATGCCGGCGTGCATCGTGTCAAAGGGCATCAGGTGCCCAGGATCAGAGAGACTCGCCTGTATGTCCGGAAGGTCCTGCGGTACTACCACCACCTGCGTGTCCCGCCGAAGAGGTTTCGGGAAAAACCGGGGAACTCCCTGCCAGGTCGGAGTGACTCACGACGCATGCCTCGCGAATCTAGAGCTTGGCTTTCATCACCATCGACCGCAGACGTTCCCGCTGGGCTGGCCTGATCCCGATAAATTCCAACCCGAAGCATTGGCCATCCACCCATCGGACCACCGCTTGGTCGATCCGTAGTGGCCACTGTTGATCTTGAAGAAACAGCGACAATTTCAGGGATAAGCCGACTTTCACCTCGGTGAGGGATGTCGCCCTGCAGCCGTTCGTGGAAATATCGAGGATCGTGGCTTCGCCCTCGAATTCCTCGTCGCCAAAAAAGAAGAGACGACGATTCATCGTCAGCCGACGACCTCGCCGCTCGAACGGTTGTGCATCTTCCGGCGTCGACTTACTCATGACAGTGACTCTCAGCGTTCCTTATCACCGGGAAAGACACGAGGCCTGAATTTAAGTATAGAGAGTTGATTTAACAATACATTCCCTAAGAGCGTTACCTCGAAGGAACTACCAAGCCACTTTACCACGATCCAGATAAAATACGTAAGGTATAAGCGAAGGGCTCAGAAGGGTGAGACCGGCTTGACGAGTTTACCGCTGCTCTGCGACAACGGTTGCACGAGAGGCAGGTGATGGGTTCTCTCAAGATCAATCAACGAATGGCGGAGTTAGGCCATTCTGAAATCCGTGCGATGACCCAGGCCTGCGTGGCGGCTGGAGGGCTCAACCTGGCACAAGGTGTGTGCGATACGCCTGTTCCCTCTCTCGTGCTCAAGGCCGCGGCA
>DATIAT010000015.1:0-3934 GCA_035457905.1 Nitrospiraceae bacterium
GTTTTTTCCAATTGCTGGATGTATCGACCCAGCCGTACTTGTTCGGGCTCTGCGACAACCAGGAATTCCATGCCGATGCCCTGCAACCCGCACCAGCGTACTGCGGCATTCTCAATTTTGACGGGAACCGGTTCCCCAGGAATATGCAAAAGCAGCGTCACCTGCATTCCGGTGAATGGCGTGATCAGGCTTTCGACGCGACAGCCTTTCGCCGACAGATCACGGACGGAACCTTTGTGCTGAAACTGGTCCCGCTGGACTAGTATGCTCGACATGCTGACGTGAAAACGGCGGTGCTTGCGAGTAACCACGAGAGCCTTCCCTTTGCCGGTTCCTACACGGCGGCGCCAGCAGCGCGTTCCAATTCTTCCACCGCATCGATCAAACGAGACCGCTCCGTGACGGTCTTGCAACCGCCCGTTCTAAGGTTGTATACGATTTCCATGCCACAGGCCCTCATTCATTCTGTTACGTACATCTTCTCATATTCAAGAATGAGGCTACGGATGTCTACCGACTTTGTCAAAGAAATCCAGATGTTTCGCAGAGCGCGGGGTTGAGATGCAGCGTTTGGCTGGCAAAGTGGCCATCGTCACTGGCAGCAGTAGCGGCATCGGCAAGGCCATTGCCCTTCGTTTCGGAGAAGAAGGGGCCAAAGTCGTCGTAGTCGGGAGAAGGAAAGCGTTCTGCGAGCAGACGGTCAATGAGATATGTCGGAGGGGCGGAGAAGCCTTCATGATTCAGACGGATGTCAGCCATGAAAACCAAGTCGACATACTCTATGACAGGACCGTACAGCAATATGGCCGGGTGGACATCGCCGTGCATAATGCCGGCATCTTTGGCGGCAGGAGACTCGCCGAGACCACGACGAAGGTTTTCGACGAAGTCATGAATGTGAATCTCCGGGGAACATTTTTCTGTTGCAGAGCGGCGTTCAAGCACATGAAAGCGCACGGCGGAGGCGTCATCATCAATATGTCCAGCGTCGCCGGCGTGCAGGCGTGGTCGGGCACGGGCGTCTATAGTGCCTCAAAACACGGAGTCATGGCACTGACAAAGGCTTTGGCCGATGAAGGACGGCCTTTTAACATCAAGGTATCTGCCATTTGCCCGGGAGGTGTGGCGGATGAATTGGTCGATGCAACGCCAGAGGAAATCTTGCGCAGCGAAAAAATCAGCCCCTTCGATATTGCGGAAACGGCTATCTATCTATCGACTTTGGGAAAATTCGCCGTCGTTCAGGAAGTGATCGTAAACCGATTGGGAGCCGATTGGTAATCTGCTGAGCGTTCAACGTTCACCAGCGCCGTCCATAGGGCCTGTAAAAGAAGCGGGGGCCCCAATAAGGACGACCATAGTAACCATAGAAGCCAGGACCTATCCATGGGCGACCCAAGTATAGCCCGATGCCCACAGGGGGATATGCCAAGGCATAGGGATACAGATAGTGTGGCGGGGCAACCGCTGCTGCCGGGGGCGTGGATAGCTGCTGTTGAAGCTGTGTGGTGGCCGCCGTCTGCCGGTCGACTTGTGCTTTCAACTGTCCGACAAGCTCCTTTTGCGCCTGCAACCGGCCTTCTAATACCGCAATCTGCTCCTGTTGGCGCTCGATAAAGGCCGTGAGACAGCGCGCCTGCGCTCCATCACTATAGTTTGAGCATTCCCAAGGCAATTCAAGTTCTGCGGCCTGAGCGGCAAAGCCGACAACGTTCATTCCGGCCATTGCCATTCCGACAACGAACAATTTGTATCGGAGCGAGGCAGCGCGAGTCGAAGGGTGAGTGCTCATCGGACCACCTCGGTGTGAGAGACACTTCACGTTACCACGCGATGTGGCCGTATCGCCAGAGCACCAAAGACGTTTGCTTTTGTCTTCTTGGAATCCTACAATGCCGCCGCAAGCGCGAAGATTCATGGCTCCCCCAAGCATTTCAGCGACCAGTGTATCCAGACCTCCGCGCCGGACGCCCTGGCCCGCCGGACCGGTGAAACGCCGCTTTCAGCAACGGCTGTTGAAGTGGTACGCAAGCTATGGCCGTGATCTGCCCTGGCGGAAAACGTCCGATCCTTACCATATACTCGTCTCCGAAGTGATGCTGCAACAGACACAGGTTGATCGTGTCATTCCCAAATATCACCAATTCCTTGATCGCTATCCCAGCTTGGAAACGTTGGCAACGGCGCCAGTGAAAGAAGTGAAGAAACTCTGGTATCCGTTGGGATACAACATCCGGCCCGAACGGCTCCATAGTATCGCGTGTGAAACGGTCGAGCGGTACGGGGGCAAGCTACCCAACGACCACGACCAGTTGTTGGCGTTCAAGGGCATAGGACGGTATACCGCCGGCGCGATCCGGTCCTTCGCTTTCAATGAGGATGCTCCGATTCTCGATACCAACGTCGTTCGCGTGCTATACCGCGTGTTTATCGCCAAGGGCGATCCAAAGAAACACAGGGTGAAGTTGTGGAGATTGGCGGAAGCGCTAATTCCTCGCGGCAGAGGTTACGACTTCAACCAAGCCCTGATGGACTTCGGCGCTACCTGTTGCACGGCAAGAACCCCCTTATGTCATGGATGTCCGATGACCCCGATTTGCAAGAGTTTTCCCTTCACCACTCGAGGAAAATCGGGATGGCGAAAGTCATCGAGGTAGCCGCCGGCTTGATCTGCCATGACGGCCGTTATCTGATTGCCAAGCGCCGGACAGGCGTGCATCTGGCGGGCCTGTGGGAGTTCCCGGGAGGAAAGCGGGAGCAGGGAGAAACGCTGGAAGAATGCCTGCGGCGAGAGTTGTATGAGGAACTGAGTATTCGAATCGACGTTCCCATTCCGTTTCAAATCATTCGGCATGAGTATCCTGAGAAAACCGTCGAGTTGCACTTCTTTCGTTGCACCATCGGGGAGGGCCGGGCGATGCCGCTGGATTGCGCGGAAATTCGTTGGGTGTACCCATCCGAGATGGGACAGTACCAGTTTCCCTCGGCCGATCGACCGATCATTGAAGCGTTGCAGCGCGACGCGGCGGGGGCCGTATGAAAGTCGTTCTCGACATTGAAACCATCCAGTGTACGCGGGAGCATTGGAGCCTCTTGGCAGGGAAATGCCGGCAGCCTGCTCAGGAGCCGCCCGAATTCGATCTGTTTGCGGCCGGTGAAGCAGAAGCCGAGCGTCAGGCTGAGGAGGAGCAGTACGCCAAATCGGCGTTCGACGGAACCTACAGTTCGATCGTGTGTATCGGCCTTCTAGAGTTTTCCGATCAGTTGGAGCCCCGAGGAGCCGTGGCCTGGTATGGCGGCAATGAACGAGAGCTTTTGCGTCAATTTTGGAGCCGCCTGGCGCAGGATAGACCATCGTTGTTTGTCACCCACAATGGACTGGGTTTCGATCTGCCCTTCATCAGAAAACGATCGATCATCCATCAGGTCAAGCCCAGCTTGGACATCAATCTGGCCAAGTTCAGAACTGAACCGGTGTATGACACCATGGCTGTTTGGAGCAATTGGGATACGCGCGGGTGGATCAAGCTCGATGTGTTGGCTCGCGCATTGAACGTCGAAACCAAATCAGGCAGCGGGGACCAGGTGGCGGCGATGTGGGGGCAGGGGAAAGGCGTGGAGCTCGCGCAGTACTGTCTGCAAGACACCTACGTGACGTACGCGTGCTATTGCCGGATGAATTTTCGTCAGCCTCTTTCCCGCGAGGTGGTCTTGCTGCAGCCCGAATTACTCGACGTGGGTTGATCCGCTACCGGGTCCGATGGGCTTCCGCTTTTTTCTTTTTGGGCGGAGCCTTGACGGTCGCCTTGAGCGCTTTGATTTCTTCGTCGCGTTCCCGTAGCTCCCTCTTCATCCAGTCAGACTCCTTCCGGAGCATCCTGATTTCCGTATCTTTCTTCGTCAGCATGTCCTTGGCCCGACTGAGTTGCACTTG
>DATIAT010000016.1:0-67942 GCA_035457905.1 Nitrospiraceae bacterium
CGCAGATTGTGGCGCGCATGTCGAACCTGTGCGATGTGGTGTGGAATAACGAGAGCAAGGACTGCTTGCACGTGATTCCGTACTAAGGGCGAGCAGTGGGGCGGTCGGCGTGCTGAGCGCCGGAGGCGGGCGGCCTTCTACCGAGGTGGGAGGCCGCCCGTGCTGTTTTGTTGAAGCTATGCCAGTCGATCGTCGAAGATCGGCAATCCGATCGTATGCATGATGCCACGGTTGCTACGGGCCCTTGACATTCCACGTTTGGAAGCGTTGGATTAAGGACCGCAGTACCTCCACTCCAACATCGGGCATGACGCACTGGTGCCCCATGGGGAAACGGGTCAGTCTTCAGCGCTCGATCACGCTTTCTGTCCTCTCCATCGGTTTGCTTTCCGGCGCATTCGGCCTGGCTTATGCCTATTGGCAGACAAAGCAATCACTCCGCGAAGCCATCGGCCTTGGATTTCAGGAACTTGCTCGCCAGAGTGCCGACAAAGTTGGGCTCATCCTTGAGAAGGAAATTGAGTGGGTGGAGCGGCTCAGCTCCCTTCCGCAGGTACGTGAAGCGGTCCGAGGCGGCACTCGGCTGGCCTTCGATCAATCGGTCCTCGAGCGGTGGAAAGAGTTACAACGGCCATATTTTCAATCACTGGTCATCCTCGATAGCCGTGGCCGGTCGGTTGGTGGAGTGACCAGCGAAACAGCCAGGACCTATTACAGCAGACAACTCTGGTGGCCGGTCGTCTTTGAACAGCGACGATTATGGGTCGGGGAGTTGCGTCTCAACGAAACGGGGTATGGGGATTTAGAAATTGCCGTGCCGATCGTCGACGAGGCTGGGGTTGTATTGGGTGTGATCAAGGCAGTGATTGAGAAAGATCAGCTCTTGACCTCGGTCCTCAGAAGCAGGATTGGCAATACTGGTCATGCCATGCTGGTTGGACCACAGGGAAGGGTATTGGCTTGTCCGCTCCTCCCTCCCGGACGACACACGGCATTTATTGGACCGCTGAGAGACTCACGTGCCTTGGGCCTCCCTCTGCCTGAGACTGCCTGGATGGAGGTTCAGGACGATGCCCACGGTCAAGGGGGCGGAATCGTCGGGTTCGCATCTGTGACTCTTCGACCAGGCATTGTGCAAGCAGAAACGTGGTCCATTCTCGTCCGCCAAGATCCCGACGAGGCCTATGCGCCGTTGCGTCTACTCTTATGGAAACTCGTGGCATTCGGCATGCTGGTCTTTGTCGTGGTCGCCCTGCTTCGATGGCGCCTCGGCTCTCGCATTGTGCAGCCAATCAACGCGCTGGTCGAACGAGTGCAACTCTTAGGACAGCAGAGCGGTGAAAAGCCGATGTTGGCTACACAGTCTTCTGGGATCGTGGAGATCGATGCCTTGGCTGAAAGTTTCGATGAACTAGCTGAGAGACTGGAGCGCGCATCAAGGGAGCGGAAGCAACACGTGGCCGACCTTGAACGAGCGAATCGAGAGCTCGTAATTTCCGAAGAGCATTATCGGATGTTGTGGGATCATTCGACAGATACCAGATTGCTTGTTGACGAGAAGGGGGTCATTCAGGATGTGAATCGTCGAGGCGAGATTAAGCTGAGGATGCCGACCGATCGTCTGATCGGCACGAAGGTGGAGGATCTATTTCAGGAAAAGGAACGCGTCCGATTGCGCCGATTGCTGGAAGCGGTCGTTGTCTCCAAGAAGGAAGAACTTGCCGGTGAGATGCGAATGCCCTCTCAGGGTGAAGAGACGCTCATTATGGAAGTTGATCTGGTTCCGGTCGAGAACGCCGGATCGGAGGGCGCTGTTATGGTGCAGCTAAGCGATCTCACCGAAAAAAAGCGCCTCGAAGAGCAGTTGATCCGTTCAGAACGTCTTGCTTCACTCAGTCAATTTGCCTCGATGTTCGCTCATGATATTCGTAATCCGCTGGTAGGGATCAAGAAAACATTAGAACTGCTCGCACAAGACGAAGGATCCCGTCCGGTCGTACATCGGGAATGGTGGAGTGATATGCGTTTAGCGATCGACCTGCTGCTCGGGATGATCAACGATATGCTGGATGTCTACCAAGAAAGCTACTCCGGGATGCCGCTTTTGACTTCAACGGTGCCTGTCAAAGATCTCGTCGGTGACGTGGTGCAACTCTTCCGGTCCGAGGCGACCGCGAAGCGAATAGACTTTCATCTCGAAATGCCGGATGACGAGGTTACGATTGTAGCCGATCGTCGCCGGCTTTCGCGGGTGCTGGTCAATCTCGTTCATAACGCACTCAAATTTTCTCCACAAGGAGGAAGAATCACTGTGACGGTTCAGGCGGAGCATCGAGAATGCTCTGATGGCGATCCTCCCGGTGCGCCGTCTTTCCGGACCATTATTCGGGTTGCGGACGAAGGCCCCGGTATCCCTCCTGAAGATCTTCCTCATGTCTTCGAGATGTTTTGCAGGAGGAAAGATCCCGGAGACATTCGAATTGGGCGAGGGCTGGGGTTGCATTTTTGCCGCCTCGTCGTAGTCGCTCATGGAGGGAGGATTCGGGCGGAGAATCGTCCTACCGGCGGTGCAGTATTTTCCGTCGAATTGCCGCTGAATCAGGAGGCCTATGCCGGCCACATTGCTGATTGCCGAGGATCAACGGCTTTTTAGGCAAAGCCTTCGCCTGCTCCTCGAACGCGAGCCCGACCTGCGAGTAGTCGGAGAAGCGACGGATGGGCATGAAGCGTTCGATCTGGCGATGAAAACGAAGCCTGACCTCATTCTGATGGATGTGGATATGCCCAGACTCGACGGGGTCACGGCCACGCGCTTGATCAGAGGCTGTCTTCCTGGCGTGAAAGTGTTGATGTTGTCGGTCCATGATGAAGATGCGAGAATTGTGGCAGCAGTTCAAGCCGGAGCCTGCGGCTATATTTTGAAGGACGCAGACCATGCCGAGTTTCTTCGCATCATCCGATCCACGTACCGGGGAGAGCAAGTCCACTCCCCCTTTATGCCGGACGGCTTTGCCCGGAACGTCGTCTCCGTCCTGCAGGGAGCCGGGGGCAGGGCCTCATCCGAAATCAGTTCATTGACCGAGCGTGAACGAGAGATTTTAGCTCATGCTGCCTCCGGACGGAGCAATAAAGACATCGCCGACCAATTGTGCGTATCGCTTGATACCGTGAAAACCCACCTCCACCACATCTATCGCAAACTCGGTGTCGCGGGCCGGGTTGAAGCGATTCTGACCTATCTCAATAACAAGTAACGCTGAAGCTTCTGCCGGTCCCTCACCTGAACGGTGTACAAAAAAACCATCCTTTGGGCGATGGGCTTTGATGGTTCCCCTCGCTAGAATATTCTTGAATTCCCCTGGAGATCGAAGACAACCCGTATGGAAGGCCTTGAAAGTCGAACAAGGACAAGGAAAGGAGGTCAGATGGAGAATAAATTGCGTTCGATGGCTGTCCACGGAGACACACTACGATTCCATGAAAAAAGGAGGCTTCCATGAAACAATCTCTCATGACAATCGTTGCGATTCTCTCTGCAATGATTCTGTTCGCTGCGGGGATCGCAGTGGCTCAAACGAATTGGTTGGATGAACTCACCGGCTCGGTGAATTTTTACAAGAGCAGGTATCCCGGAACTAGTACTGAGCCCGCCAACTGGGATCCGTACCTCGATAAGCTGTCTTTCATGAAAAAATCTGCAATACGAGGCGATCGTGAGACGGTCAGGGTCGAAATGGGCCAGTGGTTCAAGATGCTCAAGGCACGGGACCACGGAATTAATCCCAAGGCAGCAGACGAGCTTTTCAGAATAGCGGTGTTGACGACGCCGTTCGACGAGTACAAGATTTCTGTTCCGACTCAGTAAGAGCGACGGTTTCTCATAGATAGAGGGGTGCACAAGAGTATGGGGCGAGCAGCGGTAGGCTGTTACTGAAAAGGGAGAAGGCCGAAGCTGCCCGCCCCACGGAGCAGCGTTCTCTAAATGCTCTCAGGAAATGTGAAACGTAGGACTACCGAAAGTTCTTTCTCCAAAATCGTTCACGTTTAACGATTCACGTCTCACGGATTGCCGGACATCCTTCTTTCCCCCCAGACCTCCAGGCCATCGAATTGTTCCAAGATAAAAAAGTGTTCTCGCAGCCCGCTCCACACCGAAGGGGTTCGAACGGTTCGACGTGAATGCGCTCGCGGGCAGTAAGCTGTCCATGATTCAAGAAGAGGCTCTCGTCACGGTCGAGCTCGACGCTGATCACGACATTCTCGACATCCGACGGATCACCTGAGTGGGGTGGCCCGCACGTCTTGACTTCACCTGTGACCAAACGTAACATTCGTCTGTGAGGGGCTCCCTATCCGCATCGCAGCTGATAAGGGACTGCGTCTTACGAGTGTTTGACCATGCATACGCAGCAGGGCCGACGTTATGACTAGTCGCCTGCGTTGTGTTATCGCATCGCTCTTGGCCTGTGCCATGGCTGGTTGGACAAGCAGCGAAGGTGCTTCTGCGAAGGATCGTCCACTGGAACCCGGCGTTCCCCTTCAAACCATCCTTGAATTCGAGGCGACCGCTCGACTCCTGGCGATCCTCCTTGACTCCGGCCGAAACGTGATCAACGAGCACCAAGTCCCGTTCGATGAGCAGGAGAAAACGGAAAAGGATTTTACAGCCGATCTGTTTGAGCGACAATTAGTGGATGTGTTTCGCAGCCGCTCCGGCGTGGACCTGCAGGACCTTGAGTCGGCGAGAATCCCGCTCAGGGCGAAGCGACTGCTCAAGGAACTGGTGCGAGTCAGTAAACAAGTCGTTGCGGAAGCTCAAGCGCAAATCAATCGGCCAAGTGGCGAACTCAAAGAATTTATTCCGGCGGTCTTCGGTGCTCGAGTTGCTTCCAGATTCACTGAACGGACTCACGTGCGGCTGAAGCAAACGGCCTTAGCGCCTCGAAATCCCCTCAACGCGCCGGATAGTGTTGAGCGAACGGCGTTGGAAGCATTTGCTGATCCCTCCTATCCCCTTGAAAAAGTCATCAGCGAAGTCACGGCGAAGAAGAAGTCCTTACACCTGATGTTTCCCCTTTATACGACAAGAAAGTGCCTGGATTGTCACGGCGACCCTAAAGGGGAACTGGATCGGACCGGCTATCCCCGCGAGGGACTCAGGCTTGGGCAAAATGCCGGTGCAATCAGTGTGGTGATGCCCATTCGACCATGAGACAGATAGCCTTCTTTTTGCTGCTAATGATCGTCGTCGGGTCCGGTAATCTCTGGGGAGCCGAGCGACCGGACGCGCCCGCCGCGAAGCCGGCCGGGAGCGGAGTCATTGTCCACAGCGACGGATATATCCTGACGGCGGAGCACGTAATCGCCAACGCGAAACGCATCTTCGTTGTGACCGCCGGGGAATTCCGCGCACCGGCGATCCTTGTCAGCACCGACTCCGAACACGATCTCGCCTTGCTGAAGATTGAAACGGTTGGGCTGACGGAGGCTCCAATCGGCTATGCCGGCGCCGTCAGACTCGATCAAGAAATCATCACGGTCGGATTTTCGTTCGGTCTCCGGGAAGTGTCCGTGACTCGAGGCCGGATTGCGGCAGTGCGGACGAAGGGCGTCCAGCGAGTCTTTCAGGTGGATGCGGCCATCAATCCCGGCAACAGCGGAGGGGCAGTGTTCAATGGACGCGGAGAGGTGGTCGGCGTGATGACCAGCAAATTCAGCCATCCCTCAGGGATCGTGCCGGAAGGGATGTCCTTCGCGGTGCCGATTACCTACGCCACGCCTCTCCTTGCGAATATTCCTGATTTCGACTTTACCATGATCGGAAAAGGGAGAAAGGCCTCTAAGGGAGGTGGGGAAATCAAGATGCTTGCCCAAGAAGTCGTGCGGACCACGGTGCTCATTGAGACAGTCAGGAACACGGATGCCGAATTGGCGCCAACCGTTCCGCCTCAGGTTGCCGGTGCATTGCCAAAGGGTGATCATCCAGCAATCCTCTCGCAGCGGCCACAGCCGAGCCTGCCGCGGGATCAATCACCAAGTGCACAGGACGAAAAGGCGATCGCGAGAGTCAACGACCAACTCCGGGCTGCACAAGAAGATGGGTTGAAGAAGCTGGCTCTGCGAGGTATTACTCAGCCGGAGGGGATGTTGCTGATTCCAGCCGGAGAGTTTTGGATGGGTACGGAAGATGGGCTTCAAGATGCTCGCCCTTTACACCGGGTGCAACTCAGTTCCTATTGGCTCGACAAGTATGAAGTCACGAACGCGCGCTACCGGCAGTGTGTGGAAGGAGGCGGTTGCACGCCGCCAAAGGATCGCCAAGCGTATGACGACCCGCAGCAGCTACACCATCCTGTGACCAACATTACCTGGAACCAGGCTCGATCTTTTTGCCTGTGGCAGGGCAAACGACTTCCGACCGAAGCCGAATGGGAAAAGGCGGCGCGAGGGACAGATGGCCGCCGGTTTCCCTGGGGAAATGATGAGGAGGTCGTAAAACGCCATATGAAGAAACGAGAGCTGAAGACAGACTCCAGTGGAAGCGAACCGGCGGGTCGCCAGACAGCGACGGCATCGCCATACGGAGTATTCGATCTGATCGGCAGCGTGTCGGAGTGGGTGAAAGATTGGTACGCGGAAGACTTCTACCAGACTTCTCCTGTCCGCGACCCACAGGGGCCGTTGCGGGGCTCCTTCCGTGTCTTGCGGGGCGGTGAATGGAATGACAAACAACCGAATCTTCAAGTCAGCTATCGAGGATGGGATGAAATGACTTATTGGGGTCCGACGCTTGGTGTGCGTTGCGCGGAAGACGTGCCCTGATCTCATGCTTTCCTTCCTCTGTCCACCCTCCCAAGTCGTTTGTACGAAACCAGAGGATCAGAGTAGAGTTGTGAACTGTCAGGGTACGGACTTGTGTAGCGGCGTTTTCATTTGTATCATAAACACCATGAGACACTACATCGCGATCGTGTCGATTTGTTTGAGTGCCGCACTTGCGGTTCCAACACAGAGCATTGCCGCGCAGGATCGTATCGAGGCCGAGTCTGCCAATTTTGGTGAGGCGGGTAGCCAATTTTCTTCGGGCATGCTGAAAAGCAATTTTCCAATCCAACCTCCGTCCGCGGCCTCCTCGGGGTCTGTTTCATCACCAGACTTTCGGGAAATTCCCTCAATCAGCGGTCGCTACTCAATCAGGGGAACAACTTTGCTGCCGTATATCGGAGCAGGATTTTCTGGAGGTCACAGCTCAGAATTAAATCGTTCTTTGGGTGGGACTTCCCCCACGCTGAACGACTTCGGACTTCGAGGTCAATTCGGGCAGAGCGTCTCTCCCAATGAGTTCCAAGTGGGCATCCGCATTCCGTTTTAGTTGAATCAGGGACATTCGCCCATGGACTGATGGGCCAGGAGTCCACTGGTGTTGTTGGTCGACCTTGGACCGCGCCGTGACGGTTTCAGAACATAGTCCTCGCTTTATTGCTAAAGCACGTCGCGGCTGCCTCTTGCATACGCAGCACAGCTGAGTCATTGCGAATTGAAAGAGAACGGACGTGCGCATCCGCTGCCCTACCGCTTCGGGCATCTGGTCCCTGATTACACTCCTGATACTGAGTGTTGCCCCGGCCCATGCAGAGTGGGTGGCAGTTGAGAAGAACTATCTATTGCCGGGCCTCCAGACTGTGTACGTCGATCCAGAGACCATTCGACGAGAAGGAAATCTGGTGACGGTGTGGCAATTGATCGACTTTAAGTGGATGCAAGGAAACCCGAGGGGCCCCACCCGGTTCTTGTCGACGACAACCTACAAGCAGTTTGACTGCGACGAAAAGCGTCTTCGCCTGCTCGAGTTCACGGAGTTCTCACACCACATGGGAACCGGTATACCGGCTGGTGGATACGTGGACGAGAATATCTGGCTACCGGTCGAACCAAAGAGCATCAATCACGCTCTCTGGGCAGCGCTTTGCGGGAGGGAGTGACCACGCAGCTCTGGGCACATTCGGAGCCGGTAAGATTAAGCACCAAGTAAATAGTGCCCCGAACGGGGCGGCATGCTCCTACAACTTCCGTCAGCGAACGTTCACGTTTCTATGTCTTTGCCTTCCCGAAGACGCCCAGCGGCGTATAGAGGGCGTGCCGCCAACTGCTTGGGCCGAACGAAAAAATCGTGTACCCCCAGATCGCGAGATCGGTAATGCTGCCCCATTGAAACGTCCCGTTCCATACCGTAAGCAGGATCTGCAAAATATAGAATAGGGCGATCAAACGGAGCGTGTGACGCCCCACCGACATCCGAAGAAGAGAGAGCAAACAGCCTGCTAGCAAGAAGCCGGCGAACACATCTGACAAGAAAAGGCCACTGTCGTCAGATCTGAATATAAAATGCCTGACCCCCATCCAAATGAGGAGAGCATGAAAACCCCACCAGGTGACCATGCCAAGAATCATGTCCCTTTGCGAGGTTTCCATCGAATAGCCGTCATCTAATCCGGTTAACGGCGGTAGTTGTTCCGCCCGATGCAATCCTTTGCCTCTTTATTTACGACCGAGCTACTGCCTCTTAATCGATACCCTAGTGTCACTGCATGTGGGAGGGCTAATATAGCAGAAACAGAGGGTGAAAAGTGGTATTGCGTGGCACGACACTGCCTCGCTAGAATTCTGCTGATTTAATGTTCTGTCCGAAACCTGGTGATCCAATGTGGGTTGTCGCAATGGTGTCAGCATTCCTTGTCGTTGGCGTCCTGGCTGGTCCCGGCGGTGCGCAGACGCCGACGCCTCCGGTCCAGAATCAAGCAGGGCAGACGCCACAAGTCGAATTGAGTGCCGAGGGGCTCAGCCAGAACGACATCGGACTCACGCCACGAGAGAGTTTCGTGAGCGGCTCTTCGACGAGTTCGGCCGCCGGGAAGAGGTTCCGTACTGCAGGGCGGGGACTTCCCGGGATGCCCGGCGGGCCGCCGATTAAGGGATCGATGGGATACCAGGACCCTTCAAGCCGATATATGCGTCCTCCGGTGATCCCACCTTTGCTGTGCGACCCAGCCGTAAATATTCCCTGTTAGACGATTGATCTGGATCATCTGGTCTGTTTGGTCTATCTGGTTCAACCGAATAAACGAGACAAACCAATAGACGAAGCAAACAGCGCCTAGAAGTAGACGGTTCGGTATTCTTTCGTTGCCAGTGTCCTGGTTTGCAGATCCCATTCAATCGCAAAAACTGCCGAGCGTGTGGAAGACAAGGAGAGCAACCGCTGTCCATCCTTGACCACGACGCTCTCAGCTTGACGAAAATCGAGGACCCTGTCCGGCCCGGTCCGATTGCAAACGATGAGCGGCAGTCCTGTGTCGAGGGTGCATTGCTCCCATTCGCCGTTCGGGCCGTGCAGGCCCGGCGCCCATGCGGCAGACGAAACCAGTAGTTGTGCCCCCTGGGTCTGTAAGTTTCGGGCGATCTTCGACGTATACGCATCCGCACAGATCAACATCCCGACATGTGTGAACGGATGAACGGGAACGGCTACAGCTTGCGTGCCCGGGGTGGACCAGGATTCAGATCCCACTCGCAATGTGTGGATTTTTCGATGTGTGCCGGCAATAGATCCATCTGATGCGATTGCGAACAGGCTGTTGTAAAACTTTCGGGATTTACGGTCTTGTTCGGGACAAGATAGGAATAGTGTCACGCGCAATCGAGCGGCAAGTCGGGATATGCGCCTCATCCACGGGTCGAGCTGCGGCAGGATCCACTTCGTTCCAATGCTGTCGGCAAACGCATAGCCGGGGACAATGAGTTCCGGCGTGATGATCCACTTCGCGCCGAGTCGTGCAGCGGCATTGATCGCCATCTCGACCAGCTGCCTGTTCCTTGCGAGGTCGCCGGGGATAGGCGCGAGATGGAGCAATGCGATGCCCAATGTGCGTGTCGGCATCGTTCAGAACTGTTGGATAAGAGCGAGCACGCGTGCAAGTTTTTGGAAGGTACCACAACCGAACGCGCGCGTGCTACCCGGAGTCCCCTTTGCCGGCTTCTTGACAAGGGATAACGATATGGCAAAGATGCGCTAAGAGGATCTTCGTGCGCAGAAATAAGGGCGAAACCCATTATCCAGCGTGAGCGCACCGGTTGCGGGATCGCTGCCGTAGCTGCGGTGGCAGGGGTAAGCTATCGGGAGATGCAGCACCTGGCGAATCGGATTGGAATTTACGCCCGTGATTCGTTGTTGTGGTCCGAAATGCACTACGTTCGCAGACTGCTTAGGGAATGTGGAATTCGTCCGGCAAGCGCCGAAGTACCCTTCGCCTCATGGAAAGCTCTGCCGGATCTTGCCTTGCTCGCCGTGAAATGGCGAAAAAAACGGGGTCGTGCGTTCTGGCATTGGCTGGTCTTTTGACTTGGGCCTCGCGGGCCTGTCATGCTGGACTCGAAACGGGCGCTGCGGTGCCACGTGCGCGCCGACTTCGGTCGCATGAAGCCCAAATGGTGTATTCCGGTTGACCCGAGAAGATGACGATCTCGCCCCCAATGGCCAGGTAGTTCCGTCATGTAACCGCTGAAAAAACCCGCTGCAGCTGGGTAAGCGGCAAACCGCATCTCATCATCTATCATGATCGTGAATGGGGGGTGCCGGCTCACGATGACCGGAAGCATTTCGAAATGTTGCTGTTGGAAGGCGTACAGGCAGGTCTCACGTGGGAGACCATCTTGCTCCGGCGAGACGGTTATCGTCGTGCGTTTGCAGAGTTCGATCCGAAGAAGGTCGCGCGATTCACGCCCAAGTAAAAGGCATTGCTCCTGAGAAATTCCGGGATCATCCGCAACCGGCTCAAAATCGATTCGGCAGTCACCAACGCGCGGGCGTTTCTCACCGTGCAGGAGGAGTTCGGTTCGTTCGATCGGTACGTCTGGCCATTTGTGGGAGGAAGCCCGATCGTGAATCGCTGGGCCAAGCCGGCTCAGGTGCCGGCGACGAGCGAAGTGAGCGACGCATTATCGAAGGATCTCAAGAAGCGCGGTTTCCGGTTTGTGGGCAGCACAATTGTCTATGCCTACATGCAGGCGATTGGACTGGTGAACGATCATACAACCGATTGCTTTATTCATGCCCGTCGCTAACAGCTGGCGCCCGGCAGGTGTCCTTGTTTCCTGTCCGTCGGGAGAGGCTGGATGATGAAGACGATGTCGATCCGCTGTTGCATTGCGGGTGGCGGTCCGGCCGGCATGATGCTGGGGCTGCTTCTGGCCCGTGCAGGCGTGGATGTAGCGGTGTTAGAGAAGCATGCCGACTTTCTCCGTGACTTCCGGGGCGACACCATCCATCCATCGACGCTGGAAGTCATGCATGAGCTCGGCATTTTGGAGCGTCTTCTGGCCGTACCCCACCAGAAAGTGTCTCGGATCAACGGACAGTTCGGCGACCTGGCATTGACGGTCGCGGATTTCTCGTCTCTTTCGACACATTGTCGCTTCGTCGCCTTCATGCCGCAATGGGACTTTTTAAACTTTCTCGCCGGAGAGGCGGCACGGTATTCGACGTTTCAGCTGTGGAGGCAAGCCGATGTGACAGGCCTTGTCGAAGAGTCGGGTACCGTGGTGGGGCTTCGAGCGAACACTCCGGAAGGTCCGATCGAGGTACGAGCTAATCTTGTCGTGGGAGCAGATGGTCGACACTCGATCGTTCGTGCGAAAGCCGGCCTCTCGATCGAAGAATTCGGCGCTCCAATGGATGTCTTGTGGTTTCGCCTCTCCCGGCAAACAAACGATCCCGGCGATCCCATAGGCCGTTTCGACACCGGCCGGATCTTCATCATGTTGAACAGGGGAAATTATTGGCAGTGCGGCTTCGTGATCCCGAAGGGATCGCGAGATCAACTTCAAGAGCAAGGACTGCCGGCATTTCGTGAGGTGATCGCCCGCCTCGCGCCATTCTTGGCCGACCGCGTGGGCGAACTTTACGACTGGGAACCGATTAAGTTGCTAACAGTCCAGGTCGACCGGTTGCGCCAGTGGCATCGTCCCGGTCTCCTTTGCATCGGCGATGCCGCGCATGCTATGTCGCCGGTCGGTGGTGTCGGGATCAATCTGGCCATCCAGGATGCAGTGGCCGCAGCGAATCTCTTGGCCGTTCCCCTGCGCGAAGACCGGCTCAAGACCGACGATTTACGACAGATTCAGCAGCGGCGTGAGTGGCCGACTCGCATGACGCAACGGGTGCAACTCATCATTCAAAATCGAGTCATCAGACGCGTTCTCACCGATACAGACAAATTCTCGCCGCCGCTTGCAATCAGGCTGCTGGCGCTGCTTCCATTCCTCCGCCGGGTTCCCGCCCGGATGATCGGACTCGGATTCCGTCCGGAGCATGTGTCTGCACAAACCAGATAGACCAGATAAACCAACCCAACCAAATGAACCTGCTGCTTCTTTAGTTCGAGTTCTCCGTCGAATTGACGAAGGATTTGCGATACCCAGACACTTTCTCCAGATAGCGGCGGGTTTCCTCGTAGGGGAGAGACTGGCGTAACTGGTCATAGACGCCAGCCGGCTGGAGGCCGTTGATCTGGTTGATAGCGGCCACACGGTCTCGCGAAAACGTGCGGAATACATTAGTCGGGCCGGTATTGTATGCAGCGATGACACAGTATTCACGTGAAACTTCGTGCTCCACGTCATCCAGCTGATCAAACATCAACACATTCAAATAGGCAGTGCCCAACTCGACATTATTCGCGGGATCAAAGAGATAGTCACGCGAGGGGGCCACGTCCTTGCCTTTCGCCCGCCGGTAGGCCTCTCGACCCCCGCTGGTCGGGACCAGTTGCATAAGTCCGTATGCCGGGGCCGAGCTGACGGCATAGGGATTGAAATTACTTTCCGTGCGAATGATGGCGAAGACCAGGCTGGGGCTGATGCGATATCGCTGCGCAAACTGCATGACCAACGGCCGGTATTTGTCGGCTTGCTTCACAGCGAGGTTGGAGACCATTGTGATCGTGACGTAATTGGCCGTCTTTTTGATTCCCTCCTGGTCGATGACGCGCGTGCCGGATGCCTTTTCGAGAAGGTAGGCGGCAAAGGACTCGGCTTCTTCCGGAGTGCGCATCGGTTTGTTCTGCTGATCGAGGACGAGACCGAAGAGGTATGGCACCTTGTCATCAGTGAGGACGATTTCCTTGTCCGAAAATAAATCGACGGCTCGTGGATCCTCTGGGGTCAGAATCGTTGTGATTACGGCATTTTTGAGACTGGTTTGGGGGTCTTGATCATCCAGGGTCTCGACAAGAATCTCGCCAGAATCGAAGTTGACGATGGCCCGGCTCTTGTAGTTTTGCGTGTACTTCACATATTTTTTTCGTTCCGGCAGCTGGACCTCTTTCTTCCCCCAGATTTTCCCTGCGTTCATTCCGAGGGCGGCCAGGAGGGTTTCAAAGTCCCTCTGTGCGGCGCGCAGATCTCTGAGCACTGCTGCGGGGTCTCGCGCGTACTGGTCGAGCTGTCTTTTGGCAATCTGTGAAGGATCTTTTCCTGCCGCGAGATCGATGACCGTCTTTCCAGTCCGGCTCGTAACGAGACGTTCCCCTGCCGTGAGAACCCTGTCGGTCGTCTCGCAGCCGGATATGATCAAGGCGAAAACCAGGATCGTTGATGAAGAGAGCCAGGTCAATGAATGCATGACGGCGTATTGTACAGATTTAGCCGCGACCGGCAGGATCAGAGAGAATCATACGTCTCTTGGGTTCGAACTGTTCGACTCCGCAAACCAAACGGACGTACTTCACTGTTTGGGCAGTATCTCGAGGAGTTCGACCTCGAACACAATCGTCGCTCCCGGCTTGATATGGGGGGGGAAACCCTTATCGCGATATGCGAGATGGGACGGGCAGACCAATTTGCTCTTGCTGCCGACTTTCATCTGCTGAAACCCCTCCACCCAACACTTGCTCACCTCACTCAATCTGAGCGTAGCCGGCCCGCCCTGCTTGGCTGTACTATCGAACACTGTTCCGTCGATCAGAGTACCGAGATAGTCCACCTTCACCGTATCCGAGATTTTCGGGGTTGCGCCCTTCCCTTCCTTGATGGTTGTGACGATCGCGCCGGACTCGGTTTTCTTGGCGCCGGGTTCGGCTGCGACTTTTGCAAGGAACGCGGCTCCTACCTTTTTTTCAGCTTCCGCCACGGCCGAGGCGCGGGCCAGTTGCAGTTCTGAGATCTTCAGACCGAACGCCTGGAGGTCCACTTTGGGCCGTTTAAAGAAGCCATCGGTAAGGCCTGATTTTACGATCTCAAATTCAGACTCACTCAACGTGAAATTTGCGAGTGATTGGTTGATGGCCAATCCCAGGGCGTAGAGGGTCTTTTGTTGATCAGTTGTAGGCTCCGGAGCCTCAGCGAATGCTGCAGTGGTGCCAAGGCAGAGAGCGGTTGCCAAACAGGAAACGACAAAGCGCATAAGCAATCCTTTCTTTGTATGCCCGCGAAAGAATGGAGACTCGAAGCTGCGTAAGTTATGCGATGTTGCGGCGGGGATCAAGATAAATATGCTGCGAGAGAAATGTTTCAGGAGAGTTTCCCCCCGGAAGAGCCAGACCGTATTGACATTCAACAAATCTCGGCGGGCCAATGAGGTCGGGCGGGGGAGTCCCGCCCGACCCGAGAAGAACACGGGACTATTTAGGAGCCACAATCTCGAGGAGTTCGACCTCAAACACTAGCGTGGCGCCGGGCTTGATGAGCGGGGGTGCGCCCTTATCGCCGTAGGCGATATCGGACGGGCAGATCAACTTGTTCTTGCTGCCGACCTTCATCTGCTGTACCCCTTCTGTCCAACACTTGATGACTTGATTCAATCCAAAAGTGGCCGGTTCACCCCGCTTGATGGAACTATCGAACACCGTACCATCGGTCAGGGTTCCGTGATAGTGCACCTTCACTGTATCGGTGAGCTTCGGAGTCGAGCCTTTCCCTTCCTTGAGAACGGTGAGAATTGCACCGGACTCGGTTTTCTTGGCCCCGGATTCTGCGGCGGCTTTTGTGAGGTATGCAGCTCCTGCTTTTTTCTCAGCTTCTGCGACGACCACCGCACGGGCCTGTTGCAGTTGTTGAATCTTCGGACCGAAGGCCTGGAGATCTACTTTAGGGGTTTTTTTGAAGACCCCATCGGACATGCCGGACTTTACAAAATCGAGCTCGGCTTCAGTCAGGCTGAAGGTGCCCAGTGATTGGCTGATGGCCAATCCCAAGGCATAGAGCGTTTTTTGTTCATCGGTTGTGGGCTCCGGGCCTGCAGCGAGTACTGTGGCGGTCCCAAAGCAAAGCACGGTCACCAAACAGGAGGCAACGAAGCGCATGAGTTGTCCTTTCTTCTTTATGTGTGACTGAAACGGACCTGCTGCTGCAAGCCCTGTATTTGTCGAGGGTATGCGATGTCGGACAAGGGATCAAGACAATTGTGCTTGGTGGATACTGAAAAGGTCTGCCAGCGTCGTGCTCAAAACCCGTATAGCGTATCTCATGAAGCGTCACTCGTTTCTGGACTCGGCCGTTTCACGCTTCACATTTCACGAACGACGAGCACGGCTTGGTTACCAACCGTAGTAGCTGCGGTAGCGCAGGCCGAAGAAGGGCGGGCCAAAGGCGAACGGAGGATAGTAAAATCGAGACCCGTAGAATCCAGGATTCCCGAAGTTGAAGCTGAGCCCCAGCCCTACAGGGGGATATGTATGGAAAGGAGGAATTGCTTGCACGACCGCAGGAGGCCGTGCCAATTGCCGCTGCAGGTCGGCATTCGTAGACGCCTGGCGATTCAGTTGAGCTTTTAAACTATTGATGGATTCTTGTTGAGCTTGTATCTTTCCTTGGAGTTCAGCGATCTGGTCCCGCTGCGTTTGGGCAAAGGCTTCTAAACAACGGGTATGCGCATCACCGGTATAATTCGAGCATTCCCACAGTGTCTGTGACTCATTCGCCTGGGCCGGTAATCCGGCCAACACCATTCCTATTCCGATCGCTCCGATGAAGAGCGGTGACCACAATTTTGCTGTCTTCTTCGGGAAACCTAGCCGACGGTTTGCGCGGTCATTCATGGCGCTTCCTCCGCATGGCGACTTGGACAGCTTACCATGCGATTATCCGATGCGACAGGGGCCGGTCGCAAACCCGCTCTGCCATTGCGCCCTTGCCGAAGGCTCGATAGAATCCGCCCACACTCATACCTGAACCGTCTCCATGATTCTCGGGTTCGTCATTTTCTACTTGCTCGTGTCGGTGGGGGTCGGACTGGCCGCCGCCAGGCGTGTTCATACCACGAAGGATTTTGCCGTGGCTGGCCGGAGCCTGCCGCTGCCGATCGTCATCGCAACGGTCTTCGCGACGTGGTTCGGCGCGGAGGCCGTTGTGGGGATGCCGGCGATCTTCGTCAAGGATGGCTTACGCGGGGTCGTCGCCGATCCGTTCGGCGCAAGTTTGTGCTTGATTCTGGCCGGATTGTTCTTTGCTCCGCGGTTATATCGGATGAACTTACTCACCGTAGGAGACTACTACCGGCTCAGGTTCAACCAGACGGTTGAAGTGCTGTGTACCCTCTGTGTCGTGGCTTCGTACCTGGGGTGGGTTGCAGCTCAGTTCAAAGTATTGGGGCTGGTGCTCAACGTCGTGACCGATGGGGCGGTGAGCCAACCGCTCGGTATGGTTATCGGTGCGGTCATTGTGCTGACCTATACGACTTTCGGCGGCATGTTCTCAGTGGCCATTCTCGATTTTGTCCAGCTTAGTGTCATCATGGGCGGGCTGCTTTATATCGCGTCTATCGTGAGCGGGCTGGCGGGTGGGGTTGGCGTTGTGGTGGACCACGCGGCGCAGGCGGGAAAGTTGGATTTCTTTCCACCGCCGAATCTCAACGCTTGGATTCCTTTCATCGGCGCCGGTATCACGATGATGCTGGGATCGATTCCCCAGCAGGATGTTTTTCAGCGCATCACTTCGGCGAAGGACGAGCGGACGGCCGTGCGCGGTTCTGTCCTTGGCGGAGGGATCTACTTTCTGTTCTGCTTCGTACCGATGTTTCTCACCTATTCGGCCACGCTGATCGATCCGGCAAAGTTCGGACAGCTGCTTCTAGAAGATTCGCAACTGGTGTTGCCGACACTCATCCTCGAGCATACGCCAGTCATTGCTCAAATCCTGTTTTTCGGAGCGGTGCTTTCGGCTGTCATGAGCTGCTCGAGCGCAACATTGCTCGCACCCTCCGTTACCCTGAGCGAAAACGTCATCAAGCGCCTGCGGCCGGACCTTACCGATCGACAGTTCTTGCGGGTGATGCGTCTGGTCTTGATCACATTTGCTGCGGTCGATTTAACGATCGCGCTGATGTCCGATGCCAGTATCTATTCGTTATTGGTGAATACCTACAAAGTCACCTTGGTCGCGGCTTTTGTTCCTCTCACCGCCGGCCTCTATTGGTCCCGCGCGACCACTCAGGGTGCTCTATGCGCCATCGCGGCTGGACTCACGACGTGGCTGACGCTGGAAATCCTACAGTCCAGCGGTTCGATTTGGCCGCCTCAACTGGTGGGGTTTCTCATGGCAGCGATGGGGATGATTGTGGGCTCCCTTCTGCCTCAGAAGATCGGAATTCATCAAGTGCGACCCGCAGGACAGACGGGAAAGGCCTGACAAGCATGACAGGCGAGAGAATTGCATCATGCTGAGCCGAAGCGTAGAGTTCATAGGTCCGGGCTCAACGGTTCGAATTTACTGAAGAGTCGAACGCAAATGCTTCTTCTATTTTGCTCGTCCCGCACATCCCGTTTTTCTCGCACGTCCCGCTCGTTTGTTATGCGGTGGTGAGGTCCAAGCATTGTGAATAGACCTGCACGATGGGTGACATACACGAGTGTGGTCCTGGTAGGCCTCGTTGCGGCGCTCGGACTCGTCGTCGTGGCCTATGGGGCATATTTGGCGACCTTTCTTGCCCTGCCTAAGAGCGACGAGCATCCTCCGCTGCGTTTGTACAGCGGGCCATTCCAGCTGCAACCCGATATTTCTCTTGCACACAGCCGCCTCCCTGAACGGCTGCAACGACTGGGCTATCGACGGGTGGCCGCCCCAGTGCAAGCTCCCGGCGACTATCAGCTGACCGATGAGGCCTTGACGATCTATCTCCATCCACAGCCGGAAAATTATGTCGGCGCGACCATGGTGGCGTTGCCGTTGGATCAAGGGCGGGTCGTGGAAGTCCTGTCTTCGCTCGATGGGGCGCCCCTCTTCTCGGTCTTTCTGGAACCGGAACTTTTGAGCGGCGTGCGTGGTGAGTCTCGCCAGGTGCGCGAATGGGTTCCGCTGGCGGAGATTCCCCCGCGGATTGTTGAGACGATCCTCACCATCGAAGATCGCCGGTTCTACTCCCATTTCGGCATCGATCCGTTTGCAGTCGCGCGCGCGCTTTGGACCAATTTCACGAAAGGCGAGGTGGTGCAAGGCGGCAGCACGATCACACAGCAATTGGCGAAGAATCTGTTCTATTCTCCGCAGCGGACGATGGGACGAAAACTCAAAGAAGCCCTGGCGGCGCTCGTACTGGAAGTGAAGTATACGAAACAGGACATTCTCGAAAGTTATCTGAATGAAATCTATCTCGGCCAGGCGGGATTCGTCTCGATTTTCGGGGTGCGAGAGGCAGCTAATCGATACTTCGGCAAAACCCTTCAGGAATTGACAGTCGAAGAGATCGCGATGATTGCGGGTCTGGTGAAAGGACCCAATAGTTACGCGCCGACAAAACATCCTGAAGAGGCAAAGCAGCGGCGCGATGTCGTATTGCGGCGGCTTCGGGAGACAGGTCTCCTGACGGAAGACGTGTGGAGACGCGCGATGAATACGCCGTTGCGGGTGACTCCATCGGAAGATATGCTGACCGATGCGCCTTATTTCGTCGACGCCGTACTCCGGCAGGTGGAGGAGGCCGGTGTGGTGCCCTTGCCGGAAGGCCTGCGGATCGATAGTACGCTCGATCCGATGATTCAGCAGGCGGCCACTGAGTCGTTGGAAAAGGGACTGGCCAAATTAGAGGCTGCACATCCCCATCTCAAGAGCGCGCAGGAACCAGTGCAGGGGGCGGTGGTGGTGCTTGGTCCTAAGACCGGATCTGTGCTGGCGTTGGTCGGAGGGCGGGACTACCGTCGAAGTCAATTCAACCGCGCCGTTCAGGCGAGACGGCAACCGGGCTCGCTTTTTAAACCCTTCGTCTATCTTGCGGCACTGGAAGCGGCCCGTGAGGGTCAGGCCGGCCAGTTGACCGCGGCCAGCTTGCTTGTGGACGAACCAGTGACCTTTGAGTCGGTGACTGGTCCCTGGTCTCCGCAGAACTACGACAAACAATTTCATGGACCTGTCACTGTACGGAGCGCTTTGGAACAGTCGTTCAATGTGCCGGCGGTACGGGCTGCCAAAACCCTTGGGGCCAAGCCGATCGCGCAGCTGTTGCGTCGCCTTGGCGTGACGAGCGCCATCGGCGACGATCTTTCGTCGGTGGCCTTAGGCAGTTCATCGGTGTCGTTGATGGAGATTACAGCAGCGTACGGAGCGATCGCCAACGGAGGGATTGCTGTCAAGCCGACCGCGGTGCGATCGACCAGGGATCGACAGGGAGATATTCTGTGGAATAGCGTACCGGATCGACAGCAGGCAGTATCGCCTCAAGGGGCCTATGTATTGACATCTCTCCTCGAAGGCGTCATTCAACGGGGCACTGCGATCAAAGCTAAGACTCTCGGACTTCAAGGTACGGTGGCCGGGAAAACTGGCACAACCGACGGCTATCGTGATGCCTGGTTCGTGGGCTATACGTCCGACATGGTGATCGGGGTCTGGGTGGGATACGACGATGAACGGCCGCTGCGTCTCACGGGATCTCAGGCGGCCTTACCGATTTGGATGGAACTCGCGCGCAAAGTCATCCCGCCCAATGTCCCCGCATTCGTGATGCCCTCCGGTGTGGTTGCCAGGGACATCGATCCCAAGACAGGGCAATTGGCGACGTCCCAATGTCCCGAGCGGGTATCGGAAGTGTTCATCGAGGGCACGGAACCCAATGTCTATTGCGAGGTGCATGGAGAAGGAATATGGGAACGGCTCCGGCATACTTTTGGATTCTCCTAGTCCTCGCTAAGTGGAATAGTGTAAGCTGCCGTCAACGGTCCGGATGTCAAGGGGGGAAAGACGTATGAGGAATACTAGCTTTGCGGGAGATGACAACATTACTCTGTTGGCCAAAGGAGTAGTGTTGAAAGGCGAGATCCACGTTGAAGGGACAGTGCGGATCGATGGCCGCCTCGACGGGGAAATTCGAACTAAGGGACAGGTCATCATCGGCGAGGATGGATTGGTGCAGGGAACGATCACGGCTGGGACGGTAGTCAGCAGCGGTCGCATCAAGGCGAAGGTGACGGCGAATGAGCGTATCCAGTTGCTGAAGACAGCGACGCTCATCGGAGAAGTCCTGACGCCAATACTCATCATGGAGGAAGGCGCCAAGCTCCAAGGTGGGACGGACATGGGAGTGACCGCCTGGGCCGACGAAGTTCCGAAGTTACCGGGCAGCGTAAGCGATCTCGCCGCGCACCGGGCTAAGCAGGTTGTGGTACTCGAAAAAGAGTCCAGCAGCGACGCGCACCGATAAGTCTGCCGCTTCTCTCCTGTCTGTATCCGATCCATGACGAAGCAGCAGCTCTTTACTGCCGTGTTCTTTGTCCTCCTGCTGTTCCTCCTGTATCAGATTGCCCTGATGTTCCGGCCGTTTCTCCTCCCCGTTCTCTGGGCCGCGCTCCTTGCCCATCTCACGTTTCCGCTCCATGTCCGTCTCACGTCCTTCGTTCGGGGAAGGGAAATCATTTCGGCCTCCTGTCTGACAGTCCTGGTGTTAGCTCTCGTGGTGATTCCGATTTCGATGATGGGAGTATTACTGGCTCGTGAAGCTAGTACGGCTGAACAGACCGTTCGCGAGTGGATTTCGAGCGGGGCGCTCCAGACGTTACCGGAACGGTTGCGCACATGGCCGGTGATCGGAGGACTCCTTCAGCAATTCAGCAGCAGTGCGATATTGACGCCTGATTCCCTGGAGCAGGGGCTTCTCTCGGCCGCGACGTTTCTGACCCGTTTCTTCCTCGATCAGGTCGGCGATCTGCTGAAGAACGCCTTTCTGCTGGTGACGGATTTCTTTCTCATGCTCTTTGCCCTGTTTTTTCTTTTCAAAGACGGAAAGCAATGGCTGGCCTCCCTTCAAGATGTGATTCCATTGGAAACGTCCCATAAACAGCGGATCGTCGAACGAATGGATCAGACCGTTCGTGCCGTGGTGAAGGGCATAGGCCTGACTGCAATCGTTCAAGGTCTTGCGGCAGGGCTGGCCTACATGGTGCTGGAAGTGCCGTTTCCCGTCGTATTGACGGCCGTGACGGTTATGCTTGCACCGCTTCCTTTTGGTGGAACCGCCCTGGTGTGGGTTCCGGTCGCCCTCTACTTCCTCGCGGTCGGTCCGTTGTGGAAAGCGCTGGCGATGTTGGGCTGGGGAGTCGGCGTGGTCTCGATGATCGATCAGTTTCTTCGACCCTGGTTGATCGGTCAGGCGGTACAGATCCCCGTGCTGTTTCTCGTCTTCAGTGTCCTCGGCGGCCTGGCGCTTTACGGCCTTATCGGTCTCTTCGTTGGACCGGTTCTCGTGAGTCTGTTGATGACCTCCATCCAGATTTACCGGGAGGAATATCACCAGGCTGAAACAACCCCACCTGCGAGTCCTGCTTCACCATCGTAGTCTGCATTATTCGCAACGGTTTGCCGCGATATAGCTGAGTGGAGCGCAACTTGCGTGATGCGCAGTCTCGGTAAAGACGTTACTCGTTAACCATCAAACGTCGAGTCGCGTTTCACGAATAACGATTCACGAGACTCTTTCCGATCACGCTTTCCCAGTCCAGCTCGCGATGTCCTGGATATTCCTATTCCAACGGAATGGTGATGGCGATCCCGCCCATCACGTCGTTGAGCTTAAAGTCCCGCTTCGGACTGAGCAGATGGTTGTTGTGGCAATCGACACAGGCCTGCGAGACGGCGAGATCCGGATAGATCGCCTGAAAGTATTGTTGGCGTCCACTGATTACGATTCCGGTGACTGGCAGGTCGGGGTTCTTCCGAAGAGACTCCAACGCGTTGCGCTCCAGGTCGCTTGCCGGAGCGTTGCGCCGGTATATAGGCCAGAGCCCGATCAGTCGATACCGGATCCCGCTTCCATTCTCAGCCGCAAGTTTGCCCGAATGCTGGAGAAACTGGGCCGGTAGCATGAGAGCGTTCTCCTGCTCCCAATGTTCGGACGCCGCGGTGACGCCTTTCGACTTGAGCCGATCGACGATTTCCGTCGTGTACAGCGTGCGATCGGCTTTGATCACGGCATAGATATAGGCTGCCGCCTTTTCCGGCGGGATGCCGGATGACCCGGGACGTTCTTTTGCCGTGAGGACTGAGGGGCCCCACGACAGCCCTGAGATTATGATGGTGAGGGCTGCGGCGTAGAGCGAGAACTTGACTCGGTGCATGGAGCCTCCTGTGTGGGCGGAGGGACAGGAATAACCGGGAGGGTCACGATGCACGACGTACCGTTCCCCTCTTGGCTTTCAATCGTGATGTCCCCGCCGAATTTCTTAATGATCCGGCGCGCAACAGTCAACCCGAGCCCGGATCCTTCGCCTTGTCCTTTGGTGGTAAAGAACGGATCGAATATTTTCGACAAATGCTGTTTCGGAATGCCGGGGCCTGAATCCGCGACCGTGATCACGACGGACGTATCAATCAGTGAGGTCGAGAGGCGTAAGAGCCCCCGGCCTTTCATCGCCTGAACAGCATTCGTCAATATGTTCGTGAATGCCTGTCTGAGTTGGTCGGGAAGGGCCATTACGCAGGTGTCGCCTGCGTATGTTTTCTGGATCGTGAGTCCTGAGGAGTCCATGCCGCCCGTGAGTGTCGCGATGGCCTGGTCGAGTTCCCGTTCGAGAAGAACCGGTTGCCGCTGGTCCGATGTCTCGCGAGCCGTGACGCCGGTGAAGTCTCGAATAATGGCGGCCATTCGACGGCCATGTTGGACGATATCGCGGGCATAGGATCTGACGCGGTCGAGGTCGGCTTCTTCCCCGATGGCTTCTCCCAACCCGAGAATTCCGAAGAGCGGATTGTTCAACTCGTGTCCGATTCCTGCTGTGAGGGTCCCGATGCTGCCAGACTTTTCAGCTTGGATGAGTTGGTCTTGGAGACGGCTGTCGTCAGTCGTGTCCCTGAAAACAAGGCCGATCCGATCCTCTCCCTGATTTCTCCCCGCCATGTGGAACCACTGATAGCGATACCGCCGGGGGCCGATCTGAATCTCTTGTCGGATGTTTGACGCCTCCGTTGCCGTCGCGGGGGCCAACGGGTCACGTGGGGTGTCGCCAACCGCCGCATTCCCTGCTCCGGATGCGGTCGCACCACTGTCTCCGCTCCTCGCACGGCTGAATTCTTTTCGCAGATGCTCTCGTGCAGCGGCATCGACGGGAAGTATGTCGAACAGCCGAATCGATTGGGTTGAATCGATCACGGCCTGAAAGGAGTCGCGTCCGGCCCGATTGATGTACCGTACCTGTTCGTCTTGATCGACCATGAGGATCGGGCTGGGGACTGCGTCCAGGATCTCGTCCGTCGAATGAATCAGTGATTCCACCTGTTGCGTTTTGATGGTCACTTGATCAGTCAGGCCGGCAAAGGCCGCTTCCAATTGGCGGTTCATTCGATTGAACTCATCGGCCAGATCCTGAAGCTCATCGCCAGTCTGAATGTCGATGGGTTGTCTGAGTTCACCGCGTCCGATCAGTTGTGCCGCTGACTGTAAACGACGCACCGGCTTGACGATTCGACTGGCTGCAAGGTAGCCGAGAGACGTCATCAATCCGACAGCGATGACACTGAATACGGCCATCCAGGCCAGGAAATGACGAATTGGAGCAAAGAGTTCATCAGAGGCCTGCCACACGAAGGTGTGCCAGGAGCCTTTGCCGAGATCGCTATTGGTGGCTCGGCTGATTTCCGGCACCGGAGCGAATCCGATGAGCGAGGTCGAGTGTCCGCCGTGGCCATCGCTCGGTGCGCTGACCCAGCCCGGCTGAAACGGTGTGACAAGGGGAATGAGTTGAGCATCGGAAAGCCTAACGCCGGTCGGTAGAATGGGGCAGCTCATGACGATGCCGCGACTGTCGATCAGCATGACATGTCCTGTTTTGCCGAAGCGGATGGGCGAGATCGAAGGCGAGATCAACTCTTTGGCATCGATTACGCGATGGAGCACACCGACCGTTCCATATCGGATGCGATCCATAATAGGAAGCGAGATGCTGATGGCATAGGTTTGAGCGCGTTCGTCGAAATACACGTCTTCGATGAAGAGCTGGCCGACCCCTCGATGGGACGCGCCTTTCCACCAGGCCGTGTCTTTATTGGAAAAGGGAGGCAGCGTGGTCAACGCGGCAACCAGGTTGCCCTCGATGTCGGTGATATACAGCATCTTAGTAGCAGCGCGAACCACTTGCGGTATCAATTGATCGGCTTCGCTCTTGGCCCCAGAGAGATACTCCTGAATGAGGCCGGCCATCTTGTTCCCCGTGATGGCCTGGACGGCCGCAGGGTCTTTTGCCTCCCAGCCCCTCTTGAGCCGGTCCACGGTCCGGCGCCGCTCGTCTTCCGTCATGTCCAGCAGGGAGTCTCGCCGTCGCTCAAGTTCAAAGATGATCGAAGGATCTGCCGCGATGCGCGATGTCCGGCCGACCTCATCCGACATCAAGAGATCGACCTTTCGTGCGGTCTCCTCAGCAAGGGCCTTGAAGCTTTCGCCGTTGACGACCTGGATTTCGCGCGAACCCTGCCAGAAGGCAAGACCGAGACCCACGATGAGAGGGACCACTCCCACGAGCAGCATAGACAGGATCAATTTGAGCTGGAGGCCCCACCGCGTCTCGGGCCGAGCCGCTGGGCGTTCGGGACTCATGACGGAGATCCTTGTTCGGACCGTTCGGCGTTAGGAAAGGTCAAAGTAAAGGTCGTTCCCTTATCGACCTGACTGTCGACCGCGATCGTGCCGTGCATGTTGTCGATAATGGTTTTGACGTTATAGAGTCCCAGCCCGGTGCCTTTCCCAGGGGGCTTTGTCGTGAAGAAGGGCTCGAAAATCTCGGGAATTTTATCCGGAGGGATGCCGCATCCCGTGTCGGAAATCCGCACGCCGACCTGTCCGCCGAGGAGTGCGGTTTCGAGGGTCAGCGTGCCGCCGGCACGCTCCATGGCATGCACCGCATTGGTGATGAGATTGACAAAGACGTGCAGTAGTTCGTCCGGATTGCCTTTGACGGCTGCGCCGGTCTGATAATGTTTGATCAGTTCAATATCGTGGAGGCTCGACGCATAGCGCGCGATTTTCAGCCCCTCCTCGAGTTTTTCGTTTACGGACACCAACATGTCTTCGTGAGGCGATGCCCGCCGGGAATAGCGGGTCAGATCCCGACAGATGGCGCTGGTCCGTTTGACGGCTTCAATGATGTCCCGGGCCTGTTCATGAACGGTGGTCAGGTCTCGCTCCTCTGCGAGATTTTCCGCCAGACCCAAAATGAGTTGTAGAGGATTATTGATATCATGGGCTATTCCCGCAGCAAATGAGCCGATTCCTGCGAGTTTTTCCGATTGGAGGAGTTCGGCTTCCAGCTTGGATTCATGTAGGACCAGTTCCCACAGCAACCGCGAGGCAGATCCGCTAAGGATGTCTGCGGTTGGAGGTTTGTGGGCATACAGATACGCCTCCATTTCCGGATCTCCCGTGACGTCCATAATCACGCTTACCCCATGGTTGCTGATCAGATCCCGCATATCGGTCGTGACGGGAATTCGTAGCTCCCGCGCGCGCTGCAGCCCCGGCGCGTCAACATTCCGGTCTGCAATGCCGACGATTTCGATCGACGGGATGTGGTGTAGCAGGTCCAGCAGCGCGCGGCCGCCACGACCTGCTCCTAGAATGGCGACCTTGGTATGGTCAGAGCGTTCCATTCAGGCTGTCTTCCGCTGGAAGGGTCGTACTCCACAGTATCGGGGCACACGGGAAGAAGCGCGCCTCTCCTTGTCCAGATGGAGATGGCGGATCCTCGTCACAGCTTTGCAAGCTCTCTCTGTTCAATAGCTCTTGCAACAGCTGCGCGCAATTTTTCTCCTTCGATCGGCTTCACGAGGTAATCCACCACGCCTTGCCGGAGAAAGGATGTGGCCATATCGGTATCCGGGAAGCCGGTCAGGACAATGAGCGGGACGCGAGGGTAGTTGCTTCGAAAATACGCGATGGCTTCGACTCCGTTGACTTTCGGCATTCGGATGTCGCAGATGACGACATCGAGAAGGAGCCGATTCTCGCCATAGTTGATGATCTCGATCGCCTTCTCGCCATTTTCCGCTTCGAGGACTTCATAACCGGCTTTCTGCAACGTCATCTTTACGACTTTGCGAATGTCAGGCTCGTCGTCTACCACGAGTACCCGTCCCTCGCAGGCCTCTCCCCCGACGAAAAACCCGGATTTGAACTCGCTCATGGCGCCCTCCTTGGTTGATAGGGATGTATCGATGCATCGTGGTGGCTCACATGTTCCTGTCCTGCAGGGGCGCAATCCGTGTGCCAGCATCGTCATGCGGAAATGATGCAGATTTAAGCGCACAGAAGAGCTGTCTGGACGTGGATATCTCAAGGCGTGGTTGATTTCCACCATCGTGGGCTGTAATCCACCACCACCACAACTGGTTGCTTTGGTGTGTTTGGTCTATCTAGTTTGTTTGGTTAAACAGGATTAACCAAATAGACAAAAGAAACCAGATGCACCAAATCAACTCGTCTTACTGGTTCTGGCTGGTCTGAATTGCCTTTGGGTCCGGCGCTGAGGTATTCTCAAAACCAAGAAATCAGGGAGAGTATGATTACGCCGGATGTTCTGACGGAATATGTGCGCCGGATGATGCCGGATGCCACGGTGACAGTTTCAGATCGGACCGGGACGATGGATCATCTCAAAGTGGTGGTGGTCTCGTCGGCCTTCGCGGGGAAGAACCTGCTGGATCGGCATCGCCTGATCTATCAAGCGTTGGATGTTCCGTTGAAAGATGGACGGATTCATGCTCTCGAACTTACTGCCCGTACCTCAGATGAACTATGAGCCCTGAGCGATGAAATGAACGGGCAGTCATTCGGCGGTTGTTTGTCGTTCTATCTTCATCGATGAGAAAGAAGGAGGCCGGCCCATGGCAGATCCCATTCAAGAGGAAATCAATAAGGAAGTCGCAACGCACAAGATTTTGATCTACGGCAAGGGCACCAAACAGATGCCGATGTGCGGGTTCACAAGAGAGACGATGCAGTTTTTCGACAGATATGGATATCCGTATGAACTCATCGATGTGCTGTCTCAACCGGCCAAGCGCGAGGCGCTGGTCAAAATGACCAACTGGCCGACTCTTCCCAAGGTATTCATCGACGGGCAGTTTTACGGCGACACCGACATCCTCGATCCGATGGCGGCCAAAGGCGAGATAGAGCCGCTGCTGAAAAAAGCGTTCGGGAAGTAAGAAAGATTCGAAGAGACGAGGGCGTCGGTCATGCTCTTGTGCTCGCGCAACGCGCGGCCTCAGAAGGCCATCGTTGGACGCGCGCAGTGAGAGCACAACCGCCGCCCTCGGTTTTTCTCTTCAGCTTCAGCAGTGACAAGGAGGAGAGAAAAAGAAGAGCCACGGTCGCGAGGTGGGGCAAGTTGCGTCCCGCCCTCTCCGGTGATGGCGGTCTCCGTTTTCGCCCGTCGGCCTACTCTATTGTGGTTTCAGCAGCGATGAAGGGAAAGAATAGAAGAAGGGAAGATGGCCTCCTCACGGAACGCGCACGATCGGAATGTGCTCGTTCGACACGCGCAATCGAGAGTTCGACAGACGCCCTCCTACTTTTTGTCACTCAGCGGCTTGTGGAGAGAAGGAGAAAACCGGCCTGACTCGGTCTTCCTTGCTCCCGGAACCCCCCACGGTGAAACGGTGGTCGTTCGACGTGCGCAGGTGGGGACCAAGCCAGGCCACTGCGTGAATATGATCCAAGGCGAACCGCAAAGAAACCACTTAGACTTAGGTCCCAATCCTGGCAAGATCCTGCATGGGGTCCTATCCAGCGTTGCAAGGCGATTGGATCTTCTACGGAACCAGATAATACGTAGTCAGGCCGATGGACGAGCGCGTGGCAATCTGGAACGTTTTGCACGACGGAGAGATTACTGCCGTCTCAGAAGACGGCGACACGATCACGATGTTCGTGAGCATTCCGTACCTTCTCCGCCGCTTGAAGCCCTTGGGCGATAGTTTCGTCTTGGCGCTCGCAGGGGTTCAGCGAGCTGAGTGTCGTGACTTCGACGGCGCAGCATCGTCAGCATCTCTCTTCGAAACGAACTTGAGATTGGCACGCCGGAGATTCTCAAGACGGAGTCAGCGTCCATGCTCGTCACGATTCAGACGACGATGGGCCAGGTGATTCTAGATTTTCAGAGCATCCAGCTTGCGCTGGATACCGGGCAGGACACCGACTACAAGGCCATTGAGAGAGTTTGTGATGAGTATTGGGCTGAATGGAAAGCGAAGAGGAAGAGCAGCACATCGGCCTAACAAGGCGCTGCAGGGAATACGAAAGGTGTCAGGAACCATTGTTTGCATTTGGCAGTGTGACCGCGACGGGATTTGGGTGTGAGGTTCAGAGGGTGGGAGCGGTAAATGGTTCCTGACACCTTTGCCCCTCTTGATTGCTAACTCGGTTGTGCTTATTGGAGCCGACTCAACTCCGCCTCTAGCTTGGCAACGTGTTCGTACAGCGGCGCATTCATTGCTCGTATCTCTTCCATTGTAAATCGTGGCGTAATGTGCTGTGAGCAATTCCAATCGAATGCCTCGACGTGCAACAGCATGGCACGTTCAAGCGTTGCGTGGTAGCCTGGGACGAGCAACTTCTCCATCAATTCCGGCCGATCTCTTGGTTGAATTACCTCAATGCGCGCATAAATTTTCAGGCGCGATTGATTTGCATAGTCCATCAAGATCAGTGCTGCTCGTTCGTTCTGATGCAGATTGCCGACGGTGATGTACTGTCGATTACCACGAAAGTCGGCATAGCCTAGCGTCTGCGCATCCATGACGCGCAAGAATCCCGGTGGTCCGCCACGAAATTGCACGTATGGGTAACTATTCGCGCCCATCGTCGCCAGATAAAAACTGTCCCGTGAGGCGATGAACTCGATTTCAGAAATAGTCAATATCGTGCCGCGTGGCACTGTGTCCATCTGCCCATACTGCCGCCGTGACCCGTACTTTTCTTGCTGCGCCTTCACGCTTTCCGTAAACGCAATCTCTGCGAAATTCTTCGCCATCATTATCTCCCACATAGCCACCGTCAGGGGCCATAGCCCCTGACGGACTGGCCAGTTAGAATGTCAGTACTGTGTAGCCTTCGTCGAGCAAGCGAGACAGACTCGGCAACCCGCTTGTGCCTGGGACTGCGTTTTCCTTAATGAGATCAAGCCCGCATGCCGCCACACCGTCGCGCGCGCCGAATACATCTGCGCAGCCGCACGACACCCCTGCAACGGTGTCTTTCACTGCCGTAAATAATTGGTAAGCCGGATGTTCCCGGTTGACCAACTCACCTGCCCATCGGGTTCCTGCGCCCTGAAAAAGCAGTGTCACGGGAATGTGTTGCTGTTTGAAATCGTATGCTGCTGCCAGCGCGTTGAATAACCGGCCCAACGCTTCGTCTGATCCGGATTTCGGATCGGCTAAAACCACTATGGCTGCCTTCTGCATGAACTTCCTCCTCTCGTAATAATGTGGAAGACGTAACCATCAAACAACTAAATAGAAGGTTAGTCCACGCATAGGTAACTTGTCAAGATCTCACTCAATGGTTAAAGTGATAGGTACAAACAGACCGACACGAAGATGGCAACACTGGACTGGACAAAGTTTCCGTTAGTCGGCAACCATCTATGTTTAGATTTCGTGAATACGAAAATCGTGGAAAATGGCAGGCCGAAAGACCTACTGGACGGACTGGCAGATCTGGCGGCCTGGGCAGTCGCTGTGAAGTTGTTGGACTTGCCACAGGCGAAGAAACTGGAGAAGCTCTGGAAGGAAGACGGGAGCCATCATGAGTTCGAGCAAGTATTACGGTTTCGCAAAGTATTGCATAGGCTTGTTGAGGAAATGACCGACGGATCCGTTACGACCCTCACACTCAACACAATCAATACACAGTTGCGCAAACTGAGGGGGTACACGGAGGTTCTGCCATCGGAGGAAGGATTCACTAAACGATTTCGCCTGGAAATTCTTGAACCTAGCCAACTGCTCGCGCCTGTGGCTGAAGCGGCGGCCGATCTGTTGTGCTACGGCAATCCGGCCTATATCAAGAAATGCGAAAACCCGGCCTGTGTGCTCTACTTCTACGACGGCACGAAAAACCACAGCAGGCGTTGGTGCAGCATGAAAGCCTGCGGCAATCGAACGAAAGTCGCGGCGTTTTATCAGCGGCAGCGGCAACAGGCGGAGCGCCGGGCCACACGGCAACAGGACAAGTAGTAATGCCGGTCAGGATATCCCGGTCAGTAATTTCGCAGGATGCCGCTCGCTCGAGCGAGAGCCTTTAGCAGAATACGAAAGGTGTCAGGAACCATTGTTTGCATTTGGCAGTGTGACCGCGACGGGATTTGGGTGTGAGGTTCAGAGGGTGGGAGCGGTAAATGGTTCCTGACACCTTTGAACCATCATCAGCTGGTATGGTCTCCGTTGCGCGCATCAAGTGACCACAACTTTATCGTGGGGGCTCTGCGAGCACGGAGACCATCCCAGCTGTCTCTCCACCTCCCTTCCGCGCTCGCTAGTTTCTCGTTCTCGGAACGACACCCCATGCTTGGTTCTACTGCGGCCGTCAAGCGAAGTTATAGATGATCCCTCCAAGCTTGCTCGTGATCGCTTCAGGGATGGGGGCTGATTGATCTCCCACTGCGCGCGTCCAACGAGGGCTTTCTTAAGCCGCGCGTTGCGCGGGCACGGGAGATCATCAGGCTCCATCCGCTCACCTTTTCGCCTCCGGCGGTGGCCAATTCATCTCAGTGTGTCTGCCGCAGTAGAAACAGGAGAGGCGATAACGGCCTTTACGACGAGGATTCGGCAGTGAGGTGAATGTGATGGGGGTGTCGTCGAAGGGGCATGTGGGTTGCTCGTGAAGGAGATGGACCTCCGCCATCATCGTAATCGAGGCGACATCCCAGGGTGGCGAGGTCTGCTCCTTTCCGGTGATCGTCTCAGTTGCGTGGCAGCGCTCACATTGCGCTTCGTAGGACTTGATGCGGGCATTGTGCGGGGTGTGATCGGTGACATCCATCGCTCCGCCGCATCCGGGTTTTGCACAGGTCAGGTGTTCGTGCTGAAGTGCCTGAACAAACCGACTGTGCGCCATCCGCTCTTGCTCTGATTTCATAAACCCTCCCTCTTAATCTGCACTCCAACTAGAGGGTGGCCTGAACGGCCCTTTCACTGCGCGCATGGAGCAAGCACTTTCTGAATGTGCGCGTTCTGCGAGCAAGAAAGGGCGTTCAGGCTGCCCTCACACCCCCCACCCTCCGCTGATCTGAATGTTCGCTCCGTTGACGTAGCGCGCTTCGTCGGAAAGGAGATACCTCACGGCGCCTACGGTATCGTCTATGGTTCCAATGTAGCCGGCGGGAATGCGTTTGGTCATGCCGGCAAGCTCTTCCGGAGGCGCGCTCCCTGAATCGATGAAGCCGGGTGAGATCGCATTGACGGTAATACCGTGAGGTGCCAGGAGTTTGGCCAGCGTGCGGGTCAGAATCAAGACGCCGGCCTTGGCAATATAATGGGCCGTGACGTCCGGTTGAGAAATCATCTGATCGGCGTTGGCCATACTGAAGCTGATAATTCGGCCTGACTTGCGGGCCTTCATACCGGGTGCTACTGCCGTAGCAAGATAAAAAATCGGGTGGAGGTTTCCGTCGAACATCTCATTCCAGCCTTCGACCGTTTCCTCGAACAGGTTCACGCGATGATAGGGACCGGCGCCGTTGATCAGCGCGTCGATACGTCCCCAGCGCTGCTCGACTTGTGCGGCAAGGCCTCTGGCCGCCTGAGGGTCCGACACGTCGCAGCAAATCGAGAAGGCACGACCTCCACGGCTGATGATGGCCTCGGCAGTAGATCTTGCCGCTGCCTCGCTCGTGCGGTAGCAGATGGCGACTGACCACTGTTTTGCCGCCAGGTCGAGCGCGATCCCCCGTCCGATACCTTTGGCTCCCCCTGTGATGAGTGCTACGCGCTCTGCCATAGGTGATCCCTCCATGAATTGGTGCGGCTGATTGTCTATCTTATCGGGTTTTCAGTCTGCTCGCGAGCAGCTGTAAGGCTCCAGCGGTTCGCGCGGAGAAGATCCGGTCCTTCTTGGGTTTCTTATAGTCTTCCTGACACTCTGCGATGAGCCGTTGTAAGTCTGCGATTGTGTCCACGTCATGCCACGTGGCGGTGAGTCCCACAGATAAGCCCAATGTCTTAGCCTTCTGCTGTGTGACGGAGAGGACTTGATCGGTGGACCATGGCACCTCGACGAAGAGTTGTTCTGCCGGCTGTTTGAGGCCGATGAGGTAGTATCCGCCATCAAATGCAGGACCTAAGACCACGTCGGAACGGTCCAGCATCGCAAATGTCTCCCCATACACCGGCAAAGGTAAGGTCGGGACATCGGTCCCCACGATGACCACCTGTTTGTAGCCTTTGGCAAAAAAGTCGGTAAAGGTGCGGTGCATGCGCCCGCCCAGATCCCCTCCTATTTGATCCACCAGACGCACCCCTTGTCGTTCTTCCATAATCTTGAAGAACGCCAGCTCAGAGGAAGGAGCGCAGGCCAGGTACCGGTGGAACGGGAGATGAAGCGTTGCCACAGCGAGGTTGGTCCGTTCCAGCATATCGAGAACGAAGCTGCCGTGCAGGGTGGCGGCCTCGTCTGGTGTCAACGGCGGGCAGAGCCGCGTCTTTACTTTGCCCGGGATAGGAGCTTTAGCGAAAATCACCAATGCAAATTGGTGAGAGGTGAGGGGTGCGGGGTGAGAGGTAGCCCGTTTCACCGAAGTTCCGTGTAAAAGTGTTGCAGGTGGTGCGGGCTGATACCGATCCAGTACAGAAGCCGTAACGTCCACATCAAGAGAATCGTTCGCAACGGTCCCTGCTGTTCCCATCGGCGGAAGGATGTGGTCACAGTCGCAGTGAGTGCCGCCGTGGATCCTTTACGTTTGAGCCTTTGGGAGAAGTCGATATCCTCCATCAACGGCAGCTCGGCGAATCCCCCCATCTGTTCGAAGATGGGGCGACGTACGAACAATGCCTGATCGCCTGTAGCTATACCGCTCAGTCTCGATCGCCAGTTCATCATCCTGCTGATAATGGTTGCCCACAGCGATGGGCGATCGAATTGAACATCGAACCGTCCACCCACCGTCCTTTGATCGGCCATTGTCGCGTCGATAACCGCTTTGGCATTATCCGGAAGCTGTGTGTCGGCATGGAGAAAGAGAAGAATCTCCCCCCCGCTGAGCTTTGCGCCTTCGTTCATCTGCCGGGCGCGTCCGCGGGGAGCAGTGACCAGTCGTAGAGAATTGAGTGCTGAGGACTCAGTCCTAAGTCGGTATGATTCGACCAAGGCGGAGGTCTGATCCACGCTTCCTCCATCCACGACGATGATTTCATCGAAGCCTAGGGTGGCAGTGTGCGCGATTGTGGCCAGGATGGTCTGTTCTTCGTTCAGCGTGGGAATGATGACGGAAATCGGCAGTGCCATAACACACCAGGCATGTATGGTTTCTCTTGTTATTTGGTTGAACCAGATGAACCAGATAATCCGAATAAACCAAATAGACCAAACCAACCAGGCAGACGGGCTTTTCTATTTGCGTTTCTTGGGTTCGTTGAACATGAAATACATGACGACGACCACAGTAGACCAGAACAACACTTGCTTGTGCCAGAAATGGACTTCCCCATAATGGAAGAAGACGGCGGCGAGTACGATGGCGCCGACGATGATGCTGTAGCGAAGGGATAAGTTTTCGATGACCGCATTGGCCCACACGGCGACTCCACCGAAATAAATCAAGAAGGGAATGACGTCGATTTCGAACCCCCCGCTTATCGAAAGAAACACATCGAGGAACCCGATGAAAATGAGGGCGGTACCTACAATCATCCCGGCGACACGCAGATTGTTGTCGCTTCCGGTTTCGCTATGCGGCTCGCGTTCCTTCGGCTCTTGAGTCGGTTCAGGCGGCATGGTGAGCTGGATCCTCGTCGTTCGTTAAACGTCAAATGTGAAACGTGAAACGCCAGGATCTGAAGCGAACGACGCTTCACGAGAAACGCGCTAAACCTTAAAATGCTTGCTCAGAGTTAGACCTTGGCGTTGATACGAAGATCCGAGGGCTGCGCCATAGAGCTGACTGGGGTGTGCGAGCATCCTGTCGTATACAACCTTGAAAAAGGTTTGTCCATCGTGGATCAAGAAGGGCACGTCATGGGGACGGACCTCCAGGACCACCTGGGTGCCGTGCAACTCGCCGCGGCCATAACCAAATCCCGGATCGAAAAACCCCGCATAGTGAGTTCGTAACTCGCCGCAGGCTGCTTCGAAAGCGACCATCTCAGCCGCGTAGCCGGCGGGAACGCGTATCCGTTCTTTCGACGCGAGAATGTAGAACTCTTCCGGCTCCAGGAGAAGACTATCCTGTCGGTGGCGCCATAGAGGCTCCCAAAAGTCGAGCGCCGCATAGTGGCCGATCTTCGACAGGTCGATGACGTGACTATTCTTCTTCGCCCGATAGCCGATGACCGGCGAACCGGGCCGGTCGTCTCCTATCAGGTCGATGCGGAGAAACAGGCCGCGATCTGTACGGAGGTCGCCGGGACCCAGCGCGCGTTTCGTGGGGAGATTATGGTAGAGCAAGGGCTCTTGTGTGTGGAGTGCCTGCAGCGACCGGTCTGACACGGTGGCGTCGCCGCGAATGAAACGAATTTGATTCAGGGAGTATCCGGTCTTCACCCTGATCGCGAACGAGCGTGGGACGATTTCCAGATAAAGGGGTCCGCAATAGCCGGCCCGGATCTCATCGAATCCGGTGTTGAGATCCGTTACGACGCGGGTAAAGACGTCGAGCCGTCCAGTAGTACTCTTTGGATTCGTTCGTGCCTTGAGAAGCTTGGGTAGCGCCACACGTTCCAGCAGCGGCACCAGATAGACGTGGCCTTTCTCGAGGATGGCTCCACCGGTCAGATCCATCTCATACATCACGAGATCGGACTGGTAGAAGTCCAGGACGTTGAGCCGGTCTGTGATTTCGGATAGCTCCGGCAGAAAACTGCTGATCAACCGATAGGCTTTGCGACCGAGACGCAGATCGAGACTGGCCGGCTGGATCTGCCGGTCTTCGATCGGCACATCCGCCTGGATGGCGCCCTTCGCGATGAGCTGCGCAATGTGCTGGTAGGGCAGAATGCCTTGCGGGGCGCGGGTGCTCATAGGTTGTCGTGCTCTCCAGTAGCGCATGACTCTAGAGCCGGCGCTGTGCTGACCATCGGCAGTTCCCGCACCGATCCGTGCTGCGGTTGCGGATAGTGGAATGCTTTGTCCTCATAGTTTTTCAAAAGGACTCCTGCGGCGTCCATGTGCACCATGTAGTCGCCCGGGAGTATGGGAATCTTGCCGCCCCCGCCCGGCGCATCGATCACGAAGTGCGGGACTGCCATCCCGCTCGTGTGGCCCTGTAACGCCTTCATGATCATCAACCCTGTCTCGACCTTGGTACGGAAATGATTCGTACCCTTGGTCAAGTCTGCTTGATAGAGATAGTAAGGTTTGATACGGGCGAGCAGAAGCTGGTGCATTAACCGTTTCATGATTTCAGGATCATCGTTAACGCCTTTGAGCAAGACCGTTTGCGCGCCGAGCGGCACGCCGGCATCGGCCAACATTCCGCAGGCAGCCTTGACTGCCGGGGTCAGCTCGTCCGGGTGATTGAAATGCAGGTTCATATACACAGGATGGTATTTCTTCACAATCGCGCAGAGTTCCGGGGTAATCCGTTCCGGCAACGCGCCGGGAACCCGTGATCCGAGGCGAATCAATTCCAGATGCGGGATCGTGCGCAAGGCCTTGAGTATCCGTTCCAATAGATGATCTGGCAGCAATAATGGGTCGCCGCCGGAGAGAATGACGTCGCGCACCTCGGTATGGTCACGCAGATAGGCAATGGCCTGGTCGAGCTCGCCTTTCTTGAGGAATCCCGGTTTTCCTACCAGCCGCTTTCTCGTGCAGAATCGGCAATAGATCGGACACTGATTCGTCACCATCAAGAGGACGCGATCCGGATAGCGATGGACCAGATGCGGAACAGGGCTCATGAGGTCTTCTTCGAGCGGATCGTCTTCCGCTTCGAAGTCGTCCATTTCGGCGATGTCTGGAACCACCTGCTTCCAGATGGCATCGCCTTTTTCTTTCATCGTCGCCATCACGGTGGGGGTAATGCGCATCGGATAGTTGCCTACGATGGCTTCGATTTCCTTCGCATCCACACCGAGCCGGTCTGCCAAATCTCGTGGCTTCACAGTGCTGTCGGCGAGTATGCGTCTCCATGTTTCCATGCGGTCTCCTTTGCAGTCTATAGAATCGGCAGATCTGCCGGCGCTAACTGCCGGCGACTCGTTCCTTACCGTATTTCGTATCCAAATAATCGAGGATGTCTCCGGTTTCCGTCAGCACGGTGTCCCCATCCTTGAGGACCGGAACATAATATTGACCTGAGACTTCATGAACCACTTTGCGCATCGGCCGAAAGTCCGGAACGACGACGTGGTCGTATTCGATGTGAAGCTCTGCCAGTTTCCTGCGTACGGTCTCACAGTCGGGGCACCAGGAAACGTGATACAAAGTGAGTGCCATAAATACGAATGGTGAATGTTCAATGTTGAAGGGGTAATTGTACAGGCAATCCTGGGTCGATTAATTCAGCATTTATCAGTCAACATTAAACATTGGCGCCATGCGCAATAGCGCAGGGCGCCATAATGGCGTCTTTCATCCCGTGGATCACCTTCTTGTCCGCCGGGCAGATGGTGGCCAGGATACCAGCCAGTTCGGCCCTTTCGCCACTCATGAAATAATAAGGCGAGAGTCTGGCGCGGCCGGACATCCGGTTCATCTCGCCGCTGATCGGGTCGAAGTAGTCGAGTTCATAAAGGCGGCCCTTGTGGAACTCCTGCAGGATATATGGCGTTTGATGAAAAGAGGTCAGGGCCTTCTCAATGGCCTCGGCCCATTCGCTTTGCGGCATGTCGTGTCCGACCGAAACGCCTCGACTGCCCCAGGCGAGTTCTGAAAATCCCGATGGCTTGATCACGAAGTGACGTTCCTTCTGAGTTGCCGTGGCCAGATCGCGCCAGTTCATCACAACCCTTTCGCCGAGCGCTAAGCCGGGAATCGTCGCGGAGGGAGGGATCGGTGCAGGATCGAGTATCCAGGTGCGCGGCATGACGGCAGCCAGGTGCAGGAAAACATCTCTGCCCAATGCCTGTTCCCAGAAGGGCCGCAAGGCCGGGTGATGGAGGAGGGCAAAGGCAAGCTTTTCCTCCAGCGCCGGCTTGTATGGCGGCGTGACGGCGACCCGATCCTTCTTGATTGCGTATTGGACGAGTTCCGATTTAGGGATATTCGGAAGATCGAACAACTCATAGAAGCGATAGATCAAAGCGATGGGTTGGTCCGTTCCCTCGCCGGCGATCCGGAGGCCTTCTTCGCTGAATCGAATCTGACGAGGTTCCACACAGTAGGCATCGAGTCCCATGACTCGAAGCCGGGATGCGAGCCACTTCATTTCAGGCCGATAGTCCTTGGCTTCCTCCGATATGAGAATGGCGATGCATCCGCGATGTTGGGCGATCTGAGCTCTCAACATGGAGGCAAATCCGTGAACCATTCCCTCGGAGCCACCTACGATCTTCAAGAGGTGAGGGGTGAGGGGTAAAGGGTAAGGGGTTGAAGTGGAGGATGCGTGTTCGCTGACGTGATCATTGACTGATAAGCACTGACTGTAAATCTCAGTCAATGCTCCCGTGATCCCGATTCCTCCGGGAACTGAGTCGAGCTCGGTGATAACCATGCCGTCCTGTGTGGGGATGATGTCCGGTCGGATGACTGCGGGAAGCTGGTCCCGAAACCGTTTCATCCGGCTGTACGTGAGCAGACCTTCCGGCTTTCCTTGATCGAGGTATGACGCTACCCAGGCTGGTTGAAGACCACGTACACTGTCGGTATAGAGACGGTTCAGGGCCCGGTAAAAGGCTAGGAGCTGTGGTCCGAGTTGATGGAAAAAATCCAGTTGGTCATTCGTGAGCGGAAATGGTGCGACGGCGATGCGCCAGGTCGTTGCCGTCGCGGCCGGCCCTGAAGCCGAATCCTGCCCGGGCAGAGAAGGAAAAAGCCCCGCTTGGCGAAGCTGGGCACGGATGGTTTCGCAGCGGTGTAGGAGGTCGGAGGTAGCCAAGTCAGACAGAGGCAGTATCCGTGTGAATGAGAGCCTCTTATGCGAGGCCAAAGAACTGTAACACGGGCTTTGGGATGGTACAAGAGGCGAGGAGCGCGGCAGAAAAGAGGGACAATAAGAGTTTCGGCAGGACGGACACATCAATGGGAGCCGTAGTATTGTGGTGTCTGATACAGGGAGAACCGGTGAAAAAATGACATCCCCTTGGGCACTCTTGCACAATGGTGCTAGCATGGATCGCACACCGACTGGAACCTGTCTATGTCTGCACATACCGATGGTCTGGTGGAGATCCTCATGACGCCGCCGATGATATTGCCCCAACTGGTGCCGAGCAGCGCCTGTCTCCAGTGCGATGTCTGCTGCAGGTTTCCAGACCCCGATAGCGCTCTCCGTCCGCATTTTACCGAGGACGAAATCACCCGGGCCTTGGGCGGGGGAATTGAGGAAACGGCCTTTCCCAATCGTCGCGGGTCACAGATCGTCCTCGTTCCCGAACCTCATGGACACGGCTATCTCTGCCCGGCATTTGACGCAGCGACTTCCACTTGTCGCATCTACCAGCAGCGCCCGTTCGATTGTCAACTCTATCCACTGGCCCTGATGTGGAATGAGCCGCACACCCAGGTACTCCTCGGGTGGGATACGAAATGCCCGTTCATGCGAGAGGAGGTTCCCGAGGAGATCCGGCGCCATGCCGACCGAGTTATGGCCTTGATCGATCAACCGGGCATCCGTGACCATATTGTTGCGCATCCTCGTCTCATCGGGCGATTTCAAGAGGATGTGGTAGTGCTCGATCGCCTTCCGCGTCTCACCGAGGCTCTGGCTGGTCAGTGGGGACCTGACCCGCTGCATCGGTTCATGCTGGAGGATATTCCTCGCATGGCGACAGCCTTGGAACGGTCCGGGTGGAACCTCGATCAGTCGCTCTCAGCCTACTCACCGGTCTATCACTATATATGGAACGGATTGCTGGCCTGTGGATGGATGGAGATTGAGGGAGCCTTTTGCCTCTTCGCTCAGTCGCCGGACGGTTGGTTCATGCCCCTGCCTCCTGTCGGAGCAGGCCCGATCGATGCCCCCCTCTCGGTCGCAATGGAGCTGCTGCGGCGATGGAACGGCGACTCGCCGGTCAGCCGGGTGGAGAACGTGCCTTCCCAATTGGTACCGGAGTTCGAGCGGCTGAGATATCGCCTGAGTCCCAAGGAGCCCGACTATCTGTATCGCGCGACAGATCTCGCGGCCCTGGCAGGCAATCGGTATAAATCTCAACGCGCGTTGTGCAATCGATTCGAACGGGAACAGTCGTTTGAAATGAACGCCTATAGAATGAGCGACCGCGAGGACTGTCGTGCGCTCTTGAGAGAGTGGTCTCAGCAGAAGCGAGCGGAAGGAATCGAATCATTCGGGATGATGTTGTTGGCCGATGCGGTACCGGCGCATGAAGTCGTCTGGTCGAAGGCGTCGGCCCTTGGAGTGACGGGAAGAGTCGTGAGAACCAACGGTCGACTCCGTGCCTATACATTCGGCTATTGGTTGACGAGCGCGACATTCTGTGTGCTTCTAGAGGTGGCGGACAGGACTCTTCAGGGTTTGGCGCAGTACCTATTCCGTGAAACCTGCCGGACGGCGGTGGCGGAAGGGGCAATCTATATCAATGTGATGGATGATGCCGGTCTTCCCGGCCTGCGCGCATCGAAACAGGCATACCATCCGGCCTTGAAGATTCCCAACTGCGCGGCCTCCCCGACATCTGAATCATGAAGACCTCAGGGGCCTTATCATTCCTCGACCTTCGCCGCTATCGGTGGCTGCCGCATCTCCTCATCGTCATGACCATCTTTGCGGTCCTGGCGGGTATTGTCCTGATCCGGTTCGTTGAACATCGATTCGTCGAAGTGACCGGAAAGCAACTGACGCTGGGTGCGGCTGAAGTGGCCGAGAAACTCGATCGGATGCTGTTCGAACGTCGGGGCGATGTCCTGATGATGGCCCGGACATTTTCGCTGCGAATGTCCGATCCAAGCTATCTCTCCGAGTATCTCAAGTGGATGCAGAAGGAATATTCCCCGGCCTACCTGTCGTTAGCTGTGCTGGATGTCCAGGGTACCGTTGTCGCGGCGACAGAGCCGTTACTTGTCGGACGCAACTATAACCGTGCTGAATCCTTTACCGTCGCGCGTACGACACGCGGGCTCCACGTTACCGACGTCTCGGTGCAGGAAACAGGGGAAAGTGGTGTAGACGCGATCGCATTTACGGCTCCGATCCTCGACTCACGAGGCGCATTCCAAGGCGTCGTGGCGTTGCAGGTAGGAATCCCGTTTTTAGAGGAAGTGACCACCAGAACCATCCAGACACTCGAAACTCAACAGAGTATGGGAGGGCAGGTCGAGTATCAAATGGTAACGCGACATGGCAGGGTGTTTGTCGACTCGGAACTGCCACATAAGGGGGCCATCAATCTGAAGGAACTCAAACTTCCTTCGGTGCTGCTGAGCGAATCCGGTGTGCCGGGGTTTATCGAAGAAGAACATCTACAACGTCACGTCCAGATGGTGACCGGCTACGCGCAGACCAAAGGCTTTGGAGAATTTGACGGCCTGGGATGGTCGGTTCTCATACGAATGGAACGACAGGACATTCTTGCGCCTCTTCACGCCATCTTGTGGAAAGTCGGGATTGTAGGCGGCGTAATCTGGATTCCCATGCTGGGCTTGCTGTTCTGGGCTACAGCGCGTCTGCGCGCGGAGCATCGACAGGCACAACAGGAAAGTGCCTGGGCGAAGGCCGCCGAAGCCGCCTTGCTCCAGAGCCAGGCGCGAAATCGGGCTATTGTCGATACCGCCCTCGACGCGGTGATCACCATCGATTCGTCCGGGATCGTCACCGATTGGAATGCTCAGGCCACGGCGATTTTCGGGTGGACTCGCGAAGAAGTGCTAGGAACGGCTCTTTCCGAAACGATCATTCCTGAGCGCGACCGTCAGGCTCACGCGCATGGCCTCCGTGAATTTCTTCGAACCGGGACTGGAGCCATACTGGGCCGCCGGATAGAAATTGTCGCCCAACACAAAGACGGACGGGAATTTCCCGTCGAGCTTGCGGTATCGCCGGCAAAAATCGGGGAAGCATATATCTTCAGCGCCTTTATCAGGGACATTACCGAGCGCCGTCGAGCAGAACGTCGCCTGGTGTCTCAGTATGCGGTGACCCGAGTCCTCTCCGAGGCGACGACCATGGAGGAGGCTGTTCTCAAAATCGTCCAGGCCATCGGAGAGAACATGGAATGGGATCTGGGTGTGTTCTGGCGGGTGGATAAGGCGACCGGTGTGCTGCGCTGTTTCGATCAATGGAAGGCGCCGTCCGTACAGGCCGATCAGTTTATCCAGGAGACCTGGCAGCGTGTGTTTGCAAGCGGCGAAGGTTTGCCCGGAGGGATTTGGGCGAGTGGCAAGTCGGCCTGGCTACCGGACGTCACATTGGATGACAAGTTCCTCCGCGGAACCCAGGCTCGACAAGCCGGGCTCCAGGGTGCGTTTGGATTTCCAATTCGAGTAGGGACTGAAATTGAAGGCGTCATTGAGTTCTTCAGCCGCCACCCCCGGCCGCCTGATGACGACTTGCTACGGATGGTCGAAGACATCGGTCTCAAGATCAACCAGTTCGGCGAACGGGCTAGAACAGAGGGGGTGCTGCGGGAAACCGAAGCCCAATTGCGCCAGGCGCAGAAGATGGAGGCGGTGGGACGCCTAGCCGGCGGTATGGCGCATGACTTCAACAATCTCCTGACAGTGATTCGCGGATATAGTGAACTGCTCCTTGGTCGTCTGGGACCCGCCGATCCGACGCGGAAGGATATAGAGGAGGTGAAGAAGGCGGCGGATCGGGCCTCCGGGCTGACCCGTCAATTGCTGGCGTTCAGCCGCCGGCAGTTCGTCTCCGCAAAAGTTCTCGATCTCAATGCCCTCATTGCCAATATGGACGGTATGTTGCGACGTCTTATCGGTGAAGATATCGTCGAACTCAGCGCCGATCTCGATGTTTCGACCGGCTGCATCAAGGCAGATCCGGGACAGGTCGAGCAGGTCATCATGAATCTAGTGGTCAATGCGAAAGATGCCATGCCCAAAGGCGGCCGCCTGACGATTGAAACCCGGAATGTGACGATAGGGGAAGAAGTCCGCCTCGAAGCCGTTGGGGTGACGCCGGGATCGTATGTGTTGCTGGCAGTTCGCGATAACGGCCATGGGATGGATGCAGAGACCAGGTCGCATTTGTTCGAACCGTTCTTTACAACAAAGGAAAAAGGGAAAGGGACGGGGTTGGGACTCTCGACCGTCTATGGCATCGTCAAGCAAAGCGGAGGATACATTACCGTAGAGAGTGCTCCCGGTGTGGGTACGGCTTTCCGAATCTACTTCCCACGGGTCGAACTGGAGAGATCGGCACTGACGGAAGGAGCCGAAGCGATTGATCCTGCGCGTGGCCGTGAAACCATCCTCCTGGTCGAGGATGAGCCGGCGGTCCGTGGTCTCGTCCACGAAACGTTGCGGCTCCATGGCTATACGGTACTGGAGGCGCGTCATGGCATCGAAGCACTTCTGACCAGCGCAAGATACGCAGGGTCCATTCATCTGTTGCTGACGGATGTCGTCATGCCACAGATGAGCGGGCCTGAAGTTGCAGAGAAGATTCTGACCGTTCGACCGGAGATTAAAGTGCTCTACATGTCGGGATATCCGGACCATCCTGTGTTTGATCAGGGCAGCGTGAGTCGTCAGACAGGGGTCTTGGCGAAACCATTCTCGCCGCACGCGCTGGCGCAAAAGGTGCGCGAAGTTTTGGACAGTGTGAAAGCCGCCTAGTCTGGTTGATCTGGTTGTTTTGTTTATCTGGTTAATTTCGTTCAACCAAACAAACGAGACAAACAAAACAAACCAAATGAACCGGTCAGGCTTGCGGATTTTTACAACATCCAACCGGATCGCTTGATCTTCTGCGCGGTTCCGTTTATCGTGCCCGCACAAACCGGTTAAACTCAACAGACGAGACAGACCGGAGCAATACAGCAATGCAGCAGGGACGAGAACTCGACATCCACTCTTTCCGCATAGACCAGGAACCGTTTTATGCCGAGGTTCGCGGAGAGATCGGACTGTTCACGATCGCGGCGAAGAACAAAATGCCGGTCATGCTCAAGGGACCGACCGGGTGTGGCAAGACCCGCTTCGTCCAGCACATGGCCTACCGGCTTGGCCGCCCCTTGATTACAGTCGCCTGCCACGAGGATCTCACCGCTTCCGATCTCGTAGGGAGGTATCTGCTCAAGGGTCAAGAGACGGTTTGGGTCGATGGGCCGCTGACGCTCGGTGTGAAACATGGCGCGATCGTCTATCTGGACGAAATTGTCGAGGCGCGGAAGGACACGACGGTCATTATCCATCCTCTCAGCGACGATCGCCGCTTTCTGCCGATCGAAAAGAAAGGCCAGATTCTCGAAGCAGCCGACGACTTTCTTCTGGTGATTTCCTACAACCCCGGGTATCAGAGCGTGCTCAAGGATTTGAAGCAAAGCACGAAGCAGCGCTTCATGGCGATTGAGTTCGACTATCCTTCGCCCGATGTGGAAACCACTGTGGTCGAGCGGGAAGCAGGCGTCAGCCATGACCTTGCGGCCGCCTTGGTCAAACTCGGCGGAAAGGTGCGAAACCTCAAAAATCACGGCTTGGAAGAAGGTGTCAGCACCAGATTGTTGATCTATGCCGGAACACTCATCCTGCAGGGCGTGCCGACCGATCGAGCCTGTGACGTCGCCATCGCGCGTCCGATCACCGACGATCCCGACATGCAGCGCAGCATTCTAGAATTGGTGAAGGCCATATTCTGATCCTTTCTCTGGTGGTCCCTGTCACGAACGAACTCGCAAATTGTGCAGGACACCGAAGACGGAGCGATCCTTACCGTTCATATCCAGCCTAAAGCGTCCACCACTGAGTGCGTGGGCCTCTACGGCGACGCAGTCAAAATCAGAGTGGTCGCGCCACCGGTCGGTGGGCTAGCCAATGATGAATTGATCCGGTTTTTAGCCCGCCTGTTATCGGTTCCCGCTGCATCGGTGCGGATTCATTCCGGCGCAGGCGGTCGACACAAACGGGTGTCCGTCAAAGGCATCACGGCGCAGGTCGTAACGGCTCGCTTGAAACTTGGTTCGCATGATGCGTGAGTTCTGTCCGTACCAGTCACGCTTTTCCTGCCAGTCTCGCCCGCCTCTTGTCATGCGGTACAGAGGTTTGCCGTTCATCTGGGGCTCATTGTTGCTCGCCGCCTGTTCGACGGCGCATCCGATCCTGTATCCCAATGCGCATTTGCAGGCTGTGGGGAAAGAGGCAGCGGAACAGGACATCGAAGCCTGTAGGCAGATGGCCGAATCGGCAGGGGCTGAAGAAGGCAAGGGAAAGGGCGGTCGTGTGGCAACCAGCACCGCAGCAGGGGCCGGAGTCGGTGCGGCGAGCGGCGCCGTTGGCGGAGCAATTTCCGGCGCAGCCGGCAGGGGTTCGATGATTGGCGCGGCGAGTGGAGCAACCTGGGGGCTGCTCATGGGACTGTTTCGTGCGTCAGGATCGTCGCACCCGAATCAGGCCTATACGAACTTTGTGAATCGCTGTTTGCATGAAAAGGGGTATGAGGTCACAGGATGGCAATAAAGAATTTGTGGGCCAGCTCGGTCGGTCTTCTTGCTCGCGGAACAGAGGAGGGGATGGAGGCTGATGATCTTCTGTGCTCGCGCAACGCGCGGTCTCGGAAGACCCTCGTTGGACGCGCGCAGTGGAAGATCAATCAGCCCCCATCCCTAGAGGGGAACAAGCAAGCTTGGAAGGAACATGTATATAGTTCGACGCGCGCAGTTGAGCACCCACCCACCTGCCCCTCAATTTAGAAAGGGATGAATGAATAAAAGGATGGTATGGCAGCGTCTTGTTATAGTCGGTGTAGCCTATGGGCTTGTGGCTTGTGCTGGGGGACCGGAGCCTCTGTTGAAACCGAATGCGAAGTACCAGCTACAGGGACGTGAAGCATCGAAGTTGGATGTGGCGGCATGCCAGCACAAGGCGGAAGCGGCCGGGTTGAAGCCGGGTACCGGCAGCCGGAGTGGTAACGTGGCAGCCGGAGCAGGTCTTGGGCTGGTTGCGGGCGCTGCCGTTGGGGCATCCAGCGGGCTCATTGGTGGAGCGCCGGGTGTGGCCATTGGGGCGGCAGTTGGAGGCACGCTCGGAGCCATCATCGGTTCAGTGGGCGGCGCGTACAGGCCGCTTGAGCCTGACCCTCCTTACGCCGATGCGGTGCTGCGATGTTTGTTTGAGAAGGGATCTGAGGTGCAGGGGTGGCAGTAGTGGAGGGGCGGGACAGAGGGGGGGGCCTCTGTGCTCGCGGAACAGGGGAGGGGATGGAGCCTGATGATCTTCTGTGCTCGCGCAAGGCGCGGCCTGGGAAGGCCCTCGTTGGACGCGCGCAGTGGAAGATCAATCAGCCCCCATCCCTAGAGGGAAACGAGCAAGCTTGGAAGGAGCATATATATATGGTGCGATGCGCGCACCTGAGGTCGCCTCCCTTCCATCCCGCCACGAGTTGAGAAAAGAAGAAGAAGGCCGAGAAAAGTTTTCTGGGCAAACCAATAGTCCTTGGAACCTTTTTCAGCTCTCAAAGGGGTCAAAAAGAACTGTTTTTGACCGCGGGAGGGAGCGGATGCTGATCCACCATGAACTGAGCCAATTCGAGGCACCTTAAGGTGCCATCGTCTCCGCCGTCACTTCCCATCCAGCCTCAACCCCGCCAGGGAGCATCTGCCCACGGTCCTCGCCGACCTCCATGTCAATGAGCCGATTGAGCTTTTCGTTCATGGCGACGACGAGGTCGCGATTCTCCTTGCCGTTCATTGCGAGATTGTTCATCTCGAGCGGGTCGCTTCGGAGGTCAAACAGCTCGACGTCGTTAAACCGGTAGATGTCCTCCAGCGCTGTCGGCCTGTTGTGCTGTTTCGGTGAGAAATAGCGCGCGAACACGTAGCGTCCGTCGAAAACCGACCGCACTGCACCACGTTTCATCATATCGGGGACAATGCCGGCTGCCTTCAGCTGGTGGGGCTTGCCGCCCTGTTGCATGTGGGCGACGGCCTTGTAGAGAAAGTCGCCATCGAGGTAGGCGAACATGTTGTAGTTGAAAAGTGTCCCGGCCCGCACGGCATTGATATCAGCGCTCTCGGGAGTGGCCAGCAGCCCGGATAGATCCCTGCCCTGAAGCCCTTTGACAATGTTCGCCATTTTGTCTGGTGCCACACCAGTGAGTGAAACCAGCGTCGGCGCGATGTCGAGGTGCGACGTGACGGCACGGCACTGCTTACCGCCAGAATAGGCCGGGTGGGCGACAATCAGCGGAACGTGATTCTGCTCTCGATACGAGACCGCGCCCTTGGCGTGGAGCTGGTGAGCGCCGTCCATGTCGCCGTGATCCGCGGTGAGTATGATGATCGTCCGGTTGGCGAGTCCCGCCGCGCCGAGTTCGGTCAGCACCGATTCGATATTGCGATCCGCGTCGCGCAAGCAATTCAGGTAGTAATTGTGCCGGCGGCGCCAACGTGCCTCTTCGCTCGGTATGGCGCCTACCAGAGCGTCATGCGAACGCAAGAAATCGCGGTGCGCGGGCGGACGGCCCGGCGCGGTAAGCGGCTGCGCATGGTTCGGCGGAAGAGCGAAGTCCCACTGCTTGGCATATAATGGGTCGACTGGATCGCGCGCGACATGGGTGATGCCGCGCTTTTCCTGGACCACGGTGCCCGGCGAATCGGTGTCATAGAACATCACGTCGTGCGGGTTCACCAAGTTAACTGCAAGAAACCATGGTTTATCGTCGGCTGCCAACGCGCGCCCCTTGCCGCGCAGCCAGCTCCCGGCCATGGCGGCGATGACGCCGTCGTGGAGGTATCCGCCCTGGGTATGGGCAATAATATCGCCCACGCCAAAGTAATCGGAGAAGCCGTAGGCTTCCATCTCCTGTGTGAAGATCTTAGTCGGCGTCCCCAATTTGTTGACCGTCTCGAATTCCTTGGTCAAATGCCACTTGCCCTTGTACGCGGTGTAGTATCCCGCCTCGCGCAGCATGGTCCCCATGGTGCGAATCTCGGTCGACATGCTGCCAATCCAGGGGAAATTGGTGTTGTCGAACATCCGAGTGTGCTGGATGTGCTGGCCCGTGTAGAGCACGGAGCGCGATGGCGTGCAGACGCAGGAATTGATCCGGTGATTCAGAAAGGTCGTGCCCTGCTTCATCAACTGTTCGTGCGCGGGCAGGCTATAGGCGACTGGCAGTTCACTTGGTCGGAAGAAGCGCTCTTGATCGGTGAGAATGAACAGGATGTTGTAGGGACCCATTCGTCTCGCCCCGCCGCCGGCAGATTCGGGTGAGTCGCTTGAAACGGTAGACTCGCTACTTCCAACGTCGCTCACGCCAAGGCCCACCGCTATGGCACCCATACCGGCAATGCGCAGGAGGTCGCGTCGAGAGATGGAGGTGTCTGGTCGCTGATCGTATTTCATGCCGACTCCTTTCCGTGATTCATGGCACGCTATCCGTGACGTTGTTCGTATAACTCGCCAGCCGTTCTACGGAACAATCTCTGAGGATTGATCGCTGGGAATGCTTTCTTCTTGGTTGAAGGTGCCGAACAACCGCCCCCAAATGAATCGACCTTGATTCTCACAACGTTTTGTTTTTGGATGCACGACAGGATAATTCAAATCACTCAGGAAATCGACCCGCGCCCCTTCGATTCAAAGAGAAGGTATGAACCTGCGCATGCGATGTTTGAGAGGTAAGGGAAAAGGAATGCAGGTATGCTGGTTGGTTGAATCGGCTCAGCAAAGGCTGGATGTGCAGTCAGTCACTACGAGATTTGTGACCTTCTCGCCTGCGTCGATATCGATTTTCAGCCAGGCTATCCCTCCGGGATGCTCGTCTTGACGAGCGCCTGATCCTTCTTCGATCAGGCTGACGATGTAGTAGCGCCCGGCAGGGATCTTGGTAAACCAGAAGTGTCCGGTGGGATTGGCTCTAGTGGTGCGAATATAGGGAGCCAATCGCTTTTCTGTTTGAAGGCGAGTCAGCGCCTCACGCGCGCAATCAGTCGGGGTACGAGGAACTGAGGCGCTTTCAGAAGTGACCGGGGTTTCTGTCGCCGAACAAGATGTCATTTTGATGCTGTGATCGAACCAATGACGAGTGTAGGGGGTGACGGGGATCAGATGGATGGGAACGCCGGCTTGCGTAATCGCTTTCCCGGAGGGTGAACCGAGAAACGCCTGCCCAGCCAGAGCGCCTTGTCCCTTCTGCTTGTAAGGGAGGAAGTCTTTTTCGTTCAGGCTGGGAGACGGTGCTGTTATGGCGGGAGACGCGTTCCCGAGTTCGGCAGCTTCAGTACGGTAGGACAATAGCATTCCTATCAGAAGCACAATGACTGGGGCGCACCAAAAGCGAAGGTGGAATAGCATGGCTGTTATGTAGTGGATGAGGACGAAACAGATATGTCGCCCGAGGGTATCGACGCAGCAGCTTTGTGCTTAAGGGCTCGGCCCTTGTCGGGGGTCGGGTCTGTGACGATGCCATAGATATCTCGGCCCTCGTGATCTTCCGGGAGATATTCCGTAATCGGCAGGCCGTCTTCGCGGACAAATAACAGGCAGTGGCAGTACTTATAGATCTGCATTTCGTCGCAGGCGCACATCCATCGGCGGAGTTTTGCTTCTGCTTGTTTATCTTTATAGAAGTTGCAAGGACAGAGGGGCTTGCCCAACTCGTCTATGTGCATCGCAAGGCCTTTGACTACGGCTTCGGTGACAGCAGGATTGGGGTGCATGGTTGTCCCGCTCTTTTCTGCAAAGCCCTTCACAAACTTCCACATTTTGTCGAGACTCTCTTTCTTGGGCTCCGCCATTCCTCAATCCCCTCGATACAGTGATTCCAACGCTCGCTTCGATGCCTGCACCGCAGTCGCATAGTTTACAAGCGCTAGGGCGTCCTTTACAATCTAGCCCGCATCATTCATGACCGCTTCTGCTGCAATCGCCGATCCGCTGCTGCGACGGGCCTTTGGCCGGCAGGCTCGCCCCCTCGGACCCTCAACGTACTGCACGAGTACGCATCGGGGCCTCAGGACTCCGCGTGCCGGTCTCACAACGCGGCTCAGTGATTTCGCAACGAACCGTCATGAACGATGTGGGCTACACTTCCTGTAAATTTCGTCTGGTGGAATCGAAATGGAGATGTCGGATACCCATAAGCAGTTGATCGCAAAGCTGGCGGATGAGCTGGGACCGGCTACGGCCAAGCATCTAGTCTCTTGTCTCGTTGAAGCTGTTGCGCCACCTAATCAGGCGGAAGGCGTCCTGGTGTTGCTCGATGAATTGACTGAAGTTTCGCCGAAGGTCGCTCGCGCTGCGATCGAATCGTTTCCCGAATTGGCGCAGCAGGGTCGGCTCAGCGATGCGGTGGCTTGGCTGGATGTGGGAATTGCGTTGGCCCAATCCTCCGGAGCGATTGGGCTGAAGTTTTTCAAAGGAAGCCCGGCGATCCTTGGCCTGATCAAGGAATCGTCGGTTCGATCGGTGGTGTTGAAAACCACCTTGGAGTTGACTGAGCGGGATGCGAATGTTGCGCTGGAGTTTTTTCAGGTCTCACCGGAGGTGGTGACGGTCGTTTCCGCAGATCGGCTGGGGGACTGGTTAGAGATCGGATTGGAGCTGATGCAGGTTGATCTTGTCGTCGCGCTGGAGTACGTCCGCCGGATTCCCGCGATCGCCTGCGTGTTGCCGATTCAGGACGCCAGAGCATGGGCGACGTTCGGCGTAAAGTTGATTGCCCAAAATAATATCGGCAAGAGGGATTATTTCAGGACGGTCGAATTCCTCCGTACCAGTCCCCCCATTCTCGGCGATATTGAAGACCAGCCGGTGAGGGCCAGAGTCGTCACCGTCGGGTCGTTGCTGGCTGATCACGATGGCGCCGCCGGCATTGCCTGGTTGTCGGATTCACCACGTCTGTTGCGCGCCCTGCCGAATGAGGGTTGGCGGCTAAAAATATTGCAGTACGGAGCCTTGATGGCAGAGCGTGACGCGGATACGGCGTTGGCTTATTTGAGGAGGGCGCCAGAGTTGGTGAGCGCGATCGGCGAATCTCCCATGGCAGCCGCTCGCTTCGAGGCCTGGTTTACAGCGGGGGTGGAAGTTTTGGCCTACAGCGTCGAAGGAGCTAAGGCCTATTTTGCCTTGGAGTCGCAGAAGGCGCTGACGTCGGTGGAAGCGGCTCTAAGCGGCGTGCCGTTGCGTCGGGTCGCCCGTACCGTGAAGCTGTTCGTGCAAGGACTTTGCGGAACAGATCTCACGATTCAGGCGCTCCCCGATTCGCTGAGTCAGGAGGCGTTGGTACGGCATACAGTGAGCCAGGATGGGCGCACCATCTCATTGCCGGCGCTCCTCCGTCGCTACGCAACCCCTGAAGAGAATATTCGTTTGTATCTGGTTATGGCAGCCCACGAAGCGGGGCACGTGGAATTTGGAACCTACCGGCTGACGCTTGAACCGTTAGCAGACCTGCTTCAGGCTCTTCGCCGGAGGTATGGTTTGGCGGAGCAGGCTACACCCGACACCCTGGCGGCGCTATTTCGTTGGTACCCTCACCCGGGACTGATCCAGGATCTGTGGATGCTCGTGGAGGATGCAAGGGTGGAATATCTGCTTCAACAGGAGTATCCGGGACTTCAGCGGGATCTACAGGAATTTGCGCGGGAAGCGGTCACGACCAGGTCGCTGACGCACGGGCTGACCGTGAAGGAACTCATTGTTGATCAACTGCTCCAGCTCTCGACCGCCGCCTCGCAGCCTGTTGCGATCCATGATGCCATCAAGGATGAAATCGCCATCCTCTGGCCGTTGTGCAGGGCGATTCTGCATCCCGCAGCAACTGCGGAAGAGGCCGTACGTGTGTCCCATGCCGTCTACGTGCGGCTCGAAGAGTTGTTGGCGCCCAAGGAGACGATGATCCGGTCCGGGCAGGATGACAACGTGTCGGCTGATCTAGGCGTGGGTCCATCCGCATCCGAACAGACGGCTGAGGCCTATCGCCCCGTCACCAATTGGATGTATCGTGGAGCGATGAATCCTGAATTCATCCGTCGGCAGAGCTTGGCTGAGCATGCACCAATCGATCAGAAACCGCCAGAGGACCTCGAACGAATGGCGGGCGCTGCGACTGGGGCAGGGGAGTCCTCGAGGCAGCGTCAACAGAACGGGGGAGGGACGCACGCGGAGGCCGAAGGCGACCGGCTTGCCGGAGGTCGACAGTTGCCCTCCCATGTGGAAGAAGTTTTGGCTTTACAAGTGGAGCAATCGCCACTGCCCGATCACGCCGGATCGGGAGATCATGCCGTGCGATATCCCGAATGGGATCAGGGGATCCGTGACTATCGTCCCAACTGGTGTCGAGTAGTCGAACGTGCCGCAGAAGAGGGGAGTGGAGACATCGTGGGCGCCACCGTGAGCGCGTACGGGAGTGAGGTCTCGGCTCTTCGCCGATTCTTCGAAAGCCTGCGGCCGCTGGGATTGCGGCGAGTGCCTGGCCAGTCCGACGGTGATAATCTCGATGTAGACGCAGCTGTCCGCCTGTGCGCTGAACGGGTAGCGGGGGCAGATCTGTCGGACCGGATCTACGTGAGGAGAGAACACAGAGAACGGGATGTCGCAGCAGCATTTCTCATCGATGTGAGCGGGTCGACAAGCCGGCAGTTAGAAGGTGGCCGTCGCGTGATCGATCTGGAGAAAGAGGGCCTGGTGCTCTTGTGCGAAGCGCTTGAGGCGGTTGGAGACCAATATGCGCTCTACGGCTATTCAGGCCAGGGGCGCAGACAGGTGGATTTTCTCGTGATCAAGGATTTTGACGATCGGTTGGGTGGGAAGGCGGCCCAGCGCTTGAGCGGACTGGTTCCGATGCAGCAAAACCGTGACGGGGCGGCAATCCGTCATGCCACGGCGAAGTTGATGGCGCGCGAGGCGAAGACGCGATTGCTTATTCTCATCAGCGACGGACGTCCGCTCGATGACGGTTATAAAGACGAGTATTCGCTGGAAGATACCAAAGCCGCGTTACGTGAGGCCCGTCAGAGGGGAGTCCATCCGTTTTGCGTTACGATCGATCGGGAAGCCGATAGCTATGTCCGGAGAATGTACGGTGACGTGCAGTTTACAGTCATTGATCGTCTCGAAGCGTTACCAATGCGATTGCCGCGGATCTATCAACGACTAACGACGTAGCGTCGCCAGAAGCGCGAATGATGAATGTTCAATGTTAAATCATGAGATCGAGCACGAGGAAGGATACGCGCCACACATTCAACATTCATCATTCATCATTGAACATTGGCATCATGAGTAATCATTCTGTTAATCCAACGGTGCCGCCCTGGTTGTACAAGTTGTTTACGGGGCATCAGTATCCTTATATCCGCCGGCTGGCGAAGTTTGAGCAGCCTGTCAAACCGGGAGAGGATCGCCCGGAGCCGACGAAGGAAATGATCGAGGCCAAGTTCTGGGAAGTCTATCCCCGTTGCCGGGCCAAGATTCTTCAAGAGGTCAAAGTCGGGATGATCGTGGTATTCCACGACCTTGGCGAATATCCGGCAGGAGGGTATCAGGAATTGGTCGATGATCCGGATGCCTTCCTGGCAAAGACTTACGGCAAGAAAAAGATTAAAGTCAATTTTTACGATGGTGACAATTTCGTCTGCACGATCAACTTCAAAGTCGCAGGTTGGACGGAGCATGAACACTGAGGAGTTCGGGGTTCTGAATTATGAGTTCTGAGTTTCGGAGCGAATAGAATAATTCAGAACTCATAACTCAGAACTGGACCGGAGGGAAGTATGGGGAGACCGAAGATCACGGTCGTGGGAGCTGGGAACGTCGGAGGCACCATCGCACAACGGCTGGCCGAGAAAGACGAGTACGAGGTGGTACTTGTCGACATCGTCGCGGGCGTCCCGCAAGGCAAGGCTCTCGACATCATGCAGGCCGGGCCGGTCTGCGGCTATAACACCTCCGTGGTGGGCACCAACGGTTATGAGGAAACGGCCGGATCATCGGTGGGGGTGATCACATCAGGAATTCCTCGCAAGCCTGGGATGAGCCGTGACGAATTGTTGACCACGAACGCCAAGATCGTGAAGTCGGTCGTTTCCGAGTTGGTGTCGAGATCGCCGGACGTTATTTTGATTCTCGTGACCAACCCGCTGGATGCCATGGTTCACGTGGCCCGTCGCGTGAGCAGACTGCCCAAGTCGAGGGTATTGGGCATGGCAGGAGTCCTCGACTCCGCCCGCATGCGCACCTTCATTGCGGCTGAATTGGGCGTGCAAGGGTCCGATGTGACGGCCATGGTGTTAGGCGGGCATGGCGATACGATGGTGCCCCTGTTGCGGTATACGACGGTGAAGAAGAGGCCGGTGTTGGATTTGATGCCGAAAGAGCGGTTGGAAGCGATCGTCAAGCGGACACGCGAGGGAGGCGCGGAAATCGTGGATCTCTTGAAAACGGGCAGCGCCTTCTATGCGCCCTCGGCATCAGCTGTCGACATGATCGAGGCGATCATGAAAGATCAGAAGCGCGTATTGCCCTGTGCAGTGCTCTGCGAAGGCGAGTACGGATTAACGGATGTCGTCGTCGGTGTGCCGGTCCGGTTGGGTCGAAGCGGAGTGGAACAGGTCGTCGAATATGAGCTGACGGCTGAGGAGCGGGCGGCGTTGGCGATCTCCGCCGGCGCGGTCCGCGAACTCTGTGCGGCGGTCGACCGATTAATGGCGTAACGAGACGGTCAGCGGTCAATAGCCAATGATCTCATTGGCAGGAATGGGAGGCGTCGTTTTCTCTATTGACCATGGTCATTTACGAGTGGTGGTCCTCGGTTGCTTGACAGGAGTAGTGGGCCTACAGTAGAGAAAGCACCCTGGTAGCGCACTTAATGAGGAGAATCTATGAAATTTCTTGAGAGTCCAATGCAAACCATGGCCGTAGGATTTGGTCTTGCCGTGGTGCTGATCATGGGGTATCTCGCCATGGCCGGTATGCCGGTCGGCGATGCCGACTGGTTCGGTTTACTGTTACGATGGGCCCATTTCCTGGCCGGAATCGTCTGGATCGGGTTGTTGTATTTCTTTAACCTGATCAATGCGGCGTTCTTGAAGAGTTTGGACGGCCCTACCAAGAACATTGTCATTCCCAAGTTGATGCCCGCCGCACTGAACTGGTTCCGTCATGGCGCGACAATCACGGTGCTTGCCGGGATTGTGCTGTACCTCTACATATTTCATAGAGGCGGGACCGGGGCGATCGCGGTCGGAATCGGCGGGCTGTTGGGCATCATCATGATGGCCAATGTCCACGCGGTTATTTGGCCGAACCAAAGAAAGATTATTGCTGCGGTGACAGCGGCAGCCCAGGGGACCCCCGCCCCACCGGAAATGGCTCAATGGGGCCGGACCGCCCTCCTCGCCTCCCGGATCAATTTCATGTTATCGATCCCCATGTTGTTATTCATGGGAGCCGGTAGCCACCTCAGGTAAGCTGGCATAAAACTGCCGGCGGGAGAGCCCGCCGGTAAGTTTGTCTCTGCTCTGCGTTTGAAGTTCAGCATGTTCCGGTCTATTCCGATGGCCCATCCGCCCGGTTTCGTATAGGGCAGTGGCCCTAAGTCGTTGAGATTCAGGCCTATTGACGTGTCTTTACCTTGACGAACAGAGGCCAGGAACCTTATAGTAACAGGTCTTCATCGAGCCCAACGGGTCAGGAAGGATACATGACGACTGTGAGCGAATTGCGGGTTCTCCAAACACTTGATGGCGTTCCCTGGGATATCGAAGCCTATCGGAAGGTCGGAGGCTACGAGGCCTGGAAGAAGTGCATCAGCGACCTGAGTGCAAACGACATCGTCAACGAACTGAAGAAGGCCGGGCTCCGTGGGCGAGGTGGCGCGGGATTTCCTACCGGCATCAAGTGGGAGAAGGTTCTGAATCATCGGGTGAAGGAACACTATTTTGTATGCAATGCCGGCGAACATGAACCGGGAACGTTCAAAGACCGGTACCTGCTCAAAGAGGCGCCACATCAGCTAATTGAAGGCTGCCTGATCGCAGCCTACACAGTTCAGGCGAAAGCGGCATTTATCTATGTGAACCACGAGTATCGCGAAGAACGGGAGAATTTGAAGAAAGCGTTGGCACAGGCGAAGGCCCAGGGATTTCTGGGAGACAATGTACTGGGAAGCGGAGTGAATATCGACCTGGAAGTCTTTGAAGGTCATGGAAGCTACGTCGCCGGCGAAGAAACGGCCATGCTCGAATCTATGCAAGGCCGTCCAGCAATGCCGCGACAGAAGCCGCCTTTCTACCCGACGGACTTCGGCCTCTACGGGAAGCCGACGCTGGTGAATAACGTGGAAACCTTGTGCAACATTCCGCGGATCCTTCTGAAAGGCGGAGCGTGGTTCACGCAGGTCGGGACGGAAAAGTGCCCGGGCACGATGATGTTTTCCCTGAGCGGCGCCGTGAATCGACCCGGTGTGTACGAGATGCCGATGGGTACGACAATCCGGGAACTCGTGGACAAGTGCGGAGGAGGGGTGCCGGGTGGGCGTAAGATCAAGGCGGTGTTCCCCGGTGGTCCGGCGTTTTCGATGATTACAGCCGATCAACTCGACCTTGCAATGGATTTCGATTCGCTGAAGAAAGCCGGCACGGGGCTTGGGTCCGCGGGCGTGATCGTGGTCGATGATGCGTCGTGCATGGTGGCGTTGACTCTGAAGTTCTCCAATTTCTTCAAGGCCGAGAGTTGCGGACAGTGCCCACCCTGTCGGATGGGGACGATTAATCTCGCCGCGCTCATGGCCAAGATTGAAGAGGGAGAGGGCACGGAGAAGGATATGGACAGTCTCCTTCAGGTCTGTGGATTTGTGAAGGGGACGGGCTACTGCACGCTGGTAACAGGGGCAGCTGTGTTGGTGCAGAGCAGCATGAAATTGTTCCGTCACGAGTTTGAGGAACATATCCGATTACAGCGATGTCCCTATCAGCCGGTTACGGCCGATGCCTTGGTGCATTGAGAGGGGAGATTGGCGATGCCGCGTGTGACATTTCTTTATCCTGAGAGCAGGAGCGGAGAAGTTGAAGTCAATACGTCGTTGCTGGAGGCATCGAAGCTGATCGGGTATTCATTGAACCACGATTGCGGAGGGAATGCCTCCTGTACCACCTGTCGGGTTGAAGTACAGATGGGAGCGGAGAATCTATCCGAGATTGATTTCGATGAGCAGGATCTCCTCGATCGGGAAGCGCTCAGCGAGCCGTGGCATCGTCTTGGGTGCCAGGCGAAAGTGCTGGGAGACGTGGTTGTTCGGGTTCCGTCTGGGAAATGGGGGGCGCCTGCACGACCGCAGTCGGAGTCGCAGGGTATTGAAATCCAGTAAAGAGATGTTACACTAAACCAATCCAAGCAGGCCGTGGAAGGAGAGCTTGGTCACACGAGGAGGATCACAATGCTGACGATTACGCCGGTGGCAGAGCAAAAGATCAAAGAATTGATGGTGGAAGAGAAGGATGTTGTCGGACTGCGGGTCTACGTCAAGGGCGGCGGGTGTCACGGATATCAATACGGGATGGCCTTCGAGTCGAAGATGAGCGATGACGACACTGTGGTGGAAAAGGGCGACGTCAAGGTCATCATGGATTCGCAGAGCGCCCCTCTTCTTCAGGGAGCCGAGGTCGATTACGTGGACAGCCTGCAAGGGTCCGGGTTCTCCATCAAGAATCCGCAGGCGAAGACCACGTGCGGCTGTGGCAGCTCCTTCAGTGCCTAAGGAATGTGCGCTGGGGTCGCGCGACCCGTTCGGTTGAATGAGTGATGAGAGAAGCCAGGATTGCCCGAATGTGGCGGCCGGTCCTGGCTTCTCTGTTTATGCGTAGGAAGATGAGCTGAAAAGACGATGGCCCAGGCAAGTGTCACAAGGCGGTACCGGTTTTGCGCCGCACACCGGCTGCACACGGATTATTTGTCTCCGGCAGAAAACCTGGCGGCGTTCGGGAAGTGCAATAACCCGAACGGGCACGGGCATAACTATGTTGTGCTGGTAACTGTGAAGAGCGCGGATCCGACCGCAACCGGTGGAGTCGTTGATCTCGACCGCTTGGATCGAACGGTAACTGATCAGGTGGTCAGGCGGTTCGATCACCATGATCTCAACCAGGATCCTGAGTTTGCCGAGCTCACCACGACGGGAGAAAACCTGGTCCTGCTGATCTGGCAGCTGTTGGAGAATAGTCTCCCTGCCGGACAGCTTGAAAAGGTCGGGCTGATTGAAACGCGCGACAACTACTTCGAGTATGCGGGGGGCGTTGGGAGTGTTAAATGAGAAGTGTTGAATGGAGAATTATCGGAATCGAAAAGATGTCTGATTCAAAATTTATCATTCATCATTGAACATTACGATATAGAGGGCAGTGGCATGACGAAGCATATAGTCAACCGGAAAGGCCGGGAGCAGCTTGAAGACGTCAGCGGCAACGGCAGACTGGCAGACCTGAGCGTGCTGCAATCCCTGGTGACAGAAATGTTGTTGGCTCTGGGCGAAGTGCCGGGCCGGAACGGGCTCCTCAAGACGCCCGAGCGAGTCGCCAAGGCCCTTGCGTTCATGACCCAGGGTTATCACCGCGACATCGACCATCTCCTCAACGGCGCGCTCTTCCCGATCGAGTACGACGAGATGGTCATCGTGAAGGACATCGATTTCTTCAGCATGTGCGAGCACCATCTGCTGCCGTTCTACGGCAGAGTCCACGTAGGCTACCTGCCGAATAAGAAAGTGGTGGGGCTAAGCAAGATTCCCCGCATCGTGGATGTCTTCGCTCGCCGGCTGCAAGTCCAGGAACGACTCACCGTGCAGATCGCCGAAACCCTGAAGTCGAAGCTCAATGCGCACGGAGTGGGTGTGGTCGTCGAAGCGCGACACCTCTGCATGATGATGCGGGGCGTTGAAAAGCAGAACACGATCGCAGTCAGCAGCTCCATGTTAGGCGCCTTCCGCAGTCAGCCGCAAACCAGGCAGGAGTTTCTGAAGCTTATTCGACGAGGCAGCGTCGCCGACTCCGATTAGGAATGGTCGATTCGCCTTCCGCGCCGCAACCGGCCCGTCTTATGTGTTCTTTACGAATGCCGAAGCAAAGTCAGCGACGATCTGATTGAAGCGTTCCGGCTGTTCGAGGTTGGAAAGATGCGCTGCATGGGGGATGATCGCAAGCTGCGCGCTGCGAATCTGATCCGCCATGGACTTCGCGTCGGACGGAGGGGTGGCCTGATCCAGTTCACCGACGATGATCTGTGCGGGGCAGGCAATTTGTTTCAGGAGCGGGACTGAATCTGGTCGCTCGGCCATACCCATGAGATCTCCGGCGATTCCGCTGATCTGATTTCCCTCGATCATCGTCCTCACTTGCCGGACAAGATCCGGTTTCGTGTGGATGGTCGCGGGGCTGAGGAGTTTCGGGATCATGACGTCCGCGATGGCTGACGGTCCTTTCTTGTAAGCCGTTTGCGCCATCTGGAACCGCCCTTCCTTTCCTTCTTCCGTATCGGCTTGCGCCCTCGTGTCCGCCAGCACCAATCCCTTCACGCGGTCCGCATATCTTCGATAGAACGCAAAGAGGATGTAGCCGCCCATCGACAGCCCCACGAACAGGGCCTGTTGGATGGCAAGGTGGTCCAACAAAGCGCTCACGTCATCGGCCGATTGGCCGAGCGTATAGCGCCACAGCGGCGCGTCGGATTCGCCGTGCCCTCGCAGGTCGATCGTGATGATCCGGAACTGACGGGAGAGAGCCTCCTCCTGCGTGGCCCACATGCTTCGACTCAGAGGAAAGGCGTGAAGAAACACGATAGGAAGACCATTTCCACGGTCGCTATAGGCCAATGTAATGCCGTTGACCCTGGCCTTCATCCGTCCTCCAGGTTTCCGGCCTTTCGTAGCATCGGCTGCCGGTTGCGTCAAGAGCAGGCTATGCCTGTTTGCTCTGATCGGAGCAGGCGTATAGAATTCCGCCGTTGCGGAAGATCTCTATGACGAAATCACGCGATGAGGCGCCCGATTTGTTCGGTGTTCCCGAGGGAGAGACATCCTTGGAGGCTCCGTTGGCCGAGCGTCTGCGGCCGCGAGAGTTTTCCGATTTTGTCGGGCAGGACGAGATCACTGCGCCGGACCGGCCATTGCGGCGGGCAATCGAGGCAGATCAGCTTTTCTCCATCATTTTCTGGGGGCCGCCCGGGTCTGGTAAGACCACGCTCGCTCATCTCATCGCGCGCCATACTAAAGCGCAGTTCGTGCCCTTCTCGGCGGTCACAGGAGGTGTCCATGAGCTGCGGGCCATCATCAAGACGGCAGAGCAGCGCCGGGCGATCAAGGGTCAACGGACCATTCTCTTCGTCGACGAGATCCATCGTTTTAACAAGGCGCAGCAGGATGCGTTTCTTCCTCACGTCGAGCGGGGGACGGTGATCCTTGTCGGCGCCACGACGGAAAATCCCTCATTCGAAGTGATTTCGCCGCTCCTGTCCCGTTCGCTGGTTATCGTGCTCAAGCCCCTTTCTGATGGAGCCTTGGGGCAGATTCTGGATCGGGCGCTCGCAGACCCTGTTCTGGGGTTAGGGAAATGGAATGCCCGCCTGTCGCCCGATGCCAGGCAGAAGCTGATCGCCTATGGCAACGGCGATGCAAGGGCGCTTCTGGCGGCATTGGATTTCGTGGTGAAACAACAACCGGCCGGGCCCGACGGCACGCGCCTGATCGATGAAGCGGCGCTGGAAGCCGGGCTGATGAAGAAATCGCTCCGGTACGACAAATCCGGAGAAGAGCACTACAACGTCATTTCCGCCTACATTAAGAGCCTGCGTGATTCCGATCCGGACGCTGCCCTCTACTGGCTCGCCCGTATGTTGGAAGGAGGGGAGGACCCGAAATTTATCGCCCGGCGCATGGTTATTTTTGCCTCAGAGGATGTGGGGAATGCCGATCCGATGGGGCTGGTGATCGCTGCTGCCGTCGCTCAGGCCGTGCAATTTGTGGGGCTTCCGGAGGCGCAGATCAATCTGGCCCACGGGACGACCTATCTCGCAACCAGGCAAAAAGATAATGCCTCCTATATCGGACTTCTTGAGGCCCTGGAAGACGCAAAAAGCCATGGAAATCTAGCGGTTCCACTTCATTTACGGAATGCCGTCACCTCGATGATGAAGGAACTAGGTTATGGGAAGGGGTATCGCTATGTCCACGACGATCCTGAGGCCAAGGCGCAGGAGCACCTCCCTGAATCGCTGAAGGGCCGTCGCTATTACAGGCCCAAAGAACCCTAATGGGGAGCCCTACCGGATGGTGGACAAAGTTTTCTAATCGGTTATACTTAGGCTTGTGAAACGGCAGAATTCGAAACCTACTGCATCGATAGCCGCCACAAACGAACGGCGCAAGTTCGTTCGTGCGACGCTGGTAGGCTCCGCGCTGATTTCACCGAAGAGCGGGGCTAAGGCGATTACCGCCGTATTGGACAACGTCAACAGAGTCGGCGCGGGACTGCACACCAAAGAGAAGCTAGCGATGGTGCAGCCTGTGACCGTGTCGCTGGCGTTTCTCGATTCGGATCGCGTGGAACAGCTGGAAAAGCTCGACGGGAAAGTCGCCTGGGTCAAGCCATGGGAGAAGGGCTTTCTGATCGGCGTGGTCTGGGACGAACTGGTGACGAAAGAGAAGAACCGCTGGCTGTATTATTATCTGGAAGAAACAGCCAAATCCTCCGTATAGCAGGATGCTGAAAAAGCCTGCCAGCGTCGTTCTCGCATCGTTCAGACCTTCAACGTACCCAGAGGGTACGCCTCAGGCCTTCACTCGCTGCGGCCTTGCTGACAGACTTTTTGAGCATCCTGCAAACGTATTGTTGTGCCGAAAAAGATTTTCCTCATCCTGCTAGACGAAAGTCGATAGTTTCTGTTTGACATCTTCCAATTCGGCCGAGAGGGTTTCCCACCGGGCGGTGAGCCGTTCAAGGTCTTTCTTCCACCCGTCATGTTCAAGGTGTAGCTCGCTCCACTTCGTGAATTCATCCTTGTAAAGTGCGGGGTCGGCCAGTTCGACGTCCCTGCCTTTGATTTTGCGTTCGCACTCGCCGATCTCGGCTTCGGCCCGCACAATCTGTTTCTCCAGTCTGGCCAGGGTCTTGTTCAAATCGCGGCGATCTCCTGCCGAGGGCTTGGTCGCGACCAGCGAAACCATCGCCCTGGTTGGTGCGACGGCCTCTCCGCGATTCGTTCCCTTCAGTTCGTCGCTAGTTTCCTTGATCGAATCGAGCTCCTGGGTTTTCTTCCACAAGTAATACTCATAGTCGCCGGAGAAGCTTCGGGCCTTGCCCGCGTCGATTTCAATGACGCGCGTCGAGATTCTGGTCAAAAAAGTAGGGTCATGGGAAATGAAGACGATCGTGCCCGGGAACTCCGTCAGGGCATCGGTGAGCACATCGACCGACGCTGGATCGAGATGGTTGGTCGGTTCGTCGAGCAACAGCGTATTGGCAGGTTCGACCAGCATCCGGGCCAGCGCGACACGGTTGCGCTCCCCTCCGCTCAGCGCCTTGATCGGTTTCTTTTGCTCGTCGCCGGTGAACAGGAAGGCTCCGGCAATGCCTCGAAGGAAATTCATTTCTGCCTGGCTGGAGACCTCCGAGAGAGAATCAAGAATCGTATGTTCTGGATTCAGCGTCTCGGCCTGGTGTTGGGCGAAATAGTGCAGGGTGACGCCATGGCCGACGGTTCTGGTGCCTTTTTCGAAAGGCAACACTCCGGCCAGCATCTTGAGCAACGTGCTTTTCCCGGCGCCGTTTTCTCCCACGAGCGCAACCCGCTGGCCCCGTTCGATCGAGCAATCCAGTTTCTCGTACACGACTTTTTCTCCGTAGCGTTTCGCCACCCCCTGGAGCTCCAGCACGTGCCGTCCGCTCGCGGCGGGGAGGGGGAATTTGAACTTCACCCGCTTGGGATCGCGCTTCACCTCGATGAGCTTGACCTTCTCAAGCTGCTTGATGCGAGATTGGACCTGGCTGGCCTTGTTTGCCTGGTAGCGGAATCGATCCACAAACGTCTGGACTCGAGCGATCTCTTTTGCTTGACGCCCTGCCGCAGCCTTACGCTGCGCATCCCGCTCCGCGCGGAGTTTCCGGAACGAGGTGTAGTTGCCCCGATATTCTTCGATCTTATGGTGCCGGAGATCCCAGATATGGGTGACGACTCGATCGAGAAATGCCGTGTCGTGACTGATGATCAACAGCGTCATTTGCGAGTTCAACAGGAATTGCTCGAACCAGCGCTGCGTCGGTTTATCCAGGTGGTTGGTCGGCTCGTCGAGCAGTAGCACATCCGGGTTGGACAGCAGCAGATGCGCCAGGGCGACGCGCATCCGATAGCCGCCGGACAGTTTTTCGATGGGGCGGTCGAAGTCGATCTCCGCAAATCCCAATCCCATCAGGATGCGTTTGGCCTCGTGCTCAGGGTACAGATCGCGATGGGCGGCGTCCAGCACAGTCTTCCCGGTAATCGTTTCGAGTTCCTGCGGGAGGTAGCCGATGCGGAGATGCGGGCGCTTGCGGATGGTGCCCTTGTCCGGCGATTCCTCTCCAAGGATCATCCGGAAGAGCGTGGTCTTACCGGCGCCGTTGGGACCCACTAGGCCGACGCGTGAACCGGGGCGAAGATGTGCCGTCGCATCCTCGATCAGAATCTTCGTGGAGTATCGTTTACTGAGCGACTCGATCTGGAGCATGAGAAAAGTTCGAAAGAGTTAGAGAGCGTGTGCGGGATTTATCCGGCGGCGGTAATGACGATAAACCTCAAAATAGAAATGCGGTTTGGTGGAGCTGGCCGGGATTGAACCGGCGACCTCGTGAATGCCATTCACGCGCGCTCCCAACTGCGCTACAGCCCCATGCCGGTTGACCTGGAAATACGCGAAAATCCTTGTGAAACCGCGGTCATGCTAACACGGCCTTCCCGAGGCAGTCAAGAAAACGGGAGGGGAGCAGCCAGACCATCCTTCTTGCTCGCAGAACGCGCACGATGAAAGGAGTGGAATGACACCCGTGCTGATCCCTAGCTCCCGGAACGCGCACGATCAGAATGTGCTCGTTCGACGGCCGCAGTGGGGCCAGCACGGGTGCCATTCCACGAGAGACAAATGAGCAAGCTTGGAAGGAGCATGTATTTCGTTCGACGCGTGCAATAAGAGACAGTTGGGGCCTGCCCTTCTCCTACACTTCTTGACAAACTACTGAGTCACTCCTACCATGGCGCCTCGGCTCTGGCTCAATGACCTGCCAGAGCTGTTTTTTTGGGAGCGTGCAGGCGATGGGAAATCTCGTGGTGATCGGGGCGCAGTGGGGCGACGAAGGCAAGGGCAAGATCGTCGATATCCTGGCCGGCGACGTCGATGTGGTGGTCCGCTATCAGGGAGGATCCAACGCGGGACACACCGTGATCAATGAACGGGGCACCTTCGTGTTTCACCTCATCCCCTCCGGCATCCTCTATCGCGGGACACTCTGTGTCATCGGAAACGGGGTGGTCGTGGACCCTGCCTCGTTGATCGAGGAATTGGACCATCTCCAGATCCAAGGCGTGAAGATCGGAAAGAATTTTGTCGTCAGTCAACGCGCCCATCTCATCCTGCCCTACCACAAGGCCATCGACAAAGCGGCCGAACAGTCGAAAGGCTCCCGCCGGATTGGAACGACGGGGCGGGGAATCGGTCCGTCCTATGCCGATAAGATGTCGCGGGTCGGTATCCGCATGGGCGACCTGCTCAATCCGAAGGCATTTCGAGCCAAACTCGAAGAAAACGTGGTCGAGATCAATTGGTTTCTCGAACAACTCTACAAGCTGGAGCGTTTTGATGTCGAAAAAGTGTTCCGTCAGTACATGGGCTATGCCGATCGGCTGAAAAGCCACATCGTCGATACAGAGATGCTCATCAATAAGATGATCGAGCAACAGAAGACCGTCCTATTCGAAGGGGCGCAAGGAACGCATCTGGATGTAGACTTCGGCACCTATCCCTACGTCACGTCCTCCAGCGCAACGGCCGGCGGCGCCTCAACGGGAACCGGAGTGGGGCCGACTAAGATCGATGCCGTGCTCGGGGTGGCCAAGGCCTACACCACGCGCGTCGGCAGCGGGCCGTTTCCTACGGAACTGACCGATGAGGTCGGAGGCGGGCTCCAGGCACGAGGGAAAGAATTTGGATCGACGACGGGGCGTGCGCGCCGCTGCGGCTGGTTCGACGGTGTCCTTGTGCGTTATGCCACCAAAGTGAACGGGCTCACATCGCTCGCCGTCACGAAACTGGACGTACTCGACGGCTGCAAGGAACTCAACATCTGCACCGGCTACCGGTATCAGGGAAAGCTCTACCGGGACATGCCGGCCGATCTCCAGACGCTGACCGACTGCGAGCCGGTGTATAAGAGATTCAAAGGGTGGTCGGGCTCGACCACCGGCGCAACCTCGTACAAGCAGCTTCCCGCGGAAGCCAAACGCTATCTCCAATACCTTGAGGAGATCTCAGAGTGTAAGATCGATATGATCTCAACCGGCTCCAAGCGCAATGAAACCATCATTCTCCGCAACCCGCTCAAGAGCGACCAGCGTTCACGAACGAAGCGATAAGTTCCCTCCAACTGCAAAGCCTGAATCAGGCACCCCTTGCAGGCATAGTTTCCGCGAGGAATTCTTCTTGAATCCCGCAATACATTTGTGCATTCCTGCCGGGCAGATGGAAATTTAGTTGCTCCATGATATCCAGGCGTTACAGCCATTCCGGTCTTCCTCTCATTGACTCTTCGCTCTAGTGCCCTGTAGATTGGGCGTGACGTACTGAGCCACGCCGACTGTCCCATCTTTCGCACGGCACTCTTCCGTGCGTCTGATTCTCCGGTCCTCGCAGCTTCTACGCCAGACATTCCCGTTGGTTTACAGCGTTGAAAGAGGCCTGCTATCAGTATCTCTGGCAAGCAGAGTTGTTGTACTAGGCCACCGTCCTCCCCACGCTAAAAAGGAGTGCCACATGAATCAAGAGCAATTCAAAGCCTTTTGGGCCGAACTAAGAGTTCCACTCAAAGCCAAATGGGAGAAAATCACGGACGCGGACCTTGCGGAGATCGATGGAAGCTTGACTACATTCACGGCCGTGCTGACCAGGCGATATGGCACGACGAAAAATCGTGAGGTCAGTGTCTGGGCCAACCGGCGCTATTCCCATTGGTGTGGGAACTATACGAGTGAATACGAAGATTCGTTGAAGACCGTCTAACCTCGGGCTTAGTGAGGGTGGTAGCCCTACTCGTGAATGCGCAACCTCGAGAGAGGAAAGAATCAAAGGATCAATGCCCATGAAAAAAATTGTCATCAATAAGAGCTGCGAAAAGTTCTGCGTGAGTCACCGGGCATTTTTACGATTGCGTGAGTTGGGCCAGCCGGAGGCACTCAATGAAACGGATCTCGGCGCCTACTGGCCGGAGGCGGCGACGCCGAGAGAACCGAGCTTCAATCAATGTGGAAAACTGATTCCGCGCGATGACCTGAAATTGGCCCAGGTCGTGGAAGAATTGGGTGAGGCTGCCAATGGTCACTGTGCAGAGTTACGAGTGATTACAATCCCCGACGATGTACAGTGGGAGATTACCAGCGTGGGCGGGGTGGAGCACATCAGCGAAGTCCACCGGACCTGGGGTTAACCGCTTCCGGAAACTGTTCGAGCGTGCCCGGCAGCGTCCGCCCTGGCATGCGCAACACAAAAGGTACAAACCCATGAACTACGCTGGAAGACAACCGATCCCGTTCGAGAGTAATGAAGAAGTCAATCTCTGGTTGAATGATCGACGATACAAGGGTGCTCATGAGCAAGACCCTGCCTATCAACTGCATTGCCTGGCGCGTCTCATGCAGACCCCGGACGAGATTCTGGAGGTGAGAACCGATTCGCAGGCCGCGAACTATGGGACGGTTCAAAAGGTGATCTCCACACAATGAGCGCAGTAGGAATCGAGTTTCGGGATAGTTCGGATGAGCAGCCACGTTCAATATAGAGTCCTCCAAAGGAGCACGAATGAACTTCTCTACTGGGTGGCGAGCAAATAAACTGAAAAGAACCCGAGTACAGTCGACTCGAAAACCTAAAATCCGTTGGGAGGTACTTGGTCTGCCAGAGCCTCTTGATGCCAGGCTGACGACCTCGATGGAAGACATCCGCCGGCAAGTGTCAAACTTGGCAAGCCATGGGTTGAGCGAAAGTACGCGCTCCGTCACGGCCGATGCCATGCCCACCAAGATTCCCCCTACCTCAAGAAGCAAGAGACATCGTGAGGCGACGGATCCTACCTCTCCGCGTCGCTGAATTTAGAACTGGAATCGGATGCCGGCCCAGGCGTCTCGCGCTTGACCGCTCAATGTCTGCATGGTAGACAAGAGCCCTCTTTTTCTTGCGATGGGCACAATTCAGGCACAGCAGAACGACTCTGTCGCGCACCTCCGTGGTATTCCTTCGGTGAGCCGGTAGCTCAGTTGGTAGAGCATCGCCCTTTTAAGGCGAGGGCCCTGGGTTCGAGTCCCAGCCGGCTCACCACCAAAAATCAAATACTTACAGACCGCCAGTTTTCCCATACTCGGGTATTACCCGTACGGGTGTGCTAAATTTGTGCTAACTTTTCACAAAACCGTAGTTGTTGAGGGCGTTTACGCCGTCCCGGAGACTCTCCGGACAATGGTGCGCGTATCGCTGTGTCATGAGGCTCGTCTTGTGGCCGAGTAGCCGTTGAACCTTGTAGAGATCGATTCCCCGTTGCACCAGTCGCGTGGCGAAGGTATGACGCAGGTCGTGAAACCGAAAATCGGGAATCCCGGCCCGATCCCGCGCTTCACAAAATTCCCGCACCAGAAACCTCACTTGTAATTCATTGCCGCGCGGCGTCGTGAACACTCGGCCTTTGGATGCGCCAGTGGCCGACTGCTTGGCCGCCAACAGGTCGTAGACCGTGGTGTTCAAGGGAATGG
>DATIAT010000017.1:0-16888 GCA_035457905.1 Nitrospiraceae bacterium
GGGTTGTGCCCCATTACAATGTCATGGGTGTCGCTAAGGCCGCGCTCGAAGCCACCGTCCGTTATCTTGCGCATGATCTCGGCCCCAGGAACATCCGCGTGAATGCCATCTCCGCTGGTCCGATCAAGACACTCGCTGCCCGCGGCGTTTCCGGCATCAGCAAAATGGTGGATCACCATCGAGAATTTGCACCCCTCCGCCGCGCTACGGAACAAGGCGAAGTCGGCGACACAGCGTTGTTCTTGGTTAGTCCGCTAGGACGCGGGATTACCGGAGAAGTGATCTATGTCGATGGCGGGTACCACATTCTGGGCTCGCTGGCGTCTGTCGAATGATGTGAAGCGCACCTCGTGAAACGTGAAGCGCGGGCTTCGTCCTGTGAGAGACGAGCTACGAACGACGCTTCACGAGCAACGGTTACTCGATCGTTCCCCTCAGAACCTTCAGTCGTCCTTGCTTTTTTTTGGTTTCGATCCGCCTATTTTGTGAACTCTTCGTTGGCTTCGTGGCCTTGCGCTTCTTGCGCGGGATCGCCACGCTTTGAATGAGTTCCCTCAGCCGAGTGAGAGCATCCTCTCGGTTCTGTTCCTGGCTTCGGTACTGCTGGGCTTTGATGGTGATTATACCCTCTTGTGAAATGCGATGGTCTTTCAACTTGAGGAGTTCTTCCTTGTAGAGCGGGGGCAAAGACGAGGCAGTGATATCAAACCGCAAATGGATCGCGGACGAGACTTTGTTCACATGCTGCCCGCCGGCCCCCTGCGATCGCATCGCATGGATGTCGATTTCAGAATCGGGAATTGAGATATGCGGTGGGATGTGCAGCATCGAGTTTAGTTTGGGTGCAGAGGCAAGGCAGCATCCCAGCCGTGCCAGAGAGATTGAGCGAGTTATTGCAGTTCTGGCAGGCGGTCGATGATGCGCAGACGTACCTCTGCTCCAACCTGCATTTGCACCATTTTGGTTGTCAGGCGTTCACGAACGCGGTGGGCATCCTCCATCTTGAATTGAATCTGTCCGCCACATTGCTCAACGAGGTGGAAGAGCAGCAAGTTCGTAATGTGCTGTAGCTCATCGTCAGTCGTGTGCTCACTTAAGTTCAGGATTTTGGACATGGGACTGCCCCGACGTGTATATGGCCAGGCTCCTTTATGGCTGAACCGTTGGACCATTCACAATGACCCAAAGGGAGGGGGAAACCTGTCTCTCCAATGGAGGGCTCTCAGGACAGTCCAATGGACTCTCGACACATTACATCAGTATTACAAAGACTTACATATAGCGAACAGTTCGCAAATCATGGAATCACTCTGCACCGATAGATTTCGGTATTTCATTAAGAAGATAGGAGGGTCAGCGAATCAGGACTTCGAGTCCTGATATTCTTCGTGCCAGGCCATTTGGATCGCTTCGAGGATTTTTTCGTTCGATTTCTTGGGGTCATCCCTAAAGTCGGGAAGCGCGACGATCCAGGCGTGCAGGTCGGTGAATCTAACTGTGAGCGGGTCTGTCTCCGGATGTTCTTCGACCAAACGGATTGCAATATCCTCTGCATCCTGCCACTTCAGATCCATGCACAACCCCTTATTTCTTCGATGTTAATTCGGAGAGTTTCTTGTTCTCCAATGCTTCTTTTAACGATGTGTCCATCAAGACTTCGGCGAGGTGATGCGTAGCTTTTTCCAGATCGGCAATTCGAGATCGGACAGCCTTGTGATCTTCCCCCGATTTCGCCGACTCGACCGCGGCCATCGAAGTCCTGATCGCGGAGAGGTCTTCCTCCCCTACCAGGTGGGCACCTTGCTTAAGGGCCTTTTCTGTAGCCATGAGGATGGCTTCAGCTTCGGTCCTGGCTTCGATGAGCTGGCGTGCTTTCATGTCAGCAGCGGCAAACTTATACGATTCACCGATCATCCGCTCGACCTCCTCGTCGCTCAGTCCATACGAGGGTTTCACGGAAAGCGATTGGCTTTCGCCGGTGCGAACGTCCCGCGCCGAGACATTCAGGATGCCGTTCGCATCGATTAAAAACGTGACCTCGATGCGCGGGACGCCGGCCGGCAGAGGGGGAACTTTCAGTCGAAATCTTGCAAGGCTGCGGTTGTCTTTAACCAGCTCGCGTTCGCCTTGGAGGATATGAATATCGACCCCGGTTTGCCCGTCGACATAAGTTGTGAACATTTCCTTGGCGCTGGCCGGAATGGTCGTGTTGCGTCGAATCAAGCTGCTCATCACTCCGCCCATGGTTTCGATGCCGAGAGAGAGAGGAGTCACGTCAAGCAATAACAGATCAGTCGTTCCCCCACTCAGAATGTCGGCTTGGACGGCTGCGCCGAGTGCCACGACCTCGTCGGGATTGAGTTCACAATGGGGTTTCTTACCGAACAGAGCCTGAACACGTTGCCGAACGAGCGGCATACGGGTCGCGCCGCCCACGAGAACGACCTCATCAATGTCGTTCGGGGTAAGGCCTGCGTCTTTCATGGCGAGACGACAGGGTTCCAGTGTACGTTCCACCAATTCCATCGTGAGGGATTCAAGTTGATCGCGCGTAAGCTCTCGCGAATAGCGGCCTTTGTCCTCCGGGAGGTCGAGCATGGCCGTGGTTTTCATCTCATCGGAGAGTCTGATCTTTGCCTGCTCAGCCTCCAGTCGGACCGCCTGCATATGGTCTGGATAGGCGCTCAGGTCGAGACCACGCTGTTCGCGGATTTCCTGTATGAAGAGATCTGCGATCCGGCGATCGAAGTCATCGCCTCCGAGATGTGTGTCGCCGTTGGTCGCGAGAACTTCAAAAATGCCGTTCTTGAGTTTGAGAATGGAAATATCGAAGGTTCCCCCGCCAAGGTCATAGACGGCAATCGTGCCCTGAGTCTTCTGTTGGAGACCATAGGCCAACGAGGCAGCAGTCGGTTCATTGATGATCCGTAGGACGTCGAGCCCTGCAATCATGCCTGCATCCTTCGTCGCCTGCCGCTGGCTATCGTTGAAATACGCGGGGACGGTGATGACAGCCTTGGTAATGCTTTCGCCGAGGTACGCCTCGGCCCGTTGCTTCAGTTCTTTCAGGATCATGGCCGAGATCTGTGGCGGCGAATAGGTTTTCTCACCGAGCTTGATCCGGATCACGCCTCCCTGTTCCGTCAAGTGGTAGGGGAAGTAGGTCAACTCCTCCTTGACGTCATCAAGACCTTTTCCCATGAATCTTTTCACGGAGTAGACGGTCCGTTCGGGGCTGCGCGTCAAGTGTTCTTTGGCCGGGTCGCCGACGATGAGTCCGTTGTCTGTCATCGCTACGACCGAGGGCACCATCGTCCGTCCGTGACGATCCGGGATGACACGCGGATGTCCCTCCGCCATATAGGCCACGAGCGAATTCGTTGTGCCGAGATCAATGCCGACGATACGTACCATGGTGGTGCTTACCCGATAGTTGAGGCGAGGTCGGCCACGATGTTCTTGACGTAGGTACGGTTGGAGAGAATTTCTCGCATCTGCTTCAGAATACGATCGCGCTCGGCCCTCGCCTGGTCGGTCGCCTCCCCGCGATCTTGGAGGTTGTCCCACTGAATAAAGAGCTGCTGTAGAGCGCCTTCCATGTCCCGTTGCCTTTGTTCGAGCCTGTTCCGTTCCGATTGGAGTTTCGCGCGAAGCGTCGACTCCGTTTCTGATGCGCGACCGGCGGCTCGGTACTCGTTTAACGTATCTTGTAGTTCAAGAATTTCTTCAAAAAGATCTGGCGGAGGAGAATTCCGGATCTCTTTTACCGACCCGGCTTCCAGATCGAGGAGATACTCTGCCCGTTCGATCGGATCACGAAGCGTCCGGTATGCGGTGTTCAACAGGGCGGAATTACCAAGACTGATGGTCCGTTCCTCCTCGCTCTTGTTCTGATAGAAATCGGGATGGAATGCCCGGCTCAGTTCGTAGAACTTGGACTCCAGAAGGCGCTGGTCGATCACAAGACGGCGGGGAACCCCCAGGCAGGTGAAGTAATCGAGTTCTTTTGAAACTGGCTGAACCTTCACGCACCGGTCACAGAAATACTCACCTGCAACTTCAGACTGACAGTGCCAGCACATGCTGCGAGCCATCTGCAGCTCGCGTGCGACGGCGGTGCTATGGGTGTGACGGCTCATGCGGTCTCCTCTGACAGCATGGGGACGGCGGCCTGCCGTGCCCGTCTGACGATGGGTGTGCGTAGCTGACGCTTCTTAGGCCGAGAAGGATTCTCCACAGCCACAGGTCTTGTCGGCGTTCGGATTGACGAATTTGAAATTTCCGCCCATCAGGTCTTTTTGGAAGTCCAACTGCGTGCCTTGAAGATAAATAGCGCTCTTGGCGTCGACAATGACTTTCACGCCGTCGAACTCATGGACTTGGTCGTGCTGGCCGATCTTTTCATCGAAGTTGATGGTGTAGCTGAGGCCCGAGCAGCCGCCGCCCTTCACGCCGAGGCGGAGCCCCCCTTCTGTGAGGCCCTGTACGTTGATGAGGCGTTTCACTTCTTTCAGTGCCGCTTCGCTGAGCGTAATCACCGGAGCTTGGGTTTCTGCGTTCGTCGTGTCCATAGGCACACTCCCTTTATTCACGTTACTTTGCCTCGGCCAGTGCTCCGTCAGCTTTCTTCTGATAATCCGCAAGGGCGGCCTTGATCGCATCTTCGGCGAGCACCGAGCAGTGGATCTTCACGGGCGGCAGATTCAGCTCCTGCACGATGTCGGTGTTCTTGATCTTCTGAGCTTCTTCGATCGTCTTGCCCTTCAACCATTCGGTGGCAAGGCTTGAACTGGCAATCGCGGACCCGCAGCCGAAGGTCTTGAACTTCGCGTCCACGATCGTATCGTTCTGTACCTTGATTTGGAGCTTCATCACGTCGCCGCACTCCGGGGCTCCAACCATGCCTGTGCCGACCCCCTCCTCGTCCTTTTTGAAGCTCCCCATATTGCGGGGGTTATTGAAATGATCAACGACTTTGTCACTGTAGGCCATGGTTCATCCTCCTCTTAACTGTCCGGGTCAGTGGGCAGCCCATTGGACCGATTTCAAATCGACACCTTCTTTTGCCATCTCATACAGCGGGGACATTTCTCGTAACTTGGTGACGACCTCAATAACCTTTTTGATTGTATAGTCAATCTCATCGTCCGTGTTGAAACGGCCCAGGCCAAAGCGGATCGAGGAGTGTGCCAACTCCGTCCCGACCCCTAACGCGCGGAGCACGTACGAGGGTTCCAACGTGGCCGAAGTGCAGGCCGAACCGGATGAGAGAGCAATATCCTTCATCCCCATCAGCAAAGATTCGCCTTCGACATAGGCAAAGGAGATATTGAGGTTGCCGGGGAGCCGGCTGGTCGGATGGCCGTTCAGATAGCTTTCTTCCAGAGCCACCATGATACTAGCCTCCAGCCGATCGCGCATCGCAATCAACCGCGCAGCGTCTTTCGTCATTTCCTGCTCGCAGAGTTCGCAAGCTTTTCCGAATCCCACGATCAACGGAACCGGAAGTGTACCGGACCGCATACCGCGCTCGTGTCCGCCGCCGTCCATTTGCGCAGCGATGCGAACTCGAGGGTTCTTTTTTCTCACGTAGAGTGCCCCGACTCCTTTGGGCCCGTATATCTTATGGGCCGAGAACGACATCAGATCGATGCCCATATCCTGCACATCGACCGGGATCTTGCCGACACCCTGCGTCGCGTCGCAATGAAACAGGATACCCCTTTCCTTGGCGATCTTGCCGATCTCTTTGACGGGATTGATCGTGCCGATTTCATTGTTCGCCAACATAATGGAAATGAGGATCGTCTTCTCTGTAATGGCTTTCCGCACATCCTCCGGATTCACCATTCCGAACTTATCGACGGGGAGATAGGTGGCCGCCGCTTTGCCCTTACCCTCTAATGACTTGACGGTGTCGAGCACTGCGCGGTGCTCGGTGGACGACGTAATAATATGGTCGCCCTTCTCCTTGTACATTTCCAACACGCCCTTGATCGCAAGATTGTCCGATTCGGTGGCGCCGCTCGTAAAGACAATCTCTTTCGGGTCGGCCTTGATCAGTTTCGCGATCTGTTTGCGGGCGCTTTCGACGGCTTCTTCCGCGGCCCACCCGAAGGCATGGTTTCGGCTGGCTGCATTCCCGAACTTCTCGACGAAATAGGGGAGCATGGTTTCCAATACGCGTGGATCCATCGGCGTCGTGGAATGGTTGTCTAAAAAAATCGGCAGTTTCATCGTTCGACTCCTTGTGCCGTGGGAGACTGAATCGTAATGAGGGGTATGCCACCCATCATGTCTTGCAAGGTCATGTTATTGAGCAGTTGAGCAATGCTGTCCTGGACTTTCAAGAGCGGGGTGCGAATATGGCAATTTTCCCGCTGCATGCAGAACTCCCCATCCTTCTCGTGCGAACAATCGGTAATGCCCAAGGGGCCCTCGATACTTTCGAGAATCTGCGCGATCGTAATTTGGTGTGCGCGTCGGGCTAGCAGGTATCCGCCCTTGGGACCATTATGACTCTCGATCAATGCGTTCTTCGCAAGGGTCTGGAGCACTTTGGCCAGCAGTTCGAGGGGAATGTTATATTCCTCTGCGATCTCCTTCGTATTCACCACGCGCCCAGGTGTCACGTCGCCGAACTGGACGGCAGCGATGTGCTGAAGGGCCATGAGAGCGTAGTCTGCTTTTTTCGAAATCTTCAACATAGCTATTGCCGATCTTTACAGTCGGAGACTATAATGATCTCCGATCAATAAGGTCGGACTAAGAGTAGCATGTAGGTTCAAGAGCTGTCAACAACGGCGAAAGACAGTTGGATTCGTCTGGGAAAGGAATAAGTCCATGGGTGGAACCAACCCCTATATTCAAAAACCTGATTATGAGCTTCCTCGAAAGGCCTATACCGTCACGTTTATCGCTCCTGATGGCATGGTCACAAAGGTCGACGTAGATCCAGCAAAAATTCCCTTTGGCGAGACCGGGCTTCCTGGAAGCCTGCTTGACGTGGCGATGGGTAATGGAGTGGCTCTGGAGCATGTCTGCGGAGGGGTCTGCGCCTGCTCGACCTGTCATGTCATCGTCAAACAGGGGCTTGAGAGCTGTAATGAAGGTACGGATGATGAGTTCGACCAACTGGAGGAAGCGCCGATGACCACGCTGCAGTCGCGGCTAGGGTGCCAATGTGTGCCGAATGGTACGGAGGATATTGTGGTTGAGATCCCAGCAGTCAATAAGAATCTCGTCAAGGAAGGTCATTAAGCTGTGCCTTAATTATAGGCCTCTATTTTGACGTCTTTCCGTTCATAGCCAGCCTCGATAAAATATGCCCGCAGCGGCCGCACAAAGCCTCGTGTTCCACAGAGCATCGGGATCGTTTTAGGTGCATTCTCGATCAATGGGCGGAGCATCGAGAGTGTGAGATCGACGCCCTGCTGCTCACCTCCACTCGCTACCAATGGGAGATAGCGGAATCCAGAATGAGTTTCAGCCAGCGTGAGAAGTTCCTGATGAAAAAGCAGTTCATCCTCCGCAGGGGCAACGGCAATGAGGACAATGGCCGCTCTCTGTCGTTGCGCATAGAGGTGCTTTAACATGCAGCGGATCGGAACGAGGCCGGTGTAACGGGCGATGAGGATCAATTCTCGATCGAGTCGAATCGGAAGCGTGAAATTTCCATACGGGCCTGAAAGCTGTGCTTCGTCACCGGCTTTGAGTGTGTACAGGTAGCTGGATCCCAAGCCGCCCGGTACGCGGTCGAAAATTACAGTCAACTCGCCTGACGGCGTTTCCGGAGTCGCCATTGAATAGGCCCTATTGAGTGGTGGTTTGGCCCCGACCGGAAGTTTAAGTGAGACCCATTGGCCGGGCTGAAACCCGATGTGCTGAACGGTAGGGCGGAGCATCAGTTGGCGAGTGTGAGGGGTGAGATCAATCACCGAGAGCACCTTGGCTGACTGCGTGAATTCGGTCATAACAACTTCCTCGATTCTCATAGCAGAAGCTGCTACGAGATGGAAGCGCCGCAATTCTGTACAAGACTTTTCTCTGCGTGCTATAGATACCCGCCTTTGCACATATTTGGTGAGCGGAATTCATGACACAAGTTCGAGTTCGATTTGCGCCCAGCCCCACCGGCTTTCTCCACATCGGCGGGGTCCGCACAGCGCTCTTCAATTGGCTCTTTGCCCGCCAGCAGAAGGGGGTGTTTGTCCTCCGGATAGAGGACACGGACCGGACCCGCTCGACCGATGAATCGATCCAAGCCATTATTGAGGGAATGAAGTGGGTTGGGCTGGATTGGGACGAGGGCCCCTTTCGCCAGACCGAACGGGTGAATCTCTATCGCGATCATGCGATGCGACTTCTTGAACAGGGACAGGCCTATTGGTGCGTCTGCAAGGCAGAAGACCTCGAGGCGAGGCGGAAAGAAGCCGAGGCCAAAGGACTATCGCCGAAATACGATGGCCGTTGCCGAAATCGTGGCCTCACAAATCAGGCAGGCGACGCGGCCCTGCGCTTCAAAGCTCCGCAAGAGGGAGAAATCGTGGTCGACGACCTCATTAAAGGCAAGATCCTCTTCGATAACCATGTGCAGGACGATCTGATCATTCTCCGGTCAAACGGTTATCCGACGTACAACTTTTCAGTGGTGGTGGACGATGGACTCATGAACATAACCCACGTGGTACGAGGAGACGATCATCTGACCAACACGCCGCGGCAGGTTCCGATTTTTCAGGCGCTTGGGTTCCCAGTTCCCCGGTTCGGGCATCTGCCGATGATTCTGGGCTCGGATAAGGCGCGTCTTTCGAAGAGGCACGGAGCCACCTCGATCATGGCTTATAAAGAAATGGGGTACTTGCCTGATGCGATGGTGAATTATCTCGTCCGGCTTGGGTGGTCATACGGAGACCAGGAGATTTTTAGCCGCCAGGAGCTGATCGAAAAATTTTCCTGGAAGCACGTCCAAACGTCGGCAGCCGTGTTCAACCCAGAAAAGCTTCTGTGGATCAACGCTGAATACATCAAAAGCAGTCCGCCTACCCGGGTCGCTCAGGCGCTGGTTCCCCTGCTGGAAGGAGCGGGATTGAGGGACGAAGTCAGGTCTATTTCGGACGACGGGCTTACTCAACTCGTCGTTCTTGTGAAGGAGCGGGCGAAGACACTTGTTGAGATGGTCGATTGGGTGAGGCCGTATTTGGGCCAATCGGTAGCGGTTGAGGAGGAGGTGGCGAGAAAGTTTCTCACGCCTGCCGTGGCGCCGACCCTCAGCAAACTGCTCGCACGGTTCGAGGCACTTCCTGCCTTCTCAAAACAGCAATGGGAGGAGGTCTTCAAGCAACTGGTCGAAGAAGAGGGGATAAAGATGGGACAGCTGGCCCAGCCTGTTCGCGTTGCCCTAACCGGTCGCACGGCCAGCCCCGGACTGTTTGAAGTAATGGAAGTGTTGGGGCGAAACCGGACATTGTTTCGACTCCGTCAGGGGATCGAGCGGGCATCCCGCATGTGAGGCAAGGACTTTTCCAACCAGTAGGCTGTTGAAACAAGTCGTTCAGCAAGGCCGCAGTGAGCGAAGGGTCGAAGCGTATTCTGCGCCGTACGTCGAGCCCCTGAGCGACGCGAGAACGCCGCTGGCGGCCTGTTTCAACAGCCTGCCAGCACCGACCTTGACGAAATCGCAAGTCGTATATTACTGTGAGCGTCGGTTGGGGGATCGTCTAGCGGTAGGACGTCAGTCTCTGGATCTGACTACCTAGGTTCGATTCCTAGTCCCCCAGCCAATAATCTTTTCTTCTCCGTTCTAGACCACGACTTGCTTCGGTACCGCGCTGGGGGATCGTCTAGCGGTAGGACGCCGGCCTTTGGAGCCGGCTACCTAGGTTCGATTCCTAGTCCCCCAGCCACTTTCCTTCGACCACTCGACCGTTATTTCAGCGACGCCAAATCGATCACGAATCGGAACCTGACGTCCCCCTTAATGACACGTTCATAGGCTTCGTTGACTTGTTGGATCGGAATCACTTCAACATCGGATTCGATGTTGTGCGCGGCGCAGAAGTCGAGCATCTCTTGGGTTTCCCGGATACCCCCGATCACGGATCCGGCAATCCGGCGACGATGCAGGATCAGCGGAAAGGGCTCCAACAGCGTCGGCTTATCGGGAGCCCCCACGAGAATCATAGTCCCGTCGGTTTTGAGCAGATGCACATAGGCGTTATAGTTGTGAGGAGCGGAGACAGTATCCAGGATAAAATCAAAGCGCCGCTGCAGCCGGGTAAATGTCTCGGGCCGTGAGGTGACGGCGAAGTCGAAGCTGCCCAACCGTTCCGCATCTTTCCGCTTCCCTTCGGAGGTACTCAAGACAGTCACTTCGGTTCCGACCGCCTTGCCGATCTTCACGGCCATATGGCCCAGCCCGCCCAATCCCACCACGGCAACCTTGTGATACTTACCAATACCCCAATGGCGAAGCGGAGAGTACGTTGTTATCCCTGCGCACAAGAGTGGGGCCGCCCCAGCGGGCGACAGGCTTGAGGGAATCCTCAACACGTAGTTCTCATCGACGACGATCTGTGTAGAGTAACCGCCCTGGGTAGGTCTGCCATCTTTGTCGCGGCCACTGTAAGTGAGGAGCATCCCGGCTTCACAGTATTGCTCCGATCCCTCCCGACAGGCAGCACAAGTACGACAGGAGTCGACAAAGCAGCCGACGCCGGCGCGTTCGCCGACATTGAATGTCTTTACAGCTGACCCGACTCGCGTGACTGTGCCGACGATTTCATGTCCCGGCACCATGGGGAAAATAGACCCGCCCCATTCGTCACGAGCTTGATGAATATCCGAATGGCAAATACCACAGTGAGTGATCGTAATGAGCACGTCGTGAGGGCCGACCTCTCGCCGCTGGAACGAGAAGGGTTCAAGAGCGGTCTTAGCGGTCATTGCAGCATAGCCTTGGGTCGGCAGCATGCTAGTGTTCCTTGGAAAGGGCCTGGTTCGCCCGTGACCATATCAAGATACCGTTGGGTTGCCAACCCTGAAATGTGCGAACAAGGTCGGAATCGACTGGCGTCTCATAGGGCAGTTGTGTCGTGACGGCAATGAAACTATTAGGTGGGGGTGCCGGTCGCGCTCTGTGGAGGCAGGCGATCTGTTCTTGGATGGGTCGCTTAACTGCCTTGTTGTGTCCCTGTACCGCTCTCTTCCTCCAATGAGTCGGGGGGAGAGGTCTCCATCGTGAGGGTAGCACCTGGTATGCGATATTCTTCTGTTGCCCAGGCACCGAGGTCGATCAGTTGACATCGTTCAGAGCAGAAGGGGCGCCATGGATTACCTTCCCACGTGCTGGCTCGATGACAGAGGGGACAGATCATGCCGGGCATTATATCACGCTGAAATTGAGGATCGATCAGCGGTCAACTCGGGCGGATCTGGTGGGTTGTGACAGACTGCAGTAATCGATGCAGGCGGCGCTGATCGACCTCTGAGAGCCCCAGAAATTCGACTCCGAACTCCCCGCCTGTACTCCAACGGACCGCAGCGGATTCGATTGTAATGGACGAACCCAGATCGGTCGCCCTGATGATAATTTTCACCGCTGAACCGGTCTGAACCGACGACATGCTGGTGACAGCGCATCCCCCGGCAGATAGGTCGAACATGGTGCCTTCACGGATGTCTGTTTTGTTGGCACTGGAAAAGAAAACCTGCATATCAACGGGGATTCGTGGATATTCGCGGCACTCAATCATGTGGTCCTCCATCCGGCTCGAGGATCTTCGTCATGCCGGCACTTCTTATCGCGTCCAGTCTAGCAAACCCCAAGCTGTCGTAAAGCGAAAGAGGGAATCTGTGCATGGAGGGATAGATAGATGGTCCGGCGCGAGAGATTCTTCGAAGACCTGAACAGTGATCGCTTTCTTGACCGGTTTGACATCTCATACGGCTTTACCCCGGTAGATCAAGCGTAGGGGGGAGACTGGGTCTGTAAAGCGAGCTACAACAAGGTGGAAAAAGAGAGGAGTTCCGGGTGCATTTTGCTATACAGGGGAAGATTGCCGGATTCCTACCGGGGCGGCTGAGATTTTTCGAGCTTCGCCCAGGCGTCTTTGAGTGACACAGTGCGGTTAAATATGAGTCTCACCGAGGACGAATCAGGGTCGGTGCAGAAATATCCCAGGCGCTCGAATTGATACTGTGTGCCCGGTACTGTCTGTCGCACACTGGGCTCAACCAGACAGCCTGTGATTTGCTCCAATGAGTTGGGGTTGAGATAGGTTGTCCAATCGTGATCAGGAAGCACCTTCACGATGTCCGTCACTAAGAGGGGATTGTAGAGTCGGACTTCGGCATGTGCTGCATGGGCCGCCGAAACCCAGTGGATGGTAGCCTTGACTTTGCGTTGTCCTGGGGTGGAGCCACTCTTTGTCGTGGAGTCGTAGGTGCAATGAAGTTCCGTAATCTCGCCGGTCTGCGAATGTCTCGTCACCCCCACACATTTGATGATATAGGCATACCGGAGCCGCACTTCGCGCCCTGGGGCGAGCCGGAAGAATTGTTTGGGCGGGTCCTCACGGAAATCGTCTTGCTCAATGTAGAGGACACGTGAGAAGGGCACACTCCTCGTCCCTGCGGACAAATCTTCCGGATTGTTGACGGCCTCCACTTCTTCTGACTGGTCCTCAGGATAGTTGTCGAGGACGATTTTGAGCGGCCTCAAGACAGCCATCACCCGGGGCGCACGCTTGTTCAGGTCTTCGCGAATAAAGTGTTCGAGTAGCTGCATTTCGACGATCGCTTCCCGCTTGGCTACGCCGATATGGTCGCAGAAGGCCCGAATCGCCTCCGGGGTATACCCGCGGCGACGAAGTCCTTTGAGGGTCGGAAGTCGTGGGTCATCCCATCCACCCACCAGTTTCTTTTCGACCAACTCGAGCAGTTTTCGCTTGCTCATGACGGTAGAAGTCAGGTTCAAGCGAGCAAACTCGATCTGCTGAGGTCGGTGTGGCGCTTCGGTTTGCACAACGACCCAATCGTAGAGAGGCCGGTGGTCTTCAAATTCCAGAGTACAGATGGAATGTGTGATCCCCTCAAGCGCGTCCGACAGGGGGTGCGCATAGTCGTAGGACGGATACAGGCACCAAGCGCTCCCTGTTCGATAGTGCGTCGCATGCCTGATGCGATACAGGGTGGGGTCGCGCAGATTGATATTGGGTGACGCCATGTCGATCTTGGCTCGAAGGACGTAGGTTCCGTCGGCGAATTCTCCGGCGCGCATGCGCCGGAAGAGTTCAAGATTTTCATCGACGGAACGATCGCGCGAGGGGCTGTTCTTTCCCGGCTGAGTCAATGTGCCGCGATAGGCGCGCATCTCCTCGGCCGTTAAGTCATCGACATAGGCGTTGCCCTTACGGATCAACCGGACGGCAAAGTCGTACAGTCGTTCGAAATAATCCGAGGCAAAAAACATCTTCTCATGCCAGTCGAATCCCAGCCATCTGACGTCGTCTTGAATAGCCTGGACATATTCAAGATCTTCGTTGGTCGGATTGGTATCATCGAATCGCAGATGGCAAATGCCTCCCGGGGTTTCGTTTGCCAGGCCGAAATTTAGACAGATAGATTTCGCGTGGCCGATGTGGAGATAGCCGTTCGGCTCAGGTGGAAAACGCGTGACCACTCGGCCGCCATGCTTGCCGGCTGCGTAATCGGCCGCCACGATGTCGCGGATAAAGTTTGAAGCGCCCGTCGGCTCCGGCACGATAGAGCGATCACTCCTCTGTTGACGTCAAATATGCGCACGGCTTGTCGCAGGCTGTTCTATCACAAGAATGGCGTATGGGAGAAGAGTGTATCCGGAAAGAGAGAACGCTAGAGCCAACCGAGTGCTATGCGGTCTGGTGAGTCGGCATCTGCATCACGCTGAAGTCTTTTTGTGCGATGAGATGGCCTTCCATGCGCAGGCGAAACTCGTAGCGTCCCGGAGCAGGGAAAACCAGTGAAGGAATATTGATCCCGAAATCGGAAATTTGAAGACGGTCGCCGATCGCAATATTCGGAAGGGTGGCTCGGCAGACGAGCTGTTCGTTGTTGAGGTAGATCAAATCGATGTCGAAATGATATGTCCCTTCGGCGTCCGTGAGGCAGAAGTACAGCCCCATTTGTGAGTGTTGGAAGGGAAAGCTCACGGCTTGCAGATGGGTAAAGAGACCGATGAGGCTTTTCTTCTTGGTCACGCTGTCCTCGATAACCTGGTCGCAGACCAAGAAGGCTTGCACGCTCGGTTTTATGACGTCTGACATACCGTCATTGTACGGGACTCCCGCGTCTTGTCAAAAAGGATGTGATTTCTAACATCTAGCGCGGCGGCGCCGCGAATCCGTCTCTAGATAAAGAGGAGCGGACACTTGTAAGCGGAGGAGGGGAGTGATGCGGAGATGGATTATCCGATCGCCGCCGAGCTGCCCCGGCTTTCCGCGACATGGCCGAACAGGGTGAAGCTGGCCCCGATGCGGCAGTAATGCGGGCTGACCGAGACCAATTCGCCTTTATGGGTGTAGAAGTTCCCCACCGTGATGCGGATTTTTCTTCTCTGAACGAGGCAGGCTTCGAACACCGTGTGGCCGGTTGTTCGGCTTCCTACGGTGACCGAAGGAGAGTCGTTCGTTGCGGCCTCTGAGCCGGTCTTTACGGTGACAGTAAAGCGACTTGCGCTATGGGTCGGAAGCGCATTCCGTCTGATATGGCCAATGCGGGTTCCCCGCTCATCGTACAGATCCATCGTCAGAAGTAACGCCAATGGTTGGGCCTGGGTTTCCAACACCAACTGTTCCTTGCCTTGAAGCTTGAGGACACCGTTCGTATTTCGAAACACATTCGAGCCGACGTGTATCTCAAGTCCCTGTTCGGGTTTTTCGAGGTCGATCAGTTCCGGAGCGTCTGCGTTAGCGATAGGTTTGCTTTGGATCGAGTTGTACATATTCCACCATGAGTCTGCTGATGGAAAGACGAGATCTGCAACCGAAGAATCTCCTCACACAGATTCGAGTTGAACGTGCTTGGCGAAAGGTAGGCTATACGATGGTCTCTGTCAAGTCACGAGTGAACCAGTAGTGCGAGATTTGAATGTGGCCCAGATTCATGATGAATTGCAAAGCGAAAAGCCCCTGTGCTACCGTGTACATTCTTCATCAATGATGATCTGGTCCCATCGTCTAGCCTGGCCTAGGACGGAGCCCTCTCAAGGCTTAAACACGGGTTCAAATCCCGTTGGGACCACCACATTGTTTTTGTTAAGTATTTTGCCTCCGTGTTTGAGGACCATTGGGTTGGTCCTTAAACATGGGATGGCACCTCAGCTCTAACTCGTCAGCATCCGTCGCGCCGGCGCTCCATAAAACGACACCACTTGCTTCAGCTGCGAGGGCCGAATCATCGTATAGATCTGTGTCGTATCGATACGCGCATGTCCGAGCAACGCGCGAACCTGCTCCAAGTCATGCTGTTGCTCCAGCACCTCCATCGCCACCCCATGACGCAGATCATGGGGCTTTAGCATCGGGTATCCGATGAGCCGCCCGTACGTTTTGCAGAGCCGCCAGATGTTTTTCCCCTTCATCGGCGCCCGACTCTTTCCGATGGTCCTCCGTCCCCACAGGGACCAGAAGAGTGGCGTCTCCGGCCCGATTTGACCGACGGCGTGAGCTAATCGCTCGACGTACGCATGAAGATATGCCATCACGCTCTCCGGCAATGGAATGTCCCGCGTCTGTCCGCCTTTGACGCGTACCCGTCGCAAGCCCCAAGTGCCGTCAAGATGTCGGACTTGAAGCGTCGCAACCGACTCACGCCGCATTCCCGTATATCGCATGATGAGAAAGATCGCGATATCGCGAGGCCGCTGGCGTTGCTGAGCCGCGGCGATAAGTGCATCCATGAGGGCCGGTGTCGGCACTTGCCGCGGGAGTTCCATTCGATGCGGTGGTCGATCCATTGCCGCGACAGGATTCGCCGGGAGGACACCCCGCTTCACGAGCCAAGCACAGAAGCTCGAGAGCGTTGATTGACGTGTGCGCATCGTACTTAACGCGAGATCACAGCCGGCCATATCGTCCATCCACATCTGAATCGATGAGAGTGTGAGGTCGGTAGCGCGGGCTAGCCGTCCGTATCGGGACCTGACAAACATCAGAAACTGTTCGAGCACCCAGCGATAGCTTTGCACTCCTCCTTCCGTTTTGCCACGCTGTTTGAGTTGGTACTGACAAAACTGCTCCACGAGAACGATTAAGTCTTGTGTCATGGCACTACCTCTCCGGTCCCTGCCACGACCACGACTTCGCCGGGGGAGAGTATGAGGAGGAACGACCCACCCGTCAAGGGTTGCGGGAGGTACCAGTGGGCTCGCTGGTGCCATCAATTCAGTGTCCATGAGTTCGCGCAATGCCGATCGAACCGGGGGAGTCTTGCGACACCCCCATCCCCCCAAGATGCGCCCGCGTGTCCGCCGGCGTGGATGCGCGCAGAGGAACCTTCATTGAGACGGGCCCTTTCTCTTTTGGGTCCCTCGCTCGACCAACTGCCGATGTCGATCCTTCCACCGTTCGGCCCCCTCGACAATCGCGTCTTCCATCCACGCGTGACCGTTCGGTATGGCGCAGAGGGCCGCGAGCATGGGCGCGACCGATCGGGTAATCCATCCTTTCACTTTGTCCTCGTCCGGTTCTGCTTGGGTCCTTGTCAGCCGGGCGGTGATAAACCCGGCGATCAGTGATTCGTACCACGGCAGCCGGGGCGCACGGGCTCGTTCTTCCTCCTCAGCCTCTCGTGTCGTATCCCGGAAATCAACATAGGAGCGGAGCAGACCCACGACGGATTCTTTCCAATT
>DATIAT010000018.1:0-2307 GCA_035457905.1 Nitrospiraceae bacterium
GATCTGGGCAAATTTTCGGACATGGGCAAGAGCAACGCAGCTTTGTGGGATAAGTTTATGAATTATTACAGTGCGGTGTTCGCCGAGGGAGCACTGACCGAGCGAGAAAAGGCGCTCATTGCGTTGGCGGTCGCTCACGCCGTGCAGTGTCCCTACTGCATTGATGCATACACGCAGGCGTCCTTGGAGAAAGGATCAAACGTGGAGGAGATGACTGAAGCCGTTCACGTCGCTTGTGCCATTCGAGGCGGTGCCTCGCTGGTTCACGGCGTCCAGATGCGAAACGTGGCCGAAAAATTGTCGATGTAGCGAAAGACTGCCACCCTGCCGTCCCGGTTGGAACGATTTGAGTGTAGAGGACGCTCAAAGCGTCGCTGGCAAGGCCGCAAGGAGGCTGGCTGAGAACGCAGCTTGGTGCAGGGCGCGTCTCGGCGCGCCGGGGCGGGCGGGTGAGAAGGAAGGCGCTTTTCAGCGTCCTATCTAGAGATAGGGATGCTCGGGGATGGCCAGCGTAAAATACTTGCCGCGTTCTTCATAGAGAACCCGCCTCGAAACGAGGTCGGCCAGAACGGATTCCAGCTGGTCGAGATCGGCAACGGAAACTTCGGTGACCGCCGCGCGGATCTGATCAATGCTTTTCGGCGACTCATTGCACAGCTCGATGAGGACGGCCGCCACACCCTCGTATCGGTGCCGGGTGGGTGCCTTTGGATTCCGGCCGTCGTATACGGTGACGAACCCCAAAGCCTTTGAGTAGTATAAAAAAGGCCGGTCATGAGACGCATGGAGGCGTTGCCAACCTTCAATGGCCGACACTAATTCTTGGTAGATGTGCGGATCTACCCGCCAGTTATCCAGTTCATACTCGAAGTCATAAGCAATCTTGTTCAAGTCGACCTGCCGGGCATCGTACACGTATTGATAGGCTAACCCCGGCCCCGTCATGCGCACGCCATACTCCTGTGGTCGCGCATGGTAGGGACTGAACCGTTCCAACCAGAATTTGCCGGTCGCTTCAGGCGGCTGCAAATGGACTAATGCAGGAATCAAGTCGATCTGACGGAGATAATCCTCGTTGGTCTCTCCTGGGAAGCCCAATAAGATGTTCCATGACACCGTAATTCGATAGTAGTAGCTCCATTTCAGGCACACGATGTTCTGAATCGGCGTCACGCCTTTGTCCATCGCCTTGAGTTGCGTCGCGCTTAAGCTTTCGAGACCAGGCTGCATGCACTTGACGCCGCCCAGTGCCAACGTTTTGATCTGTGATTTCTGAAGATTGCTCTTGGTTTCGATGAAAATGTCGAGATCGCAATGCTGCGCGGCAAATTTCCCAAAGAGCTGATCGATATATTTCATGTCGATAATGTTATCGACCAGTCGGAACCGCGCCGTATCGTATCGGCGGGACAGATACGTCATTTCACGCGCCACCTGTTCGGGCGATTTCGCACGAAACTTCATGCTCTGGGCGTTGAGTCCGCAAAACGTGCAATGATGCTTTTCCCCCCACCAGCAGCCGCGCGAGCCTTCGTAGAGGAGAATCCGATCCAGCCCTTGAGCGGTATCCCCCAATTCCGCCAATACGCGGTAATAATCGTCATAGTCGGGCGGCCCGGTCTTCGGAAAATCAGAAAAAAGCGAGGAAGTGGGAGTCAATCGCACCTGACCGTTCTCGCGAAACGCCACTCCCGGGGGGAGCTCGCCTCCCTGCCCGGTCAAAAGTTGCCCAGCCAGGGCGGGGAATGCGACTTCGCCTTCCCCGACCACGACGTGGTCGATGAAGGGAAACGCCCGGAAATATTCCAACCCCATTTCTCCATCATAGTTCGCCCCCCCGAAGACAATCGTCACTTCCGGATAAAGATCTTTGATCAACTTTGCCATCGTCAGACTTGCCACATTCTGATCGAATGTGGACGTAAAGCCGACCAGTTTATAACGGCTCCAATCGATCGCGGTCAGTGCCCAGGTGAGAAACTGCGGAGCGATTCTTGTGGCCATCTCTTCAAAATAGCCGGTGGTCTGGCCGGTCTGCTGGGTGATTTGTTCGAAGACAGGTTTGAAGACGCGAGGATATTCCGCTCGCTTGGGATTGTCACGGAAGAGGAGGTAGGAAAACAGCCATTCGCCGAATAGAGCCCGCTTTTCACAAATGAGTTCATACAGAGGCACGCCGATCTTGTGGGCGAACCGGACATTCAGGTGGTGGCAGTCGACCGGGATGCCTTGCGATTTCAGCAACGCCGAAAGTGTCCCAAGCTGGATGGACGGATACTTGGAAAAGCTGAACGGCATGTTGACGAG
>DATIAT010000019.1:0-22779 GCA_035457905.1 Nitrospiraceae bacterium
GGCGAACTGGTCCGCGTCGAAGACGGGAATTATTTCGTCAAGGTGAAGGACGGGAAAGAAGTACGTTTGCATACAGATAAAACTACCCAGATGATGGGAGAAATCAAGAAGGGTGATCGTATTGAGGCGAAGGTGAACGATCAGAATCATGCGCTGTCGATTAATAAAACCTCGACGAATTAGGTACGGAGAGTCGGGTGGATTGTCACCGGAACACGAGAGGCGCCGGACCTTTGCGCTGGAGTATGCCACGCTGAATCCAAGCGCGACAGGTATCGGGTAAGCCCCAATTCCAATTTCCGGCCCGGAGATAATGCGATGCTGATTGTTGAGAGACGGATTTGTTGATTGTTCGTGTTCAGCGGAGAGAAGAGGCCGGTGGTGATAACCATGTTTTCCGATCCCGTGAATTCTACGAGGCAGCGGGGAGGAGCGGCGCTGGTGTGTGTATTGGCGATGGCGGAATTCGTGACGATGATGGAGCCGCGTCAAATCGGAGATCCGAAACCGATGCCGGGGCCCATGCATCCTTCTCCGTCACCTTCGCCAAGTCCATCGCCCAAGCCGGGAGGCACGGGACCGACGGACCCGACGCCACCGCAACCGATTCCACCTCAACCCACACGATGAGGTCACATGCCGACCTATATAACCCCATTCGACGGGACGCCGATCCACTATCGACCGCCACATGATAGGGGGATGGGGATGAAGATCCTCCTGTGTCTGAGCCTTGCCTCAGGTTTGATGCCGACGATCGCGAACGGAGCAGAATCCTACGGATCCTACGGCGGAAGAACCGAAACTCGGAGACCATACGAGGTAACGGGCACATTGTCGGAACTGGATTTGGCGAGAGGAAAGGGGATGATCAAAACCGATCTGGGTGAACCCATATACCTTGAAGTGAGAGCACCAGAATTGTTTGGGAACCTGTCGGTCGGCGATCGGTTGACCATTCAATTGAACGGGGACGGGCAGGTGGACAAAGTGATGGGCATGCCGGTCCCCGAGTTGGGAATCACGGGCCAGCCGTTGCCGCGCATCATGCCTGAACGGGGAGCTGCAAGCCTGGAGCAAGAGAGATAATGATCGATGTGGCGGTTCCGCCACAATAGTCGATCGGAGCCGGTCGGCTCGAACGCAACGAATGGAAGAGATCGATGCTGTACTATGCGCTTATGTTTCTTATCGTGGGAATCGTAGCGGCTGTCCTGGGCGCATCCGGCGTGGCCGCTGTGGCCACGCAGATTTCATGGATCCTATTCGTCGTCGGCATGGTCCTGCTCATCGTCCATCTGTTGAAGGGGCAAACGCCGCCGGTGACTTGAGGAAGAGTCCATAAGGAGATTGATCATGAGAAAGATGTGGATCGTACGAGGGGTATTCCCCTTGTTGATGATCGCAGAGGTCCATGTTTGAACCTCTCGGCCTGTAACACGACAAAGGCGACGATCGACACTATGGTCAAATTCTTTTCGAGCACGACTCCGGGCTCTACACCAGCGGTGAAGATGCGTAGCGCACGATGTACTTCACCCAGGCTTCACGTGTAGATCCAATGAGGGGGATTCGCGGGACCATGCAATACCCTTTCCGGTGTGACATCTACCCCTGGCAGATAGGGAGGAGTCGAACGACCTCTTTAAAAGCAATAGTGCTCGCACCCTCACGGTATCGCCCGAGGGAACTTCCCAGGATGGCGCGCACCACATTCAGGGTAGAGTATATTCAGCAACCAGGAGGTGCCATATGCGTACCGGAATGATGGCCATGATGATTGCGGCGGTCGGATTGAACCTCAGCGTAGTTGGATGCACCCAGAATGCATCGGAGAAACGTGCGGCCTCGCCCACCATGGTTGAGCGGCTCAAGCAGGACTCGGTCACCGGCAGGGTGAACGACATTGGAGCTCGGCATGTCTCGATCAGAGACGATGCCGGAGAAACCAGGCGGGTCCGTGTGGACGACCAGACGAAAATGGACCGGGTGGCCATCGGCGATCAGGTGAAAGCTTTCGTCTCGGACGACGGCTATGCCTCCACCATTCAGCGCGTCACACCATAAGTAAGAAGACGCCTGGGGGGAAAGAGCCAATGGTGATTGTGTGTCCAATGCTCGAATTTCACTCGGGCTGGTGCTGATTCTATAGATACGAGCAGGAGGTGTGGATGAGACGACATGGCGGAGGACTGCTCTGTTTTTGTCATACTCCACCCAATCTAATACCTCCACCCCTGCGCGTAGGATCGGGTCTAGCAAAAAAATTGTAATAGACGGATGCCTCCCCACGCACCGCTTGAGGTCTGATTTTTTGGGGGTACCCGGGGGGAGGGGTCATTTTTTATTGCACCCGTCCAGTGTGCCCGTTTCTGTGCCCGTCTGCCCTCTGACCCGTCACAACCAGTGCAACGTTATGCAACATTTGCTATCCCCCCTACTCCATTGATGGATCGCCAGAAGTAGGCTCTACCTGGGGGTCTGGCGGTTCTAGGGGTTGTTGCTCTTCTGGTACTCGTAAACCGCAGGTCGTCCGTTCAATCCAGGTCGCCGGCTCCAGTTATCGCACGAGATAAACTCCACAACACGTTTGGGTGTTTGGTACTCATGTCACCTTTTCTTACTACCACGCGGCTACCCTGACAGATCAATCCAACTCGACTCTACAGAGAATTTAGGTGTTTTCTTGGATTTACGTCCAAGGATATGTCTGGGCATGACCAGTATGATTCTCTGTTCGGAGGTTCCCTCCCGTCTCCCTGGTCGGCTCCCGCGGAGCGATCATGGGCAGGCTTTCGCCGCTCCTTACTGTTTTATTGACGATAACCCTTCTTGCCAGCAAAAGAAAATTTGAGACGTTGTAACCCCATCTTTCTTCCACGGAACACATTGGTATGGCAAGGACAGCGTGTGAAGTGATGGGTAGGATTGGCAAGTTTCCCCACTATACCATCCATGATTGGGTTTAACTCGATCAAGGGACGATAATGATGTCTGGAAAGACTGTGCTCTTTTTCGGGTTCGTGCTTTACTTAGGCTCTGGTCTGATTCTCAGTGCTGGAGCGAGTGACACCAGTCTTGAGCATCCGAGATTGGTACCCACCACTCTGAGTGGCGTGGGCAATGTTGGCCAGGATAGCTCATTGACTATCGGGACCGAAGGCTTGGCTCTCATCAGCTATCGCGACGTGACCAATCGCCCGCTCAAGATGGCCCGCTGCGCCAACCGGGCCTGTACCTCTGTCACCCTCACCCCCCGTCCAACCCAGACAAAGTCTGTCAGGTCACCCTAGTGAGCATCGGGACCAACGACAACCCAGGCTTCAAATAAGCATTTTCTGCAGTCCTTCCGAGCAGGCGCCGATTCTATATGTTCCGTAAAAGGCTGCATTGCGAGAAATCGATAAAAAGTTGGCGGGAAAACCTAGAGGCCCTAGTATACGATTCATGGTGAAGCATTACATCATGGCTGGTCTTGTGCTCGCATCGGTGGCGACATGGCCAGCGCTTTCCTGGGCTGACTTTGTCGCGAGAGTCGTGACTGTCCATGACGGTGATCGATTGACCATTCGTCACGACGGGTACAACGAAACTATCCACATCAAAGACATCGATTGCCCTGAGCTCAAGCAGCCTCACGGAAAACAGGCGAAGCACGCGACCTTCGCCTACGTGGGGAACCGTGACGTCGTCGTGCGGCGGGTCACGCGAGACAAACAGGGCCGAGTGTCTGCCGAGGTCATACTCCAGGACGGGCGCAATGTCGGCCATGAATTGCTGAAGGAAGGATTGGCCTGGTGGAAAAAGTCCGGTTCCGGTGATCGCAGTCTCGAGACGCTCGAAGAGCTGGCCAGGGCGTCGAGAAAAGGCCTCTGGGGTGACCCCAATCCCGTGCCGCCCTGGAAATGGAAAGCACCGAAGAGGACCGGCCTGAAGTATTCCAATTAACCGCGTTTCCCGTATCCCTTCTCTTCCCAGTCGCCCTCATCCGTCACAACCAGCACCTGGGCTTGGCCTGCTCCTACATGAGGCGATGCGCCTCATGTAGGTGGCTCAGGTCGTTCAACTGCCGGAAGCCGGGTCTGTCGCAAGGAGGGACGGATCAGTTGCCGGAGGTTCGGCAAGGGAAGGAAGCAGTGTTTCCGCGAGTGAATCGTGACCGTCCGTGCCGCCGTTTTGGTCATAAGCTGAACGGATAGGTTCGGTGGTCTTCGGCTCTGTGGCGACAGTGGGAAGGATCATGTGGTCTTTGCCGATCCTGCGAACTTCGAGGTGTACCCGCCGATTCATATTGCGACAGATGTCGCTGTTGTCGACGCAGAGCACGCCGTCTTCGCCGAGGCTCACTACCTTGATCTGCTGCTCCGCCACACCGGCGTTCATGAGCTCGGCCTTCACCGTCTCTGCGCGCTTCATACCCAGCTTCATATTGTAGGTGGCTGAACCTTGCTGGTCTGTATGGCCTAGCACGAGGATCCCGAGATCAGGATCGTTCTTTGCCAGGTCGGCCTGCGTGACGAGGATTGCCTTGGCGTCGTCGGTGAGCCCTTTGCGGCCTATCTCAAAATAGATATCCGTATGGATACTGTCGATCTTGTGGCTGGATGCAGGGACAACCTGGTTGTTCACGATCGGCTCGACAGGTTGAGTCGCACTGCTCTTCAGCGCGTTCGTGACTTGAGAGTTAGTCAGGGGCTCAGGCTGGGCTTTCGAAGCGTAGGATTGGCCAGGCCCAGAGTAGTACCAGAAGGCTCCGAGGACGATGGCTACGATCGAGACCACACCACCCAGAATATAGACTTCCTTCCCATCTCCACTGGGCCCCACAATGGCTGGGGAAATGTTTCCTGACGATACTGGCGACGATGGCTTCTGCATGATGGCATTCTCCTTGTTGTGAAATGATCAATTCAAAATTCAACCCTTAACATTGAAAACTTCACTGCAGCCTTGACCCCGCATCACCTCCTCTCCGGCCATCTTGTCCGTTCACCGATGGGCAAATGCTTGAGCAACGGAAGTGCCGGTGGGGGAATAGGAATGAATTGGTTAAGAAGTGAGGAAAGTTGAGGGCTTTTGAGAATGGGGCAGAGGAGCGCTTGATGCGGGGATCTGATTTCCAGCGTGGGATGCGGGGAAGGCCCCGCAAAAAGAAGATGAGCCTGGCAGAGAGCGTGCGCGTCCTCGCCTCTCGGATCGACCCTATCGGACTCAGCCAAGCGGAAGCCTTCGGAAATTCCCTCGAAGACTCGGTCAGTTTCCGCTTTCCTTCTTGGCTGAGTCTCGATGGGACCCCGCTCCTTCGGCGAAGTTGCCACGCTTTCTGCCAGGCTCTTGAGGGCGAGGAAGATAGGCTGTGCTCATTCGACAGCCGCAGTCAGGCCTGACACGGGTGCCGTTCCTGGGAAGGCCGTAGAGGATTCATGAAAAGAGGGAGCGGAGGCTGATGATCTTCTTTGCTCGCGCAACGCGCGGCATCAGAAGGTGAGGTGCAAGGGTGTGAGGAGCTTTCTTTGCTCCCGGCGCATGGGCTCCTTGAAGAGCCTCGCTCGATGGCCGCAGTATAAGGCTGCCTGCGTAGAAAACCATGCGCGCTGGTGTACGTTGACAACTGGGTGAAGCCACGCGACAATTCTGCGCCACTTTTCGCCTTAGCGAGGCTTACTATGCCGGTTGGCGGACTCAATAGTTAGTCGGCAACATGAAAATCATCACATGGAATTGCAATGGTGGGTTCCACAATAAATTTATAGAAATAGCAAAACTTGAGGCTCATATATATGTGATCCAAGAGTGCGAGAACCCTATGCACTCAAAAGGAGAATATAAAAAATGGGCAGAGAACTATTTATGGGTTGGGAAAGGTAAGCATAAAGGGTTGGGCATATTTGCATCTAGCTCCGTGAAAATTGAGCAGCTCAATTGGGACGACAACGGGTTACAGTTGTTTTTGCCTGCCAGAGTAAACAACCAGTTCAATCTCGTCGGAGTCTGGACGAAATATGCTAATTCTCCAACTTTTCGCTAAATCGGACAGCTTTGGAAGTATCTATATCTCCACAAGCAGAAAATGGCGATGTGCGACACGGTACTTTGCGGAGACCTGAACAGCAATAAAATCTGGGACCTCAACCATGACCGGCGGTGGAATCATAGTGCCGTTGTAATAGAACTAAACGCCATAAATATGGTGAGCCTATATCATGCGGTAACAGGTGAAGAGCAGGGTGAGGAATCTAGCCCAACCTTTTACCTTCAAAGGGACCTGCGGAAGCCATATCACATAGACTATGCCTTTTCATCAAAAGACATAGTTGCCATGCAAGCGAGTACTCTATCAGTTGGTAGTCGCGATGATTGGCTAGAGTTTAGCGACCATGTGCCACGTTCATTCACAATTGTCTGCTAAGTATTCGTTAGATATATAGGGGGAAATAGGCCAGACTTTTTAGACGGAAAACTGTGTCAGAACCGTTTCCCAGGTTGGGAAGAAGCTATTTCAGGGGTGACTTGGTTGACGCACGCTGTTGGATTCCAAGCGGGCTCGCTTACGACCTTTATAGGCGCACCACACACACAACAAGCCGCTAAGCACCATGGTGGCCGCAACCACTGTAATGCTAGCGACAACCCAAAACATGAATAATTCGTAAAGCATTGAGCGTGCCTTTAAGAAAAATATACCAAACACTTCGAGTTTTTGCATGGAATGACAAGAAACTGTTTTACCTTGAGTACCCAGGCATTTCGGGCTCCATCCGGGCCGGAAAACGGGGTAAAGAACAAGCCCTCGTTCCTGCCAGTGGGAAGACAGAAACGTTGAATTTCTGAACGACAACGGATCAGCATGATGAGTCTGATTTTTCCTATTGATGCGAAGTTGAAAGACAGTTCGCCGGTGCAATTGGTGCTGGCTGACGAGCGGGATGTCGAGCCTTTGCGGGCTCTCTATCGAATCATTGTTGACGAGGGAACATCGTACCCTCATGACCGGTTCCCAGATGAGGATGCCTTCATGGACTATTGGTTTCGCGGCATGAGTACGGTGGCCGCCTATGCGCCTGACCGTGCTCGCGCGACCGGCATGATCGGGGCGTTTTACCTCAAGCCGAACTGGCCTGGGCGGGCAAGACAGGTAGCAAACGCCGGCTTTATTGTCGCACCGGACTGTCGCAACAAAGGTTTGGGTTGGCTATTGGGCGCCACGATGCTGGCTTATGCCAGGCAACTCGGCTACCGCAGCGTGATCTTCAACCTTGTGTTTTCAGAAAATGTGGTCGCGCGCCGTCTCTGGGAAAAACTTGGTTTCAGAGAACTGGGTGTGATCCCTGGCGCGGTGCGGAAAAACGATGGGACGTATCAGGATGCGGCAATCATGTTTCGATCGTTGATTGAAAGTTAGCTTGAAGAAGGAAGATGTTAAGACTCTCTTTTCAATCCGAGTGACGTCGTCCTGTTCTGGCTAAAGTACCGTCTCACCAGAGTCTCGACCGAAGAAAAATGTCGATCCGGCAGGTTTTTGAAACGCCGTTTGCAATCGACGAGCGCCTCGCTCGCTGTGGCGAAGGGTTCGATCACGGACATGAGATGGCCGTGGTAGTCCATGAGCTTCAGCTCGACGGTTCTCAGGTAGATGGGATCGCCGGCGATGGTCATCGCGGCTTTAGCATGATCTCCATCGGCCTCGACCAGCGCTTGGAAGCAGAGCCCCTTCAATCGCTGTGTGACCGTGCTCCTGTCCCAGCCTAATGTCTTGGCTGTTGCTTGCATGTCGAAGCCATGCTGCCTCAGACAGTTCAATACTGCTGCATCGCTGGCCGGGTCTGGAAGAATCTGCGATGGTTTGGTTCGACCGGATGGCGATACGGATGTGCTGCTGAGGCGCAACGATTCTTTGGTGAGCAGGGGGCCATCGCTGAGTGCGATGGCTTGTTCCAGGCAGTGCCGGAACTCTCGTACGTTGCCTTTCCACTCGTGCTCCACCAGGGCACGAAGCGCTTCGTTTGAAAGCTTCGTCGCCTGTTTTTTCATTTGAGCGGCAATTTCGTTGAGAAAACTATCTGCAAGGATCGGCACGTCGCCGGTCCGTTCGCGTAGCGGCGGCAGCCGGAATACGAGACCTGTCAATCGGAAATAAAGATCCTCGCGGAACCAGCCTTCTGAGACACCGCGCTGCAGATCGCGATTTGTCGCGGCGACGATACGCACATCCACCGTCGTTGGGATCGTCGCGCCGACGCGATAAAATGATTTTTCCTGTAGCACCCGAAGCAGCTTGCTCTGATGGTCCAGGCGTAGATCGCCGATCTCGTCCAGGAAGATCGTACCGTGGTTCGCCAGCTCGAAATAGCCGCGCCGGTCCGCTGTGGCGCCGGTGAAGCTGCCTTTGCTATGGCCGAAGAGTTCGCTTTCGAACAGCTCCGGAGAAATGGCAGCCATATTGACTGCGATAAAGGTCTTGCCGGTCCGTGGGCTGAGTCGATGGACGGCGCGAGCGAACAGTTCCTTCCCGGTTCCCGGTTCCCCCAGCAAAAGGACGGTCAGCGGCGACTTGGCCCCCTTCTTGAGGTCTCGAAAAAGGCGCAGGAGCCTGGCATCCTGGGTGATGATGCCCAGCTGCCGGCATTCGTCGCAGAGGCGATCGAGTTCGACGTCGCCTATCGTCATGGGCTCGCTCGTGGCAGCGCGAAGACTGTGCAATTGCCGTTCGAGCTCTTCCAGTTTCCTGCGTGCTTCATCCTCCTGCGACTGGGCATCGGCGAGCTGGGAACGAAGCAGGTCTGCGGAGCGACTGATCTCTTCTTGCCGGCCGGTGGCTTGCTCGACGGCGCTTCGCGCGACGGCGAGATCTTCCTGCAAGGTCTCCGCACGGGTTTCGCGCAACACCAGCGCCTCGCGCACGGCGACGGCTTCCTGCTGCAGTCCCAGCATGTTTTGCTCCAGGAGCATCAACCGCTGATGAGCGGTGAGATGGCTCCAAATGGTCGTACCGGCGAGCACCAGGAGCGAGGCCGTTAAGGGCATGGCGAGTGGAAGCGCCAATTGAGCTACCGTAAGCGCGAGGAACATGAGGACTCCGTAGGCGGCGATGGTTTTGCCGGCAAGGAGGAGACCGAGCGTGCCTCGAAAATGAAGAAGAAGCCAGGCGACCGATCCTGCTAACAGAATCGTCATCAAAAAGTGAGCGGCTGCGCCGAGTTGGTAGAGGCGGTTTTCGGTCAACAGCATGTTCAAGACGTGGAGATGGACCACTGGGTTGGTCACTGTCTGTCCTGTGGGCAGGAGTGAATTTCCTGCTTCCATGGGGTTTGGAAGAAACAGAACGACTTTGCCCTTGAACCACTCGGTGAGTCGATCACGTTCATGATGCTCTATGGCGTTCCAAACGGATGACAGAGGAACCGTTGGGAAGGAATTGATCGTCCCATCGCCGACATAGTTGATCAAGACCGAAGCAGCGCCGTCTGCTGAAAGTAGCGGTTTCGTGTTCGAGGTCCGTTGTTGAAATATCTCATAGAGCGCGACTCCGAAGGCCGGGACTGATTGCGTGTCACCAGTTGACGTTACGGGGACTGTTCGTACGACGTGATCGGAATGGGCTGTGACCTGCAGATGGCCCGCGATCGTTGTATCCGAGGCAAGCATCGAGTCCGGGCTCTGTACCACGGCGATGGGGCCGGCGGTGTCAAGGGTTTCAAGCAGTAGGGCATCGCTCGCCGCCCCGCCAAGCTGCACAGGACTGGCATGGTCGAGGCGATGATCGAGGCCGATTGCGAGGGCTCCGGATTCATGCGCACTGGTCAGAAGCCTCGCCAAAATAGCCCGATCCCATGGCCCGGTTCCCAATTCTTCTTCGCTGGCCGGATCTCGTGCAACGATGAGAAGGGACGGGCTTACCGGGATTGGTGCGCGACCGGTCAGCCAATAATCGTAGGCAGCCCAGTCCACAGCCGTAAATGTGGTTGGCGCTACAGTCTTCAGACTGAACGCCAGGAGCGTCGCCAGCAACCCCATGGCGCCGGCTTGAAGCCAGACGGAGCTGAGAAATTGTCGCCACAGCGTTACGAATGACCCTTGTCTCACGTTTCAGACTCCTGCTAGCGTGCTGTAATTTCGTCCATGACCGCTCGTACCTCCTGCTTGGATAGCCCCATCAGCATCGCCTTAGCTTTTCGCACATCCGGCGTGACACCGAGGCCTTTTCCATAGATGCGTGCGAGCGCTTTCCTCGACGGGATGAACCCATCGCTGGCGGTGGTGATAAAACACGACAGAATGCGCGGATCGAACTGAGCGAGCCTCATGCCAAGACCTGTTTCATACAGTCGCGCCAGCTCGTCGTTTGCAGTCTCGCTCAGCGCAAGGGCTTCGGCAAAAAGAGCGGTGACTCCTTCGGAGGTTTGGTTCTCCTTGAGCAGGGTCATGCCCAACGAGCCACCCGGCTCGTTTCTGGGGGCACTCGGGTAGTCAGCCCAGAGTTCATTGCGATACTGCCTGAAGGCCTCAATCGCATCTTTTCGGCGGTGCCCCGACGGGTCCGGTGACAGTGCTTGGCGGCGCAGTTGTGAAAGTGATTCCGCCGCGCGCTGCTGACCGAACTCGACCGCATCGGTCCACCAGCGGATTGCCGCCGCCAGATTCTTTTCGACGCCCTGTCCGTTACGATAGGCATTTCCCATGAAATATTTTGCCTGCGGAACCCCGTCGATCGCCGCTTGCTCCATAAATGGCATCGCCTCTCGGTGCCGATTCGTCAACTTCAAGACCAGTGCGAGACGATAGCGGGCGTCGGAAAAATTCGGTTGAAGCTCCAGGGCGCGGCGATAGGATTGGATCGCCGCTGTAAAATTGCCCAGCGAGTACTGGACGCCGCCCAGGCTGTAATGCGCGTGCGTCAATTGAGGATTGAGACGGACGGCTTCCATCAAGGCGACGGCAGCCGCGTGCGCATCTTGTTTGGCCATCAGTGCGACACCGAGTTGTAAATGAGCGTTGGCGTTGTTCGACTCGAGCTTGAGCGCTGTGCGGCACTCGTCAATGGCCGCGTCGAGATCGCCAATGCGGTAGAGTCCTTGGGCCAATCTCAGCCGGTCGTCCGCCTTGTCCGGTGACAGGCGGACTGCGTTGCGCAACGCTCCCAGGGATGTTACGGGGTCCGTTTGCCCGCTCGGTGCTGGTTCTTGAAGCCTGCGCTCATCTGCAGACTCTGGAGCAGTGGAGGTGTCGAGCGCCGGTGGAGGGGATTCAATCGTCGGGGGCAGCGCATTTTCAGGTGTCTGTGCGAGCGATGAAGGAAGCGGGAACGGTGTGATGAAGGAGATGAACACGAGGGTCACGAGCAGCAATCGACGGCGCATCGGAAGCCTGTGACCCTCCGGATCTGTTGTGAAGGACGGAATGCATTATATCACTGATATCGATGTCGATGGGCCCTGTAGAGCCACTTAGGTGGGAACGGCAAATCATGATTTAACGTGCCGTCTGAAAGGCCTGCTGCAGGCGCTGAAGTGCACTTCGGAGATCGAGCCCTGAACGGGGCAGAGGTTCGTGCTGCACGCGCCACACCGGTTCGGATGGTGCCGGGTCACCGACTAAGCGGGGAATTACATGCCAGTGGATATGGGGGAGTTGATTGCCGAGGAGTTCATAGTTGATTTTCCGGGCGTCATACACCTGAGCGATAACCTGGGCGACTAGGTTCACGTCTTCCATGAGCTGAATGCGTTCCGTCGGAGCCAAATGAAACAGCTCGCTTGCATGGCGCTTGAACACGACGACAGTCCATCCGGGAAAGAATTGATCGTCGTGCAGATAGGCCTTGGAAAGGCCGAGGTCGGCAATAAAATGGTCGGCACGAGGCCAGGCATTTGTGCAGGCCTTACAGGACGCGTCTGTCACGGTTGATTCGCCTTACGCCACTCTTCCTCTGTGACCACACCCTTTTTGATCAACAACTGGATCAGCTTGTCGACGGAGGTGCGGGCGGGTGTTGTCGGCGTAGGGCTCACTCCTGGTTTAGCGGGAGCGGCCTGGGCTTGCTTTGGCTCAGGTGGAGGACGTTTCTGCCCCAGAACTTTGAAGGAAGGGGTAAAGACCGAGAGATAGTCCTTGTTCCTGAGGCGGACGCTGGCCGGGAGGCTGTCGGAGAGCGAGACGAGGTCTGGGCCAGACCCGGCCGGAATATGAAAGAACGGTTTTCCGTCTTCGGTTTCGCCGTCCTGCCCCAGCACCTCAAACCGTTTGAGAAAGGATTCGCCTGTCAACCCTTCACGGTCTTCGCCTGCAAGGTTCGTGATCTTGTCGAGGACGATGACCAGTGAGTCGGCGATGAGGGGGTCTGCCGTGTTGTTCCTGACACTGACATCGTAGCGATATTCGCTCGTAAACGTGTCGCGGCCTTTGAGTGTGACGACGACTGAGGCCTTGCCGGTCAGATCGGTGAGTTGATCCATCGGGGGCGCTGCAAAACTTGTCGTAAAGGTCGGTAGGGCGACGGCGAAGAAGATTACGCCCATGACCATCGCCGTGGTCTGATGCGATCGTGCCATCCTGTCGTTTCCTCTGATCCCGGCAGGTTGCTGTTATGCCTTCGATCCGAGCATAGCAGAAGAGATCAAGACTTTCATCGAGAAGCCGAGTACCGGCTCGCCTTGACACCTCGTTTCATCGAACGATATTCTCGTTGAGCCTGTACTCGTTATCCGTACGTCTGTGTGTATCCCGACTCACGATGCGATCAGCTCCTACACATGCCCCGCTCCTGGTTTCGCGTGCGCTTCTGGCCAGGTTGATGCGTCTCTATGACTATCCGCATCCCGTTTATCCTGGCCGGATCATCCGCGGATATGATCGGCCCCATGCCGTGCGGACAGCACGCATGTGCGCTGCGGTAGCCACGGCGCTGGGCCATGGAGCCAGGAGAGTCTACCAGTATCAGATCGCTTGCTTACTGCATGACTTAGGGCGGGCCGGGCTCGATCGACGGCTCTTCGGGAAAATCTGGTCCTGGGCCAAGCAGCGAGGAATTCCCACGAGACCGCGGGAATGGAGATCCATCTATCCGGAGACGATCTATGGACGCGAAACGGAGTCGTTTCTCCATCGCTATCGAAAAGACCTTGAAGCCGATGGCATTGCCATGACAGCTTGGGCGAAGGAACAGATCGAGATGCGGCTGGGTTATTCGCGCCGGCTTGCCCGCCGATTGCGCACGGTTCGCCCCGCCATCAGAAATATGGGGGTGACCTGGCTGCCATGGATGCAGCAGGTGATGCTGTACTATTACTATCCTGAAAAGTTGGCGTCGGCCAGGCCCTGGGTGAGGCAGTTGGCGGAGATACTCGTCGCCTGTGAACAATTTGAAGCCTACAGCAATCAGCGTCGTGGGAGAGATTACTATGTGCGAAAGAAAGAAACGTTGTTCGACGCCTTTGCGTATTTGGAGAAGTTGCAGCAGGAAGGTGTGTTGAGCGCCGAGGTGGTGGGGACGCTGCGCCGGTTGACGGCACAAGGCAAGTTCGACGCAATTCTAGAGGAAGCTCGTGGCTGCGCCTTGACACGAGGCGAGCGGCGGGCCCTCCAGGCGATGGGGTCATAAGGTGGCGGTCAAGACGGTTTCGTTGCGCCTCACCATGCAGGGGAACACGGAGATCGAGAATATTACGAACTCCGTAGTCGATGCCCTGGCAGGCACAGGGCTGTCGGCCGGAATCGTGACGGTCTTCGTCAAGCACACCACCGCGTCGGTGATGATCATCGAGGATGAACCGGGCATCAGGGCCGATACCAGGACCTTCTGGGATCGAGCCGTGCCTGCTGATCCCACCTGGCAGCACAACACCAGAAATGCCGGTGAAGACAACGGCCACAGTCACTTGCGGGGTCAGCTGCAAGGGCCGTCGATCACCGTTCCATTTCTGGGCGGGGCGATGTTGTTGGGAACCTGGCAGCAGATCGCCCTCGTGGATTTCGATACCAGATCCAGGACCAGAGAACTCATTATTCAAATCATGGGGGAATAATCAGGATGAAGTGGAAAATCATGTCGGCGGGACTTGTGCTCATGAGCCTCTGGCCTGCCTTGTCGACAGCTGAGTGGGGCAAGCCTTTGGGTGGAAACTACGACGGGCCTGAAGGAAAACCGCGCGCCGTGACGCCATTGCTTGGTGAGTTGGGCGCGGATGAGCGGGCCACGATGGCCGTGTTCGAGCGGGCGACGAAATCCGTCGTCTTCATCGCGAATACAGCGATTCAACGAGACCCGTGGTCGTTCAATACCTTTGAAGTCCCGCAAGGGTCCGGGTCTGGATTCGTCTGGAACAAACAAGGCCACATCGTCACCAACTTTCACGTCGTCTACGGCGCCAATTCGATCACCGTCACCCTATCCGACCGGAGTGAACAGAAGGCCACACTCATTGGCGCCGATCCCGACCGCGATCTGGCCGTACTGCAGATTCGTGCGCCGGAAGAGGCGCTCTCGCCGATTACTGTCGGGACTTCGCAGGATCTGCGTGTCGGACAGAAAGTCTTGGCGATCGGAAACCCATTCGGCCTCGATCATACGCTGACGACCGGCGTAGTGAGCGCCTTGGGGAGGACCATCAAGTCCTTATCGAACCGAACGATTGAAGGAGTTATTCAGACCGATGCTGCCATCAATCCGGGAAATTCCGGCGGGCCGCTGCTCGATAGCGCCGGTCGATTGATAGGTGTGAATACCCAGATTGTAAGCCCGAGCGGGGCCTTCGCGGGAATCGGCTTCGCTGTGCCGGTTGACACGGTCAACCGCATCGTCCCGGAGTTGGTCAAGTACGGGAAGCTGATCCGCCCGGGGCTCGGGGTTTCGCTCGTTCCCGATGCGATGGCCAAGCGGTGGGGGATCAAGGGATTGATTATCGGCAAAGTGTCGCGCGGCAGCGCAGCGGAGAAGGCCGGCTTGAAAGGCGCCCGCGAGACCATCACCGGCCGCGTGGAATTGGGCGACATCATCACGGCTGTGGACGGCAACCCGATTGAGACCGCGGATGAACTGATGGATGTGATGGAACGACACAAAGTCAACGATCGGGTTACGGTCGACATCATGCGGGGAACCAGCAGGGAACGTGTCTCTGTGACGCTACAAGCCGTCAACTGAATAACCTTAGCTTATAGGATTGCGGCAATCCGTGAGGTCGCTATGATAGGATCACCCATCTGTTTCGCATGGAGGACCATCGATGAGCGATCGCCGATCCACTCATAAGTCACACGCCTCGGAACCTGACAGGAAGACGGAGGAAGCAGAGAATCCATCGATGCGTGCGGAATCCGACCCGCTTGAACTTATCGAGCAGTGTCTCGCCTCATTCTCCGAGAATGACCCCCGGCAGAAGATCCTCTACAAGCTGCGCCATGCCGTGATCCTCGGGCAAGCGGCGCAGAAGCAACGAGAGGTCGAATTCAAGAAAATCTCCGACGTGATCGAGAAGCTCACCGCACCCGCGAATCGGGTTGGTACTCTGCTTGAGGTGCCAGGTGAAGGTCTCGCAAGAATCCTGGTGGGAGGCGCTGAGTATTATGCATCGGTCGATCCGCGGGTGCCGGCTGCCGAGTTAAGGATCGGCGCTCAGATTCTGGTCAACGAGGCCTACGCGGTGATCAAGATGTTGGGTTACGACCGCAATGGGCCTGTGTTGAAAGTGGCGGAAGCGTTAGCAGACGGGCGGCTTCGCTTCGAACAGGAGATGGGACGACAGGTCTTGATTCTGCAACGGTCAAGCGATCTGGTCGGCGTGGACCTGAAGCCGGGCGATGAAGTGCGTATCGATCCCAGCCTCCACGTCGCTATCGAAAAATTGGAAGATCGAAAAGCCAGGTCCCACGTACTCGACGAAGTTCCCACTGTCACATGGGAACAGATCGGCGGGCAATCTGCGGCAATTGCAGCCATTCAGAAAGCCATCGAATATCCCTTGCTCCATGCGGAGACCTTTCAGCGGTTCAAGTTCACTCAACCGAAGGGTTTTCTGCTCTACGGTCCTCCGGGCTGCGGAAAGACCCTGATCGGGCAGGCGACAGCGGCCAGTCTCTCAAAGCTCATGAAGGAATCGGGCCAGAGTTCGTCCAGTCCTAAGAGTGACAGGCTGCCGGTGACTCGCGGGGCCTTCCTTCACGTCAAGGGGCCTGAGATTCTGAACATGTGGCTGGGGGAATCGGAGCGGATGGTCCGGGATCTCTTCGCCCAGGCCCGTGCTCGTCGCAGCGAGGGGGCGTTGCCCTTCATTTTCATCGACGAAGCGGAGTCGATCCTTGGCACGAGACGGGCATCTCGTTCATTTAACATCTCCAGCACCCTGGTGCCGATGTTCTGTTCCGAGATGGACGGCATTGAATCGTTGCACGATGTGGTCATCATTCTGGCTTCGAATCGACCGGATCTGATCGACCCGGCTGTGCTGCGGCCTGGACGTATCGATCGCAAGATCAAAGTGAGCCGTCCGAATCGTGACGCGGCGGCGGCGATTCTGAACGTATACCTGACCGATGACCTGCCTCTGGACCGGCTATGGATCGACCAGCACGGCGGGGACCGACGGAAGGCTTGTGCCGATCTGATCGAGCAGGCGCTCTCGGCGATCTTTTCACGCAGCGATGAAGCGCGACTCCTGTCAATCAGGCTTCGAAGCGGGCAAAACAAGGTCCTCTATCGAGGCGATCTGATCAGCGGCGCGATCCTGGCTTCGATCGTTCAACGGGCGAAAGAGCTGGCGATTGATCGGATGATTGCGGCAGAAGGTGATCAACAGAGCGGCATGACGTTGGATGATCTGATGAGCGCCGTCCACTCAGAGTTCCGGGAGGGCGACATGTTGCCGCCCGATGATGCGGCGGAGGAATGGCTCAAGCTTCTCGACCACCACCCGGAACAGGTGGTGGGGGTCTCGTCGTTCCGGAGAGGACGTCAGACAGAAGAGCGATTAGTGAGTCAGATTATATAGGGTCTTTAAGTCCATGGTCGTAAAGTCATCAAGTCTGAATTCAGTACTTTTTGACTTGAGGACTTTCGACTTGATGGCAATTTGACGATGCGCCTTTTTGGGATTGAAACGGAATATGGCATTACCAGGGAAGACCAGGATACGGTCGATCCCGTCGTGGAATCGATGGAGCTAGTACGGGCTCACCTGACGGCTTCATTCGAGCGGCGCTGGGACTATGGAGGCGAAGATCCGCACGAGGATGCACGGGGGTTTCGAGTTTCCGGCCTGCAGCAGGACAAGGAAGAAGATGAGTTCGCCAAGGTCGATGCCCATCGGCCGTTTTCGTTTCACGAGATGAAGAGCGATCTGATTCTCTCGAACGGCGCACGCTTCTATAACGATCATACCCACCCTGAGTATTCAACGCCTGAGTGCCGAAGCCTCTTAGATATTCTTGCCCATGACCGCGCAGGCGAGTGCATTGTCCGACGGGCGGCCGAGCGACGCAACCAGGCGCTCGGCGGACCCCATGTGCAGCTCTACAAGAACAACACGGATTTCCACGGACATAGTTACGGCTGTCACGACAACTATCTTGTCTCCCGCTCGATTCCCTTTTCTTCGCTGACTGCCGGGCTCCTGCCGTTCCTTGTCAGCCGGCAGATCATTGCGGGAGCCGGCAAGGTCGGCGTGGAGGGTCAAGAAAGCGGGTTCGTGCCGGGCCGGTATCAACTGTCTCAGCGAGCCGACTTCATAGAGACGGATCTGAGCGTCGACACGATGCACAACCGGCCGATTCTGAATACGAGAGACGAACCGCATGCGATTCGAGAACGGTATCGACGGCTGCATCTCATTATTGGCGATGCCAATATGTGCGAGTACAGCACGGCGTTGAAAGTCGGGACGACGCAGTTGGTGCTGGAGTTGATCGCGCGCGGCGCCGCTCCGGTTCTTGAATTAGAGCATCCCGTCGCTGCGGTGAAGCAACTGTCTCGCGATCAGAATCTGAAAGCGACGGTTCGCCAGAAGAACGGCAACGTCCTCACGGGCCTTAATATCCAGGAACAGTATTACCTCGCGGCAGAAAAGCATTTGGCCGGCACCGATGCAGAGACCGATTGGATCCTCGCTGAATGGTCCGCAACGCTGCGATTGCTCGCCGGCGATCGACAGCAACTGGTCGGGCGGCTCGATTGGGTCACCAAGCTCTGGCTGTTAGAGACGTTTATGCAGGAAGAGCGGATCGAATGGGATGATCCCTGGCTGACGAGTTTGGATTTGGAGTACCATAATATTGACCCGAATCGCGGGCTCTTTCTGGGGATCGAGGCCGATGGGAAGGCCTGGCGGATGACGTCGGAGCAGGAGGTCGAATCGGCAGCGGTGGTCGGTCCGGTCGATACCAGAGCAGGGGTCCGCGGCCTCTGCATCAGACGGTTCCCGGATCAAATCAAATCAATGCAATGGGAACGTATTCAGTTCAGCGGGGGGCTGCTTCAGCGGACGCTGGAGATGGGCGATCTTTTCGAGCCGGAAATGGTGCAAGCCTGTGCGCGGATATTCGAACAAGCGGTATCTCCGATGGAAGCGCTGACTGCATGGAACAGAGAAAAGGAGCTTCGACCATGAACCACATATCAATACTGGAACGCCGTGAGGGGCCAGGCAATCCGATGCCGAAGACGCCGAGTCCGTCCGATGAGGGTAGCGGGCCTAAACGACCGGAGACCGGGTCGCCCGATAAAGACAATCTGCTTAAGCGCATGCGCAAAGTCGACCCGAAACAGGCGGAGCGATATCGGCAACGGACTGGAGAGTAGAAGATGAGTGCTGAGTCCTGAACCAAAAGCCAGATTCAGAAGTTGAGCGATGGATCAAAATTCAGCACTCAGCACTTTTTACTCAGAACTGGGGTGAAGAGATGGGGATGCAAGGGGATTTTCTTCAGTTGTTGAAAGAACAAGGCTACACCTTCGGTGTACCGGCAGGGGTGGGGGATGGCCAAGCACTCACGAATGCCACGACGATTCTGGCCTTCAAGTATCGCGATGGTGTGCTGGTGGCCGGTGATCGTCGCGCAACCGCCGGTAACATGGTGATGTACGATCGCACGGACAAAGTGCTGGAGATCGATCGACATAGTGTGATGGCGATTGCCGGTGTCCCTGCGACTGCCTATGAAATGGTGCGTATCTTGGAACATTCTTTCAAATACTACCGGAGAACGCAGCTGCAGGAGTTGAGTTTCGACGGTAAGCTGCGCGCGGTCTCCAGGCTCTTGAAGGAAAATGTGCCTGCGGCGTTGGCCGGGACGGGTGCTGTGGTCCCGGTATTTGCCGGCTACGACGTGGAGCAGGGCACGGCCAAGATCTATTTCTACGATGTCCTCGGCGCGGAATTCGAAGGCGTTGAATATGCCGTATCCGGGTCCGGATCTCCCACGATCCGAGGCATCCTGCACTATCTGAATACGTGGGGTGAGCAGCCTCTTTGCGCTCTACCAGGAGACCAGGCCATGGTGCAGGCCTTGCGCCTGCTTGCGAGCGCGGCGGAATTCGATTCGGCGACCGGTGGTGTCAACCGGGAGGCAAGTCTCTACCCTGTGATCAAATTGGTTACCGGGACCGGGGTGCAGACGGTGCCTGATACGACTTTGAAACCTCTCTATGAATCGCAGGTGGTGCGCTATGTATGAAGAGCCCTATCGCTGGGTGGAAGCGGTCGGCAATCGACGTCAGTATCTCGACGAACAGTTCAAACAAGGGAGCCCGGTTGTTGCGCTGGCCTATGAGGGAGGCATTCTCCTGACGACGGTGAGCAAGGGAACCCCGAAGCTCTACGAGATATACGACCGGCTGGCATTGGGTGGAATGGGGCATCCGACGGATTTGGAGAAACTTCGCTTCAGCCTGCTCGAAATGGCGCATGTTGAGGGGTTCAATCGTTCGCCGTCCGATGTGACGGGGTCGAGACTGGTGAAATACGGCATTGCTCCGGTGATTAAACAGGCGTTCGAGGAAGTGTATAAGGCGCCGTTCATCGTACGCATTCTGGTAGCCGAGTTAGGGCTGAAACCGGAGAAGGAGGCGCTTCTTACGATCAACTACGACGGCACGTTTGAGGAATCGACCGGTTGCGCTGTCCTTGCGGCAACGCCGGCTGTTCAAACTAAGATGATGTCGTATCTCAAGGAACAGATGCATGCCAGACTGTCTTTGGAAGAGGCGTTGGATCTGGCGCTGCGCGCCTGGGCGATCGGCTCGTTGGCACATCAACAGGAAGAGGCGGACCAACAAGCTGAAACCAAGCCACCGGCAAGTGGAGCGAACTCATCGGCTGCCGCCGTTCCAAGCAGTGATGCCTTGTTCGCACATGTGCGGAGCCTCGCCGGCGAACGGACGATCGAATGTGCGGTTCTCGATCGGCAGACTCCAGGCTCTTCCAAGTATCGGTCCATCAAGCCCGCAGACCTTTCACGCCTTCTACCGGCGGCGCTTCAATCCGTCGTAGCGAACTAAGATGTTCAACCGTATTTTTGGACTCGAAACCGAGTACGGACTCTTGGTGAACCAAGACCAGCCTGATCATTCCCCTACGTGGTTTGCCCATAAGATTCGAGACCATCTCTTTCACGTTCAACGTCGGGGTGTGCTCGATTTACACCACAGAGGACACGATGAGCCGCCCGGCAATGGCGGATTTCTCACCAACGCCGGGCGTATGTACCTTGACATGGGGCACTTGGAATGGGCATCGCCGGAATGCGAATCGCTGAGTGACGCGGTGGCCGCCGATCGCGCCGGCGATCAGTTATTGCAGGAGGCGATTCAAGATCTCGGTCTGGCCGATACGGTGTCGTTGATCAAGAACAATGTGGACCATGAAACCGATGCGACCTTTGGATCGCACGAGAACTATCTGGTCTCGCGACGTTTTCCTTTTACGCGGCGAGGCCTCGGGCCTCTTGTGACCTTCCTGGTCACCAGACAGATCTTTACGGGAGCCGGCCGTGTCGGCGCGGCAAGCCCTCAAGACGCCTGGATTCAAATGGACCGGCTCATTGTGCCACGAGGAGCGAGCAGCCGTTATATGCAAGAGTCTCCCCTCCCGTTTCAGCTTTCCCAACGCGCGGATTACATCGTGAACGATTTCTTCGAATGGGTGCAGCAGAATCGCGCCATCGTGAATACCAGAGATGAACCGCTGGCTGATCCGAATCAATTCCGCCGTATTCACCTCCTGCTCGGGGATTCAAACATGGCCGAGGTGGCGACGGCCTTGAAGTTAGGCACGACGGGGCTGGTCCTTCAGCTGATCGAAGAGGGCCGCGCGCCGCTCAATCTTGAGATCCATGAGCCGGTTGAAACCATGCAGGAATTGTCACAGGACCAGGATCGACGTTGGATCGTGCGGCTGCGGTCGGGAAAGACGATCTCCGCGATCGATATACAGGAAGCGTTTCTTGCAGCGGCGCAAACGCACTATCGTGGACAGGACGATGAAACCGATTGGGTGCTCGATCAATGGGAGGCGGTATTGCAGGATCTCCGGGGGGACTACGCGGCGCTGGTGGGCCGGGTCGATTGGGCTTCTAAATTATGGCTGCTCGAAACGTTTCGCGAAGCGGAGCATACGACGTGGGGGGACCCGGTTCTGAAGAGTCTCGATCTGGAGTATCATAATCTCCATCAGGGCAAGGGACTTTACTATGGTCTCATCGAAGAAGGACGGGTCCCACGACTCACGACGGACAAGGCGATCGCGCTGGCTATGGACCATCCGCCACGCAATACCAGAGCCTTTGGTCGGGGTGAACTTGTCCGACACCTGCTGGCCTGTGGGCCTCCGAATGAGCCGACCGGCTTCAAACAGGAAGAACGATTTTCTCCTTCATATGTGATCAATTGGTCCATTTTCCAATTGCGCGGCCAGGCATCATTTCCTATGCCGGATCCGTTCAAAACCTACGTGCAGGAGGTGCGCGCCCATCTCCAAATGACCTGATGGGGCCGATCGGCACACATTTTCTTCATACGCGCTCATATCCCTACGTTCAGCGGCTGCGTGTTGCGCCTGACACAGCCGGTTTTTTCAGATTCTTCCCAGCAGAAAGTCTATAATCCGATTCTCTGCCCAGTAGGAATCTTCTCCGTTATGTGACCAGTGAATGAACCCGCAATGGCCTCCGTGCCGCGGGGCGATCATGCGAATCTTCGAGTGACGTTGAATCACCGGTGTCGTAAACATGGAGTAGGGAATGAAGGGATCATCCTGTGCCGTGATGATCAGGGTGGGGACAGCGATGGAATCGAGCACATGACAGGCTCCCGAGCGATGATAGTAGTCGGCTCCACTGGCGTACCCTCCGTCCGGAGCGGTGTAATAGTGGTCGAAGTCGCGAAGCAACGCGATGTGGTCGAGCTTATTGAGATCCCACTTGCCGGGGAAGAGCGCAGCTTTTCGGCGTAGATGTGCCTTCAAGCTCACGAGAAAATGTCTGTGATAGATCCAGTTGCGCCGCTGTTCCAGGGCGTCGATGCATTTCGGGGGGTCGATGTTCGGGCAAACGGCGATCGTTCCGGCCAACGCCCCATCCGATGAGCCGGCCTCTCCGGCGGCCTTTAGCACGAGATTTCCCCCCATTGAATAGCCGACCAGCCAGATGCGCTCTAAGCCATCGACCTGCGCCAACTCCCGGACAATGGCCCGATAGTCCTGACTCAAACCACTGTTGTAGAGCGTCGGCGTCAAGTGCTCGGTGCCGCCACACGTACGCTGATTCATCCGCACGACATTGAAGCCGGCCCGATAG
>DATIAT010000020.1:0-13522 GCA_035457905.1 Nitrospiraceae bacterium
GACAGGCGCGCCACAATCACCACCGGTCCCGCACCGGAAAGTTTTCTGGACGGCATCGGGCTGGTCGAGTCATCGAGCTGGAACGTAAAGGGTAAATCTTTCTTCGTCGCCCGCACGATCGCGACAGGCATCGGTGGGCCATTCGTCTCGCGTGCAAATACAAACAAGGTGTCGTTCGGTGATCCTTTGCCGGCCAAGCTCGGCGCCAACGTCACCGTGCCTCTGATCGCACGAGACTGCCCGGTCGGTTGGACCGGCGACACCGGTTCAGCATACGCGGTCACTGTCTCTTGACCGCCACCAAGACGGCTCCTGGCTTCTGTGATGGCAGCCATCAGTTGCTGTGTCAGCTCCGGATCTACATCTGCAGGAAGGTTTGCGCGAGCTTGCTCCCAATCCTTGGCTGCACCTGCATAGTTCTTTCGATTGAAAGCCACGGTTCCTGCCAACATCAACGCCTTTACATTATTCGGATCGATTTTCAGCGCCTGCTGAATCAACGATTCGGGCTTACCTTCCAATTTGCGACCATGGACCACACCCAAGGTATCGGCATAGTCGGCGAGTAACTGGGCGTCATGAGGGATCAGTGTTATGGCTTTCTCGTATATCGGGACGGCCTCGGCGTGACGTCCAAGCCCCTCGTATGAACGCGCAAGCAGGACCCACCCCATACCGTCGTTCGGATTCTGTTCCATTTTTTGCTTGAGCCGCTCGACCAGCGCCTCAAGTCTGTCATCGGATGGATGCGCATCCTCTGCACTCTCCTGAGCAGACAAGGAGGCGGCGGGTGGCTGCGTCATGGCAAGCGGATTTCCAAGTTGCCAATAGATCAATCCGCTGAAAGTGGGTACGATAATGGCCAAAGCAAGAGCCACCCACCTACCACTGACGTGTCGCTGTGCCGTCGCGGGCGTCATTTCCGTAGCGCCCGTTTCCTCCAGTAGACGACGTTCAAGTTCAAACCGTGCTTGCTGATATAATTCGTCAGTCAGTACACCGTTTGCGCGGTCCTGCCCCAATTCGGCGAACTGCTGTCTAAAAATAGACAACGTCTTTTCCTTGTCTTCAGGTAGGGCAGTGGAAGTCCGTTTTAGCAGCGGCCACAGCAGGAGTCCCAGGATTAGCAGGGTCATGGCCGATGTGATAACCCAGAACATGATGGTCACGGACGATTCACTCCCTCTGAAAGTAACTGCGCGGCACGCTTATGCTCGGCTTCCGACAATGTCACATCGCCGAGCTTCTTCTGTCTCCTTCGTAAAGCAAACACCAATCCCGCTGCGCCGACTCCCAGTATGAGAAACGGTCCCACCCAGAGTAAGGTCGTCGTGGTCTTCAGCGGGGGTCGGTACAACACGAAATCTCCATAGCGTGCGACGAGGAAGTCGATAATTTCCCGGTCGCTCATATCTTTGGCGATCATCTCACGCACTTCTCGGCGCAAGTCTTCGGCTAAGGGCGCATTCGAATCTGCCAAGGTTTGATTTTGGCAGACCAAGCAGCGCAACTCGACGGCGAGGGTTTTCAGACGCGCTTCCACTAGTGGATTTTCGGCGAGCGGTCGCGCCTCTTCCGCCATGACAAAACTAGGGGAAAATAGGACTACCAGACAAAGCCATTTCATTGTTTCTGCAACTCCCTGACTAAGGGCAAGATCTTTCCTTGCAAAATATCCTCGCGTAGTGGACCGATCTGTTTATAGCGGATGACGCCTTGCTTATCGATCACGTAGGTTTCCGGCACCCCATAGACCCCATAATCAATGCCGACGCGCCCCGGCTCATCCACGGCGACGACCGAATAGGGATTCCCCCACTCTTTCAGCCAGGCCAACGCCTCATTACGTTGATCCTTATAGTCCATGCCGTAGATGGGCACCTCCCCCGATTGGGCGAGATGAATGAGCACAGGGTGTTCGTCCTTACAGCCTCCGCACCACGAAGCCCAGAAGTTGAGCAACCAGACCTTGCCCTTGAGATCTTTCGATGAAATCACTTTCCCCGGATCGTGAAGCTGGGGCAGCAAAAAATCTGGCGCCGCCTTCCCGACCAAAGGCGACGGCAATTCACGCGGGTTGAGCGTGAGCCCAACTGCAAGAAACCCTACAACGACGATGAAGATCCCAAGCGGGAGGAGAAACCGGCTCATGAGACAGTTTGGCGAGCCATCTGCGTCGACGCCGGCACATCGGACACTTTACGGCGCCACGCAAGTCGGTAGCGACGATCGCTGATGGCCAAGACGCCGCCCAACGCCATGACCAAACATCCGCCCCAGATCCAATCTACAAAGGGCTTGTGGTAGAGCCTCACACTCCAGGCTCCGTTTTCGAGGGGCTCACCCAACGACACATACAGATCGCGCAGTAGCCCGGGAGAAATCGCGGCTTCGGTCATCGTTTGGTTCTGAACAAAGTAGCGGCGCTTTTCAGGATACATCACGGTCACGTCACGACCATCCTGACTGACACGAATCGTTCCGCGGGCCGCAATATAGTTCGGCCCTCTATACTGCTCGGTTCCATCAAACCGAAACGTGTAACCGCCCACTGTCGCCGTGTCCCCGACATTCATGCGTACATCTTGCTCGACTTCAAAGCCCTTCACCATGGTCACACCAACGATGAATAGGGCAACGCCACAGTGAGCCAAAACCATACCCCAATATGCGCGTGGCAACGCGGCCAGTCGGCCCATCAGACTGCCGCCATCGGTATGAGCCAGCCGTTCGCGTAGATCAACAGCAACCGTCGTCAGAATCCAGATAGCCAACAGCAGACCGAGGCTGATGAGGGGCGTCCACTGGCCCATGATCAACGGCAACGCAAGGGCAGTGACAACACTTACACCGAAGGCCCAGCGCAATCGCACGGCCAACTCCGGCAAGCTCGCTTTCTTCCACTGTGCCAAAGGACCGATCCCCATTAAAAAGATTGCAGGCGTCATCAAGGGGACAAAAACTGTGTCAAAATATGGTGGGCCGACAGAGATTTTCCCCAGGTCCAACGCATCCAGGAACAAGGGATACAACGTTCCCAACAGCACTGATCCCAAAGCGGCCACAAGCAACACATTGTTTGCCAGCAACATCCCTTCGCGCGAGACCATCGAAAAACCGCCGCCGAGTCCTACGCGCGGCGCGCGCCACGCATACAGGATCAGCGAGCCGCCGATGACCACGGCCAGGAACACGAGAATGAACAATCCGCGTTTCGGGTCGGTAGCAAACGCATGCACTGAGGTCAAGACGCCGGAACGGACCAAGAAGGTCCCCAGCAGGCTGAGCGAGAATGCCATAATAGCCAGCAGCACGCTCCAGGCTTTGAAGCCGCCCCGCTTATCGGTCACCGCGAGGGAGTGAATTAACGCCGTCCCAGCCAACCACGGCATGAAGGAGGCGTTCTCAACAGGGTCCCAGAACCACCAACCTCCCCAACCCAACTCGTAATAGGCCCATCCGCTCCCCATCGCGACCCCCACCGTCATGAAACACCAGGCAACGGTAGTCCACGGGCGTGACCACCGGGCCCAGGCCGCATCCAACGTTCCTCCCAAGAGCGCGGCAATCGCAAAGGCGAACGCCACCGAAAATCCCACATAACCCATGTAGAGCATCGGTGGGTGTATGACCATGCCCGGGTCTTGCAGTAAGGGATTCAAATCGCGACCATCGAATGCGGGAGGGATCAATCGTTCGAAGGGATTGGAGACGGTTAACATGAACAAAAGAAAACCCACGCTGACTAATCCCATCACGCCAAGAATGCGCGCGCGCATTGCCTCCGGCAGGTGGGTGGAAAAGAACGAGACGGCGACCATCCAGATGGTCAGGATGAATACCCAGAGAAGCAGCGATCCCTCGTGTGCTCCCCAAATGGCTGCGAGTCGATAATGAATGGGAAGCTGGGAGTTCGAGGTGGCCGCAACATAAAGGACGGAAAAATCTTTGACCGCAAAGGCGTAACCCAGACAACAAAAGGCCAGCAGGACCAGCAGAAATTGTCCTCGCGCAGCCGGCTTCGCCACAGACATCAATGCGGAGTTCCCAACCGCAGCACCATAGATAGGTATACACCCCTGCACCACGGCCACGCAGAGCGCGAGAATCAGAGCATAATGGCCGATCTCAGGAATCATGCTGGCTCCTAGCGGGGATTAACGACCAAGGTGCCGCTGCTCTGGGCTCCTGCGGCCTTCGCCTTGGCAAGCGCGTCTGCTGCCTCCGGCGGCATATAGTTTTCATCATGCTTCGCCAGCACCTCGCTCGCAAGAAAGGTCCCATCGGCTCCAAGCTGTCCCTGGGCTACCACTCCCTTCCCTTCTTTGAACAAGTCCGGCAGGATGCCTTTGAACGTCACAGGTACGCGTTTCGCCATGTCGGTCACGACAAAGTGTACTGTCAGCCCATCAGCTTCACGAGTGAGACTGCCGTTTTCAACCATCCCCCCGATACGGAAACCGCGCCCTTTCGGCACTTCGGCGTTCGCCACCTGCGTCGGCGTAAAGAAGAACACGAGATTGCTCTGAAACGCATTGAGCACCAACATCGCACCAGCCGCCAGCGCAGCCAGACCCAGGCCGATGAAGATAAACCGTTTATGACGAGGTTTCATCGAATCAGTATCCTCCTACGAGAGGCCACGGCTCTCTGCCGCTGCCACCGCATGCCGACGCCATACTGCAAGAACCTCCCAAACCATGCACAAGGCCGTCACGCCGAACGAAGTCCATACATAGACCCCGTAGCCTCCCATTGCCAAGAACTCACTGACACTTCCCCACTGCATCAGCGTGCCTCCGCCACTTCCTGAATCGAGGTATTCTTGCCCCATGATGGTTGTCGCTCTCGCTCGAGAATCACACATCGCATCCGGGCCAGCGTCACTGCAATACTATACATCCAGAAACCGAGCGTCATAATCAACATCGCCGTCACCATTGTTGTCGCCATTTTCGGCGACGCAGTCATGCTGACTGACGCCCCTTGGTGCAAAGTATTCCACCACTGCACGGAAAAATAGATGATCGGAACGTTCACAACTCCGACTAGTGCTAGGACCGCACTCGCCCGATCGGCTCGACGCAGGTCGTCGATCGACGCGCGCAACAAGATGATCCCGATATATTGAAACAGCAGAATCAGCTCCGACGTCAGCCGGGCATCCCACACCCACCATGCACCCCAGGTCGGCTTCCCCCACATCGAACCGGTGAGCAGCGCGAGAAACGTAAACATCGCGCCCGTGGGGGCGATGGCCTGAGCCATCATGAAAGAGGGACGCGCATTCAACCCCAGCCCCAGACCGGCCCACACAGCCATGATGACATAGAGAAACATGGACATCCAAGCAGCCGGCACATGAACGAAGATAATACGATAGGCGTCGCCTTGTTGAAAATCCGTTGGTGCAACGAAGAACCCGATATAGAGACCAACACAGATCAAGACGAGCGCGGCGACCGAAAACCAGGGGATCATCCTTCCGGCCAGAGGGTGGAAGGCTTGCGGCGACGAATACTTGAACCAGTTAATGCTCATGAAAATCTCTTATTCTAACGCGATACGTAACGCAACAGCCGTTGCCCATGGCGCAAACACGAGAGAGAACAAGAAACAGGCTCCAAGTAACGACAGATTTGCTTCGCTACCGATCCCGGCCAGGCTGCTTGTGACGGAGCCCGCCCCAAAGATCAACACTGGAATAAAGAGGGGGAGCACCAGGAGAGCCACTAACAAGCCACTCCCCCGCAACCCAAGAGTCAGTGCGGCGCCAATCGCACCAATCATACTCAACGTCGGCGTACCAAGCAAGAGCGATAACGTCAACACCCATAATGATTCCCCGCTCAGGCCGAACTGTAAGCCTAGGAGGGGCGAGAGCAGGACTACCGGTAAGCCGGAAATCACCCAATGCGCGAAGACCTTTCCAACGACGAGTATCGACAGAGGCTGAGGTATCAAGAGCATCTGTTCCAATACCCCATCGAGAAAATCAGCGGTAAACAGCCGCCCCAGTGATAGTAAACAGGCAAGCAGGGCCGTGACCCAGAGCACACCTGAAGCAATCATTCTCAGAACCGCCGACTCTGGGCCAACCCCCAATGGGAAGAGACTCGCCACGATCACGACGAAGAAGATAGACATCGCCACATCCGAACGATGCCGCATGGCCAGTTGAAGATCGCGATGGACAATCCCTCGCAATGCCTCACTCATACTCGGCTGGCTCATCGAGTCAGCCTCAGGTACTGGACGGATTCAGATGGAAGCGCGATTTCTTGGTGCGTGGCGACGACCACAATGCCGCCACGACCCAGATGCGACTGCAGATGTTGTGTCAAGATACTTGTGGCGGCAGAATCGAGCGAACTGAATGGCTCATCCAAGAGCCATAACGGCCGCGTGGAAAGCCAGAGACGCGCCAGCGCCACGCGGCGCTTTTGTCCTTGAGACAGGACTCTGGTTGTGAGTCGATGAACCGGTCCTCCGAGGCCTACAGCCTCCAACGCCTTCTGCACAACTCCACCGGAACTTTCATCACCGGCGAGACAGGCCGAGATCGTAAGGTTTTCGACCGGGGTTAGTTCATCCTTGATTCCGTTGAGATGCCCTACGTAGGTCAGCTGAGCTCTGTAGAGCTCCTTGAGTTGTCGGATGTCTTTGCCCTGCCAAAGAATTTCGCCTTTATCAGGAGACAACAGGCCACACAGCATACGGAGAAAACTGGTTTTACCACTCCCGTTCGCACCGACCACAGCCAGAAGAGTTCCTGGCTTGAGCGTCACGCTGACCTCGGAGAACAGCTGCCGTTCCCCGCGACTGCCGCTCAGTGCGACGGTTTGGAACATGTTCGGAGAAATCCTACTGGAGCCGAAGAAAAAGAATTGTCGCGGTATCGAAGCTTTGCGGATCGTGCCCTTCGTAAGCGTTTTTTCTGCACGGGCTGATATCTGGGGAAATAGCACGTGTCATTGATGCACTGGTCCGCCCGGAAGGTCGATGTCACAACAAGACAGTTTGAGGTCTTAGATGAGAGAATACGCGTCACGGTCGCGATTGTCGCCCATCTGATGCCGGCAAGTCAAAGATGGTTTGGTTGAGACGGTATGATCGTGTCTCCGAGCTTGTTGCTCAAACGGATCGTCGAACTTTTCGACATCAGAAGAAAACGATCCCTAGAAAACGGTCCCCGGTGTTTAGGTCTAAACCGTCAAGATTGAGAAAGAGCCCGACAAGCTCCTTCCCAACCTCGCGGCTTGATATAATGAAACACTGTTCCTCGTTCTGGAATGCCTGTGTGGTAGCGCGTCAAAGATTTGGAATCCAGGGCTCGGAGGAGATTTCGCCCATGTTTGTAAAAAATCGTTTTGGGATTTTTCACCTGCCTCACCATGGGGGGTAGAATCTTGTCCTATTTTAGTGGCATCATAGGGGTTGATTATGACATGACGTTCTCGCAAGTAGGGACTGACCTCGCCGAGGCACCAGGGGATCGGTGGGTGACGCATGCAGTAGCCCCTCGCATGATCTCGTGAGTGGACCTGCCCATGATGATGAAGTGTATAACCCGAGCCGCCGCGACGATGCTCCTGCTCGTCGCGTCACTGTACCATCCTAGTGACGCTGCAGCCCATGGCGCCTCGAGTGGGGAAGATGACCCTTGCCTGCGTCGGGTCGGGGAGCGCCTCGTGCATTTCAGCGCGTATCAGCCGCAGTTCGAGTTGCAAGGCCAATACTGTACGGACATTCCTAAGGAAGGCGATACCTTCTTGGTGGTGGATCTCGTGGACCCATCGCTACGCAATGAGCTGGTCGGGATGCGGGTGGTGCGGGGCAACGGAAGTTCGGAGACCGAGGATCAGGTTGTGGCGGATATCCGGCCGAGCACACATCCGGACGGTGTGCTCCGGGGGGAAGCGCGACTAGACGAGGGACTATATACGGTAACCATCGCGGCGGAAAAGCAAAATCTGATGCGGCGTCCGCAGTATCTCTTGCGGGTCCATATGACCGATTATCAGAAGCTCGCGCGCTCGGTTGGGGTCCCCGTGATCGGTGTGGTACTCGTGGGCTGGCTCGGGTACAAGCTCGTCCGATCGAAGTGGCTGCGGAGGTGGTTGACCGTCCTCCGATCGTAAGAAGTTGGGCGTTCATGCCCACGAGTAGATATGGTTCACCATTCCAGAGGGAGGATCCTGACGATGGTTGCGCAATTGTTGAGACCTTTTGGCTTCGGGGTCTTGATGCTGGCAATCGGGACGCCATTTTTTTCTACACAGGCCCAGGCTCATGGAGGGCTGGCTCTGGCAGAGGACATGTGTAGACTCACAATAGGCCCATATAACATGCATTTTACCGGCTATCAGCCAGACAATACACGTAACAAGGAATTCTGCGAGGATATTCCATCGACCGGTCGCACCGTCGTCGTGCTCGATTATATGGAAGATGCCCTCCGCCCGTTACCTGCGGAAGTCCGGGTCATCAGGGATACAGGCTCGGAGCAGGATCTTCAGGCTATCACGGTCCTTCACCTGCCACCCAAGGTGTATCCCAACGGCACTATCAATTTTGAATACAACTTTGACAAGCCTGGAAAATTCGTCGGACTAGTCACCGTAGGTGACAAGCAGGTACATGTATCGCGATTCCCGTTCTCCGTAGGGGAAGTGAAAATACCATTGCCGCCCTCCTATTTCTTGATCGCCTTCGCAGGGGGACTTGCCGTGGTAGCGGTGATCTTCTTTGCCATGCGCGGCCGTCGGAACACCTCAAGCAGCACTGTTTCGTAGAGAGCCAGCCATCTGGTCCAAGGCATCGCTGCGTGTGAATCTGTTTCAACAAGGCAATTGAGACTCTTAAGACAATGAGGATACTAAAGATGTCTTTGAACTTTCTGAAACCAGCTTGCGTGTGTTTCTTGATGCTGGCCATTGTGGCCCCTCTCTCCGCTCAGGCTCAGCACGGACACGAATTGGAAAAAAACTTCTGCACACTCAAGGTCGGGCCCTACGGTATGCACCTTACCGGCTATCAGCCTGACATCACGGGTGAACATGAACTCTGCGCGGACGTTCCTGGAACCGGCCGTACGGTGCTGGTGCTCGATTACATCGAAGGAGAGCTTCGCTCGTTGCCCGTCGAGATCCGGGTTATCAAGGATACAGGATCGGAGCAGGACCTTCAGGCTATCACAGTCCTTCATCTGCCGCCCAAGGTCTACCCCGGCGGCTTTATCACGTTTGAATACAACTTCGATCAGCCTGGCAAGTTCGTCGGCCTGGTAACAGTGGGCGGCAATCAAGAGCATGTGACGCGATTCCCGATCTCGATAGGGTCGTCGAGAATCGTCTCGCACTTCATGCACTACATCATGGTGATAGTCCCGCTCGTGGCGATTGCCGGTGGAGCGGCGATCTTCTTTTTCCTGCGCGGTCGTCGCAAACCCTCGGTTAGCACAGTTTCGTAGGCCACACGCTTCTGGTCACTCGAGAGCGATCAGCTCAATCCAGACAGCAAAATGGCAGGCTGTTGTGCTTGACTGCAGGATTCAAAAACGAGGAGGAGAGCTGATGGAATCATGGACGGTTCGCGCACTCAAGCCTGTTGTGGTAAGCACGGTAATGGCCATGTGCGTGAATGCTGCGCCGGCGTTGGCACATTCAATGCTGGTCAAAGCCGAACCGCCGCGCCGGGCAGTCTTAGCCAAGGCGCCGGCGCAGGTGCAACTCTGGTTCAATGAAGAAATCGAAGGTGACTACGCGTCGCTGGTCGTACTCGACGCTGAGAAGCATCCCGTAACCGAGATCAAGCCGCAACTCGCTCCGGAAGACCGAAAGTCCATCGTTCTACCGCTGCCGGAGTTGACGATCGGGAAGTATTTAGTGAAGTTTCGCGTGCTGTCGGTAGATGGTCACGTGGTGGAGTCGTCCTTCGACTTCACGGTACAGGGTAAAGTGCAAAAGAAATGATCGAGGTCATCGGCGCGCTGTTCCGTTGGATGCAGCTTGCGTCTAACATGATCCTGATCGGCGGCTGTGTCTTTCTCGCGATTGCCGGGCGTCCAAACACTGCATCCGATACCTCTTGGCCGACCCGCCTAGGACGGACATTCCCCTGGCTTGCGCTCGCGATTCTCCTGGGGCTCTTGGGCTTGCTTGCCACCACGACAGCCCAGGCCACTGGCGTTGCTGAGAACGCTTGGCGCCCTGGATCCTGGCTGGAACTCTTACAAAAAACCCGCATAGGGCTCATATGGATGGTGCGTGAGACCCTTGCGCTTACCGTGCTCGGAGTGGCTCTGTTCGTTCGGTTCTCGGCTTGGTCCCGCTGGCGGTACGTATTATGCGCGATCGTCGCCGGACTCACCCTCGCTACTGGGTCGCTTGCGAGCCATTCCGCTGCCGGGGAACTTTCCGTAGCTTCGGTCCTCCCATACGCACTCCATATTATACTGGCAAGCATCTGGTTCGGAGGTCTGCCGGGCATTCTCACGGTAATGTTTCCCGCCACTGGAAAGCAACTAGGTGAGGAAGTGGGTCGATCCAGCATACAGACCCTGAAGCGTTTCTCGACAATGGCGCTGCCTGTGATGATCGGTGTCGTTGCAACCGGTATCATCGTTGCTGACCGTATGGTAGATACAAGCTACGCCGCATTGGTCGCAACGAACTACGGCTGGTTACTCAATACAAAGATTGCGTTACTCCTACCGATTCTCGTGATAGCCGCGTGCGCGCGCCTCGTCTGGGTGCCGTCGCTCGACCAGAACGCGGATGTGGCGGCATCCGGAAGACGAGGACTTCGAAAGTGGGTCACCGTCGAATTCGCCCTCGCAGTGACGCTGGTGGTGGTGGCGACTGTGCTGGCCAATGCAGTACCGGCGAAGCATGACGTCATCGCGGACTGGCCCTATCCATTCCGCTTCTCCATTGACGCCACTTGGGGCGATTGGAATGTCATGATCAGAACGGGGGTCGGAGTCGCGATCCTCTTCTTAGCGGCCGGGGCGATTCCTTTCGGTGGGATCAAGCGCTGGGACATTAAGCGGCGCATAGCCATCCCAGCCGCGCTGGCTGTTAGTGGATTGGCCATAGCATTGCCTCCCCTTGCCGTTCCAGCCTTTCCGGAAACCTACCGCAAGACGCCGGTCCCGTTCGATGCCATTTCCGTTGCCAACGGCGCAACCCTGTACGCCGCGAACTGCGTGCCTTGTCATGGACCCCAAGCTAAAGGCAATGGCGTTTTGGCCAAGACTTTTGCGAAGCCACCGGTGGATCTGCTCACGGAGCCGCACACTGCCCTGCATACTGCGGGCGATTTTTTTCATTGGTTAACTCACGGTATTCCTGGTACGGGGATGCCGGCGTTTGCCGACATCCTCTCTGAAGAGGATCGTTGGGATGTCGTGAACTTTCTCCATGCTACGTCCCGCGGCTATCAGGCACGCCTCATAAACTCCTACGTCGCCCCCAATCAACCCTACATGGCCCCGCAGAACTTCTCCTATTCCGCCCATGATGGCACGAGCGGCACCTTAAAAGACTTCCGCCGGCACAAATCGGTCTTGTTGGTGTTGTTTTCATGGCCGGAATCGCGCACAAGGCTAGATCAATTGCGACTGGCTGCACCAGCGCTAAACGACAGCGCTGCTAATACCGTGGTGCTGGCAGTGCCTGTAAACGACCCCAGCCCGCAGGATATGACGGCAATCACCGCAGACATGCCTTTCCCCGTGGTAGTACAGGGGGCGCAAGAAATCGCGCGCAGCTATGCTTTGTTCCGTCGAACACTCAGCAATCCCGATCTGGCCGGTGAGGGAACTTTTCCGAAACACATGGAGTTCCTGATAGACCGTTACGGCTACTTACGGGCACGATGGATCCCTTCGGTGGACGGACCAGGGTGGACGGATATAGGCGAATTAATGAAACAGATTGAACAACTTTCTCGGGAAAAGGAAATTCGGCCGCCACCAGATGACCATGTACACTGAGTTGAACTTACAACTGAAAGGGTGCAGCATAGACATGGAGTGTAACTTTTAGTAGTGGTTTATATGTGCCCTCGAAGGACGGAACAAGGCATCGAATAGACGTGTAATCGTCACATTATGTATGCGTTGACATGGAAGTCGCAGGCATAGTGAGACCTTCTTGCGCACTTGACATTCAATTCCTTCTTGTATACTTTTTCTCCCGCACGGATTATGTATTTGACTCCAGCACGCCACAGCCGTAGTGGAGTCACAGCATGAAGGACTATACGTGATGCGGGCCCTGGTTGAATTCGAGCAGCGTTTTGCCACCGAAGGTGCCTGCCGTGCATATCTCGCTCGGCTACGGTGGCCGACTGGCTTTCGTTGTCCCCAATGTACGACCAATGGCAGTTGGACAACCACACGATGCCTCTTTATGTGCCGCCGGTGCGGATATCAGGCTTCGGTCACGGCAGGAACGATCTTCCATCGTACACGACTACCCTTGCAAGACTGGTTTCGAGCACTGTGGTGGATGACAGGCCAAAAACGCAGACTCAGCGCGCTGGGACTACAGAGGCTACTAGGCTTCGGCAGTTATAGAACTGCGTGGCTGTGGCTACAGAAATTGAGGCGGACACTGGTACTGCCCGATTGGGACAGGTTGGGCGGCCAAGTTGAGGTGGATGAGATGCATATGGGAAGCCTTGAGGCAGGTGGAGGCCGCCGCCAACTGGAAAGCAAGGCTCTGGTGGCAATCGCCGCACAAATCGATGGAAAAGGGATTGGGCGCATTCGCTTACGCCGGATTCCTTCCGCTTCTCCGAACCAGCTCATTGCATTCGTAAAACACGCAGTTGAACCGGGCTCCATAGTCATCACAGATGGATGGAAGGCCTATGCGAGGTTAAAGCAGGAAGGTTTCAAACACCGACCGCGCCTCATCAACGCCAGCGGAAAAACGACATTAGCCTTGCTGCCCCGTGTGTACCGAGTGACCTCTTTATTAAAACGCTGGTTGTTGGGTGCCCACAAAGGTACATTATCTCGTGAGCAACTGGACTCTTATCTTGACGAATTCACTTTTAGATTCAACCGTCGGACGTCTCGATACCGCTGGAAGCTGTTCTACGATCTTGTGGCACAAGCGGTCTTGGTCGAGCCTCTCCCATACTCCAGACTAGTTGCTGGCACCTCCTAATGTGCTAGCGATAAACTGGAGTTAAGTGCATAATCCTCGCATGCATTTTGCAGTACGGAAGCCGGCCCCCTCCTCGGATATTCTACTTGACATCCCGAAACTGTATCCGCTAATCTCCCGCCACGCAGACAAACGGCGACCAAGGTAGCAATGTTTCACCGGAGAATTTTTCTCTGGAATTAAGCGGTGGGTCTCAATCACTTAACAAGGAGGTCAGGGTATGGCGAGTACAACAACATGGGGGGGGAGCGACCGGGGGTATGACATGTCGCTCTGGTATGACTCCCGGCCCCTGAAGATCGGTTGGTTCACCATGTTAGCGGCGGTGGGCGCCGAGGTCG
>DATIAT010000021.1:0-22323 GCA_035457905.1 Nitrospiraceae bacterium
CAAAGTGAGAACAATGTGGGTCAGTTCACCTCAGTGACCATCGGCACTGACGGCCTGGGTCTTATCAGCTACTACGACGAGACCAACGGTGATCTCAAGGTGGCCCACTGTTCCAACGTGACCTGTACCTCCGCGACCATCACCCTCCTGGACGGAGGAGCGAATAACGTCGGTGCACCGTCTTCGATGACTATAGGAGCCGACGGCCTGAGCCTCATCAGCTACTACGATGCGACCAACGGCGATCTCAAAGTGGCACACTGCTCCGACTTCGCCTGTACCTCCGCGACCCGCACCACCCTCCAAAGTGAGAACAATGTGGGTCAGTTCACCTCAGTGACCATCGGCACTGACGGCCTGGGTCTTATCAGCTACTACGACGAGACCAACGGTGATCTCAAGGTGGCCCACTGTTCCAACCTCTTCTGCGTTCCTTACCATCGCCGTCGTTGAGCAGTATAGATCTAAGCTCTTTCATACTCGTTTTAATCCGCGGCCGGAGTCTCAAACCATACCCGTACCTCTTATCGCGCTGTGTCGATATTCGAAAAGGTGTTTAAACCGGGATAGGATAGAACGAAAGAAGTTGTTTAAAATAGATGCTGGCTCCCCGGGCAGGACTCGAACCTGCGACCAGCCGGTTACAAGTGCCCCCAGCTTTTCAACCGGGCTTGGACTATCTCTTCACCCGCCTACAGACAATGCAGGGGAGGGTGTCGGGCGCTGTTGAGGCATTATTGGATGGGTTCCGCAGCCTCTAGTCTCTGCACGGTCCTGCCTACACGCTGACCCTTCGGCAGGCTTCGCTCAGGATTCCCATTCCGATTCTTCGTGGAATCGGGGCAGGCTTCCCTGAATTCACCCGAAGTTTCAACCACGGTTTCCCGTGGAGGCTGCATCGTAATACAGCCGGCTGCTCTACCAACTGAGCTACCGGGGAATTTGGTCCAGCAAAACGAACGCATTCTAGCATGAACTGGTGCGGCAGGAACGAGTTTTTTGTAGAGGAAACGAATAGTCAGATCACTTCTGAATTTACACGTCGAAGTCCTCGGTTTCATCCTCATCTGAGGACGCGTCCGTATTGCCTGCTGCGACGGATGCGTAGTGCTTCGCCCAGGTCAGATAGAGATTTCCACTGTCACGCATGGTATCGGCTGCCTTGACGAGTGTCTGCGCCAAGTCCGGATCTTTTCCGCTGGCATGGATTTCGGCTGCGCGCCGTTCGAGCGCCTTGGGGTACTCGTGGATCAAGCCGGCAATCTCTCGAAGCAGTTCATCGATGACATTATCTTCAGATTCCATCTATTCCCTCCACAGTGGCACCAACAAAAAACCCCATAGCGCAGGCGCCATGGGGTCTTTGTGCGGGAGACCCGCCACACGAAATGGTTACCCTTGGTATGCCTGCCCTAACGCGGCAGACTCTCCTTTTTGAGACATCAGTTTTCCGGAAGCGCTGACTGCTTGCATGGTGATGGCATAGTGCTTGGCCGCGTCGCAGACGATCACACAGAGTTCACAGCCTTTGCAGCGGTCGATGATCACTTCTGCCACCATCTTGGTCGTGTTGAGGTCGAGGCAGTTGGCCTCGGGACAATACATGATGCACAGTCGGCAGCCCTTCTTGGCCACACATTTTTCGTCGATGACTTGCGCTACGTTATACATGCGAGCTGGCTCCCTTTCTTTCGTTAAGCGGCAACGGCAGGATTGCCGACTCGCAACTCGATCTTGTTCTTCTCGGCCCACTCACTGGCAATATCGTAAGCCGCCTTCACAGTCGCTAGGTTCTTGGCCAGCAACATTTCTTTCTTGGCGAACTTTTTCTTGATGGCTTCATCCAGGGAGGCGGTTCCGCCGGAGGCGACGAACTTCTTCCCGAACCGTTCCTGCAAGGCGCCGTCCAGGGCCTCCATTGAGACGCACTTGGTGATACCTGCTACTGATCCAAGCATCGACATATTCGTCGACAACTCGGTGCCGGCAACCTCGATGGCGAGTTCAGTACCTGCAATATAGAATAAGGCGACATTTAAATCCTTCAGCCGCTGAATATCTTCTTCAGATAGAAGAGGCTGAGCGGAGTTGATAATGACAAGGCCGCCTTCCTTCACGCCGGAATAGAAGGGCATAGTATAACTTTTCCCCATGGTGATGACCTGGGGGTGGAATACCTGGATGACGTCGGGAAATACGAGTTCGCCTCGGTCATAGATCCGTTCGATGCCGATCCGGCAATAGCTCTCTGCCGGTGCCATGCGCTTTTCTGCGCCGAAGAAGGGATTGGAGATTGAAAACTTGCCGTCGCGGTTGGCAGCCATGGCTAAGACGTGTGCAGCGGTGACTGCACCCTGCCCGCCTAATCCCGACATCCGGATATTCAGTCGTTTTTTGATCATGAGCGCCTCCGGGTTGGTTAGGCTTGTCCGGCCAATTGTTTCGCGGCAGCCTTCCGTTCCTTATCCTTCGCAGCCAGCTCAGCCAGCAATTGCTTTGCCGGTTCGCTGACATATTCCTTGTACGCGAACCGCTCGGTCGGTTTCTCCGAGTCCCGCATTTCCTGGAGCCCTTCCATGCTGTTTTTCCCAATTTCCAGAATGCAAGGCGTATAGAGCTGGAGGTAGGTCGGGCCGATTTCGCGGGCGATGTGCACCGCGTTACGGATGACCTTCTCGACCAGCGATGGCTTGCTGACCGTACAATTCACGACATAGTGGCAGCCGGACTCACGGGCGATTTCAGGCAATCGCACCTTCTCGAACAGTTTGCCGACCGGCGCCATCTTCGCAACGAAACCCTTCTGCATGAGACCACTCTCTTGACCGCCGGTATTGGCGTAGAGTTCGTTGTCAAAGCAGATGGTTGTGAATTTCTCCTGTCGGAACCAGGCTTGTAGTGTCATGTCGAGGCCGATATCGACGGTCGCTCCGTCGCCGGCCAGCACGACTACGTCTTTTGTACGGCCTGGGAAGCGGACGCTCAAGGCACGCTTCAACCCGGAGGCAATAGCGTTCTGGTTACCGAAGAGGGAGTGAATGTTGTGCACGGCCACCATGGGAAACACCAGACTGGTACAACCGGTAGAGCCGACCATGACGGTGTCTTCGGGGTTCGGCAACGAGGCCAGGATATACCGAAAAGCCATCGATTCCGGGCAGCCAGCGCAGAGGGAGTGCTGCTCGATCAGTTCCTTGCTGGTGCCGATATCTTTCCAACCTCGATCTTCTTTGCCGTAGGTCGCGCTCTTGACCAGGTCTTGATAGTCGGACGGCATGATGTCAAATAGGTCGTCCGAAATCTTGATACGTTCCTTGCTCATGTTGGCCTCCTCAGTGCGTGCATCATAGTTCAGAGTGTTTCAGTACTTGCTGCGCATGTGCGATCAACTACCGCGACCAGCCAACGACATGGTGCGCATGCCGAGCAGGGTCTTGATTTCAGAGACGATAATCTCCGGCGGCATCGTCATGCCTCCGCAGACGTGCGGGCCGGCGTGTACACGGTCGCTGTTCGGAACAGAAGCCTTAATTTCCTTTGCCAGCCACCCAGTCACGTTGAATTCCGGGACGATAATGTGTTTGGCATTCTTTGTGGCTTCACGGATTTCTTCGCCCGGCCAAGGCCGCAAGGTCTTGATTTTTACCAAACCGCAACGGAGGCCTTCATCCTCGAGGAGACGAATGGCTTCACGACCCTGCGACACCGCTGTGCCGGAGGTGACGATGATAACCTCGGCATCGATATTGTCGGTGTCAATCAAGCCGTTCAGCCACTTAATGGAGTGTTTCCTGGACCGTTCCACTGCCGCCCAGACTTCTTGCTGCCAGGAAGCGTGGGTGGCGTAGCTGATGTAGTTGCTCTTCATGACAAACGGATCGCGCATCATCCGGACCGGCGGGCATTCCATATCCATACAGGGCACAGGCGACCGGTACGGGTCATAGGGAGGAAGACACATGTCGGCCGGTGTGAGATTGACGACGTCTTTCGTGTGCGTGACGAAAAATCCGTCGCAGCACAATGCCAAGGGGAGGTGCACATCAGGCTCTTCCGACACCATATAGCCTTTGAGAATCCAATCGAAGAAGTCCTGTGCGGTTTCCGCATGCCAGACCAGCATGCCGGTGTTCAGAAGATACGCGATCTCGAGCGTGTCCGGCTGAATCGACAGCGGCGAGTTGATGCCGCGGCACGTGACGATCATCTGGATCGGCAACCGGGCGCCGGCCCACATCGGGAAGTTTTCCATCGCGCGCATTGTGCCGGGTCCTGCGGTCGTCGTAAACACGCGCGCCCCGCCGAAGGCAGCTCCCGCGCATTGCGACATGACGGCGAATTCGCTTTCGCCGCGGAAGTAGTCACCGATGTAACCCTCAGCAAAGAGCTCGCCGATCAAGGCGGCTGCTTCGCTCTGCGGAGTGATCGGATAGGCGATCATCACGTCGCAGCTGGCCCGCCGAATCGCTTCCTTGATGACCTCGCTGCCCGTAAAGAATGAGGGCGTGCGAGGCGCTTCGTTCATCATCGTCCAGGTGTCGGTAAAGGTTTGCCCTTTTTTATTTTTTGTGCCGATAACTGAATGTGTGTCTGCCATGGATCAGGCTCCTTTCACTTTCTACAGAACCTCACACGGTGTCGCTTAGTTTGAGGCTCCGCTCTTGGCTGAGTTCAGCCGTGGTTGAACCGTCCCTTTTAATCTTTTCACAGCATCGGCTAGTCTCATAATCTTATCAACCGATGCATCGCGGAAGGAGAGCATCGCATCTTCATGCCCCGCTTGGGCACACATGGCAATTGTGTAACAGGATGTACCGCCCCGAATGATCTTGAGCGATAAATTGGCTTGATGGCAATGGACCCCGATGAACATGCAGCAATCAATCTTATTGTGCCAAATGGTCAAATTCGGGTGGTTGGGATTGATCTCGACTTCAGGATTGATTTTGGGATATTTGGGACGGTAGTCCGGCATTGGAATCAGCATAGGTGTTTGCCCTGCCTGCACGCATTCCTTGAGCGTGTTGTAGAGGTGGCGGATGGCGGTAGCCTTCTTCGCCGCTTTCTCGTTCCATGCCCACAGGACTAATGGGCCGGGGAAAAGGGTCGGCACTTTGGCCATGAGGAATTGCTTCGCCGCTTCCTCATAGGCTTTTTCCTCGGGGACGATGACACCGTTGATGTGAGCTTCTCCAGGGTTTGGCAAACAAATGCCCATGCTGGCAGCCGCTGGAGGAAGAAAATGTTCCGGGCCTGGCAAGACACGATACTGGGTCATTACGACGTGCTCTCCGGCAAGAGGTTAAAGAACTAAAATTACAGGCTTTCTGACAACCTCAGCGGACATCACTCTAAGCTTTTTCCGCGCCCCCTGCAACCTCACAGAAGCCCCACGACTGTGAAATTTGGAGCCATCAAGCGAAGAGGTCTTAGGCCCTTTGTCCTCAATACCTAGTTTTGCCCAGAAGAAAGCCCGTAGCGTCTTTTCAGTCCGCATTTGAAAAGAGTGCGCATTATAGAGTCGCCCTGTCCGGTCTGTCAAACCATTCGGTGGGCGCATGGCTGCTGGAGGCCGGCTTGCTCGTATGTGAGAGGCCTACAGGAAATCAACATGTTGCACGAAATTATGGCAATTGCTCACATGCTGGAATGGATCCGAGATCGCAGGCTCGCTCAAGGTCATCCTTGGCAAGTCGTCCTTGTAACCGTTCTCGGTAGAGTTTTGCTCTGGTCATCAGAGCGGGAACATTGGTGGGATCAATCCGGATGACTGTGGACAGATCTTCGATTGCCTCTTCCGGCTGGTTCAGTTTGAGATAGATTTTGCTCCGCAGCGCATAGGCATCTTTTTGATAGGGGATCCAACTTTCAGGCGTTTCGGCATTGATCAGTTTCTTCAGTGTCGCCAACGCCTGATGCCAAGATTTGGCGTCCGCCTGACGGCGTGCTTGCATTGTATACGCGCCGATGAGTCGCTGGCGGGCAACATCCACAAACGGATCGAATTCAAGAACATGTTCGTAGGCTTCCGCAGCCTCTTCCCATTGTTTCAGCCATCTGAGCACATCCCCTTTCCCTATCCATGCCCATACGTTATTGTTGTCGAGTGTAATGGCATGGTCGAAATCTCTCCGGGCTTTGTCCAAATATTCCATATAGTCCGACCCTTTGGGTTGTTGGGAGAAAGCCAACGAGACGAGGCGGAGGTACGTTTGCCCTCGCACAATTAATGGCTCGGCGTAGCGATCGTCCATGGCGGCGGCGTCGGTGCTGATCTGGATCTTTTCCCGCAGATTCGATGCGTGGAGAGCCGTCTCGAGCAGCGCTTGTGCCCGTTGTTGTGAGGCAGGCTTCCCTCTCGGATCGATAGTCAGCATTCTAACGCCGACGGGCTGCTGTTGAAGCTCCTGCAGTTGCGAGCGCAATTGGTGGTTTTCCTGCTGGAGTTGGCGGAAGTGTTGCGCAAGTTGCTGGTCCGATTGAAGGCGACGTATCGCTTCCGCCAGACTGCTTATATTGACTGTGGCGCGAATGCGGACGAAGAAGACAGGACGATCCCGTTCGAAGGATCGTCTGGATTCGAGGATTTCCGTTTCTGTCACAGCTGAAGCAATGGTCCTGATCTCCAACGAGCTGGTTTGCGTACTTATCCCGCCGGATTCCTTTTCCACATCGCGGAAAGTCGACTCAAGATAGACTCCCGCTTCTTCTACCGCTTTGCGCTGGGCTCGTTGTAGAACTTTTTCTTCTGCGCTGGCTAAGGTGTCTCCATCGGCCATAACGTACTGCGCATCGGCGATGACGGTTTTCGTAGAGGCACTGAACGTAGGGGTTTCCCCTAGAAAAAACGCGAGCAGGGAAAGGCAGAACAATCGTCGGTACGATGCCATTTAGACAACTATACCGCGCGTTGCCTGAAGCGGCAATGCAATGGACAGCGGTCATAATGAGCTAAGATCTGCAGGCGTGGGCGACAGAATTCGGCTACCGTTCTTTTGGAAAAACTTGAATAAATGGGTGAACCTCGACCCGTTCGAATATACCGTGGACGGTGTAAGGGTCTTCGCGAGCAAACTGTTGCGCGTCTTCCAGCGACTCGGCTTCAATGACGATCAAACTTCCTGTCTTGTCCGAAAGCGGACCGGCTAGCACGACCCGCCCTTGTGCGTCCAAGGGCTCCATGTTAGCGAGGTGCGCAGGGCGATAGATTTTTCGCTTGGCCTCTCCGTCAGGGCCGTCGAATCCGAGTATGACAAATTTCATGTGCGTCTCGATGGTTCGAGTGTGAGAAATCCGACCTCAGGCTAGCCCTTCTATCGGGTAGCGATCTTTGTAGCCGCTAGTCGTTTCATGCCACCAACGAACTTCCGGCTCTCCGAGCTTCCAGCATAGATAGACTACCCTCCCATCACGGAGATGAGGGAAGTCGCAGAGGCCGAGATCCAAGTCCTTCACCAGGATGCCGAGTTCCTGGATCGCCTGAAGATTCGCGCTGACTTGTTGCAGGCCCAAGATATAGAGGTGTCCAACGGTACTGCCCCCGCTATATTCGGCCCGGGCGCTAGCTTTTTTGATATCTTCTTTCGTGCGTGCGAGAACGGCCTTGGCTTGCTGAATCGACGTCAACTTAGAATTAAGCTGGGGGATGAGGCGGTTCGCCTCTGACAAAGTGAATATTCTCTCGTGTTGTCCGTGCTCGTCGTCGTGCGCCATGGCATCCTCCTTGAGTTCCCTCATGTAGCACACCACTCTTTCTGCGCGCAACCATTGCCGTCGGAACAAGTAGACATAGAAAGAAAGTGCCCGGTCGGGCCGGGCCGCCCTGGTGCGAGAAGTGGATAGGCGAAAAAAGGGATATCCCTGTTGACAAGAAACGGTGCTCGCGTTATTATTCGTTCGCTAGCTCAGCTCGATTCACGAATATCTCCACACACAAGACTTCCGGGGCGCATCTCGATACAAGACGTAATTGCTCAGGGGATAGAGACGAGTGAGCGCACGCATGAGTTCCGGCCTGCAACAATATCCGCAAGTATGAGACGAAACCATATCCTGATAGTGACACGCGAAAGCAGGCCAGTCCCTCACGGATCACCCTCTTTTAGCTGATAGACACGACACAATCATCGACACGTTACCATTTGCTCTACTATTTCAATCTGTGGACAGTTTCTCCATGGTTCACCCCGTGCAACACTGCCCATGCCTATCACGATCCAGTTGAGGGCGTGAGGAGACATTCATGACACAAACGAAGGGAGAGATTATGCATCTGGCGGAGCTGAAGCAGAAGTCCATCGCTGATCTCAATGAGGTCGCGCGCGATCTGAAGATCGATGGCGCACCTACTCTGCGGAAGCAGGAATTGATTTTTGCGATTCTGCAGGCGCAGACCGCGAACAACGGCGTGGTCTTCGGTGAAGGGGTGCTCGAAACCCTCCCTGACGGGTTCGGATTTCTGCGCGCTCCCGATTCAAACTATCTTCCTGGTCCGGATGACATCTATATTTCGCCGTCACAAATCAGGCGGTTCAATCTGCGTACCGGCGACATTGTGTCCGGGCAGATCCGGCCGCCGAAGGAGAGCGAGCGGTATTTTGCCCTGCTCAAGGTCGAGAAGGTCAATTACGAAGATCCCGAAGTGTCCCGCGACAAAATCCTCTTCGATAACCTGACGCCGCTCTATCCGGAAGAGCGCCTGGTTCTCGAGTTCGACCGCGAAGAATATTGTACTCGCGTGATGGATTTGACGACTCCCATCGGCAAAGGCCAACGTGGATTGATCGTCGCCGCTCCCCGAACCGGGAAAACGATGTTGCTACAGGCCATCGCCCGGGCCATTCTTAAAAACCACAAGGAAGTAACCTTGATCGTGCTGCTCATCGATGAGCGCCCTGAAGAAGTCACTGACTGGCAGCGGCAGGTGAAGGCCGAAGTCATCAGTTCCACCTTCGACGAACCGGCCCAGCGCCACGCCCAAGTGGCTGAAATGGTGCTCGAAAAAGCCAAGCGGTTAGTCGAACATAAAAAGGATGTCGTGGTGCTGTTGGACAGCATTACCCGCCTGGCTCGTGCCTACAATACGATTGCACCGCCTAGCGGCAAGGTATTGTCGGGGGGGCTCGATTCAAACGCGCTCCAGCGTCCTAAGCGGTTCTTCGGGGCAGCCAGGAACATCGAAAACGGCGGCAGCCTTACCATCATGGCGACGGCTCTTGTCGACACCGGTAGCAGGATGGACGATGTCATTTTTGAAGAGTTCAAAGGGACGGGCAACATGGAAGTCCATCTCGATCGCCGTCTGGCCGATAAGCGGCTTTTCCCGGCCATTGATATCAGTCAGTCCGGGACAAGGAAAGAAGAACTATTGGTGGACAAGGATCGTCTCAACAAGATGTGGATTTTACGCAAGGTGTTGAGTCCACTCGGGACGATGGAGGCCATGGAATTTTTGATGGACAAGCTGCATGGCACCAAAAACAATCAGGAGTTTCTACAGTCAATGAATCGATAGCATCCGACTTGTATCTGACCGCTGAGGCAGGGTACAGTAATGGGCCCTAGAGTAAAGAGCCGAAGGCCGATAACTACGATGTCGGGGGAGCGTGAATTATGAAGAAGGGCATTCATCCCGTGTATCGGGAAGTGGCGGTGCATTGCGCCTGTGGCAATAAATACAAGACCCGATCGACGGGTGGCGACATCAATGTCGATATCTGTTCAAACTGCCATCCGTTCTTTACGGGGACGCAAAAGATCATTGATACCGAAGGGCGTGTTGAACGGTTCAAAAAGAAGTACGCGAAAAAAGGCAAGTAGCTCTATAGGAAACCATACGAGAGATCCTGCTTCGCTGAGAGGCAGGGTCTCTTTGTTTTTGTGCATCAGTGACTGAAAGAAATTAAAGGGAAGCAGGCGATGGAAGCAGCCTTACTGAAAAAATGGGAATTGTTGGCGGCTCGATACGATGAGTTGACGAATCAGCTCATGGATCCTTCTATAATGAGCCAGCCTTCGCAGCTTCACAAAGTAAATAAGGAACGGATGGATATCGAACCGGCTGCCAAACTTCTTGCCATCTACCGGGACAACGCAAGGCAGCTGGAAGAAGCCGTCCAAATCCTTGCAGACCGCACTGCTGGAGCGGAGTTTCATAAGATGGCAACGGAGGAGAGCGCCGCGCTCGAATGCCATCAGCGTGAGATCGAACAGCAGGCCCAAGAGCTGCTCATTCCCAAAGACCCGCGAGACGAGAAGAGCCTACTCCTCGAAATCCGAGCCGGGACCGGCGGCGATGAGGCGGCTCTCTTTGCCGGAGAATTGTTCCGCATGTATACCAAGTATGCCGAGGCCAAAGGGTTCAAGGTTGATGTCGTTGAAGCCACAGAAACCGGACCCGGGGGCTATAAAGGAGTCGTTGCTCTGATAGAAGGCAGGGGAGCGTATAGCCATTTCAAATTCGAGGCCGGAGTTCATCGGGTACAGCGTGTTCCCGTCACTGAGGCCAGCGGCAGGATTCATACGTCGACCGTTACGGTGGCCGTCATGCCTGAGGTGGACGAAGTCGATGTACACATCGACCCCATGGATCTCCGGATCGACACCTTCTGCTCATCCGGCGCTGGAGGGCAGAGTGTCAATACGACGAAATCGGCGGTGCGGATCACTCATATTCCGACTGGTGTGGTAGTGAGTTGCCAGGACGAACGATCGCAGTTGAAGAATCGCAACAAAGCAATGCGGACCCTGCGGGCCAGAATCGTCGAGGCGGAGCGGGAGAGGCAGGAAGCGGAAATCGCCCAGAGTCGCAAGGCTCAAGTAGGGACGGGCGACAGAAGCGAAAAGATTCGCACCTACAACTTTCCGCAGAATCGGGTGACAGATCATCGAATCGGAGTAACATTGCATAAGTTAGAACAGGTGCTCGAAGGCAATCTTGATGAACTGGTTCAGGCCCTGAAGGCGCAACGTCAACAAGAAGTAGGGACGGCGTAATATGAAGGTGGTTGCTCCTACCTTTCAGCCGGCCGACCAGATGACCCTCAGCGAGGTAACGGCCGAAGCGCGACAGATGTTGGAACAGGCCGGCATCGAGAGTGCTGGCCAGGAAGCGTTGTGGATCGTGGAGCATGCGCTTCGTCTTCCCGCACACCATGTTATCGCCGATCGCGGCAGATTATTGTCTCCTGCTGAATTGCTGACCGTGAAAGGGCTCGTAGAACGGCGGATTGGTCGTGAGCCTTTGCAGTACATTTTCGGAACTCAGGAATTTTACGGGCTGGAGTTTGATGTAAATCCGGCGGTCCTCATTCCGAGGCCGGAGACCGAGCTCTTGGTGCAGCACATCACACAACGAATTCCCGTCGAGCGATCTGCCACTATCGTCGATGTCTGCACGGGGTCCGGTTGCGTTGCCGTTGCGATTGCGCGCCTGAGGCCTCATGCGCGACTCATCGCAGCCGATCTATCGCGGCCTTCTCTTGCTGTCGCCAGGCAGAATGCCTCCCGTCACGGAGTAGGCGAGCGTATCACATGGCTGGAAGGCGACTTGCTTGGGCCATTGACAGGGATGGGGCTGGAAGGGTGCATAGACGTGATCGTCTCGAACCCCCCCTATATTGCAGAGAATGAATGGGCGACGCTTCAGCCGGAAGTGCGGCTGTTTGAACCACGAGGTGCGCTGGTGGCGGGGCCTCAAGGAACAGCATTCCACGAACGATTACTGCAAGAGGCTGGTCGGTACCTGGTTCCCGGCGGTGCATTGGTCATGGAGATTGGTGTCGGCCAGGCTCAGATGGTGCGCCGGATTGTCGGCCAGATGCCCTGGTATAGATTCCAACAGGTAGTCCGAGATGCAGCAGGGCTTGAACGTGTCGTGATTGTCGAGCGAACAGATACGTAGGTGCGAAGGCGATGGATCGTACAATCATCACCGGTCGGACGGCGCTTCGAGGAGAGGTTCAGATCAGTGGGGCAAAGAACGCCGCATTGCCGATCTTAGCGTCCACCATTCTCGGCGGTGGCGAGTGCGTGATCAGCAACGTGCCTTGCGTGGTGGATGTCATCACGATGGGGAAAGTACTAAGCATCCTGGGCGCGAAGGTCCACTATGAAGGGAATCGCGCAATCGTCAAAGCCGATGTGATCACTTCCACTCAGGCCCCGTACGATCTCGTGAAGACCATGCGGGCCTCTGTGCTCGTATTAGGGCCTTTGCTGGCCCGATGGGGGGAAGCCACGGTATCGATGCCCGGTGGGTGTGCGATCGGATCACGACCGGTCAATCTCCACCTTGCCGGACTCGCTAAATTGGGTGCGGAAGTTTCCATGGAACATGGGTACATTCACGCCAAAGCGAAGAGGCTGACGGGGGCACAGATTTACTGCGATACCCCGACGGTGACTGGAACGGAAAATCTGATGATGGCTGCGTCGCTAGCTCGGGGAACCACAGTCATTGAAAACGCCGCAAAGGAACCGGAGATCGTGGACCTCGCAAACTTTCTTATGAAGCGGGGAGCTCGCATTGCAGGAGCCGGGTCGGATGTGATCACGATTGAAGGTGTCCGTGAGTTACACGGGAGCGATCACGACGTCATTCCGGACCGAATCGAAACAGGAACCTATCTGGTGGCCGGGGCCATCACACGAGGAGCGGTGACGCTCAATCGATGCTGCCCGCCTCACTTAGACGCGTTGCTGCTGAAGCTGAGAGAAGCCGGCGTCGCGATGCAGGTGGAGAAAGAACGGATCCACCTCAATGCGGCATCGCGTCTCAAAGGGGTAGATATTCGGACGTTGCCGTATCCCGGGTTTCCCACTGACATGCAGGCGCAGATGGTCGCGTTGATGACGACTGCCGAGGGCACGAGTGTAATTACGGAAACGGTGTTCGAAAGCCGTTTCATGCACGTCGAGGAATTACGGCGGATGGGTGCAGAGATCAAAGTCGAGGGCAGTCGAGCGGTGGTGACCGGGCCGACCAGGATGGCCGGGGCTCCGGTGATGGCGTCCGACCTTCGCGCGAGTGCGGGATTGGTTCTGGCCGGTCTAGCCGCGGAAGGCACGACGGAGATTCTTCGGGTTTATCATCTGGATCGAGGCTATGAGCGGATGGAGGAGAAATTGCGCGGATTGGGCGCGAAAATTACCCGTCACAAAGAGGGTACGGCTCCGTCCGAGACGCGTTGACATCATGCTGACGATTGCCTTGTCTAAGGGGAAAATGCTGGATCTCACGCTGGACGTCTTTCGCCGAGCGGGGTACGCGTTGGACGGCTTCTCAGCCGAGAGTCGCCGCCTGGTGTTTCCCTGTCCGGAGGTCGACATGACCTTCCTGATCGTAAGGTCGACCGACGTGCCGACCTATGTGGAATATGGTGCGGCGGATGTTGGAATTGTCGGGAAAGATGTCTTGATGGAGCAGGACAGCGACGTATATGAGCCATTGGATTTAGGGGTGGGAGCGTGTAGAATCGCCGTCGCTGCGCCTAGGGGGCAGACCTCACGCGATCGACTGTCCTCGAAGATTCGGGTAGCGACAAAATACCCGAAAATCACTGAGCGGTACTTCAATCAGCGCGGCGTGCCGGTTGAAATCGTCAAGTTGTACGGCTCGATTGAACTGGCGCCGTTGGTCGGCCTGGCCGATCGGATCGTGGATCTGGTTGAGACAGGTAACACGCTCAAGGCCCACGACCTTATCGAAGTGGAGTGCATTGCACAGTCCACGGCCAGATTGATCGTCAATCGGGCAAGTTTGAAGCTGAAGCATGCGGCGGTCACAGAGCTGATCACAAGGCTCCGAGCTGTCCGCCGCAGATTAAATGAGCCTGGAACATCCGCACCACGAAAGTCGTCGCGCGGGGTGCGTCGAAGGGCTAGACGGACACGCACATGAAGATTGTAGCGTCAACAGAGCGAGCGTTTCTCCCTGCACTCAAGAAAGTGGCGTCGCGTGCCCGTGTGCAGAGCGTTGCCGTCGAAAAGTCAGTCAAGTCGATTCTGCAATCTGTGGAACGGGGCGGCGATAAGGCCGTCCTCCGCTACACGAAACAGTTTGACCGTGTCTCCATGAAAGACACGGAGCTGCGCGTTACCCCTGAAGAGATCAAAGAAGCCTACTTTCACATCCGAAAGGACGAGGGGGACGCACTGCGGTTTGCCGCCCGGCGAATCACGTCGTTCCACGAGCGCCAGCGCATCAAGACATGGATGTATCAGGATAATGAAGCGACGCTGGGGCAAGTCGTTACGCCGGTGGATGCAGTCGGGGTGTACGTGCCTGGAGGCAAGGCTGTGTATCCCTCGTCGGTCTTGATGTGCGCAATTCCAGCCAGGGTGGCTGGCGTCTCCCGTGTGGTGATGTGTACGCCGCCACAAAAGGGCCCGATCAATCCCTATTTGCTGGTCGCGGCTGATATCGCCGGCGTGACTGAGATCTATCGTGTCGGGGGCGTGCAAGCAGTCGGAGCGATGGCCTACGGGACAAAAACAATCTCACGCGTGGACAAGATCGTGGGACCCGGCAATATTTACGTCACGACGGCCAAGCGGCTCCTGTACGGCACGGTCGGGATCGACATGATGGCGGGTCCGAGCGAACTGCTCGTCGTCGCAGATGACAATGCCAAACCGGCGCACGTCGCAGCCGATCTTCTCTGCGAAGCGGAGCATGATGAAGATGCACAGGTCTATCTTGTTACCACATCGGCCCAGTTGGCGGAGGGCGTGGTGCGGCTTATCAGTAGCCAGTTGAAGGGATTGCAGCGGGAAAAAATTGCGACGAAGTCTTTCGCACGACATTCGGTGGCCTTCGTGGTGCCGACGATGGAGGAAGCCATCAATGTGGCCAACGAGATTGCCCCGGAACATCTGACGCTCTCCGTCAGTGAGCCGTTCGACTACATAGAGAAAATCCGTCATGCAGGGGCGCTCTTCCTTGGACGGTATACTCCTCCGTCAGTTGCGGATTACGTCGCCGGCCCGAATCACGTGTTACCGACCGGCGGGACGGCGCGCTTCTTTTCGGCGCTCTCCGTGCACGATTACATCAAGGTGAGCAACCTTGTACATTATACGCGCGACGAATTGAGCAAGGTGAAGGAGCACCTCATTCGGTTGGCCTACATCGAAGGGTTCGACGCGCATGCGAAATCGGCCCAAAGCAGGTTCTCATGAGAAAGAACGGATCGGCCCCCAGGCAAGCCAGCATTCACCGGGCGACGAAGGAAACGGATATTCGTGTCGAGTGGACACTGGACGGCAGCGGCCAGGGAAAGATCGACACAGGGATTCGTTTCTTCGATCACATGCTTGAGCTGTTGTCCAGACACGGCTTCTTTGACCTGACCGTCCAGGCCAAAGGCGACATCGACATCGACGAGCACCACACGGTGGAAGACGTCGGCATCGTTATGGGCAAGGCTCTGCATCAGGCATTGGGCGAAAAAGCGGGAATCAAGCGATTTGGATTCGCCTCGGCGCCGTTGGATGAAACGCTGGCGCAGGTGACGATCGATCTGAGCGGCCGTCCCTATCTGGTCTATAACGTCAAGCTACCAGATCGAAAGATTAAGTCATTCGACCTCGGCCTCTTCGAAGACTTCTTTCAGGCCTTCGTGACGCACGGAGGGTTGAACTTGCACGTGAATCTTATGTACGGGCGGAACCCGCACCACATCATGGAGGCCATTTTCAAATCGCTCGCCAAAGCGCTCGATCAGGCCACGATACCTGAAGAACGATTGGCCGGGCGGGTGCTGTCGACGAAGGGGACGCTATAGCTATTGTCCAGCGGACAACGCCGAATGGTGAAGGGGGAGATTCTCCAAGAGGGTCTGCCCCTTCGTTCGTTTTAACCTCCTGTTCCTCTGCAAAATCTGAGATGTGATGGATTCACTGATATTAGAGGAACTTGCTGGAGAGGTTGGTGAACAGCTTCGGAGAATGAACCGTGGCTAACGGACTGACTTGTATTGAGAAATTCAAGACGATGGGGCCGCGATGCTAGTCAGGATCACAATAGATGAGCAGAATTACGAAGAAAACATCACTGCAATTTGTTGGATACTAAGAACAGTCTTAGCTACACTGCTGCCCTCAAGACCGGATTGGATTACGTGGGTAGGGGCGATAGTGCACGGGAGTCCACTAAACCATGTTGGGGGGCCTGCGGTGGAATGGCGGACGACTGGAGAACGCTTGGCACTCATGGTGGAATTGATGATGACGAGCCTTGGCGGAAAGTGTTCGGGCCAGATATAGATTCACCGTAGGTGCTCAGTGGCAGTGCGCTGGCTGTTAGGATACTGTTGGCACTTCCCCAGAGTGGGTTAGATCATGATTGCGATCATCGATTACGGCATGGGCAATCTCCGAAGTGTCTCCAAGGCCTTTGAGGCGGTGGGGCATCAGGCGATGGTTACGCGTGATCCCCGCGCCATTGGAAATGCGAGTCATGTGGTGCTGCCCGGAGTCGGCGCGTTCGGCGATTGCATGGCGAACCTGGATCGCTACGGGTTGGTCGAGCCGGTTCGGTCGTCGATTCAATCGGGAAAACCGTTTCTCGGAATATGTCTCGGGCTTCAGCTCCTGTTTACCGAAAGTGAAGAGTTCGGGACGCACAAGGGGCTCGGTATTATCCCTGGCAGGGTCAGGCGATTTACAGTCGATCCGAGCTTGAAAGTTCCGCACATGGGGTGGAACCAGGTCAACGTGCAGCGCAATTGTCCGTTGTTCGAAGGGATTGCGAGCGGAGCCAATTGGTATTTCGTTCATTCGTACTTTGTCGACCCCACGGACCGTCAGATCGCTGCGACGACGACGACATACGGCATTCCGTTCGTGTCGAGCATTTGGAAGGACAATATCGTGGCCTGTCAGTTCCATCCCGAAAAGAGTCAAGCCGTCGGGTTAAGACTGATCAAAAATTTTGGATCGTGGACATGAAAATGGTGAACGGTAACCGACGGTCGATGGCCTTGATCGGACTGGCCGTGCTGATGATTGCCGCCTGCAGTGGATCGAAGGTGACGACGAAGTCGTCGACCGAACTGCCGCGCTATCAGATTCGTACCATCGCGTTGGTGCCATTCACGACTCTGGCGACGCCACAGGCGAGGGATGTCGTCGACCACACATTGCCGGCACCGCCTGGAGCTCGTAGGTCTGATATGTCGATCGCAGTGCCGCCGATTACCGAACAGCCTCTTCGGCAAACAGTGACCGTGCCTAGCGACGCTGGCGACATCGTCACGCAGTTGCTCTGGAGCCGGCTGAAGACAAGGCACGGCGTGACTGTACTTGCACCGGGTGAAGCGGCGAAAGCGCTGGCGTTGGCGGAGGCGTCTCAGCCATCTGCGGGTCAGTCAACTGCAGTAACGGTGGCACAGCAACTCAAGGCGGATGCCTCGCTAATCGGCCAGGTGTTGGTATATCAGGAACGGGTCGGAGGACGTTTTGGCGCCAGCCCACCGGCAGCGGTAGGGTTTGAGGCCAAGGTTGTCGCGGCCGACGGACAAGTTTTGTGGGAAGGGAATTACTACGAGAGCCAGCGACCGATGACGGAAGACATCATGGGATTCATACAGCGGCGGGGGGTATTTGTCACGGCGGAGGAGTTGGCGATCTATGGGGTTGAACATATGCTCCGTGAATTTCCGTTTGGAACGGTTGAGGCGGGCTAATGCAGGGCGGTCCTTTCTATGCTCGTTATTCCGGCAATTGATATAAAGGACGGCCGTTGCGTGCGGTTGCGTCAGGGCGACATGGCGGAGGAGACGGTTTATTCAGACGACGTGACGGCTATTGCGAGGCAATGGCAACACGCCGGTGCGACGCTGATCCATGTGGTGGATCTGAATGGAGCTGTGGAGGGGGAGCCGTGCAATCTTTCCCAAATCGAAGCGATTATTCGCGCCGTGAGTCTGGATATACAAGTTGGGGGGGGCATCCGGTCGATCGAAACCGTGCGGCGCTATATCGGATCAGGCGTGAGCAGGGTTGTGCTTGGCACTGCAGCATTGACCAATCGATCATTCCTGGAGGAGGCGTGCCGGGAGTTTCCTCGCCAGGTCTTGTTGGGACTGGATGCGCGGGATGGGAGTGTAGCGGTGAAAGGCTGGACGGCGGTATCGGAGATGAAGGCGACTGGTCTGCTCAAGAAATTGGCAGACTATGCCATGGGCGCCGTAATCTATACGGACATTGTCCGTGATGGTATGTTGGGCGGGCCCAATTTGGCGGCACTGCAGGAGGTGGTTGAGTTGTCGTCATTCCCCGTGATTGCCTCCGGAGGGATTTCGCGTATTGAAGACTTGCTGGCCGTACAGGCGCTCGGCCCGAAGGTTGAAGGCGCCATTGTCGGGAAAGCATTATACGAAGGGAAGTTGGATTACCGAGCCGCTCTTGTGGCCCTTGGTAAGGAGTAAGGGTGAGGAGCGAGGGGTAAGGGTAAGGGGTTAGGGATGGAAAGCGATTGAAATGTTAACCAAACGCATTATTCCCTGCCTTGATGTCAAAGACGGTCGCGTCGTCAAAGGCGTGAGCTTCGTGAACCTGCGCGACGCCGGAGATCCGGTCGAAGTGGCAAGCGTCTACGATCGTGAAGGAGCCGATGAACTCTGCTTCTTGGACATCACCGCCTCTCATGAGAATCGAAAAACCATCATCGATGTGGTTGAGCAAACGGCGGCGCGGGTGTTCATGCCGTTGACCGTCGGCGGGGGAGTGAAAACGCTTGAAGATATTCGCGCGCTGTTGTGCGCCGGCGCGGACAAGGTGAGCATCAATACGGCGGCAGTCCAACGACCTGAATTTGTGAAGGAAGCGGCGGAGCGGTTCGGGACACAGTGTATCGTCGTGGCTATCGATGCCAAACGACGTCCCGCGCCTGCAACAGGGTGGGAAGTCTTTACCCATGGCGGCCGCAAGCCGACGGGTCTCGACGTTGTCGATTGGGCGAAGACTGTGGCGCAATATGGAGCCGGAGAGATATTGCTCACGAGCATGGATCAAGACGGGCAACAGCAGGGCTATGATCTCGCGCTCACGGCTATCGTGTCGGAGGCTGTGTCGATTCCGGTGATCGCATCAGGCGGTGTGGGGAATTTGGACCACCTCTATGATGGATTCGTCAGAGGTAAGGCCGATGCGGTGCTGGCCGCGTCCATTTTCCATTTTCGGACTCACACGATTCCTGAAGCGAAAGCCTATCTTCGTCAGAAGGGAGTGATGGTTCGATAATGGATGTGGGGCAATTGAAATTCGATATGCAGGGCCTGGTTCCGGCGGTCGTGCAGGATTGGAGGGACGGCACGGTGTTAATGGTGGCCTTCATGGACCAGGAGGCATTGAAAAAAACCATCGAGACGAAGTCTGTGCACTTCTGGAGCCGGTCGCGCCAAACGTTGTGGGAGAAAGGAGAGACCTCCGGTCACAAGCTGCAACTCAAGGACCTGTTTTTGGATTGTGACGGCGATGCCATTCTGGTGAAAGTCGAGCCGATCGGGCCGACGTGCCACACGGGGGAGCGGGCTTGCTTCTTTTCCCGCTTGGATTCGCCGGAGACGAAGACGACCGAATCCTGGGGCGGGATTCTCGAACGTCTCTACCAAGTAATCCAAGAACGGAAGCGGCAGCCCTCAAGCGAATCCTACACCTCCAAACTGCTGGAAGGCGGTATCGATCGTATTCTGAAGAAAGTCGTCGAAGAGGCTGGCGAAGTCGCGATTGCCGGGAAGGGCGGGAAAAAGGACGAGATCGTTTACGAAACGGCGGACCTGCTGTTCCACACCTTGGTGGCGTTGGGATACCACGACGTGACACTTCAAGAAGTGTATCAGGAGTTGGCGACTCGGTTCGGGAAGCCGGGATTGAGAAAAGGACCTGCCTCATGAGTGAGTGTCTCTTTTGCAAAATCATCGCGAGGACCATCCCTGCTGCGTTCGTCTATGAGGACGATCTGGTGGTTGCGTTCGACGACATCAATCCTCAAGCGCCGACACATACGCTTGTCATCCCTCGAAAGCATGTGGCTTCGATTGCCGAACTACAAGATTCGGATGTCGGGCTGCTCGGACGTCTGATGCTGGCCGGCAACAAGATCGCAAAACAAAAGGGAATTGCCGATACAGGGTACCGGTTTGTCGTCAACACCGGTGCACACGGAGGCCAGAGCGTCTTTCATCTTCATCTCCATGTCTTGGGCGGACGCCATCTTTCCTGGCCGCCAGGGTAACGCCTTTTGGCGGCATTGACAGATTTCTTTCCCGTCTGTTACCTTGATCGGTCAATTTTACGACCACTTACGGTTATCGTTCTCACCGGCACCAGGTGGGGAAATAGGAGCCGCGACTCCCGTGGGGCGAGGTCTGATTTCTGAAGACGTGATCAATCGAGTCAGGGATCGGGTCGATATCGTCGAGGTCGTTGGACGTCACGTGAGCTTGACGCGGGCAGGCCAAAACTTGAAAGGTCTCTGCCCGTTCCATCAAGAGAAATCTCCTTCCTTTACCGTCAGTCCCTCCCGCCAGATTTTTCACTGTTTCGGCTGCGGCACGGGGGGCGACGTATTTACGTTTCTGATGCGGATCACCGGTGCGAATTTTCCTGAAACTGTCCGTGAGCTCGGACAGAAATTCGGAATTGAGGTGCCGGACAGTGCGCCGAGCGCGGGGCCTCACGCAGCGCAAGCGAGTCGCCTTGCTCCGCTCAATCGTGCGGTGACGGCATGGTTTCAACAGAATTTGCGGGATGGGGAGACCGGCGCGACGGCGCGGGATTACTTGACAGGCCGAGGCATCCAGGCCGGGACGATCGAGCGATTCGAAATTGGCTGTGCATCGGCAGAGTGGGATGGGCTCATCAAGGCGTTGAGCAAGCAGGGTTTTGCGCAGAGTGATTTGGCTGCAGCGGGGTTGACGGTGGCGCGCGAACATGCGGCCGGGGCCTACGATCGTTTTCGCGCCCGTGTCATGTTCCCTATCACGGATCTGCACAAGCGGGTTGTCGGATTTGGAGGACGTATCCTCGGTAATGGAACACCGAAATATCTGAATTCGCCGGACACCCCGATTTTCAAGAAAGGACAAACGCTGTACGCGCTGGATCTTGCGCGCGAAGCGGTCGTCCGGCGGAAGACCGTCATCGTGGTGGAAGGGTACTTCGATGCGGTCGCGCTTCACCAAGCCGGGCTGACCCACACGGTTGCAACTTTGGGAACGGCCTTGACGGCGGAGCATATTCAGGTGTTGAGACGGTTTGCCGCCAAGGTTGTACTCTTGTTCGATCCGGATCAGGCAGGGGTTCGTGCCGCACTGCGAGGGCTTGACCTGTTCGTAAACAGCGGGCTCGGTGTGAAAGTCGTCACCTTGCCGCCAGGAGAGGATCCGGACACGTATGTTCGGAAGGAAGGGCCGGAAGCATTCGTGCGATTGGAAGAGCAAGCCCCGAGTCTCTTGGATTTTGCTATTGAGCACAGTTTGAGTACGGCTGAGTCCAGTACGATCGAGGGACGAATACGGAGCGTGGATGACGTGTTGCGGATTCTGCAAAAGAGCGAGCATCCGATCGAACGAGAAGAGCGGATGCGCGTGGTTGCCGAACGACTGGGGATCAACCAGCAACGATTGATCGAACGTTACCCGGTATTGATACAACCGGAGGGACGTCGACCAGCCGTTGCGCGATCGAGCGGCCGTACTTCGGCGATATTTAAAGGTGTGAGTGAAGAGCGGGATCTTGTGTATTTGCTGCTTCACGGGCACCTGACGCCCAGCGATGTGCAACGACTGCGGCCTGAGGCTTTCTCTGTTCCGGCCTGCCGGTCTCTCATTGAGGCCGCCTTGAAACACCTTGATCGTGAAGGCCGTGTCGGGCTTCGATCGTTGTTGGATGCGGTGTCAGACCATCCGGATTGTGGGTCACTGGCGACTGAGCTGTCCGTGCGGGAAGATCATTTCGATGACGTGAAGGCCCATGTCTCGGGGTGTTTAGAAACGTTGGATCGAAAGCGAGCGGAGGCCGTGTTTCGAGATTTGGTCGCGCAACTCAAAGCTGCCGAAAGGGAAGGTCGTGCGGAGGATGCGCGAATGCTGAACGCACAAGTAAATGAATTGCGGATACAAAAAGCCGGTCGGCTCCCCACCGGGACGTTGTCTTTAGTGAAGGAGTAGTCATGGAGAAACCAGAGTTGCTCGGCGAAGTCAAGAAGCTGATCTCATTGGGAAAAGAGAAAGGCTTTTTGACGTACGACGAGCTGAATAGCACGTTGCCCGCGGAGGTGGTGTCTTCAGAGCAGTTCGGCAGCATCATGACGATGTT
>DATIAT010000022.1:0-10892 GCA_035457905.1 Nitrospiraceae bacterium
GGGAGATATCCACCTCTCGTTGGAAGACATTGCCGAGGGGCTTGCGCCGTTTAGTTCGCTCTGGGCCCGACGGGCCCGCAAGACCGTCATCGAAGGATTCGAAGCTGAACTAGCCGGCGGGCCATCCTGGCCTCTGCGGCCGCAGCACGTGATCCGGGACCTGCGCGCGGTGCTCAATTCCGACGATCTTGTGCTCTGTGATGTCGGTGCTCATAAGCTCTGGATGGCCCGGATGTTTCCGTGCGAGACGTCTAACTCCTGCATTATTTCAAATGGCTTCGCCGCGATGGGGATTGCCGTGCCCGGTGCGGTTGCCGCGAAGTTACTGTACCCTGAACGACGCGTGATAGCGGTGACAGGAGACGGCGGCTTCCTCATGAACTCGCAGGAGCTCGAGACGGCGGTTCGTTTGGGATTGCCGCTGATCATTCTGGTCTGGCGGGACGATGGGTATGGAGTAATCCGCTGGAAACAGCAGGTGCGTTTTGGCCGGACCTCTTCGGTGGATTTCGGTAACCCCGATTTCGTGCGCTATGCGAAAAGTTTCGGAGCTGCTGGCTATCGAGTGACTGAGCCGTCGGAACTCCGGCCTATCCTCGTTGACGCGCTGAATGGCAAGGTACCGGCGGTTATCGATTGCCCGGTCGACTACGCAGAGAATCTCCGACTGACGGAACGCCTGAAATCTCTTCCATCCTGAATCATCACTCGCGGACAAACCGGTGCGGGATCCACTTCTCGGATCTCAGCGTGATGCGTGGCTTGTGAAGGTTGTACTCCGTCAGTCCATTCTGCTCGTCATCGGTGCGCGTGGTGTTAGCTGTGAACCGTTGTGGCTTCGATGTGCTGGATAGTGTTGTTCAGCCGTTCCTGATAGGACGGCGCAATGGACTGAAACTCGATACCGATCCCGTGTGAGCCGGACCAGCGTACGGTGGCGCCTCGAATGAAGATCGGGATCTTGTCTTCAGGGATGAAGAGCAGGAGATTAACCTTCATTCCTGCGAAGGCTGGAAAAGGACTTTCGAGCCGGCACCCTTTGCGTGAGAGGTCCAGCGGCTTGTTGATCTGGTGCAGTCGGCTCCCATGGATGAGGGTGCCGGAGAAAGCGACATGGAATCGGGGGTATTGTCGTGCCACCATAACCGGGTGCTTTCCTGCGGTTTCGCCGCTGGATGCTGTACAGACTCTCAAGGGTGGGATTATGCAGGTGTAATGCCAGCTGGACACGACAGCGATTGTCCTTTTGCTCATGATTTTGCGGGCCTGAACCTTACTGATTGAGACGGCCATGTCCGTTCATGCGCACAGATGAAGGCGATCGGAAACGCCATATTTGACGGGGCTTGCGTGATTCCGAACAAGGAATGAGAAGCAATCCTTCTCTTGTTCTGATCGACTCGCTCACAACGCCTTCTTCGGACCAGTCATGAACAGGCCGAATGCCGTACAGATTTCTCGCAGCCGTGCGTCCTGCTATGGAGACGGCTACAACACTCTTTTTCGAATCGTGAACGTGACGGTGAGGGACACCGTCGCGCAGAAGGTCAAGTAGAAGGCTGGGGCCAGGTTGTTTCCGCTCCACTGGATGAGGACCGTCGCAATCAGGGGGGTGGTGCCGCCGAATATGGCTGCCCCGATGTTGTAGCCGACCGAGAGGCCGGTATAGCGCTGCGCGGTCGGGAACAGGTCGGCTACAGCGGCAAAGAATGGCCCCATATAGCAGGCGACCAACACCGTCAGCAGAATTTGCGCCGCAATCATCTGTGGCAGGTCATTGCTCGTGAGCCAGAGGAAACACGGGTATGACAAGAGGCTGATCCCTGCAGCTCCTGCCATGAGGAGGGGAGTCTGTCCAACCCGATCCGACCAGGCTCCCATCAGTGGAATCAGCAGCGCCAGAAGCGTCATGCAACCTGTATTGAGAGCCAGTACAGTCGCGAGGGGAACGTTCGTTACTGTCACAAGATAGGTCGTCAGATAAACGTACAGCAGGTAGAATGACACGCCATGCATCCAGACTAGGCCGACGACTTTTGCTACGGCAAGTCGCTGCGTGGTGAACACGTCGCGGATAGGTGAAGACGTGAGTCCACCCGCTATACGGACTGTTTCAAATGCCGGCGATTCCGGGACCCCGGTTCTCACGTACCAACCGATCACCGCGATGAAGCCGCCCATTATGAAGGGAATCCTCCAGCCCCACTGACGAAGTGCCTCATCTGCAAGGGTTGACGCGATCAGAGCCCCCACTCCGGATCCTAAAAGCGCACCGATCTGAGCGCTGAAGCCTGCCCAGCTCCCGACGTAACCGCGTTTCGACACCGCTGCATGTTCGACGAGAAATGTGGCGGATCCGGTGAATTCTCCTCCGATCGACAATCCTTGAAGAAACCGGCAGAGCGTCAGGGCTATGGGGGCGATAAACCCCACGGTTTCGTATGTCGGTAAAAGCCCCACCAGGCTAGTTGGAAGAGCCATGAGGAGAATCGATGAAGCCAGGGCATTGCGTCGTCCCAACGTATCGCCCCAATAACCAAAGAGCATTGCCCCAAGAGGTCGTGCGAGAAAACCAACGGCAAAGACCCCGAAGGCGGAGATCAACGACACCGAGGGAGAATTGGAAGGAAAGAACAACGCAGCGAACACAGGGGCGAAGTATCCATACAGCGCGAAGTCATACCATTCGAGCACATTGCCGATCGCTCCGGCCAGGAGCGTTCTCTTCCTCGTACAGGTGGTGACCATGCTCATGCGGTATTAAAAGCTCCTGCAAGAAAACATGCGGCTCGTAGCGTGCGATAGAGTGGATCGCCGATACAAGTTCTTTCTCGCGAAGGGACGATCGAGGGGATAGCGTGAGATTGGGGACAGATAGCGATTTAGCGACCTAACGTGATGGAGCTTCGTTCTCGTCCGGCACTTCATTACCGCGGTCGTCGCAGAGATCCGCGCGTGTCTTTGTGCATCGGGAGCGGTAGCAATGGCTGAAGATCAAAGGATTGGCACTCTGTGCCCCGGTTACTTCGCAATCGTGATGCTGGGAACTCCGACGCGAGGCACCTCGCTGACAGTCATCTGGAACAATAGATACAGCATTTGGAAGGCCTCTCGGTTCCAGCGTGCCAGCGGCCCGGTGGTGTTTACGGCATAATATTTTCCGTGATACTGAATTGAGAGGTCGGCTCCCGAGGGAGATCCGTCCGCCAGCAGAAGTTCCATTGTGTAGACGGGATTTTCGAGAACCGCTGGGGTTCGCGGATCCTTGTCGACGTGGTATTCGGGGTCTTCTTCAAGCGATCGGCCCAGAAAGTTGAGAATGGTATTGAAGCTCCGCAATCGGAACACTCCTTTGAGTGGATATTCCCCTCCGACGTGCCTCGGACGGATGTCGAAGGACACATCGCTGAGCTGTCCTGCCTCTGTTTCGTCGATCAACCGGGCACGCTCCTCGGGTGAGAGTGTGTTGGGGTCGTAGTTGGTGATGTGAATTTGTCCGGCGATTTGTTTTCGAATGGTGTAGGTGTTGTCTTTCTGCTGGTAGGTCACGTGATACTCTTTCTGTAATGCATGAAAGCCCTCGGCCGTGACCGACCCGGCGGGAATGGTCCAGGTCCGATCATAAATAAGCGGTTCAGCATAGAGCTGGTTTCGGTCCTGAATGGCCGAGAGGTGCGTTACCACCCGGCGGAACATTTCGTAGCCTGTCCGGTCTGCAGGCGTATTACGGTAGGCAACCTCCTGGCCATTCTCTGTGGTCCGCAGTTCCTGCGCCATCAGCCGAAGCAACAGATCGATGTCGTACCCTTGCCGCAGGAGATGGAGAAATTTCGTTTCCTGAAAGGGGGTCAAGAGCCGCTTGGTGAACTCTTCCCCCTCGATCGGCGCGATACTGAAGGTAGGGTTCTCTGCCACACTGCCGCCGAAGATTGGCATGAGCGCCTTGCTTGCCTCTCCCGTGAGCGCCGGAGTGGCGCCGGCGCTCACACGAAAATCGAACGTAGCGGCAATATTCGATACACCGGTAAAGTGAATCGGTTGATGCCGATGGGCACGGGCGATGTTGATGAGCAGTTGTTTGGAGATGGCATCCGTGACCGCCTCATCATAGCTCGTCACGGCTCGATTCAGTGTAACGGGTGAAAGGCAGCCGGCCACGAGCAGGCTGGATAAGATTCCCGCCAGAGTCAATTGCACGAGGGATAATGTTGAACGCTGCCCCGTCGCCATATGAACGACCTCGAGCAAGCCCAATCATTCGCAGGCAGGTTTGTAACATAATCGGCATGGGATGCCTAGCAAGTTGCGCTAGCCTCGTGAAAAAACAAGGAGGTCGGAAATCTCTTCTCGCCCGTTCCGGGCGATGAAGACTCCCGACCCCCTTGGTCGCAGTAGTTAGTTCAGTGGTGGGACCACACCGGCAAATGTGAGCAGATCGGTCATGCGAAACTCACCTGGTGTCGCAGAGGGCAACACCGGCGTCCAGTTCGGCTGAACGGCCAGATAGGAAGCGTCATCGGCCTTCAGCAGACCGACAAACACTTCACCGACGATGCGGCCTCCCACCGGTCCTAAGCGGAGACCGTCCTCCATGAGCTCAGCCTCTTTCAAAATGTAAAACCAGAGCGGTGTGCTCTTCTCCATGCCGAAGGGAGTGAGTGCATCCAATTGTGCCGGGGTCAGTACCGGGAGGTTCATCCTCCGCGCGATCGCCTGGCCAGAGGGTATCTCGAAATTGACGTGACGCATCAGGTTACGGGAGGGCAACGACTGCACCCCGTCGGACGGCAGGCCCGGAGCAGGTCCGCGCGACCCCGGAAGCAACATCACTACGCTGGACAGTTTTCCGTCAATTCGCTTGTTGAACCGGAAATTGCCATCACCGAAATTGAAGAATGTTTGCCAGTCGACAAACCTGCGTGGCGCACGCTTAAAACCGCGCAGATCATCTGGATCCGGGTTGCCGGGGTCTTGATTATCATCGAAGATAAACACGAAGAACGGAGCGTGGAGGTAAGGAGCTTCGGGACGGCCAAAGTTAAGGCGATAGCTGGGACGGATTTGCGAGTGGCCAAATCGGTAGGCTGCTACCGAAAATTCGATCGGCACCAACGGATTTTCTCTATTGAAGTGATAGAAGCGGATTCCCTGGTTCAGGATGTCATCGACGCGCTTTTGTCCAATCGTCAGTGGCAGAAACTCGTGCAGGATGATCCACTGATAGTGCCAGCGGACCTGGCGTTGGGCCATCTTGAAGATCCGCTCAGCCGATAAATTGGCAAGAGCGGGATCTGCGCGCAGGTGGTCGATCACGGCATTGTGAAAACGGAGAAACGCCACATGAAGCTGAGAAAGGATCGTGTTCTCATCGTTGCGTCGATCCCCCAGAAACGCCACGAGGGTATTAGGATCCCGCGGGAGATCGAATCGGATGGCTCCATTGCGCGAGAACTCCTCTGAACCCGGAATGGCCTCGACCTTCAATTTGATATCGAAGGAAGTCGGGTCATACAACTCCGGGGACCGCTCCGGCCCACCGCCATACACACTGTCCAGATCGAACCGTGCCGTCCGGAAGTTGGTGGTGGTATGGGGATTGGTTTTTTCGAGCAAGGGCGAGTTCGGATCGAACGTAATATCGTGATCGAGGAACTGACCCAGGAACGTCATGCCGGCCGTCATGTTCGGATTGTCGCGATTGATGTCCCCGGGATTCGTGATCGACAGAATGGGATTTTCCAGCTGATCCAACGCGTCGATGATGCCGCCTTTTTCACCCAGCTTCTTGGCCTGTTCACGTGCGGCATCGGTCGCCGGCGCAAAAGGGGGCAACTCAGGAAACAACCTGGTAAAAGACTTTTCCCGGTCGTTATCGGCCGCCACAGCGACACCAAGCAGCGCCGTGCAGCACAGTGCTCCAGCAATACTGAGCGATAGGAAGATCCGCTCGTATCCTGACATAATCCCCTCCTTTTCTACTGAGTGTTTCAGCGCGTTGTGATGGGTGCGTTGCGTTCGATCCCAAGCCTGCAAAGCCCCTACGGGGGAGAAGGGGGGAAGATTATCACAGTGGGGTGAAGAAGGCATTATGTAGAGAAACTCAGGTAATAGACTTGTCTGTAGGAACCGACAGGTCACACTCGCAGGAACGCCACGTATGTCTGTGAAGTCAGCAGACAATCAGAAGGTCGTTTCGCGGTCTCGAAGGCAGGAAAGCGGGGACATTCTCCTTTTCTGAACGGTTCGTCTGCGACGACATGCCTTCTTTCTTAAAGCGCGTGGCTTGGAGAAAGAAAAAGATGTTCTCTGTCTCATGCCTGGCATGAACTCCATCGAAAAAGCCGACTCTCATTGCAATGTGACGGAGGCCTCTGGATAATGCGAAAAAGATTCTGGGCCTGTTCAGTAATCACTCAGCAAGAGGCATTGAATGTCTTCGATTTCTTTGGCCCTACTCATCTTCGGTGTGTGCTACCTGGTTATCATGACCGAGCGGATCCACAAGACGATCGTGGCGCTGTGCGGGGCGGCGGCGATGATCGGACTTGGCGTGGTATCGCAGGACGAAGCGTTTTATTCGCACGAGTTCGGCGTCGACTACAATGTCGTGTTCCTGCTGATCGGTATGATGGTGATCATTAACATCGTTCGAGAGACCGGTCTCTTCGAAGTCTTGGCCATCTGGGCAGCGCAGCGAGCCGACGCGAAGCCGTTTCGTCTGCTGGTGCTGCTGGCATTGCTGACGGCTGGCCTCTCAGCGATGCTCGATAATGTGACGACTGTCCTGCTCATGGCGCCAGTCACGTTGGCTATTACCAAACGATTGGAAATCAATCCCATTACCTTCCTTGTAACCGAGGCGCTCGCGTCGAATATCGGCGGGACTGCGACGCTGGTCGGTGATCCGCCCAATATCATGATCGCCAGCAAGGCGGAATTGGGCTATCTCGACTTTCTCATAGTTCTGGGCCCTGTCGCAGCATTGATTTTGGCCGTGTTTCTGGCTGTGCTGTGGGTCATCTTCGGGCGAAAGATGACCGTCGCCCCGCATCTCAGAACGGCGGTGATGGCCCTGAGTTCACGGGAGGCCGTTTCAGATCGATCCTTCCTGCATCGCTGTCTTTGGCTCCTGGGAGTCGTCAACGTCGGGTTCTGTATCCATTCGCTCATTCATCTTGAGCCGGCCACGATCGCCCTCCTTGGTGCGAGCCTGTTCATGCTTATCGGTCACGCGCGACGGAAGTCGGAGAATGCGGAAGAGTTGTCATATTTGACCGACGTCGAGTGGAAGACCATCTTCTTTTTTATCGGGCTGTTTATATTGGTCGGTGGACTTGTCAAGGTTGGTGTGATTCGCTATCTGGCGGATCAGTTGGTTTCTGTGACGCAGGGAAATCTCACTGGATCTACAATGGCGGTGCTCTGGGGCTCGGCTATGCTCTCAGCCGCGGTGGACAACATTCCCTATGTCGCAGCGATGAATCCGTTAATTGTGGATCTGGCGCGGTCGCTTCATCCTGACATTTCGGATTATGCGAGCTTGGTGCATCAGCCGGACATCATCCCGCTGTGGTGGGCGTTGGCGCTTGGAGCCTGTCTGGGAGGGAATGGTACGATCATCGGCGCGAGCGCGAACGTCGTCATAGTGGATATTGCGCGCAAAGCCGGCTATCCCATTTCATTCTGGCAGTTCTTCAAGTTTGGGTTTCCCGTGATGGTGGGGTCTGTACTCATCAGCAATGTGTATCTCTGGGTCCTCTTTCTTCGCTGACCTCGGTATTTGTCCTGCCTCGTTATGGACGTTTAATCTGCGGTAGTAATGTTCGCTGCGTGAGGTCGGGCGGGGTGGCGCCCTCGTGTGGTTCCTCGGCGTTCAAGACGCATACCTTCTTTCAAGCTTGCGCTCCGCATACAGGTCTCGCAACGCGACCGCATGCCTTTGTGGCAGGCTATCATGAATACTTGGACTGGAATCAATGTTGCTGACAACAGAGACTTTTCCTCTTCCCGGAGGGTAGGTTTCATTGGAGGCCACTTGCCCTTGCTGATCCACGGGGGTAAGATCGGCCATCCCCGCTTACCTAATTCAATAGGAGGTGCCATGGCTGTTCGCACCACTCCCTCAAAACCACGAGCTACTCTGGATCGAAGCATCGAACGAATGCGCAAACAGCTTGCTGAGTTCGCCCCGTTCCTGGGCAAGGGCAAGCCGACCCGCAGTTTGGAAGAATTCGATTTGGAGACTGAACGACTGATCGAAGATTTGCTCGGGCAGACATCCAATTTATTGCACGCGTATGAGTATGCTGAGCTGGGTGAGGCGGCAGGATTGGTCAATCTGACAGACGAAGCGCCTGAAGGCGTCGGGATGGATAGTCAGAAACAGAGTCTGTTACAACGAGGCCGGGTGTTGGAGAGTTGTGTGGCGGAATTGGAAGCGCGCCGGTCCGCCGAACCGAGGAAGACCAAGATCGGACGCACACTCATCGGCCCACAGATCGCAGAACATATGTCCTCCGAGATCCGGAGTGTATCTCAAGACTCCAGCCTGCGAAAGGCAGCACAGTTGATGCAACAATGGAAACTGGGGTCTCTGCTGGTCACAAATAGTCAATCCTATGTCGGTGTCATCACGGATTCGGCCCTTAATCGCGAGGTGGTGGCCAAGGGGCTAGATCCTAACACGACTTTGGTCAAGACCTGTATGCGGACGCCTGTCGTGGCTATAGAAGGTGACCGTCCGATCATCGATGCCGTGCGGATGATGAAGGATCAGGCTACCAGACACCTGGCCGTAACCCAGGATGGACAGATTATCGGTGTGATATCCGTCTCGAATATTTTGCGCTACTACTCGGGCGTCGCATAGCGACATGTTGCACATCGTTCGTGAATCGCGGTGCATCCAGCGAAAACCGTTCCGTGTATGTGCCATCGGCATATGGCCGCAGCCATTCGCTCCTAATCAGAACGGGAGGTGAGCCATGGGTCCAACCAAGGCGATCGTCAGAGAGAATAAACTCTATGAGGCGGTGAGAGGAAAACTGATCAAGGATGGGTTCACCAGCCGGCAGGAACTTGAAGACTACGTCAACCACCACTATCTGACGTTACCAGTGGTTGACCATTCGGGTAATCCCTGGCTGCTTGACGGAAAGCTCGTGTACTGTCTGCGTGGCTCGCAATACGAAACCGTCGATGATCAGAGGGTTCATCTAGCACGGTGCCCGGACTGCGGGGGCATGGGAGTCAGATCAGACGTAGTTGCGGTTGAATCGGATTGCATACGTTGCACTGCCTGCGGGCATGAATTCGATGCCCGATTGGAGATGATGGAAACGTGAGGGACGGGGAAGGGCATCCGTGCTGGTCCCTTGCTCCCGGAGCGCGCGCCCTAAGAAGGGCCTCGCTCGACGGCCGCAGTAGGACCAGCAACGGGCGCCCTTCCTCTGGAGAACAACAAGCGAGCTCGGAGGGAGCATAGCGACGATCGTTGGATGAACGTAATGGAGACCACACCATCTGCCTCTCTGAATGCGGGTGAAAAAGTTATCCGGCCAAGCACATGTTTCAGGCTTGACTCTCTCCTGGAATGGCAGTAGCTTCTTCCGGCTCCTCTTCTTATTGTTAGGTGGCGAGATGCTTCTTACCCGCATGACAGGGGTTGCGTGTGATTGCAAGGCCTGACTCTGAGCTTCAGCCCCGCGACTCTATTTCAATCGTCGTTTCACTTGATGCAGCACATTCAATGATTGCGCTGCCCGTAGAGGGGCAGGGATCACATGGCGGAAGCGATCACAATACTACTAGGACGGATGATACGCCAGGAGCACCTCGTGTCTACGAAGAATGGGGCTATGCAGAGCGGGCGTGGTATTTGGAAAAGCGTCAAGGATTTACAGGTGTGCTTCGTGCGCTCTTCTGGCCGACGGAAGGTGTCGTCGAAGTCGGGCTTCATCAATCGATCTGGGCCGAGCGGGCACGAAAGCCTCCGGTTGAAGCCTTCAAATTTCGGATCAGCACAGCTGGGTATAGGAGCTTGCGGTCCTATCTTCGAGAGACCATCTTGTCGGAAGAGCCGGTGGGCATTGTCGGCAACAGCCGGTTTTGCGTCGCCCGGTCGTCATATCATATGTTCCACCATTGCCATCACTACACCGCAAAGGGCTTGCGCGAGGCAGGACTGCCCATCTCAATGTCGAGAACCCTGACTCGCGATGGTTTTGCCAGGCAACTTCGGCGTATCATGTCTCCATCTTGAGATACGCAGTCCACGGCTTTCTCCTCATTCGCATCTCAGCAGGAACGTTGATAATGGAAAGCCGGGCGCAGAGCCATGGACTTTGTGCCGAAAGCAGTTTCTCTAAAAACAGTTCTTCTAAAGTAGCTGAGAGGGATAACCCCGTCGGTGGCAACAATGTCATGTAAACAAATGATGATCGGGCTTGAGAGTTTCACCGTATGTGTATTGTTAAGTAAGGAGAATAATATGTAAAAATAATTAGGTATATATGTTCCTTGCTGGCGTTATCATTTTGAGAGCGTCAATTTTCATCGGAGCTGGCGGATAGGCAGCAGGTATACCCATGTATTTCTAGGGGAATTTTGGCGAAAGATTTTATTGACACATGGGTCAAAGAGAGTTAGGATTTGCACGCAATATATACAACGAGTTAACCAATTAAGCGGTCTTTGAACTGGAGTAGGAAAGACAAACGATTTTATTAACGCAGAGGGGTGGTTTTCGGTTCCTTAACAAGGAGGTCAGGGTATGGCGAGTACAACAACATGGGGGGGGAGCGACCGGGGGTATGACATGTCGCTCTGGTATGACTCCCGGCCCCTGAAGATCGGTTGGTTCACCATGTTAGCGGCGGTGGGCGCCGAGGTCG
>DATIAT010000023.1:0-2298 GCA_035457905.1 Nitrospiraceae bacterium
GGTACTTGCTCTGGCGAGGCGTGTATACACTGAACATCGATGATTGGGCAGGACTGGGAATCAGTTCACTCGTCCTGCTTGCTGAGGCCTACGGTCTCGTTCAGTTGATGTTTTTTACCTTCCAGGCCTGGAGGCCGCTGGAGCGGAAGTCCCCTCCAATCACGACGTATCCGACTGTGGATGTCTTGGTGACGGTGGTCAATGAGCCGCTCGAGATTCTCAGACGGACACTGGTCGGTTGCACCAGCCAGGACTATCCCTCAGAGAGATACAAAGTCTACGTGTTGGACGATGGGCATCGACAAGACGTGCGAAGATTAGCGCGCGCGATGGGATGTGCATACATCGCACGAGAGAACCGAGAGCACGCGAAGGCCGGCAATCTGAACCATGCCCTCAAGCAGACGTCTGGTGAATTGATTGCCGTCTTCGATACCGATCATGTGCCAACCTCGGCCTTTCTGCGCGAGACGGTCGGGTTCTTCGAAAACCAGCGTGTGGCGATCGTCCAGACCCCCCACCACTTCTACAATCCGGACATCTTTCAAAAAAATCTGCGCCTGGAAACGGAACTGAAAAACGAGCAAGCGCTGTTTTTCAGGACCCTTCAGCCCGGCCGTGACGCCCACAATAGCGCCTTCTTCGCGGGCAGTTCGGGACTCTTCCGGCGCCGCCCGCTGATGGAAATCGGCGGGTTCCAAACCGACACCATTACGGAAGATATCCACACGAGCATGCTCGTCCATGCGAAAGGATACGAATCGCGTTTTTTGAATAAGGTCCTCGCCGCGGGACTGATGCCAGAAACATTCGGTGGCTATATCAAGCAGCGCACGAGATGGGCCATCGGATGCGTCCAAATGTTCTTAAAGAGCAACCCGCTGACCGTTCGAGGACTCACCTTCGCGCAACGCATCGATTATTTGGGATCGGTCTACTACTTCTTCCACGGCGTCCCGAGAGTCATTTGTCTCGCGGCCCCGCTGTCAGCACTCTTGCTCGGCATCTCACCCGTGCATGCGACTGTTGCCGATCTCGTGCACTTGTTCGGATCCTACTTTTTCGCTTCGCTGGTCATGATGCGGACCGTGAGCGCGGGAACGAGGAACGCCTTTTGGGCGGATGTGTATGAGACGGCCATGTGCTTCAGCTTGAGCAAGGCGACTATCGCCACGGTGCTGCGTCCTCGTAAGCAGAGAGCATTCGTTGTCACGCCCAAAGGTGAAAAGCTCGAAAAGCGTGGCGTCAAGGAGGCGGTCACGGTCATGCCCCACCTGGTGTTGTTCGGTTTGCTGATTCTCGGGATGGCCATGGGCGTACAGCTCTGGCTGAATGACCGGGCCACTCCCGGCCTGGAAGTCAGTCTATTCTGGGGTGCGGTCAATCTCTTTCTTCTCACCCTCGCCATCCTCACGGCCAATGAACTGCCGCAGTGGAGGAACAGTTTCCGGCTTCCCCGCCGTGTGCCGTGCGATCTCACCGCCGGTGATGCCCGGGTTTCAGGGTTGACCAAGGATCTCAACGAAGATGGGGCTTGTGTGGAAGTCAAGGAGCCGATGCTGCTGACTTCCGGACTTGTGACGCTGGAGTTGCCCGGCTCATCGGGCGTTAAGATTGCCCTGCAAGGTATGCTCACGCGGCAGGAAAAAACGGAATCTGGTTTCGAGGTCGGTGTGAGCTTTGTCGAGGTCGATGAGACCGACAAGAGGGCGATCACGGCTCACATGTTCAATTCTCCGAATGTCTGGACTCATGCCAAAGAGAACGAGCCGGGAATTTGGCACAGCTTCTGGTCGTTGGTGACGGCATTGCGCTCTGCGTGGCAGTCACGGCGACCGGCGAGGAGACACTTCCCACGGATCACACGACAACTGGCGTGTGAGATCGAATTTCATGGCCAATCGTATAAGGGTCATACGAAAGACATCTCTTTTCTCGGCCTGTCTGTAGCCATTGACGAGGACTTCAGCCACACAAAGGGACCTGCGCTGATATCTTTGAATGGGATCACGCTCAAAGTGTCGCTGATTGGCGTCTCTCGCTATGGGTATCGAACCGTCGCGCAGTTCCGTGTGGATGGCGTCGATAAAGGAGAAGAGCAATGGCACGCACTCAATATGTCCGGTTGGTAATCCTTGCCCTCGCGGCCCTCTTGTTAGCTCTGATGATGTATAGCCATGCGGTTGCCGGAGACGTGTTCACCGGCTATCAAGTCGATAATAAAGGGGAATATTTCGCGTACCTCGGGATCCGTGCCCCTTTCATGGAACAGCGTCACGGATTTCAACCCTTCATTCA
>DATIAT010000024.1:0-12647 GCA_035457905.1 Nitrospiraceae bacterium
GCCAACAGACCAAGCATATCCCAGAACTGATCGATCTGCTCAAGAAGAACAATTTGACAGAGCTTGAGATGGAGCGCGAAGGCGTCCGGATCCGTGTGCGGCACGAAATTGGGCTCAAAACGGTTACGGCCGCAGTTCCGGAGCAGGGAACGCCCGTCTTGACCTCAGCGGCTCAATCGCCCGCCGCGTCCGGTGCGCAGGCTGAAAATACGACCGGCCTGATTACCATCGTATCTCCGATCGTCGGGACGTTTTATCGATCCCCCTCGCCGGATGCCGACCCCTATGTCGAAGAGGGCGACTATGTGAAAAAAGGACAGGTCCTGTGCATCGTCGAAGCGATGAAACTGATGAATGAGATCGAATCTGAGGTGGACGGGCGGGTGACGAAAATTCTGGCTGAAAGCACCAAGCCGGTGGAATATGGCCAGCCACTCTTCCTCGTCGATCCAAGAGCCACGCCCTAATCTTCTTCGCGTGACCAGCATCGGAGCACTCGCGTGTTCAAGAAAGTCCTCATAGCCAATCGCGGCGAGATTGCGCTCCGCGTGATCCGCGCGTGCAAGGAACTCGGCATCAAGACCGTGGCAATCTTTTCCGAAGCCGATGCCGCGAGCCTTCACGTACGCGCAGCCGACGAAAAGATATGCGTTGGACCTGCCGACGCAGCTCTCAGCTATCGCAATATTCCCAACGTCCTGAGCGCAGCAGAAATTACCGGAGCTGACGCTATCCATCCCGGCTACGGGTTTCTTTCTGAAAACGCCCACTTTGCCGAAGTCTGCGAGTCCATCGGCGTTAAATTCATCGGCCCCACGTCGGAGCACATCGCTCTCCTGGGCGACAAAGCCAAAGCACGCGAAATCGTTGCCCGCCGCGGGTTACCGGTTACACCGGGCAGCCCCGGTGAGCTAAAGAGCGAACAGGGAGCCCTCGAAGCCGCAGGCAAGGTTGGCTATCCCATTATCATCAAAGCCTCAGCCGGCGGGGGAGGTCGCGGCATGCGCGTCGTCAATAAAGCCGAAGACCTCGGTCGGGCATTTCAAGCGGCGCAAGCGGAGGCGAAGAGCACGTTCGGCAATGATGCCGTTTATCTCGAACGATACTTCCTCGAACCTCGGCATATCGAAGTGCAGATTCTCGCCGACCATCGAGGGCATGTCGTGCACCTCGGCGAGCGCGATTGCTCAATCCAGCGCCGGCATCAGAAGCTTCTCGAAGAGACGCCGTCGCCCGCCGTCGACGAAAAACTCCGCCGGCAGATGTGCCGCGTCGCCATCGAAGCCGTCAAAGCCGTACATTATCGGAACGTCGGCACCGTCGAGTTCCTGCTCGATAAGGACCACAATTTCTTCTTCATGGAAATGAATACCCGCATCCAGGTGGAACACGCCATCACTGAAATGGTCACCGGCATCGATCTCATTAAAGAGCAAATCAGACTCGCCGACGGACAGTCCCTTTCGTTCAAGCAGCAGGACATTAAACTCAACGGGCACAGTCTCGAATGTCGCATCAACGCCGAAGATCCGGAACGATTTACACCATGTCCTGGTACGGTTACCAAATACAATGCGCCGGACGGTTTCGGCGTTCGAGTCGATACGACCATGGAGCCAAACATGACGGTTGCTCCGTTCTACGATTCATTGATTGCCAAAGTCATCACTCACGGCAGGGACCGGCAGGAATCCATCGCCCGCATGCGCCGTTCCCTCGACGAATTCGTGATCGAAGGCATCAAGACGACCATTCCGCTGCACAAACGCATCCTCAACGACCCGGATTTCCAGAAGGGTCACGTTTCAACTAGCTTCCTCGAACGCTTCCTCACCAGTTAGTCTGTCACACAGTCACGTACATTCTTCTCTCAGCTGAAGAAAAACTCAGCGCAAGTGCGGACGACCAATAAATTTTGAACAAAAATAAAAATCGACTCGTCAAGCCACAAAATATGGGGCCTCCGTCAGACCCGCCACAATGCCCAAGAATTAGGCAAACTGGTACTTCGTCTCTCAGTGTCGTGCATTTTTCATCAAACAAGCGTCACATCCACAGACTTATCCACAGAAGCTGTGGAACATCATCCGAGCGGATGGGCAAATGCGGCGGGAACAGACGAAGAGGACAAGAAGAGGCTGATTGCTCTATTTATTCTGCTTTGCCGGCTCTTGGGATGATTGTTTTTCCGGCGTTTTCTCTGTGATCTTCTTGAATACGTTACCGATTGCAGACCCGACTTTGGGGATCTCCTTTTCAACATTATTGACCGCACTCTTCAGTCCTCGTCCAAGATCGTCTACGGTGATGCCTTTGCTTTCCTCCGTCTTGCGATTATCGGCAGACCGCGACTCGCTCGGTGCTGCAACCGAGATAAGTCCTGCCACCAGTACGATCGCAATAATGCTGATCATCTTCTGCATAAACCACCTAATTCTATGTCAAAAACTATACCACGAAGATGCTTGTCCGGTTTGTATGGTCTATATGGTTTGTTCTGTTCCCCCCCAATCCAGCCTATGCAAGATTTCGTCAATCTCGTGATTTCTACATAAGAACAGGGTAGGCTAAACCGCAACGAAACTATGAACCACAGAGGACGCAGCCCTCTGACTGATCGCTCACAGACCAACACAATGAGGCTAGGCATGAACGTCCATACCGCAACGGCCATGATGCTGTGTTTCGTCACCCTCACCACCGGCGCTTGTGCCACACGAAGCGCACACGAGGCTGCCATCACCGACATCAAGGCGGCGAAAGCTGAACTCTACAACACAAAAACCGAATCTCAGGCGCTTACCCAGGAAGTCAGTGAACTGCAACAGCACAGGCTTGTCATCGCCAAACAAATAGATGCCACCTCGTCGGCAATTCGACGGGCGACACAGCAGATGGAAGCCGAACGCGCCGCCTTGCAACGGTTGAGCAAACTCAGCCGCATGGTCAGTCAGCTAGCAGACCAACAGAACAGCCTGCGACACGCTCTTCAACGTGAAAGTACAGCCCAGCCCAAACTGCAGGCAATGGTTGAGCAGTATAAATCCGAATTGGATGAAGCGCGTGGATCCATCGTGCAGGTATCCACCCCGCCAGTCAATCACATCGACCAATCAGCTTCGCCGGCTCAGCAGGGACAAGTCGTAGCTCAACCGGACTCCTCCCCCAAGCCGATAGTGACAGCCCAGGCAGCACCGGCAAATCCGCCCTCGGCAAATCCGACGCCACAGCAGCCGGCAAACAAGCAACCCCCCGAACCGGTCGAAGAAGACTGGCTCTCCTGGTTCAAGGGGTGGGTCATGTCGTTCCTGCTGTCGATCTTCCCCTAGCAGGATCGGCTGGTTGATCCGGTCTATCTCTGGTTTATTTGGTTTGTTTCGTTCAGTACGCTGAAAAAAATCGGAGAAACCAGATAAATCTTCTCGCTCCCCGTAAGTCGCGGAACAGGCTCAAGAGTCCTGGACATTCATAGGTATCCCGCGTAGATTTCTCTTCCGTGGCTATCCCCCCCACTACACACTTCTCGATGATCCGCGAGTTTCACCTGGCTGACTTTCTGACACTGGCCAACGCCGCGAGCGGACTGGGGGCAGTCTTGTTCAGCACGCTCTACATGAGTAGCCAGTCGCCGGCCCATTTCTTTGTCGCCACGGCATTCACCCCTGCGGCTCTCGTCTTCGACTGGCTCGACGGCCGTGTCGCCCGAGCGCGGCGTAAACATTCGGCGCTCGGGCGCGAGTTGGATTCGCTGGCGGACATCATCTCCTTCGGAGTTGCCCCGGCGGTGCTTGGTTTCGCCGCTGGCATGAGGGGAGGGTGGGACTGGATCGTGCTGACGTATTTCGTCTGCTGCGGTGTCAGCCGGTTGGCCCGGTACAACGTCACTGCCGAGAGCCTTTCGGAGGGCAGAGACAAGGTACCCTACTTCGAAGGCACCCCCATTCCCACCACCGCACTGTTGACCGGCGTGATTGCCCTGGCCGGGTGGCAGGACAGGCTAGGCGAGAACCTATGGTGGGGCACCTGGACGATCGGCCCTTTCGACCTGCACCCGTTATCCCTGTTATTTGTCTTATCGGGAACCTTGATGATCAGCAAAACATTACGCATTCCAAAAGTATAACGAAATAACGTGCTTCTCTATCACCCTCCAGTCAGCCCGGTTCGTTTTCACCACGAATCCTTGACAGTTCCCTGCAGACGGCCTAGCCTTGCGCCGGATTGGGGGAGAAAGAATAGCTGAGTAAACCATGACCACGCAGAATTAGGGAGGTGCTATGTTCATTGCGATGGCGGTAGTGCTTTCCATGTTCTTGATAGCCTTCACCGGCTGCGCGACTTCCAGCAATGTTTCCGGCGCGAAGCAGGAATCAAGCAAGAAAGACTCTGCCAAGAAAAGCGTTAAATACGATCAGAAGAGGGCGATGGATGAGGAAAGCATGAATGCGGTTCGTTAAGTCGGAAACGCCTGGAAGAACGAAACGGTGTGGGCTCAGTGCACCTGTGAATCTCTTGGAGGGTATGACGATGAACGGTACGACGGATCATCCGCATCTGGTTCGACTGGGACCCCCTGGATTCATTGTCGTCCTGGCTCTTTCCCTGGTTGGCTGTCCTCAGCCGATACCGCGAGTTGCGATTCCAAAGTCTGATGCTACTCCCCCCACCATGGTCTGGCAGACGTACAACATGCAGACACAGGTGAGGGGAGAAATCGTGAAAGACGGCCAGTCCATCGACGTGGCAGCCAGCGATCTCTACGTGGTGACGCTGGCCGTTGAAGACCTCGACAGCGGCGTGAAGGATGTCACCCTCATCGGAAACGTCCAATACACCTGCGATCAAGGCAGCCAGGTCGAGAACAAGAAGTTTCCCCTCGAAACACAGGAGATGAAACCTACTCCAGATGAGGCGAACAACGTGCCCGTCAGAGCCTCACTTGCCTATTCTGTCGAATTGGGCAAGATAGGCTGTAAGGAAAACTGGACGTTCGGCGGAGGGAAAATGTCTCTTGTGGGAAAAGCACACAACTCCGTCGGCGGGGCTGAGATGAAATCACTGCAGATTAATTTGAAGAAACAGCCTTCGCAGTGAGGAAGACACGACATGAAACAATGCAGAGAGATTAAGAAACGGACGAGCTATGTTGTGCTTTAGCCAGCATGGCAACGACCTCTACGATTCGCTCGGCCATCGCAGGTTTGGGACCGTCGAAGTGGACTCCGAACTCAGCTCTCTTGACCCATTTCACGGTGGCGCGATCAATCACCAACAGATCCGAGGCTCCCGGCACGAAAATCTGCAGGGCGAGCACCATCCCGACAGTGACCGGTACATTTCCGATATTGTGGCTTCCATGCAATGAAACGTTCTTGATGATTCCTTCACCGGCAATCTTGTACCCTCGATACTTCAACGTCGCGAATGTCTTGATCCTCTGACTCTTCCGCACGATATGCCTGGACATTCCGTCTCCTTTATTCTATCGGTCCTGCCTACGTATTGGCTGCTGTAATTCTACTATCACACTAAACGTTTGGACAGAAAATTACCCCGCCAAGCTTGCCCCTCACTACGCGTCTCCTCCTAATCCGATACTTCTTTTTCAAGGGTAGCCCGGTTGGTTCTCGGTCGTCCGATTTTTCTCTTGCCCTAAGGGGAGTGGCCAAGACTGCCCTTCACTGCGCGCATCGAAATAAATAGTCCCTTCTAGCTCGCTCGTTTCTCTCTCCTGGAATGGCACCGGTGCTGGTCCTACTGCGCTCGCCGAACGAGCACATTCTGATCGTGCGCGTTCCGGGAGCAAGGGAGCAGCATTAGTGCAATTCTTCCCCCCGTCTTGCATCCTCAATCTCCCCCCTCCTAAAATATGTTTGCCGTGAAGCGCCTATGCGTCTCGTATTGGAGCTTCGAAGAGCCTCTTCGATATGGAAAACTATTACTCCATTCTGGAAGTCGCTGAAACGGCGACTCCCGAAGAAATAAAACAATCCTACCGGCTCTTATTACAAGTCTGGCATCCAGACCGCTTTCAACATAACCCCCAGCTTCTGGCGAAGGCGGAGCAGAAGACCAGGGAAATTAATGCTGCTTTCGACACGCTCAGTGATCCTGAATTGAAGCAACGTTATGATGACAGGCTGCGCACGGGTGGCGCACGAAGAGGGAGGCACAGACGCAAACCGTCTGGAGATGAACCTCGCATTACACGATGTCCCAATGCCGAATGCGATTCGGTCCTGCGTGTCTATGCCAGGGTAATCGGTATTGTGACTTGTACCTCCTGCCGAACAACGTTTCGTTACGATCCTGGACTGGATGAGAAATGGGATATTAAGCCACCGGAAGGCAATGAGTTTTTTAGCCCGGCTCGATCGGCCATGTTGGCAATCGCTGTGATATTCGCCCTGATTATCGTCTTCACGGTGACGAAAAAATCCAAGACGATTGTGTCCTACCAACCTGCTCATGCCCATGCAGATGAACAGGCGGCCCTCCCGACTAATGAATCGATCACATTCAAAGAGGATAAACCGGTCGCTCACGCTGCAATCGAGGAGGATGGTGCTTCCAGCCACTTTGCTCATCCCCATTCGCATGACAATGAGATTGCTCCCGCAACCGCGCGGGTCGAAGAACCTTCGCATGAACACCTGAATGGCCTTGATGCTGTGCAGCGACAGATGGCGCAGGCTTCCGGACGCGCGCCATTTACATCATCGGACACCATCTCAGCCGTGGATCTACAACAACTGTTGACGCAGGCTGCTCAGGGCCAAGCATCGGCGCAAAACCAACTCGGACAATTGTATTTTACCGGGCTACGGGGTGTGACGCAGGATTATACGATCGCGCGAGGATGGTACGAGAAAGCCGCCGCCCAGGGCCATGCGTGGGCACAGACCCAGCTCGGGCAGATGTATGCTGACGGGCGGAGCGTACTACAGGATTATACACAGGCGCGACAGTGGTGGGAACGAGCGGCAGCCCAAGGTGTCGGCCAGGCGCAGTACAACCTCGCGCAGCTCTACGCTACCGGGCGAAGCGTTCCCCAAGATTTCGCGACGGCCCGAGGGTGGTATGAGAAAGCCGCTGTCCAGGGGCATGCCTGGGCGCAGGCGCAACTCGGTCAGCTTTATGCCACCGGGCGGGGAGGGCCGCAGGATTATGCGAGAGCCCGAGATTGGTACGGGAAAGCTGCCGCCCAGGGCAACGCATGGGCACAGGCACAGCTTGCGTTGTTGTAGCTGACGGATTCGGTCTGCAATTCAGTCCCCTTGCTCCGGTGTTCGGGAAGGGAAAATGATATCGAAGACTGACTCACGACCGCTCGGCTGCCAGCGCTTTTCGATGAGCGCCTTAAATCGCTCCAGATCTCTCTGGATGCGCGAAGACGCCGCCCCCAATATATATTCTGCGTTTTCGACGGAATTCTGAAGATCGTATTCCAATTGCAGCGCGACCTTTGTCCTGACATTCGAAAGTTCGTGAAACGTCGCGACCCATTCCTTAATGGCGCCGCCTCGACTCGTCCATGCCAGCCGCTGATCCGCCTTCTGGTCTGTGATTTCAACATCCCACTCTTTGTCCTGTCCTGAGATTTCTGTTTTCCAATGAAGCCGTTTGGCGTCCACCTGTTTGACTTCCTTCACGCCTTCCATGAACTTGGGATATTCACCAAAGCGCATCCATTGACCGTAGGCGGTGTACACAGGCACGTTAACTTCAATGGATTTCTCTATGGCCGGCACGCGTTCCTCCATCGCGGGCTCATACTACCACAACAACTCCCGTGACTCACAACTCGGCCGCGGCTGATCCCCACCTTTCGCCTGGCACACTGAACGGTGTACACTCCCATCGTCGTCTCCTGCCTGCGTCCCGGAGGTGCCTCATGCGCGCCATTCAGCGTTTTGGCAAACAGCTTCAACGACTCCGAACCCACCGTGGTCTGACGCAAGAACAGCTTGCCGTTACCGCGGGCCTCTCACGCATGTTCGTAACACGCATGGAGCAGGGCGCGCATGACCCGACGTTGAGTACGCTGGTGCGTTTGGCGAAGGCACTGAAAATCCCGGTGACAGAATTGTTAGGTGAGAGCGTCAGCGCGAGCCAGTGGTGGCAGGTAGGAGAGGATCGCTTTATGACGCGCCAGGAAGCCGAGGATCATGCCCGCACTCTGAGTGAGATGTTCATCGTCCGTTTTCAGAACAAGCCCGGAGGCCCGGTACGCTGTCTCCTCCCTGTCCGCGACACCAATCGACCCGTCGGGAGATGAGGATTGAGTAACAGATTCCAGGGCGGTTGCTTGCGGCGTGACCCGGTAGGGGAGTAGGCTAATCGTAGTGGTGAATAGGTTTCACCGAGATGTCCTATGTGGGCAATTGTCCTTTTTTTGCTGCTCCTGCTGCCCCCCCGCTTTCCCGCCAAGCCGAATATCTCGGCGAGTTGAGCGCCAATCCCTATACCCCGAATTCTACGGCCAATCCGTACGGCAGCGGAAGTCCTTATGCACCCAACAGTGTGACGAACCCGTTTAGCCCCTACGGCAGCCCCTTCAGTATTCAGTCCGCGACAAACCCTTACGCCACCAATGCACCCCGCCTCTACCACCAACAGGGGAATTATCGTGGCAAGCTGAGCGCGAATCCGTACCATCCCGATTCGACCAGTAACCCTTACGGCCGCTACGGTTCGCCCGACTCGCCAGACTCGATCAACAATCCTTACGACGCGGGAAGTCCGTACCATCCCGACAGCCCGACGAATCCCTACGGCAGCGGCTGGCGAATCGAAGGGAAATAAGTGCGGGCTGGCTACTCTCCTACTGCGCGCATCTCATCGAAAGGTCAAGGCTAAAGTCGAGGTTAAGGGCTGAAAATGCAACTGATCGGATTGTTCGTTGCTCAACCTCGGCCTCAACCTTAACCTCCTTCTGTAGGTAAGGCCGCGCGTTCCGGGAGCAAGGGACCAGCACGGGTGCCATTCCCACCTATTCTGACTACTCCACGATCAGGGTGCCGGTCATATTTGCGTGGCCTTTACGGCGGCAGATGTAAAGATAGGTGCCGGGCGGCGGCGCCATGAGTAGTTCCAGCTTCTGCCCCGGCTGGATGAGAAGACCGGCGCTGCCACCCTCTCCCGTCGTTTCCTTCCGAGGTGGAGCCTTGGCGGCATATATAAGGATTGGACTGTCGAATTCATGAACCTCACGACCGGCGTTATAGACCGATAGCGCGACCGGAGCGGAGGCCTTGACCCTCACAAGGTCCGGTGTGAACCGGAAATCCTCCGCAGTGAGGGAGACAGTCTGCGATTGGTCACAACCTATGACAATGAAGTTGATGAACAATGTAGTGATAGTAAACAGTCTGTTCACATCGTTCTTCAACGCTTGCTCGTTTATCTCCCAAGGAACGGTACCCGTGATGGTCCCCCTGCGCTCGTCGAACGAGCACATTCTGTTCGTGCACGTTCCGGGAGCAAGGGAGCAGCATGGGTGTCTTTCCAATCTGGCAGCTTCTTTCCTCTCCTGTTCTCCTCTAGCAGGGGAGTCCGATTGGTCTCCCACTGCGCGTCCAAATAAATGGTCCTGCCACGCTCGCTTGATTTTTCCCCTCGGAAGGGCGCCTGTGTTGGTCTAACTGCGCCCCTCGAGCGAGGCCCTTCCCAGGGCGCGCGCTCCGAGAGCAAAAGACCGGCACAGGTGTCCTTCCTCTCACTTCCACTTGATGCTGCACCCGATACTTGCCTTCTGATTGCTGTCTACCGGCTTTCCGATTAGTACCGCATCGATCGCTGCACGCAGATCGCGGCCGGTGACTGGCTTGTTGCTACCTGGGCGGCTGTCGTCGAGCTGTCCCCGGTAGACCAGCCGGCGATCCCGATCGAACAGATAGAAGTCCGGCGTACAGGCTGCCTGATAAGCCCGCGCCACCTCCTGTGTTTCGTCAAAGCAGAGGGGGAAAGTGAACCGCAGACGCTCAGCCATCTCCTTCAGCCGCGACGGCGCGTCGTCGGGATACTGCACCGGATCGTTGCTGCTGATCCCGACGATGCCAAGTCCGGTGTATTCATAATCACGCCCGATCTTCGCGATCTCCTGCTCGACATGCTGCACATAGGGACAATGGCGACAGATGAACATCACCAGCAATGCACTTTTGTCCGTAAAGGAGTTCAGTGAATAGAGGTTGCCGCTCACAACATCGGATAACGAAAACGGCGGAGCGGGTGTGCCGAGTGCCAGCATGTTGGAAGCCACAGCCATAGTCTTCCCTTTCTATCCTTTCACGCTATGTTCGGAAGATGCCCCATCATGTTCGCTTCGTCAAGAGGCATCGATATGCCTTTACCTTCCTACGCCTATGCGATTTGTCGTTGATCAAGGCGTGTCAGAAGCCGGTGCGCACTCTTTTTCTATAACACGATCAACAACCACGCTCGTAATTGGTGCAGCATGAGTCTCTGAGGCGACAAAGCACGATCGGATCCGCTCTGAGGGATCTCCACAGCTTTGACCTGAGAACAGAGTCGATCGATGTGTCCGATGCGAGGTTGAGCTGAAAGTGGCACCCGAACTGGTGTCGCTCAATCTGCCGACGCCATTCCTCTTTCAGAGCTTGTTACAACCTCTCTTCCCCCTCATCCTGGCGGGAGCAACAGATACAATCCGACCGCAATGATTGGGCCTGCGATGTACATAGCCATTTTCCCGAAGGCGTCATACACACCATAAATTAGGATGATGGCGATGATCGTGTAGTAAATCGACCCAATCCCCCGATACGTTCCACCAGCCCCTTCCGCCAAGGCAAGCGTGGGCCAGAAAGTCGCCAGCCCAATCAAGACGCTGAGAACTCGGTTCATCGCGTGTACCTCCTTTAATAGAGTGCACTGCTTCACCTCGCTCACACAGCAGAACGCCCTCATGGTGTTGCGCACCACGAGGGCGTCGATGTGGACCCGACCGGCTCCGTTTCAAGAGATCGCCAACCGCTACCCCTGTTTCATCACAGACCTCTTGGAGTGGTATGGAAGGGATAATATGCTGGTCCTTTTTCGTTAGGATGTCAACCACGGGACTGGCCCGTGTCAACCCAATTTAGAAATGTCCTCTTTCTCCCAAAATAGAAATGTCCGGGTTATGTGCTCGCCACCGTCGCCTGTGTTCGTTGCTCCGGTCGCAGGCGTCGGCGCCACGGATGATCCGGCCTCGGCGTGACCGGACGCCGGGGTGGGTGGACCGGTGTGACTGCCGCGATCTTCACGGGCCGCGACGTGATCGCGTGAAAGCCGAGTGACCGACCCTGGTGCGTGATTCGCATGGTCCCATCCACGTGCTCTTCCACCAACACGTGGGGGGCCCGGATCGTCTCGTGAATCTGATAGAGTCCCCCCTGATACGTAATCGTGAAGTCCTTGCGTAGGCACCGTATCGTCTTGAGGCAGAGCATGCAGTCCAACTCTCGGCGTGTCGGACGGGGACGATGCAGATCAGCGGCCTGCGCGGGCGGCACCGCAAAGCGCCGGTTGTAGATCGGCAGATAGCTCTCCAGAAACCGATTCGCCGCCTCCAGCGTCGAAACCTCTGCCAGCCGCAGCTCCTTGACCAGTCGATCCTGGACCGTCTTAAAGAGCCGCTCCACCCGCCCCTTCGCCTGCGGCGAGTGGGCCGGGATCAGCTCAACCGCCAGCTCGCCCAGCGCGCGCCCAAACTGGCTCGTGGGCGTGACCCCCGCCAACTGCTCGTCCACGGTGGGCGGGGCCGGCGACTGATAGGTCGTATGCTTGTCCGCGTAGACGGCCAGCGGAATCCCATACTGCCGAATGTAGCGTTGGAAGCTGTCCATCGCCGGGAGAGTCCCTTCGTACTCATAGAAGCGTGCACACACCCGGCTGCTCGCATCATCAATATAGGCCATCAGGACACAACGGGGGCCGCGCCCCTCCAACCAGTCATGGTGCGAGCCATCCAGCTGGATCAGTTCCCCCACATGAGCTCTTCGCTCCCGCCACGCCCGGTGCGGGCGCTTCCGTCGCTGGAAGTGGGTCACCCCCTTCGCCAGCAGCCAACCCCGCAGCGTCTCTGCGTTCACCGCCATCCCATGCCGCTCGGCCAGCTTCTCCGCCGCCAACGTCGGGCCAAAGTCCCCATACTGTTTCTCGTAGCGCTTCAGCGCCTTGGTCTTGACCGGCTCCGGGATCTGCCGGTTCGAGGGCTTCCCCCGTCCCCGATGCGCGAGCCCTTGGTCGCCCGCCTGCGCCACCCGTTCGATGAGGCGCCGGATGTGGCGGGGCGTCAGCCCCAAGAGGGCGCTCGCCTTCACCTGCGTCAACTGCTTCTCCATCGTCTGGCGAATCACAGACACCCGCCTGAGTTCCTTCACACTCATGATGACCCTGTCCTCTCTGACCATCTGGCCCTCCTTGTGAGGGCCGACAGTCTAGCAACGAAGAGGACATTTCTATCGTGGTGAAAGCGGACATTATCATGTTGGGATTACACGCAACGACTTTGGCCAGTCTCTCTCAGAGCCATGAAAACACCGATCGCACCACAGGCCTTGACGTATGAATCTTGTTGTATGCGAGAAAGCCTCCTCAGACAGCATGGATTTCTCCATCGCCTTGCCCAGCCCGCCAGT
>DATIAT010000025.1:0-2860 GCA_035457905.1 Nitrospiraceae bacterium
GGGAGTTCGCCTGCAATTTTAGATAAGCCTAGAGCCTCACCTCCGTTGTCCGAACAGTTTTTGTCCCACGATCAATCCCAAGATCAGCGTCACCGCCCAGAGCCCCAAAAAGATAAAGAACAGGATCTTGGCAATCTCTGCAGCGTCAGAGGCGATGCCGCCATATCCGAGCACCGCGGCGATAAGGGAAATGATAAGAAAGATCAGCGACCATCTGAGCATAAGGATCTCCTTTCTGTGCGGACTACGCGGTTAGCGCAATTGGCCCCCGGGTTCATTCGGCAACGATTTCCTAGGGGCAATCCTGGAGTGCCGGGGTTGGCTTGGCTACTAGGAGTTCCCCCGTATCTCTTTCATACGGGGGTTCGGACGGATGTTACCGTTCTCGCAGGCTTTCTTTAACGGATTTGAGGAGTGGACTTAAGAGATACTCGATCAGACGGCGCCTCCCTGTCTTGATCTCAACCGTCACAGCCATCCCTGGTGAGAGCGTCACCTGCCTGCCGTCAACTTGGACCGTGGAGCGGTCCATAATGACTCTGGTGGGATAGACTAATCCAACTTTTTCGATCGGCGCGGCATCGTCGGATACAGACAACACTTTTCCTGGAATCGTGCCATAGAGGGTGAATAGAAACGTTTCGACTTTAATTTCGACCGGCTGCCCCTCTCTGACGAAGCCGACATCCTTATTCTCGACCTGCGCTTCCACTTCGACCGGGTGATCATGAGGCACGACGATCAGAAGTTGCTGGGCCGGTGTTACAACGCCGCCGACTGTATGCACCGCAAGCTGCTGCACCACACCATCAATCGGACTCGTCAACCGCTGCAAGTCCGTCTTCTGTACGGCCTTGGTGACCTCCTGGGCTAGTGAGGCGGCTTTTGTCTCAATCCCGGAGAGCTCCGCCTGCTTGGCCTGCTGGAACTCCGTCACCGTCACTCGATAGTTGTTCTCAGCTTCTGATAATGCTGCTGCATCCTGCACGAGCTTTTTGCGCTGTCCAGCCAATTCTTGTGTCTTATCGATTCGTTGCTGTTCTGCTTGAAGGAAATCCAACTTGCTTGCGGCATTCTGTTCATACAGTCTCTTGAAGGTTTCGGCTCGTTCTGTTTCCATTGGCACAGTAGACTCAAGCCGGCGAACATTCTCATTCGTCCCCTCCAGTGCCGCCTTCCGTTGGTTTATGAGGTCCTGTGCGGCATCGATGCGCGCCTGGTACTCGGCCAACTGCTCCAGCAGAAGCTTCTGCTGGAGGGCGAGGTACGCGGGATCGACATCCAAAGGGTCACTGAACGCGCTTCTACCTTCAATCAATGCGCGCAATCGAGCAGCATCGACTTTCGCTGCACGGTATTCGTTCGACGCCCGGTCGCGGTCTGCTCGATTTTGCGTCGGATCTAGTTCAATGAGCACGTCACCACGCTTGACAACCTTCCCGTCGACAACGTGTATCGAAGCGATCACACCTGTTTCGTAGGGCTGAATGACCTTTGAATAGCCGCTGGCAATAATTTTTCCCTGAGCCGTCGCCACGATATCGATCCATCCGAATGTCGCCCACACCGTCCCAGCTGTGAACAAGGCGATGATGGTCCAGATGATAGACCTACCGATGGGCGATGGGGGCGCCTCCTGGATTTCCAACACCGCCGGGAGAAATTCTGCGGCGCCCTCAGCGGTAACGGTTTCCCGTTGCTCACTCGATTCAGCCCGCCAGGCCGTCTTCAAGATGGTCCAATGTCTCTCGATGGCGCTGAATGCCATGATCCCTTTTTTTAGACTATGACATGGCGCTGCTCAAATCCTGCAGCCTGCACAAGCGTGCGTAAAAGCCATTTGTACGCAAGAGTTCTTCATGCGATCCTTCTTCGACGAACTCGCCCTTATCGATGACGTAAATACGATGGGCAGGCCGCACGGTGCTGAGCCGATGTGCGATGATGAAGACGGTCCTCCCCCGGCAAATCTGCGCCATGTTCCTCTGAATCACGGCCTCTGATTCGTAATCCAGGGCGCTGGTGGCCTCATCGAAAATCAAAATACGAGGATTCGCGATGAGAGCTCTGGCAATGGCAATCCGCTGCCGCTGCCCACCAGACAGCGAACAGCCGTGCTCCCCAACAATCGTGTCATAGCCGTCTGGTAATTCGAGGACGAACTCGTGCGCGCCCGCCAACTTCGCCGCCTGAATCACCTGCTCCATCGCCAAACCGGGATCGGCGAGCACAATGTTGTCTCGCACGGAACAGTTGAAGAGAAAATTCTCTTGGAGCACCACGCCCACCTGCCGCCGCAACCAGGCCGGATCAACTTGTGCCAGATCAACACTATCCACGAGAATGCGTCCACGCTCAGGAATATACAGCCGTTGGATCAGCTTGGCGATCGTGCTCTTGCCGGATCCCGAGCGCCCTACAATGCCGATCACCTTTCCCGGTGCGACAGCGAACGACACCTTTTTGAGGACCTCCGAACAGCCAGGACGATAGCGAAACGTCACCTCTTCGAACACGACTTGTCCCGCAACGTGAGGCAACGTCGTGCGATTTGGCTGGTACGAAGGCTCCGAGCAGGTGTTGATCACATCGCCTAATCGCTGGACCGATATGCCGACCTGCTGGAACTCCTGCCAGAGATTAACCAGTCGCAGCAGCGGCGCTGTCACTTGCGCCGACAACATGTTGAAGGCAATCAGTTGGCCAATGCTGAGATCTCCGTCAATCACACGATAGGCTCCGACCCACAGCACCGCCACGGTCGTCACTTTTTGGATGCAACCGGCAATTTGCCCGGCCACGGTGATGAGAGTCGTCGCCCGGAAACTGGCTCGCACATAACCCGCCAATTGCTCTTCCC
>DATIAT010000026.1:0-6220 GCA_035457905.1 Nitrospiraceae bacterium
TGTCATGTTCATCCTCGGCATTTCACAGCACGTCAAATGGCAGCCCATGCGAATAACGATGGTGATCATAGCCATGGCAATCTACGCGCTAGGGCTCTATAACGTTGCTGTGAGCCCTGTGGCATGACGTCGAGATCCTGATGAGCGGTGCTCAATCTAACCCTGACGATGTGACTGTGTCCTTGTTCGAGGAATGTCGTATGTTCAAGGAGCAATCACGGCGTGCGAACCTGCAAACCGGTCTGTAGTTTCTCCGCTACGGTCGTCGCCGCCGGCGACCAACCTCCTCCCAATGCTTTGTAGAGCTGGACAACCGACACCAGTTGAGTGCGACGGGTTCTCGCGAGCGACAGTTCCGCGTCGTAGAGACTTCGTTGGGCAGTCAACACATCAAGATAAGAGCCTCGTCCGCCTTTATAGCGAAGATCGGCTAGATTGAGGGCGGATCGCAAGGCGGCGACCTGAGTTTCCTGCGCTGTCCGCTGCTCGCGCGACTTTTGTGTCGCGATCAGCGCGTCCTCGACCTCTTTGAACGCCGTCACGATGGCCTTTTCATACTGAAAAGCCGCCTGTTTGGTTCGTGCTTCTGCGACCTTGACCTGAAAGCCGAGGGACGTCGCGTTCAGCAGCGGACCGGCAATCGAAGCACTGGCGAATTGTGTGAACGCCACACCCGGTGCGAACGAACCGAGCTGCGGGTTTGCTATACCGAGTGCCCCTGTGAGCGAAAGCTGAGGAAATCGCGAAGCCTGAGCCACACCGACGTTGGCCGTTGCCGTCACCAAATCCTGTTCCGCCTGGAGGATGTCCGGGCGGCGCTGGAGCAAGTCAGATGGGAGTCCTGCGGGGATTTCTGGCGGTATGATCTGCTCGGTCAGCCCCACGCCTCGCGAGATCTGAGCGGGTTTGCGTCCCAATAGGAGGCTGATCTGGTTTTCTTTCTGAGCTGCCTGCCGTTCGAGGTCGGCGAGTTGAGCGGCCACGTTGGCGCGCTCGGCCTCAAATCTATCCAGATCAAGTTTGGAGATCGCTCCCTTCTCCACTTTTATCCGAGAGATACTCACTGTTTCATCCCAGGCCCTGAGCGTTCCCCTGGTAATCTCGATTTGCAAATCCAGCTGCCGCAGGTCGAAGTAAGCTTCGGCGACATTGCCGACCAACCCCAGTATGACCGCCCGCTGGCCCTCTTGGCGCGACAACAGTTGAGCTCTCGTGGCCTCGATCGACCGGCGAATCCTGCCCCAGACATCTGCCTCCCATTTCAGACCGGCGTGGGCACTCTGATTGGAGAGCGTATCTGCATTCAGGCCTGGGAGGAAGATTCCGCCGCCGCCTCCGGTCGGAAGTCCGATGACATTTCCGTCCGAGCTGTATACAAAGGCCTGACCTCCGTATCCCAGCGATGGTGCGAGATCGAAACGGGAAATGACGACTTGTGCCTGGAACTCTTCAACCGAAGCGGCGGCAGTTCGTAAGTCCTGATTCTCTTCTAGCGCGGTACGAATCAACCGCTGGAGCTCAGGATCTTTCAACAGCTCCCACCACGGAAGATTGGCGATTGACTCCGAAGTAGCGGGTGTCATGCGCCAGGAGTCGGCGCCTGACGTGGTTGGACGGGTATAATCCGGTCCCAGACTGCAACCGACCATGAGGACTACCGAGGCGAACGCGGCAAGCCACCGTTCCATATCAATGCCCTCCATCCAAACCCGCATGTGTGGGGACCGGTTTCGGTTCGAGAATCAGCTTTGGATGCTGGCCGTCTCCGGTCGTCTTCGGCGTTCCGGACACGGAGGCGCTCGGTGTCGACCGGTCATGCCTTCCGGAGAGTTTTTCGACAACATAAAACGACACTGGTATCAGGAAAATTGCGATGATACTCGCGGCCAGCATGCCTCCGAAGACGGCGAGCCCAAGGAGCACTCGTCCATGCGCTCCGGCTCCCGTGGCGAGAACGAGGGGCACGACACCCAGGATGAAGGCAAACGCTGTCATGAGAATGGGACGGAGTCGCACCCTCGCCGCGACCAAGGCAGCATCGGTCAAGGACTTTCCTCCCTCATGCTCGACCTTCGCGAATTCGACGATGAGGATGGCATTCTTGGCAGCCAGACCGATCAGCATCACCAGCCCGATCTGGGTAAACACGTCATTTTCGCTCGCTTCAGGGGCCGCCAGTTTAAGGAGCCATAAGGCGCCGAACGCGCCGAACACGGCAACCGGAGTGCCGATGAGCACGCTGAAGGGCAAGGTCCAACTTTCATATTGGGCGGCGAGAACCAGAAATACGAAGAGCAGAGAAAACCCGAAAACCACGCTGGCAGGAACACCTTCGGCAGCCAACTTCTCCTGGAACGACATACCCATGTAATCGAACCCCATGCCAGCCGGCATGGATTCGGCGAAGACGCCCTCCAACGCAGTCATCACCTGGCCGGAACTATAGCCGGGCGCCGCTCCCACAAGCAGCTGCGAGGAACGGTATCCGTTGTATCGAATGGTGAACTCGGGGCCGTGGAAGGTTTCCATGGTCACCAACGTGGAAAGTGGAACCATATCTCCGTCGCTGTTCCGCACATAGAATTGTCCGACGTTGTCCGCTTGTGTCCGGAACTCTCCTTCCGCCTGCACATACACCTGCCAGACACGGCCGAACCGGTTGAAGAAATTCACCATTATCCCGCCCATAAACGACTGAAGCGTCTGGTACACGTCAGAGAGGTTCACGCCCTGTTTCAAAACCTTATCGCGATCTACTTTGGCGAATACCTGCGGAACATCGGGGATGAATGTGGTGTCGACCCGCGCAATCTCAGGACGCTTCCTTGCAGCCTCCATGAACCGCTGGGTATTGTCGGCCAGAAAAGCAATATCCTTCCCGGCACGGTCTTCCAAAACGAAGCTCACGCCGCCAGAAGTGCCGACACCCGGGATAGCAGGCGGCGGAAATAAGAAGGCTTTGGCCTCCGGAATTTCGGCGAGGCGTTCGTTGACGTTCTTGAAAATTGAAGAGAGTTGCTCCTGTGGTTTCCCGCGCTCGGCCCAGGGTTCAAGTGTGACGAAGAAAAAGGCGTTGTAAGTGGTGCTCACCGTGCTCAATAGACTGAAACCGGCGATCGTTGTCGCATACTTCACGCCCGGTGTGTCTTTCAAGATCGATTCGATTTGTTGGCACACCTTGTCGGTTCGCTGGAGGGAAGCAGCTTCAGGGAGTTGGACGTTTAAATACACGTATCCCTGGTCCTCGACCGGAAGGAAACCTGTCGGCAATTGTGCGCCGAGCAAACCGGAGGCACCAGCGATCGCAAGGAGGAAGACCATCGAGAAGCCGGCCTTACGAATAAGGTGGCCGCAGATGGTCACATAGCCGTCGGTCGCCCGACCGAACCATCGGTTGAACCAGCCGAAGAAATGCCCCAGCGGGCCTCTGGCCGGTTTCTTCGGTCGGAGTAAGAGGGCGGAGAGAGCAGGGCTGAGTGTGAGCGCGTTAATAGCCGAAATGACCACGGAGAGAGCGATGGTAACGGCAAATTGCTGATACAACCGTCCGGTGATACCGGGAATAAATGCCGTTGGGATAAAGACCGCTGCCAGGATCAGAGCAATGGCCACCAACGGTCCCGATACCTGTTCCATGGCTTTGAGGCTGGCTTCTTTGGGCGACAGGCCTTGTTGGATGTGATGCTCGACAGCTTCGACCACCACGATGGCGTCGTCCACAACCAGCCCGATGGCCAGCACGAGGCCGAACAGCGACAGCGTATTGATGGAAAAACCCAGCAGCGGGAAGAGCATGAACGTTCCGACCAGCGAAACCGGTACGGCCAGGAGGGGAATGAGAGTCGCTCGCCAGCCCTGGAGGAATAAATAGACGACGATGATCACGAGGACCAGGGCCTCGAAGAGCGTGTGTACGATTTCCTTGATGCCTTCCCGCACTGCCTGAGTCGTATCGAGCGAGGTCACGTAATCGAGATCCCCCGGAAAGCGTGACTTCATCGTTTCCATCAACTTTGTCGCAGCGTCCATGGTCTGGATCGCGTTGGAACCGGGAAGTTGATACACGGCGATGACGGCCGAAGGTTTTCCGTTCATCCGGCCGATGATGTTGTACATCTGCGACCCCAGCTCGGCCCTGGCCACGTCTTTCAATCGAACCATGGAGCCGTCTGGGTCGGCTCGGATCACAATATTTCCGAATTCCTCCTCAGTCTCCAGGCGACCCTGGGCGCGAACGCTGTAAGTGAACTCCTGTCCCTGCGGCACCGGTTCGGCGCCGACCTGACCCGCAGGGTTCACGGTGTTCTGCGCCTTAATGGCGTTCGAAATTTCCGTTACAGTGATGCCGAGCTTGGCAAGCTGATCCGGTCGTACCCAGAAACGCATCGCATATTGTCCGGCTCCAAAGATCGTCACCTGACCGATACCCGGAACACGACTCATGGGATCATTGATGTTCACATAGGCATAGTTGGCTAAAAATATTTCGTCATAGGTGCCGTTCGGTGAATACAATGAAAACAACGCGAGGGGGCTGGTCGTAGATTTCTTGATCGTAACCCCGAAGTTCCGCACTTCCTGAGGCAACTGGGATTCGGCCTGTGAATAGCGCATCTGTGTCAGGATCTGGTCATCATTTGGCCTGGTATTGATGTCGAAATCCACCCGCAGGGTCATCTGCCCGTTATTCGCGTTCACAGAGTACATATAAATCATGTTGTCCACCCCGCTCATCATCTGCTCAATGGGGGTGGCAACCGACTTCTCAAGGGTTACGGCATCGGCTCCGACATACGTGGCTGCCAGCTGAATTTCTGGGGGCGCGATGTCCGGAAACAGCGAGATCGGCAGCTGAACCATCGCGACGGTACCGAGGATCACCATGATGATCGAAATCACCATCGCGACGATCGGGCGGTTAATGAAAAATCTCGCCATAGAGATGTTGGGAACGAAGGCAGCAGAAAAGAAATGTCAGAACTGCATGGACATTACATTGCTTTTTTCGGCGTCTCTTGGAATGGTTTGGGATTCACCACCATGCCGGCTTTCACTTTTTGTAACCCCTCGACGACCACACGCTCACCCGGCTGCAGCCCTTGATCGATAACCCAGAGATTCCCTGCACGCTCTCCGACCTTGACCGAGCGGATCTCGATTGTATTGTCCGGACTCACGACCGCTAATTGGTACTGGCCCTGTAATTCGGTAATAGCGCGCTGCGGGACTAGAAGCGCACCCTGTTTTGTTTTCGTCACGGCCCGAACACGGGCGAAGAAGCCTGGGCGAAGAATGTTGCCGGGATTCGGGAATACCGCTGCGACGCGAATCGTGCCTGTTTTCACATCTACCTGCCGATCCGCGAGCAGAAAGTTGCCCTTGTGGGGATAGATGGACCCGTCGCTGAGTAGCAACTCGAGTTTGTCGTCCCGTTGTTTGTTCGGATCTTTGTAGCGCGCTTGCACTTTGTCGGCCGCATGCAGGTATTCCTGCTCGCTGATGGGAAAGTAGACGCGGATGGGATCGACGGTCGATATGGAGGTAAGAGGGCCGGTGGTCGGACCGACAAGGTCCCCGATCTGAGCCTTCGCAATTCCGGTGACACCGTCAATCGGAGCTTCGATCCTGGTGAAGCTCAGGTTCAACTGGGCTTGTTCCACTTCCGCTCTTGCTGAAGCGACCGCGCCTTTGGCAGCCGCGTTCATCTGGATCGAATCATCCAGATCCTTTTGGCTGATCGCTTTGGCTTTGGCGAGCGGGGTGTCGCGCTTCACGTCCAGCTCAGTTTTTACCAGGCGCGCCTCCGCCCGACGAAGTTCGCCCTTCGCGCCTGCGAGCGTCGCTTCAAAGGAGCGAGGGTCGATTTCGAACAGCAGGTCGCCTTTTCTCACGAAGCCGCCCTCGTCGAAATTTCGCTTAAGAAGATAGCCGACTACCCTTGCTTGGATTGTGGCATTGATGAACCCGTCGGTCGTGCCGATCCACTCGGTGTAGATGGGCAAATCTTGCTGGGATACCTGCGCGACCTGGACTTCCGGGGCGGCATCTGGTGCGGTGGATTGCGCCTCCTTCTTACAAGCCGCCAGCGCTATAGCGAGCGCTGATACTAGCAGGATGACGAGGAGACTCTCGGAGATATGTGATGGTCTCGGCATTATGGAGCCTTGGTGAAGGGAAAATCAGTATAGATGCGATGGATTCGAGGAGTAAAGAGGTGGCG
>DATIAT010000027.1:0-18547 GCA_035457905.1 Nitrospiraceae bacterium
TCTCACCCGCCCACCCACTGGCACGCCGAGACGTGCCATTAGCCCGGGCGAGGGCCTCATGTTTCAATCTCTCCATGATCACACCTTCTCGTCCAGGGGAGTCGCCAGACTGTCCTTCACTGCGCGCATCGAGCGACCACCGTTTTTCGTGGGGGCTCTGCGAGCAAGAAGGATGGTCTGGCGGCTCCCCCTTCTTTCTGAGGCCCCGCGTTGCGCGAGCACAGAAAGATCATCAGCCTCCATCCTCTCTTACTTATTCTGCCGATCAAACTCCTTCACCACCAGATCGGTCACGTCCAACGCAGGCTGATGATAGAGGACAATCTTCATCATCGCCTCGTTTCCCTTGTCTATGATCGAAACATACCCGTTCTTCTCTCCCACAACTTGTGCGGCTGCCTGCACTTTTTTCGAGTACTCCGTTACCATCTCTCGCTGTTTCTGCTGAATCTCGCGATTGAAGTCGGCCAGGCGGCGTTGATAAGCCTCCAACTTAACTTGGAACTGCGCTTGCTTCTCCTGCCTCGCGCTATCGGTCAATTTCCCGTCTTGAATCGCGTCTTGTAGTTCCTTCAGCTCTTGATCGTCGGTATTGATGATCTTTTGCCTGGCCATGGAATAGGCTTTGAGCTCCTCCAAGGCCCGCTTGCCGGCCTTCGTCTGCTCGATCACGAGTTGTTGGTTCATCACCCCAACCTTGAACGTGTCCTCCGACAACACCGGCGACACCATGGCCAGCCACAAAACCGCTGTGCCAATCAGCCCAGCTGCTCTCGTTCGCTCCATCGAACCCTCCTCTGCTCTTCACTCCCTCGCCCAGGGCGTTTTTTAGTTTATTTGGTTTGTTTCGCTGACCGGACCAACCAAAGAAACCAAATAAACGAAACGAACCAAATCAACCGTCTTGCCTACGGATATTCACGATTGAATTCGTCGATAACCTGACTGGTAATATCGAGCTTGTCATCGCTATATAAAGTGGGACCGCCCTTCCCTTTATCGATGACGACCTGCAGTCCAAGGCGTTTCGCGACTTTTCCCACTATAAGTGTCACTTTTTCACGGAACCCTTCAAGCACATCCTTTTGCTTTTCCTGAACCTCCCGGTTCATGTCGTTCGCTTTCTGTTGATACTCCGCCACCCGGCGTCGAAACTGGTCTTCGCGCTCCCGCTTCGCAGTCGGGCTCAACACACTTGCCTGCCTTCCGAAATCTTCCTCCATGCGACGAAGCTCTTTCTCATCCACCTCAATCAGCGCCTGGCGATTCTTGGCGAATACGTTCAAGGTTTCCTTAGCCCTCTTGCCTTGGTTCGTCTCGTTGAGGACACGGGCCGGATCGACGACTCCTGTCGTACCTTCAACTTTGGCTACACCCGCCGCACAGCCGGAGACGACTAGGAGCGCCGTCAAGAGAGCTACTGTACAGCACACTTTTGGCATGGCAACTTCACGCTGAATCACGCAGACACCTCTTTTTTCCTGGGAACGTACACATGCCCCATTTAGAATAGGGTACCGATAGTAAACTCGAAGACCCCTTTGCTCTCTCCCGGTCTGGGATCCAGATTAATCCCGTAGGCAGCGCGGAGGGGGCCAAACGGTGAAATCCATCGCCCCTCAAGTCCTGCCGTTGGCCGCAGGTTAAACGAGAGTGATTCATCGTCGTTAAAACCTTTCCCGTAGTCAAAGAAGATGACCCCGTTCAGTTTAGCCTCGGAGGAAATCGTAAAGATAAAATCGCTATTGAACATCAGCTGTTTGGCTGCACCGAGTAGAGAGCCGGTGTCGGTCACGGGTCCCGCGCGCCCGAACTTGAATCCTCGCACCGTGTTGATGCCGCCGACGAAAAATCGTTCGGTCAACGGAATGGGATTCTCATTGAGGCCCTCCGCGGCGCCGTAGCGAGCGCGGAAAGCAAACCGAGTATCGAAAGGCAGCGGCGTATACTTAATAACATCGATGTAATATTTAATGAAGTTATTGCTCCCTCCCAAGTAGGGCGTCCCCACATCGACGCCCACAGTCGTCCGCCAACCGGTGCGGGGATCCATAAAATAGTCTCTAGTGTCGCGAGACAGCGAGGTCCGGAACCCGGTCGTCGACTGCGTTCCAAGCTGACTACAGACGAGAGGACTTTTGTCCGGGCAAAGGCCCGGAGCCGGTTTTGAGAACTCCAACTCTTCCGCGAACAGGCTGACGGTTCCAGATGTGTACTCGGAGAGATAGCGACCCAACATCACGCTGGCGCCGACTTTCTCCTCGTAGTACGTGATATAGTTCGTCGCTGTGAGATAGAGATCCAATTGCATCGACGTCAAAGAATCGTTGAGATAGGGATTACGAAACGTAACCAGCCCTAATTGCCGCTGCTGCCCCAACTGACCGCGGATACGTCCCATCCAGCCGTTCCCGCCGAGGTTGCCTTCCGTAATATCGGCGATCCCGACTATCTTATCCAATGAGCTGAATCCGCCCCCGACGCTGAACTGACCGGTCGGCTTTTCTTTCACGCGGACGTTCAGATCGACCTTGTCCGGAGCCACTTGCGCAGGAAGGATTTCTACCGTCTCGAAAAAGTTCAAGTTGTTGAGACGCTGAAAGCTCCGCTTCAATGCGGGGGTATTGATGACATCCTGTTCGTCGACGCGGATTTCGCGGCGGATCACATTATCTTTCGTTTTATCGTTCCCATGGATGTTGATCTGACGGACCCGCATCATCTCCCCCTCCTTGATAGTCAGGATGACGGCCGCGGTTCGGTCTTCCATGTTCGGAATCACATTGGGTGAGATATCGGCAAACGAATAGCCCCTGCTTCCATAGAGATCAGTCAATCGCGTCACTTCGTCACGGAGTTTTTGGCGTTGAAAAATTTCACCTTCCTTCATCTTGAGTCCCTGGCGAAGTTCCGGGTCCTCGAACACCGTGTTTCCGCGGAATCCGATTTCGCCGATGGTAAATGGCTCCCCCTCCTTCACCACGTACGTCACGACGAACCACTTCTTGTCATCGCTGAGCTCGACAGTCGGTAGTCCGACGCGGACATTGAGATAGCCTTTGTTGAGCAAGACCTCTTTAATCCGCTCGACATCGAGATTCATTTCTTCCCGCTTCAATACGCCGGCATCAGAGACAATAGACGGCAGCTTCAGTTGTGTGAACAGACCATACCAGGGAATCCATTCGCGCGTCGCCATCACACTGAACATTTCGTTCTTCGTCGCTGCGTGCAGTCCGTCGAAATTGATCGTTTTGATGCGAGCCTTGTCCCCTTCTTTGATGAGGAATGTCAGGCGCTTCCGATCCTCGTCCAGAGTCTGTACGACTGGGGTGACCTTGCAATTGAAGTAGCCGTCCGCCTGGTAGGCTGCACGAATTTTCTCCGCACTCTCTTTGGCCTGCTGCTGATCGAGAAAGGCTTGGTTCTTGATCGTAATCTTCTCTTTAAGCTTGTCGTCACTGAGCGCAGTGTTGCCGTCGAACACGATTTCGGTAATAAACGGTTTTTCGCGCACGAGAAACGCCAGAGCCACCCCCCCTGCCCCCGGCTCCGTCTCAACCTGTACTTCTTCAAAAAATCCGGTTTCATAGAGGATCTTAATTTGTCCGCGGACGTTCTCAGGCGTGTAGGGATCGCCTGGCTTCAACGTCAATCGGCCTGTAATCGCCGGCAGCTCGATCCGTTTATTTCCTCGAACCTCAATTGCCGTCACTTTGACTCCGGCCTGTTCCGCAGCGACCGCGAGCACCGGCAATGCACTGCACGTCAAGGTGAAGAGCGTGAGAAGGAAGAACCAAAGAAGTCGGGATGAACAACATGATCCCCTCACCGGAGCTGAGTTCCATAAGCAGAACAGGAAGAACAGCCCGGCATCACAAGCCTCGGCGCGTGACGCACGAGAAAGGCCGGATCAGTCGTTCGCATTTCAGAGCTGGAAGATTTCCGAGATCTTGAACTCCGAACCTCGACTGCTCCTCGCCTCACTCGGTTCATATGCAGGTCTTTAGGTAATATGCGTCCAAAACTTCCGAATTATATGGACCAAGTATTTGAATGTAAAGCTGATACCCCCACATTGTTCGGGAAAGATGGTGCGTCCGCGAGAAACACGACTCGCGAGGCAGGGAAAAGGCCGAACCCTGAAGACTGTTACTTATAAAACCTCGGATGATCGGCCACTCGGAGCATACCGCGTCAATCCGCATTATGCTCCGGGTGTTCATCTCTCTCCGCAGCTGTAAAATTTCGATGTGAATCTTCCTGCACGGTGCGGATCGGCTGATGCATTCCTTGACATCGTCTACCCCATCACATAGTATCGAATCATGTCTCGATTCGAAGTGCGTAAAGCCGTGATTCCCGCTGCAGGCCTTGGTACTCGCTTCCTCCCTGCGACAAAAGCATCTCCCAAAGAAATGTTACCGCTCGTCGATAAACCCCTGATTCAATATGCGGTGGAAGAGGCGGTGGCCTCCGGAATCGAAGACATTATCATCATCACCGGACGGGGCAAGCGCGCGATCGAGGACCATTTCGACCGGTCCGTCGAGTTGGAAGAAAACCTCAAGGGAAGCGGCAAGGGGCAACTCCTGAGCCAAATGCGCCATATTTCCACGCTCGCAAATTTCTGTTACATCCGGCAGTCGGTCGCGCTTGGACTCGGTCATGCGGTGCTCTGTGCTCAACGGTTAATCGGCGACGAACCCTTTGCGGTCATTCTCGGCGACGAAATCATCGATGCCCCAGTCCCTGCCCTCGCACAACTCATTCATGCCTACAAGAAACGACACGGGGCGATCCTCGGCGTGCAGGAAGTGCCCCGCCATGACGTCAACCGCTATGGGATCGTGTCTCCGCGAACTCTTTCAGCAGGATTGCATCGAGTGGACGGCCTCATTGAGAAACCAGACCCGGCCGAAGCCCCGTCTAATCTGGCAGTCATCGGTCGCTATGTTCTTCCGCCCGAAATTTTCACTATCCTGCGGAAGACCCAGCCCGGAAAGAATGGCGAGATCCAATTGACTGATGCGCTTCGGGAATCGGCAAAGAAGTCACCGATGTATGCGCTGGAGGTGCAGGGGCAGCGGTACGACGCCGGAGACAAATTAGGATTTCTTATTGCGACCGTCGAATTCGCACTCAAAAGTCCTTCTCTCGGACCGGAGTTCAGCGACTATCTGCAGAATCGAATGCGGCCTACCGGAGAACGCCGCGCGACACGCTCACGTAAAGTCTAACGGCGCCGGCGGGTTGATTTGGTTCATCTGGTTTGTTTGGTTTATCTGGTTGGTTTAATCAACGAAACAGACTAAAGAAACAAGAAAAACCAGTACTACATCCCTGAGACCGCACCGATGAATGATCCTCTCGATCAAGACTTGCAAGCCCCCCAGAACATAGAAATCCCCGAGCAACTTCCCCTGCTCCCGGTCCGGGATATCGTCGTCTTTCCCTACATGGTCCTCCCCTTGTTCGTCGGACGAGAGATGTCGATTAAAGCGATTGAAGCCGCGTTAGCCGGCAACCGGATGATTTTTCTGTCGACACAAAAAGCCTTGGACGTCGAAAATCCCTCGCCGGAGGATATCCATGCCATCGGTACGGTCGGCATCATCATGCGGATGCTGAAACTGCCCGATGAACGTATCAAGATACTCGTCCAGGGGCTCTCCAAAGCCAAAATCGCGGGCTACATTCAAACGGAACCGTATTATTCCGTGCGGATCGATAAGCTCGCTGAACACAAGCCGTCCGCTACCGCTCTTGAAACCGAAGCCGCCATGCGGACGGTCAAGGAACAGATCGAGCGGATTGTGAGCCTCGGCAAAGTCCTGATCCCCGACGTGATGATCGTCATTGAGAACCTCGAGGACCCCGGGCGTCTTGCAGACATGGTGGCATCGAATCTCGGCCTCAAAGTCGAGGTCACCCAGGCCGTTCTGGAGATTATCGACCCCGTCAAGCGCCTCCGACAGGTTAGCGAGATCCTCGGCAAGGAGATTGAAGTCCTCTCCATGCAGCAAAAAATTCAAGCGCAAGCCAAAGGGGAGATGGACAAAACCCAACGCGAATACTTCCTGCGGGAGCAACTCAAAGCGATTCAAAAAGAGCTGGGTGAACTCGACGAGCGCGCAGAAGAAATCACCGAGTTTCGCAAACGGATTGCAGAATTGAAGATGCCGGAGAAAGTGCTGAAAGAAACCGAAAAACAGCTCAAACGCCTCGAGAAAATGCATCCGGATACCGCCGAATCCGCCACGGTCAGAACCTATATCGAATGGATCGTTGAACTACCCTGGTCCAAGAAATCCAAGGACAACCTCGATCTCAAAGCCGCCGCCAAAGTGCTCAACGAGGACCACTACGATCTGGAGAAAGTGAAGGAACGGATCCTCGAGTATCTCGCCGTGCGGAAACTCAAAGACAAAATGAAGGGTCCGATCCTCTGTTTCGTCGGACCTCCCGGCGTTGGAAAAACTTCTCTTGGGAAGTCGATCGCCCGAGCCCTCGGCCGGGAATTCGTCCGCATCAGTCTTGGCGGCGTCCGTGATGAAGCCGAGATCCGCGGTCATCGCCGCACATACGTCGGCGCGCTCCCCGGACGCATCATTCAAGGGATTAAACAAGCCGGTACCAACAACCCTGTCTTCATGCTGGACGAGGTCGACAAAGTCGGAATGGATTTCCGGGGCGACCCCTCCGCCGCCTTGCTCGAAGTGCTCGACCCGGAGCAGAACAACTCGTTCACGGACCATTACCTCGGGGTACCATTCGACCTGACCGGCGTCATGTTCATTGCGACGGCGAATCTGATTGACCCCATTTTGCCCGCCTTGCGTGACAGGATGGAAGTGATCGGAATCCCCGGCTATACCGAGGAGGAAAAGCTGGGCATCGCCCAGAAATACCTGATCCCTCGACAGCTCAACGAGCATGGTATCGGCGAGAAGCATGTCCGTATCGCCGAGTCGGCGGTACGCCAAATCATTACCAACTATACGCGCGAGGCCGGCGTCAGAAACCTCGAGCGAGAGATCGCCAATGTTATGCGCAAAGTGGCGAAGAAAGTGGCGGAAGGGAAAGGCGTAGGTTTCCCTGTCAATCCCGCCAACCTGCACAAATATCTCGGCGTCCCCAAGTTCGTGCCCGAAGAAGAATTGAAGAAGGACGAGATCGGCGTGGCTACGGGTCTAGCCTGGACAGAGTCCGGAGGCGACGTACTCTATATCGAGGCCACAGCGATGAAAGGCAAGGGACAATTGACGCTCACAGGCCAACTGGGCGACGTCATGAAGGAGTCCGCGCAAGCTGCCTTGAGCTATGTCCGGTCACGCGAGCGCACCCTCGGCATCAATCCCGACGCCTTCACAACGCAAGATCTCCATATCCACGTGCCGGCCGGAGCGATTCCCAAAGACGGACCGTCAGCAGGCATTACAATGGCCATCGCCATCGCTTCGACATTGTCCCAAATCCCGGCGCGCCGGGACCTGGCGATGACCGGCGAGATCACCCTCCGAGGCCGAGTCCTTCCCATCGGGGGGTTAAAGGAGAAAATTCTGGCGGCCAAACGTGCCAAACTCGACACCGTGATTCTTCCGAAACGCAACAAAAAGGACCTCGACGAGATTCCCAAACACATTTTGAATGGCATCCGCCTTGTCTTTGCGGACACGATGGACGACGTGATGAAGGTGGCGCTCCGGAGAGACTCGCAATCAGCACGCCCGGCGGGCAAGCTCCGCGCACCGCAGCCGCGTTCGAAAAAGCACGCCCCGCGCGCGAAAAGCGAACAAACCGCTCGTCCGCTGCCGGCGCATGCCGCCGACAGGGCAATGCCTACTAGCCCACATTATTCATGACGGTTCGTCGCGAAATCGCGCAGTCGCCAGGCGAGACAGGCGCACGGAAGAGCGAGGAAGGGAGGCATGCTTGAAACAGTTTGTTGACCAACCGAGCGGCGAGCCCGCCTGCCTGGACGCCGGGCTACCGCGTCTAGGCTTGTCGCAGTGGCGAATCCGCGATTGCAGCAGAAGCGCTCATAAATAATGCAGGCTTGACAACTCGACTAGCAGGGCGCTGACACGATAGGTTTCTATTGTTTGTGTGGTTTATTCAGTGCCCTAGACTGCCCAATAAACTGAAGGAGCCAGATCAACCTGTCATACCGGCTGTTGATTTCCACATCACTTGCGATGGCTGTGTAGGAACCCGTTAGCATGGCCTCTCCGTTCCCTCAGCAGTCCCATTCCATGATCCGAGAATTCGATCTCATCCATGCCCTCCACCGACGGCACAGCTGCCGCGCACCATCGGTCATTCGAGGGATCGGCGACGATGCCGCAATCGTCGCATCGCGCGCAGGCGAATGGACGGTGCTGACGACCGACCTTTTGGCAGAAGGGGTCCACTTCGACCTCGGAACCGCCACGATGGCCGATATCGGATTCCGCGCTGCAACAGCGAACCTCAGCGATATCGCGGCGATGGGTGCCACGCCTCGATATGTGCTCATCGCCTTGGCCATTCCCCGCACAAGCGCAGGCCACGACGTACATCGGCTGTACGGTGGAATGATGGCCGCATGCCGCCCGCACCGCGTAGGGCTCATCGGCGGAGATACCTCAGCTTCGAGCAGCGGATGGTTTATCAGCCTGACGCTGATCGGAACGCTCCCTCCCTGCAGAGCCCTTTTTCGTGACGGCGCCCGAATCGGCGATCACCTCTACGTGACCGGCACGATCGGAGACGCCCTAGCCGGCCTGACGCTCTTGAACGAACCGCCAGCCGGCAGGAAGCGTCGCTCACGCTCCGCTGTACTTTCGACGAGACACCGGAAGTTTTTGATCGCGCGGCACCTGCGTCCAACCGCACGCATCGCGGAAGGCCGTTGGCTCAGCGCCCATCGCTTCGCCACCTCTGCGATCGATATTTCAGACGGCCTTTCCGGCGACCTCCGCCACATCTGCGAAGAAAGCCATGTCGGGGTGGAACTGGACTTGGGAGCACTGCCGTTATCGCCGGCCTGCCGCGCGTATGCTGCCGCCCGGAAGGTTGATCCGATAGACCTCGCGTTGGCCGGAGGCGAGGATTATGAATTGCTCTTTACCGTATCGCCGCGAAAGCGCGGGCGACTTGAACAATCGGCCGTCGAGCGAGGGTTTTCCTTGACCTGCATCGGAACGATTCAGCCCCTTCACTTCGGAATACAGGCTGTGTCACCCGACGGCGAGCATCGGCGGTTGGCAAACACCAGTTACGAGCATTTCACCTAACCGACCTCACCACTACGGTCATGGCCAAGATCCCTTCATTTCGATCGCTGTTGAGACAGGTCCTCCATTTGGAGGAGTCGCCACAGCGGACGGCGTTGGCTTTTGCCATCGGAGTCTTTATCGCTTTTTCCCCGGCCTACGGATTACACACTGCCATGGTAATCCTCTGCTCCTGGGCGTTTGGGCTCAATTTCATTGCGCTCATGGCAGGTGCCCTTGTCAACAATCCCTGGACCTTAGTCCCCATCCTCGGCGCCACCTACTGGGTCGGTGCGCTGTTGCTCAGCCGATCGGACAACCCCTCCTTCGACTGGCAGGACGTGAGTTTCCACGCCATCTATGAACAGGTCTTGCCCTACGCCATCCCCTTCTTTCTTGGCGGAGTCATTTTGAGCTTCCTCTGCGCTGCACTCGCTTATCCAATTGCCTACTTCCTCGTATCAAAGTATCGGCAGTCACGCCCGTTAGGCCGCATGATTCACGACGAAGCATCACGAAATCTCGGAATGACGCGCGACAAGCGCGAGGAGCGAGACTCGCGGGACGCTTGACTGCTGCTGTACTCTAACGAGATAGGCGAGACTCGCGGAAAAAGCTCGACTGGTAGGGCCGGCATTGCTGCACTTGCAACTTCTACGATAAGATGATCGCTCGCCATGTCGCAATCCGGTCATCCATCGAATGCTCCATATGACGGATCGGCGCTGATCGCTGATCCGATCCACCAATACGTCTCCTTCACCGTGCCCTTCTCCGCTGCGGACCCGCATGAACGGACAGAGAAGGACCTGATCGACTCCCCCTGGGTCCAGCGCCTCCGGTACATTTATCAACTGCAAAGCGCCCGCTGGGTGTATCCCTCAGCAGAACATACCCGCTTCGTCCATTCGATCGGCACCATGCATGTGGCAGGCCGCTTTGCACGGCATCTGTATCCTTTTCTCAAAAAAGCCTCCCAGGGAATTCCGTCGGCGAACTATGTCGAAGAATTTCTCCGCGTCACGGCGCTCCTTCACGACATCGGCCACGGCCCCTTCTGCCATTTCTTCGACGACAACTACCTGCATGCCTTGCACGCCAGCCACGAAAAACTCGGGCAGATCATCATCCGTGACCATCTGGGCCCGATCATTCGTAAAATCCGGCGCAGTCCTTCCGGCCCCTTCGCCAAAGGCGAGGAACTCAACCCGGATCAGATCGCCCACGTCATTCTAAAAGAGAAGAGCAAAGACAACTCCCGCATTCCTCGTTGGCTCAACATGCTCCAGCCGGTCATCTCCGGCAGCTACACCGCAGACAACCTCGACTATGTCCTACGCGATTCCTATATGTGCGGCGTGGCGGTCGGCCCGGTCGATCTCTCCAGACTCATTCACTACACGATCGTCACGAACAAGGGATTTACGATTCATAAGACCGGCCTGCCTGCCCTGCAGATGTTCCTCAATACCCGCATGTATCTCTATTCCAATGTCTACTATCACCGCACCACGCGCGCGATCGATATCCACCTCCGCGACATCTTCGGCGACACGATGAAGCTTCTGTTCCCTCACGATCCCCGCAAGAAGATGGACGAATACCTGACGCTGACCGACTGGTCCCTGCTTGAACAGGTACGAGGGTGGAAGACCTCGCGCCATGCCGCCGAGCGGCGCCTGGGCGCCGAATGGCAGCGGATTCTTGGGCGCGACGTGAAATGGAAAATGGCCTACAGCGCCGTGCTCAAGGAAAAGGGCCAGGAGCGAGGGATGGATTTTCCCAGCCACACGCATTTCGAAGAACAGATCAAGAAGACACTGCCGGTGCACCTGCAGAAAGTGGAGTTCCGGGTCGACATGGCGCCGCTCGATCCACGGCCGGATCCCAAAGACCGGCGCGGCAACCCCCTCTATGTGTACGACCCCGGCACCAAGAACATCTCGACCGAGCCGTTAGAAGAATTTCTCGACCTGTTGCCTACCCGCCTGATCCAATTCCGCATCTACACCCACGACCACTCGCACGACGAAGCTATCTCTCGTGCCGCCGCCACAGTCCTCAACAAAGTCCCGGCAAGTATCGAGTGAAACGACTAAGAGCCGTCCATTTGGTCTATTTGGTTTGTTTGGTTTCTTTGGTTGAACTAAATAAACAAAATGAACCAAATAACCAAATCAACAAGATTTGCTGACAGACGACCCTCGCGCTGCAATACTCTGACCTGAGATCAATGGCGCAGCCAACATCTGCCGGAGGATCAGCATGCGGGTACTCGTCGAACTGCTATTCATGGGGATCTGTGTCGTATTCAGCGGTGCTGTCCAAGCGCAAATACCGCTTGACGGACAGAAGCAAGCCGAAATTCTCCAGCTTCTTCACGAGATGCCGCCTGAGACGATGAAGAAAATTGAAGCCCTGGGTAAGATCATCCAGCAGGACTTGAAAGAAGGCAAACTGACTAATAATCAGCTTCGCGAAGAATTGAAGGCGGGAAATTTAGAACAGACGCTGCGCAGCCTCAACCCCGAAGCCGGCCCCTTGCTCGACGACATCGCTGATTCGATGAAGAACCACCCCAACGCCGACAGCCTGCCCGATCTGCTGAATGGAATGGCGGGAGCTGGTAGGTAAAGCCTGCTTGCTCACTGGCCCCCAGCAACCCACGATCCCGATAATTTCAAATCTCCTTGTATTCCATTCGGGATGAACTTCGTTGAGACTCATCTAGAGAAAGGCTGGACTGCGCCCAAAGACTGTGGTTGATCGACGGTGCGGCTTATGGAGCCGGTGTGATCTCTGGAGTCGGCGCTGAAATCGTTGCCGCTGCCGCTGTTCCATTCTTGAACGGCAAGTCAAGCAACGAATAGGGATTCACGCGGGCGCCGTTCAGTTTGACCCCCCAATGGAGGTGCGGGCCGGTGGCGCGGCCGGTCGCTCCTACCTTGCCAATGATTTGACCTGCCGTAACCAGGTCTCCGTCTTTGACCAAAATCTCCGACAGGTGGAAGTACATCGTGTAGAATCCCAGCCCGTGATCGATGAAGACACCCTTGCCGGAGAACAGATGATCGACGGTGATGCGGACTACCCCGTCGTTCGTCGCTGCGACATCGGCTCCCAGCGGTGCGCCGATATCCTCTCCATTGTGCGGATTGCGCGGCTTGCCGTTCATGATTCGCACGCTGCCGAAAATGCCGGTGCGCTTGCCGTTCACCGGCTCCACGAAGTCGCTGTGCCATAGCTTCGACCGGGAGTTCTCCGCCAGCGCCTGCTTGATCTGCTCCGCTTCGGCTTTCCATCGCGCTGCGCTTTTGTCGTCCAGATCGACCTTCTCTTTCGGCAGCGTCAGATGCTCGACGAGGAAGTTTTCTTTGGCCACCAGAACGTTGAAGCTCAACTGTTTCGTCTGTTCGCCTTGCTTGACCTCTACGGCAAGCTCATATGCTCCCGGCTCGTCCTGCATATCGAGCCCGAGCAGCCCGAGATAGCCGGCCGGCTCCCCCGGCCTGAATTCCCGGAAAAACGGAATGGTCCGGTTGAGAAACGTGCCCTTCACTTCCGTCGCCTGTTCTTGGCCCTTGACCTTGACCACCAGCACTTGCCCCTGCTTACCGCTGTACTGCCCATCGCGGCCCCTTGGTGCAGGAGGGGTATTGGAAAACAACTCGACGGGGAAAATGCTGGACAGCAACAAGACGGCCGTAATCAGCACTCGATCCAGCTTTGAGATTCCTCCCTGCCTCTGTTCGTGCCCAGTCATCGTCATCGGTAAAACCGCAGTCCAGATACCTGTGAGAGTAACTCGTCCACGCGCCGATTGACGGCGCTGAAGGGGTCCATACAGAGAATCGTTTCTTCCCAGTAGCCATTGAGTTTCAAATAGGTCCAGTCGACCGTATAGGATCGATTCTTCGCGCGGGCAAACCGGATGAAATCACCCCGCACTTTTGCCCTCGTGGTTTGCGGCGGAACTGACATGGCCCGTTGCACCGCCTCCTCTTCCACCACCCGTTCGATGAGCCCGCGAGATTCCATGAGATAGTATAACCCGCGTGTTCGTTTGACGTCATGAAACTGCAGGTCGAGCAAGAATACCCGTGGATCGTCCCAGCCGCAATCCTTCTTGTCTATGTAGGACTGGATCAAATGGCGCTTGGTCACCCAATCGATTTCTCGCACAAGCTGCATCGGGTCCTCTTCGAGCCTGTCCAGGACCTCCGCCCATCGTTGCCACACATCATCGAGGATCGGATCGTGTTCCTGTTGGGCTAAATAGGCTTGTGCTCGATCCAGATACACCCGCTGCACTTCGACCGCCGTCATCTGGCGACCATCGTCCAGCTTGATTTTTCGTTTCAAGGTCGGATCGCGCGAAACCTCCCGAATGGCTTTGACTGGATCCTCGAACTCCATCCCTTGGACGGCGTACCCTTCTTCGATCATGGACAGGACCAACGTCGCCGTGCCGACTTTCAGATAGGTCGTGAACTCCGACATGTTGGAATCCCCGACGATGATATGAAGTCGCCGGTACCGTTCCGCGTCGGAGTGCGGTTCGTCTCTGGTGTTGATGATGCTGCGCGAGGAGGTGGTCGAAGAGGATGTCTTCTCGTGAATGTGTTGGGCACGTTGGGAGATGAAGTACTGAGGTTTGCCGGAGACTTTCAGCACTTTCCCGGCGCCGCTATAGACCTGCCGTGTGACGAAGAAGGGAATGAGTTGCTCCGTGACCTTCCAGAAATCGACGTCGCGGCGCATGAGGAAATTTTCGTGACATCCGTAGGTATTCCCGAGTGAATCCGTGTTGTTCTTGAAAATGTAGATCTCCCCGGACAAACCTTCTTCCCGCAATCGTTCCTCAGCGGCTGGTAGGCAGGCCTCAAGCAGCCGCTCACCGGCTTTATCGTGGACGACGAGATCGAGAATGTTGTCGCATTCGGGTGTCGAATACTCGGGGTGGCAGCCGGTATCCTGGTAAAAGCGGGCGCCGTTTACCAGAAAGGCGTTGGAGGGCCAGCTGTTCGGAATCAGACCTTCGAAGATGTACCCCAACACCTTCTCCATCGGCAGATAGACTCGTCCATTCGGAGAAAAAATGAGACCGTACTCATTCTCCAAACCGAAAATCCGTCGCCTCAGGGGACTAGGTTGCAACATGTCGCTGAACCAGAATACCAGCCAGCCCCGCCTTCTTCAACAGAAGGAGACGATCTGCGGCTGCGGTTGGTTTGGTTTATTTGGTTTGTTTGGTTCATCAAGTTGGTCTGGTTCAACCAAATAAACAAGACAAACCAAACAAACTAAATGAACAAGTTAGCTGGCGAGGAGCTGTTTGGTGTCGGCAGGCGTCAAACGACGGAACTTCCTACCATCGCGGGTGCGATCCAGAATCGCGACCTCCAGGCTTTCCAGCGAAAGCTTCTGGTTACCGATTTGCTCGAGGGCAGAGATACAGAGTGTGAGGGCGGCCCGGAGTACCGGTGGCTGCGTCAATCCTTTTTCCTTCAACAGATTCTGGACGGCCTCGGACCTGCCGCCGATGACTGCAAAGGTACGTTCGTCGATGATGCTGCCGTCGAAGGAAATACGATACATCTCGTTGGGCTGGCTGTTGTGGCCGACCTGCACAACCAGGATTTCCACCTCGAGCGGCTTCAGTTCCTGGCTGAAAATGGTGCCGAGACTTTGAGAATACCCGTTTGCGAGAGAGCGGGCCGTGACGTCTTCCCGGCTGTACATAAATCCTTTGAGATCCGCGTGCCTGATGCCGGCCTTCCTGAGATTTTCGAATTCGCTGTACTTACCGGCTCCCGCAAATGCGATGCTGTCGTAGACCTCGGAAATCTTATAGAGCGATGCGCTCGGGTTTTCCGCGACGAGCAGTATCCCGTTCACATATTCGACGGCAATGATGGAACGACCTTTGGCGATGCCTTTTTTGGCATACTCCGCCTTGTCCTGCATCATCTGTTCAGGCGAGACGTAATAGGGCAACGGCATGCTAGTTCTCCTTGGAGCGGCGGGTCGCAATCAACCCGTCGTAGACGCCGCGAATCTGTTGGTCGGAGACATCGGTGATGCCGGCGGCGTTGACGATCTTCGCGGTAGGATATATGCCTCGCACGAGATCCGGCCCTCCGGTTCCGACGTCGTCGTCTGCCGCGTTGTAGAGCGCCAGAAGGGCCAACTTTAGCGCGTCCGGTTCTGCCAGGCCTTTGAGGAAATGCTCCCGCATCGTATTGCGCGCGTCTTTTCCTCCCGACCCTATGGCATGAAAATCAGACTCCTCGTACCGGCCGCCGGCGAGATCGTACTTGAAGATGCGGCCTTCCCCACGTTTCAGGTCGTAGCCGACATAGAGCGGCATGACGACCAGCCCTTGAAACACCATCGGCAGATTCGCCTTCACCATCTGCCCGAGCTTGTTGGCCTTCCCCTCACATGACAGCTGCACTCCCTCCAACTTTTCGTAATGTTCCAGCTCAACTTGAAATAGCTTGGCCATTTCGATACATGGACCGGCCGCGCCGGCGATGGCCATTGCGGAATACTCGTCGATCTTGAACACTTTCTCGATGCGGCGTTCGGCGATTTGATACCCTTCCGTCGCCCGGCGATCCCCGGCAATCACCACACCCTGCTGATACTTGATCGCCAACACGGTGGTCGCTTGGGGAACGCTCATCGAGCCCGCTCCGCGAATCGGGTCGGCCGAGGCCTGGGCCTGCAGAAATCCGCTGCGGCCGGTCGGAGTCAACGCGGGATGATGCACGGTCAAAAAGTCGAAGAAACTCGGACTGTCGTGGTTGGGGAGAAATGGCAATTTCATAGTGCCGGTCGCGAGGGGTGTTTGTTCGTCAGGCCTTGAGTTTCTCCAGCAATGCGTCGACGGTCTCGACCTGGTCGAGGAGATCGCTAGTCAGCGAGGCCGTGCCTCGCAACGGGTCCATCAACGGCACGCGTTTGACCTGGTTGTTGCCGACGTCGAAGAGAATTGACGTCCAGCTGACGCCGTAGAGCGACTTCGCGAACTTGCTGACACATCGTCCACGGAAATAGGCGCGCGTCCCTGGGGGCGGGGTGAATTCTGCTCGCGCGATTTCGACTTCCTGCACGATTCGCTCAATCAGGTGGCTGCGTTCGAGCGTAAAGTAGAGCCCCTTGTCGGGTCGAACATCGTGATACTGAAGATCCAGTAGACGCACCCGCGGATCGTCCCAGCCGCAGCCCTTTCGGTCCATGTAGGATTCCATCATCTGGCGCTTCGCTACCCAATCCAACTCCCTCACCAAGAGACGAGGATCTTGCTCCAACTTGTCCAGCACGTCCTCCCAGCGGACGAGAATGTCTTTCGTCACTTGCGGAAGATCGCGGCAGGCGTAGTATCCCATGGCGGCCTTCAAATAGGCCCGTTGGATCGCCACTGCCGTCGTTGAACGCCCCCCCGTCAATTTGAGCGTCTCTTTCATGCTCAAATCGCGCGACACCTGCTTGATGCTCCGGACCGGATCGTCCAATTCGAATTGCGGCAGATCCGCTCCTGCGTCGAGAAGGTCCAGGACAATGCCTAACGTGCCGACCTTGAGGTAGGTCGACAGTTCTGCCATGTTGGCGTCTCCGACGATGACATGCAATCGCCGATACTTGGCGTGCTCCGCATGCGGCTCATCGCGTGAATTGACGATGGGGCGACGGACCATCGTATTGAGATCGACGAGGCATTCGAAGAAATCTGCGCGCTGAGAGATCTGATAATCCGTCGGGGCCGTCTGATTCTCTGCGCCGACTTTGCCCGCGCCGGCGTAAATGGATCGCGTCACAAAAAATGGCGCCAGCACGTTCACAATGCGCTCGAAAGGAACCTCGCGGGACATTAAATAGCTTTCGTGGTACCCGTAGCTGTTCCCTTTGCCGTCCGAGTTGTTTTTGTACACCACGCACTGATCCCGCCCTGTCGCTCGCGCCATCTGTTCGAGGCATCGGGCGAGGATTCGCTCTCCAGCCCGTTCGAAGGCCACTATTTCTCGCGGGTTGGTGCACTCGGGAGTCGAATATTCCGGATGGGCTCCGTCGACATAGAGACGTCCGCCGTTTGCCAACACCTTGTTCAGCTGACGATTGTATTCTGGGTTCGGCCGCTCCCGCTCTCCCTCGACCTCGAAGCCGCGCGCATCGAGCAACGGGTTTTCATTCTCGTAGTCCCACACAGCCAGAGGAGCCGGCAGGTTCGGATAGTGTCCGATGACGGCGATGGAATTGGAGACGGGATCTGCCGCGGCAGGATCGCGCGATGCGATGCCGAATTCCGTTTCTGTTCCTAGGACGCGAGAAGTCGTCAATGCCATAGATTCCTATACGGGTTCCATATGTTAGTAGGATGCTGAAAAGGCCCGCCAGCGGCGTGCTTGACACCGTGATGCGTATCTCGTGAAGCGTCGCCTGTTTCAGGATTTGGACGTTTCACGCTTCACAAACGACGCGGACGACCTTTTTGAGCACCCTGTGTGGGCTTCTCTTCTTGTGCCACACGTACAAACCCGTGACGTTCCGGTCCGGTCACAGAGTTTTCCCGCCCGCTGTTAGAGATAGTGTCCTGTCGTAACGGTTTCGATTTGACGCGAGTCGCCAGGACCTCCGCTGATCGTCCGAAGATGCACGATCTTTTCACCTTTTTTACCGGAGATCTTCGCCCAATCGTCAGGATTGGTCGTATTGGGCAGGTCTTCGTGTTCCTTAAACTCCTCCCGAATGGCGCGGATCAAGTCCTCGGACCGAAGCCCACGGCTTTCGTTCGCGATCGCCCGCTTGACGGCAAACTTCTTCGCGCGAGACACGATGCCTTCGATCAAGGCGCCGCTCGCGAAATCCTTGAAGTAGAGCACTTCTTTTTCACCGTTCGCGTAGGTGACCTCGATGAACTTATTCTCTTCCGAGGAAGCATACATCGCTTCGACGGTGAGATCGATCATCTGATCGACGAGAGATTTGGCCTCCCCTCCATAACGTTTCAAATCTTCATCGGGAAACGGCAGGTCGATGCTCAGATACTTCGAGAATATATCCTTCGCGGCCTTTGCATCCGGACGACCTACTTTTACCTTCACATCCAGCCGCCCGGCGCGCAGAACGGCCGGATCGATCAGATCCTGGCGATTGCTGGCTCCGATCACAATCACGTTGCGGAGCCGTTCCATGCCGTCGATTTCCGAGAGAAACTGCGGAACGATCGTCGATTCGATATCGGAGGAGATCCCAGTGCCTCGCGCTCTGAAGAGCGCATCCATTTC
>DATIAT010000028.1:0-35954 GCA_035457905.1 Nitrospiraceae bacterium
AGCAACCAGCTGAGGTCACAACTGGTGGAGGGGGATTAAGAGATGATGGGAAGACGATGGGTGTTGATCGGAGGAGCGGTGATCGCGTTGCTAGGGCTGATGTCGTCCCCTCAACTCTTATTCGCGAGCGATCAGTCGCACGCGAAGGACATCATCCAGCAGACCTGCGTGCAATGCCACCGGTTGGAAGGCAAGCCCGACTCTCGCTTCAATCTGAAGGCGCCCGATCTCATCTGGGCCGGCAGCAAGTATCAACGCTCCTGGTTGATTCGGTGGCTGACGGGCAAAGAGTCGCCACTGTACGTCAAGGGTTATCGGTGGGATCTGACCGAGGTTCCGTCCAAACATCCGATGGTCTCAGAGTCGGAAGCCAACGCTATCGCCGACTACTTTGCCGAGCATAACAAGGATTCACGGGTTACAGCCGGTGCGTTTGATCTCTCGAAGGTGACGAAGTTCGAGGTCTCATTCGGCGGCATGGCGTACAAGGCGCACGCCTGCCTCGGCTGCCATGTGATTGAAGAAAACGGCAAGCTCATCGGGGGACCGCAGAGCGCTTCTCTCGTGGCGGCAGGACAACGGTACGATAAGGATTGGCTCTTCCGTTTCGGGCAAAACCCACAAGACTTCACGCCGCATAGCGGCGAGTTTCTAGCCGATGCGACGGAGCAGCAGCTTCGCGCGGTGATCGGCTTCTTAATGGCTCAGGGGGTGAAGGACTTCAAGTACTACGAGCCGTGGACGAGCCCGGAGTTCGAGATGGCCAGCGTGGAGCGGGGCGGGGTGATTTATAAAGAATATTGTTCGCAATGTCACGGTGCGACGGGCAAAGGGGACGGCCCGGCCGTTTCCGGGCTGAATCCGAAGCCGGCGATTCATGCCAACATCCCCTTTGAAAAGCTTCCGGCGGAGTATCTCTATAACGTCATTAACCATGGCGGCGCGGCGATGGGGAAGTCGCCGAATATGCCCTATTGGAATTTGACGATCGGTCAGCAGGGCGTGGCCGATGTGATGGCTTACTTGAAAGCAACGTTTAAGGGGGTGCCGGATGCAGCGATAGGAAGTCCGGAAGGGGCCTGTGTGCAACCACGCAAGACGGTCAAGGCACCGGACGACTTCTTGGCGAGGACGAATCCGCTTTCTGCTTCTGCCGGCACGATCCAGGCAGGGAAAACACTCTACCTCAAGACCGCGCAGCCCGTTGCTTGTGCGATGTGCCATGGAGAAAAGGGTGACGGAAAGGGAGTCATGGGTGCCGCGTTAATCCCGCCGCCCCGTAACTTCACCTGTGGGTCGATGATGAAGGACATTCCCGACGGTCAACTGTTCTGGATCATCAAGAACGGCTCGCCGGAAACGGGGATGATGTCGTTCGCCGGGTTGTCGGACGAGCAGGTGTGGGAATTGATTCAATACATCAGGAGTTTGGCAAAATAACCCCCACGTGAAGCGTATCTCGTGAAGTGCGTGAAAGCCTGCGAGATACGAGATACGAACGACGAGCGACGGAGGTTTGAGACATGGCGACATTGATTATTTCCGGTAGTCGAGGCACGGACGATCCGACGATGGCGACGTTGCCATTTATGGCAGCCAAAGTTGCGAAGGAGCAGGGGCACGAGGTCGTGCTCTGGCTGTGGAATGAATCCGTGACGCTCGGGCGCAAGGGAACCGCCGATCACGTCACGGGGGTGAATCTGACGCCGCTGAAGGACCTGCTGGCCGCCGTGCAAGCGGCGAATATTCCCATCTGGGTCTGCGGAGCCTGCGCCGTGGCTCGGCAAATCGGCGCCGGAGATCTCGTCGCAGGCGCGATGATTAAAGGCATGCCGGACTACATCAAGGCCGTCGCCGAACGTGATCGCAACATTGCATTTTGAACCTTCTTCGCTCGATACACAGCAGCCATGGAAGGAATCTCAACCAACCCGTTAACACCACAGAGGAGGTCATCATGACAACATTAGCGAGACCTGGTGTTCCTGTCGGAGGGTTCAAGACCGTCGGACAGATTCACGCGACGAACGATCTTGTATTTACCCGGCAACAGAATGCGATGGGAGTCGCTGTTGAACTATTGTCCACACACACGCCGGGAGCGCCGGTGGTGGATGAACAGGGCGAATTCATCGGGTTCGTCAGTGAATTCGACATCCTTCGCGCACTTGAGGCGAAGAAGGATTTGAACCAGTTGACGGCAGGTGACGTCATGGCCAAGGATCGAATCTCGGTCACGGAGAACACTAGCATCGACGAGGCTGTGAAGATTATGGAAGAGAAACGACTCCTCAACCTGCCGGTCAAGATAAACGGCAAGGTGGCCTATTCAATCACGCGGCACGATCTGTTGCGGGCCTGGATCGGCCTTGGGGTCGATATCGAAACCAATATGGGTCCGTAAGGTGTGTGCTGACGAGGAGGGCGGGCGCCATCCTTTTCGCATGCCCGGTGTTCAATGCGTTGCGCGCTGCCGGTTCGAATATTCCCGGTAGTCGATCAAAGGAAAAGGCGATGAAACAGAGTCTGTTCCCGTTGATGGTTGTCGCAGTTTTCTTCGCCGTCCCTGCTGGAGCTGCCGAGCGGCATATGATGCACCCGTTGGTGCCGGCGGACAAATTGGCCGAAGCACGCGCACACAAGAATCCATTGCCGAGTTCCCCGGAGATCGTCGAACAGGGCAAAAGGCTCTATCACGGTAAAGGCGCCTGCTTTAACTGCCACGGGAAGGACGGGGACGGCAGAGGGCCGTTGGCGGCTCAACTGAATCCATCGCCTCGTAGTTTCCGGCACCATGGATTCTGGCGTCATCGTACGGAAGGGGAAATCTTCTGGATAATCAAGAACGGATCGGCTGGTACCGGCATGATTGGATTCGACGGGCAACTGACGGACGAAGAAATCTGGAGCATCATCCGGTATGAGCGTAGCTTCGCCGGCATGCATGGACCGGGCATGATGGGACATGATGAAGGTATGGAGCCCATGATGGGGCCGGGCGGCGGTATGGGCAGGATGGAACACGGTGGACCGGGAGGGATGGGCGGCATGAGAGGTTGTGAAGGCGAGGGCTGCCCCAGATCGGGCTCAAATCCATAAAATCCTTCTACTGCTCGACGAAGACTTGTCAGGATGCACTGCGCATTTTTCTCTTGTTTCTTAAAGCGCGGCCGACATTTCGTTTCAGAGGAAACGACAGATGTCATGTCGGCAGTCAAAGCCGGGCGCGAGGCCACGAAAGAACTAATAGATGAGTGTTGTTGCTAGCCGGCATTGTTCATTTTGGCTCACGGCAGGGTAGGGGCGATGATTGTGCTAAGATCTCTTCGCCAATTCCCCTGGTACTCCAGTTCGTAATCAGAGGAGAACAAATGACCGCGTCAATTGTTTCTGCGGTGCTTGCTGCGATCCTGGTGATGGTTCAACCTGTTTGGGCGCATACCGATGAATCTCTCGACGCCATGCCGTCGCCGCATGGAGGGCAAGTGCGTGCAGCAGGCCCCTATCATCTGGAGCTTGTCGCAAAGGATGGAGAGCTGGTACTGCATGTCACCGATCACGTGTGGAAAGAGATTCATACCGATGGTGGGGAGGGTAAGGCGAGAATTCAACAGACCAAGAACGGGGACACGATAACAGTCAAGTTGGAGCCTTTGCGCCAGAATCTGTTTACAGGGAGTGGCGAGTTTCAGATCAACCCGGAGACTGTAATTGTGGTATTCGTCAAGTTAGCGGATCAAGATGCATATGCGGCTCGGTTTACCCCGCTGAAACCAAAGTCTGTCGGAGCGGGAAAAAGAGTGACTGAAAAGCACGATCATGATCTTCAGCATCACCATCATTGAGAGGCAGGACGTGGTCGTTCTTCAGAGATCATGCTCGGAAGCGCAGGTCTCTCAGTAATCTCTCCGGAACCATTTTACGTAGCTCATTCACATGTTTCTATCATATGGAGGGAGGCAGGTTTTCTTCGGAGGGGTAATGCTGGGGGCCCTTTGTATCGGATTATCAGCCGGCTGCAGCGAGGTCGAACACCGCCACGATGAACAGCGGCCGAATCCGTATCTCACCCCCGATTCCAGGCATCCCGTTGCGTTGTCGCCATCGGCTGAGAAAGAACATCGTGCGGTGATGTTACAACATCTTGAAACGATCCAGACGATCGTGAATGCACTCGTTGAAGAGGACTATGAGGTGGCGAAAGGCCTAACCGAATCGCATCTGGGCTTCTTTATGCACCGGCAGGCAATGGCGAGTCAGCAGCCGGAGAATTTCCCGCCTCACTATCACGACTTGGCCATGGCACATCACGCGGCGGCGGAAGAGTTGGCGCGCATCATTCCCACAAGAGACCTGAAGCAGATCCTGCCGCAGTTCAATAACGTGCTGAAGGCCTGTGTGGCCTGCCACTTGGAGTACAAAGTCAAGGAACGTTCTTAATGTATTGGAGGTATCATGAGTGAACAGCAGACGGTCAGCGCATTCTTTGAACAGGACCATGATCGGCTGGACGAGTTGTTCAAGACCTTTCAACGGTTGAAGCGGTCTGACTTTCCCAGGGCCAGGGAAGCGTTCAAAGAATTCAAGGTCGGCTTACAGCGCCATATTGTGTGGGAAGAAGAAGTGCTCTTTCCCCTGTGGGAAAAGAAAACCGGCATGTCCGAAAGCGGGCCGACGCCCGTCATGCGAAACGAACATCGACAGATCGGGCAGCAGCTCGGGGCCATTCACGGTAAAGTGTCGGAGCAGAATCCTGACAGCGACAGAGAGGAGCAGGCATTGCTGGACCTTCTCGGTTCTCACAATAGAAAAGAAGAGCTGAGACTCTATCCCGCTATCGATCAGGTGGCCGGTACGGAAGGGCGCGAAGCGATCTTCCAAAGTATGAAGAGCATTCCGGAGGAGCGGTATAACCTCTGTTGCGGACAACACTGAAAGAATCGATTGCAGGAGCATCGGACCGTCAGCGAACGACGAGTACGGAGCAGCGTGCCCGATGCACGATCCCGTGCGACACGCTGCCGAGCAAGAATCGGCCGAGTCCCTTCCGTCCATGAGAACCGACCACGATGAGATCGTGGCTTTCTCCCGCTTCGCACACTGTCGTTACGGGATCACCTATGCGGATGTCGGGAGACACCGTAACGTGGGGGTTCGCCAATGCCAGGGCCGTGTCGTTTACAACCTGCTCGGCATACCGCTTACTCTGTTCGGACCAGCTTTCGAGTCCTACTATCAGATGGGGCTCGACCATGTGCAGCGAGGGGACGACTGAGAGGATGGTGACCGCGACGGGGTTTCTGAAGGGGTGTGATGACAGCCACGTCTGAAGACGCGTCGCATCCTCGCGGTCCTCAACCGCCAGGAGGACGCGGGCAACAGGGCGAGCTCTTCCCTTCACAATTAAGGTCGGCGCAGTCGCATGGAGCAGGATGCGGTGCGAAATGCTACCGGCGAACACTTCCGTGAACCGGCTGTGATCGTGGGTGCCCATCGCGATGAGGTCGGCCTTCACCGCGGTGGCGGTGTCGAGAATGAAGGCGGTCGGGTGCTGGACTTCGCACATGGTTCGGATGGAGGGAATCTCAGCCGGCAGCAGAGTGCGGCAGCGTTCGACGGCCTGGTGACCGGCATCCATCAAGGCCTGGCGGAATTCGTCGTACCCCTGCAGATTGACTGCTTCGGCGACGATGGGAGACTGGAACACGCCGAGATCCACGCCATGCACGAGCACGACTTCGTCCGGCGAGTAGAGCAACCCGATCTGTTCCACGGCGGCAAAGGCTTCGTCAGACCAATCCACCCCGACCACGATTCTCATCGTCGTCTCTCCATGTTCAGAATAAGGGGTGTGGGGCGGTGCCGAAGGGAAGGACCCGTGGCGTTTCGCCGGCATTTCCTCGAATACGCCAGACGCCGCCCTGATCCTCCGCAGCGATGGCTGCATCAGCTTTGTGAAACGCGCCCAAGATCTGGTCGACAGTAGCCTGATCCGCCTCCACGACCGCGCTCTGTGTAATGGACGTCCCCGCTTGTGCCGTCGTTCCAGTCATCAGGCTAAGTGCCGTTGCTGCAACAAGCATCCATCGACCGGGACAGGACCACATTATTCTTCTCCTCAACTATTGATACTAGCCCGCATTATTCATGAACACTTCTGCTGCAATCGCCGAGTTAATCTCTCGAATGTTTAATGTTGAATTGTGAATGTTGAATGTCCGGAATTAATCAGATGCATCTGTGAGCCAATTGCTGCCGGTTCCGATCATTCAACATTCAAAATTTCTCATTCAACATACCCAAGATTCAACTGCTCCATGTGACTCGCACGAATTGTTCACCCTGGTCGTAATGCAACTCAAGCTCCCCATGGTAAGCATGCTTGAGGGCCTCGCCGATTCGACGTGGCAGATGAGTATCGGTCGTCGAAATGACCAGACCCGCAGGCTGTAATTCAATCCCCATGATCCGGGAGAGCGGGTGTTCTTTTTTCTCCCTCTCTTCCGTATTCTTGACGACGCCGACCAGCTCCTCCTGCCTGGTATCTTTGAAGGGTCCTCTGATCGTCACGAAGCCCTTGGGGTACCTATCACGGATCCTGTGACAGGCAGGACAGATCGTCTCATGTGCGCCTACAGGTTTGGCTTCCCAAGTCCACCGCCCTTTGTGAAACACCGCTCCGCAGGTTGGACAACTAGTGGGCCCCTTGAGTTTTCCGGGCAATTTGTAGGTGTCGTGTTCGTCTTCTTGATAGGTTTGGTCTCTGCGAGCCCCCAACCCGGAAGGGATTTTTGAATGTGCGGACATGGTATGGTAAATCCTCGTTGGCCGACAAAACGATTCATGAGGCTGGCGACGAAGGCGCACGTTCGAGCATCGCCTCTTCGGCCAGATTTAAGTATGCTACGACGTCGCGATCTTCGACCTGCGCGAAGTCCACGAAAAAATTTCCCACTGCGTAGAACGGCTCCGGTGTCATGAGAACCACTAACTCGTCCACAAGTGCCCGGACTTCTCGGATTGTTGAAGGGGGGCCGACCGGAATCGCTCCCACCAGACGGCGAGGCTGCAAACTGCGAATGGCAAGCGCTGAGGCCAGAAATGTTGATCCTGTAGCGATGCCGTCGTCGACCAGGATCAGGGTACGGCCCGTAAGTTGCGGAAGGGGCCGCCCCTGCCTGTATAGGTCCTTGCGCCTGGCGATCTCTTTTTCTTGAGCATGAATTAATCGGTTCAGCTCGTACCGGGAAAGACCGAATGAACTGGCTGCTTCCTGATTCAGATAGCGCGACCCCGTTTCGGCAATGGCGCCGATCGCATACTCAGGGTTGCCGGGCGCGCCGATTTTCCGCGTAATGAGCACATCCAACGGAAGGTGGAGTGCCAGGCTAAGTTGATAACCGACTACCACTCCGCCCCGAGGAAGCGCCAGAATGAGACCATGGGGGTCGTCGCGATACTGCAGCAACTCAGCACTGAGCAGACGGCCTGCTTCCTCACGATTCTTGAAAGTCACTGAGGCACCTTTTTCATTGTCCTCCAGAAGCTCTCAATGCCGGTGGGGCTAGATGAGCCCACTTGTGACGCCGACGCCGATCACGAACATGGCGAGCAGGACGAGCAACGCAATCAGCCACCACAGGTGGCGATGTGCGCCCATAGTCTGATGCTCATGAATGTGCCATGGAAGCTCAAGATAGTGAGGATGTTTGAACATCGTACACCTCCTTCAGCAGGATATTGAAAAAGTCCGCTCAACTATCCTGTACGAGTGTTATCCTGGTGTGCCATGCCTACGGACCAGGCAGGTTCTCGCGCGCCAGTATAAGTTGTCGTACCTCTTCCGTGGTTCTTAGGAGACTTTTACCTCGATCGATTTCGGCTTCGCCTTCTCCGACTTGGGCAGGTGCACTTTCAACACCCCCTCCTTGTATTCCGCGTTGACTTCGCTGCCGTCGGCATCTTCCGGCAGGGTGAAGCTCCGCATAAAACTCCCGTACGCCCGTTCGACACGGTGGTACTTTTTCCCTTTTTCCTCTTTCTCATACTTCCGCTCGCCGGAGATGGTCATCACGTCGTCTTGGACCGTCAGTTTGACGTCTTCCTTCTTCACCTCCGGCAGATCCGCTTTGATAAGGTATTCCTTGTCGTCCTCTGTGATGTCGACGAGCGGCGACCATTCAGCGACGGTCATGGCCTCCTTCCCGGCCTCGGGCCGAAGAGTTGGGCGGCCCAAATAGGTCGTGAGACGCTTCTCCATCTCTTCCAATTCCTTGAAGGGATTCCAGCGCGTTATCGGTTCCCAACGAGTTAACGCAGACATAACATAACCTCCTTCTGATTAAGATGGGAGTGAAAGTCGATCAGGCCGACCGTCCTGCCGGTGCGGGAAGGTTACGGTATAAAGGCCCCGGCCCCGGGGCATGAGCAGGACCTCGCCGCTTCGGCTCAAGTGGTCGACGGCAAGAAATACCTGATTCCATGTCAGGTCGGCGCAGCGACGGGTGATTTCCTCGAGGTCGCAAGATTGGGATTCGTGCAGCAGGTCGATCACTCGATCTTTTACAGTTGTGTGAGGCGCCATGCTGATCCTTTGGGGAGCGGAACGCGCTGCTATCGGAGTACTGGTGCATGGTCGGTGCCAGAGGATGGGCTCGCACGAAGGCAGATGGAGAAGTTCGATAGCACAGATACTTATAGGATCTGAGTAGGAGAGGAAGCGTTGCGCTGCTGACATATTGAGGAGTTTCGCATCAGAAACAAGTCCGGCGACTGTTGCCAAATACCTCAGCGAAGAAGGGATGTCGGCACCTGAACTTTTGACAGAAGACCAGACTGGTATTTCGGTTTACTTGGCTGGAACAATGAACAAATGAACTCGATGAACGAAATCAGCCGAATAGACCAGAGTAACCCTCCTGATCCGGTCTCGCGGGGTACCCAGATGACGCGTCAATCCAGCACGAAGGTTACTTTCAGGTCCACGCGATACAACGTGACCTTGCCGTTTTCGACCACAGCATGTTGCTCCTTCACCCAGGCCGACTTGATGCCGTGTACCGTTTTGGATGCCCGGCTGATTCCATTCTGAATGGCATCCTCGAAGCTCTTCGGTGATTCGGAACTGATCTCGATGACCTTGGCGACGGACATGGGACTCCTCCTTCCTTGTGTACGAAATAGCTGCTCGCAACAGATCGGTCGTTTCTCTTGCAGCGAACGATCGGAGCTCTAGCCCTCGATCTTCGAAGGCTCGTGGTGAAATGCGGCGACTTTCGGGCGAACGAGATCGGCAAAATCCCGGTATCGTAGCTTGATGGCCCCGACATACGTTCCGGCCTCAAACACGATGGACTCGTCCTCAGTCAGAAGCTGATCCACGAACACTTCCACGCCGTAGAGGTTTCCGAAGGGCGGCATCGCGCCTACTTGGCAATCGGGGAACAGGTTTGCAATTTCCGCTTCGGTGGCTAGCCGGACGTCGCGAGCATCCAGTACATCCCGCAATCGTTTCAAATCGACGCGCCAGGTTGAAGGCAGCACCGTCATAACGAAGTATTGTTCAGCTCTTACCACGACGACTTTGGCGACGAGCTTGCCGGGCACATCGAGTGTCTGAGCCACGTCGTGGGCGGTATAGACTTTGGGGTGATTGACCACTTCATAAGGAATTTTGTTGGCATCGAGATAACTCTGGAGTCGTTTGAGGACCGGCATAGCAACCTCCCTCGCTCGGCAGCGATAGGTATGTGTATCGCTTGAACGAGCAATGAGATGAGCAAGGGAAATGCCATGCGTCATTGGGCATGGATGCTTGGTGTATTCGCGGAGAACAGTGACATTAGCGGAGGCTCAGACGTACTATCGACAGGTGTCGGATTGGGTTTCCGTGGCATTATGGGACAATAGCGTTGTGCCACTTGTCCTGAAATGCCACTCCTTCCGGCCGTCGTATATTTGGAGGAGAAGAATAACGAGCAAGCTTGGAGGGAGCAGTACAGACTCCGCGGCGCAGCTGTTGAGCTTCACCATCCGATGGGGTAATGTTCCGGCGGGGTGTCGGAGACACCTCCCGGCGAAGCGATCAGAGAGACTTGTGCGGGATCGGCTGGCCCGATACTTCGAAGGCAGGGTTCAGACTGGTTTAGGCTGGTATGGCACGGTGAGCGGGAGGAACCATGAAGAAGAGCCGGATATTGGCGGGATTGATGGCCGGATTTGTGGGCGGTCTTCTATTATGGACTGTGGTACAAGGACAAGCTGAACTCGTCGCTCAGGGTGGCGATGTGGCGCGTGGGAAGATTCTGTTTACCAAATACTGCACCGGTTGTCATGGCCCAGATGGCGAGGGGGGTCGGTACAAGTTTCTTCGCGGGCCTGATCCGGCTGACCTTACTTCACCATCGACCAGGAACAAGCCCGATGCCGACCTTCTCAGAACTATCCACGACGGCAAGCCGAACATGCCGCCTTGGAAGGTTCGGCTCTCGGAAGAAGAGCAGAGAGACGTATTGGCCTATGTGCGGAGCCTCGTCGAGTGAACGAATGGGATAGATGTGGTCGGCGGTGAGGTGGCCGGAAAGAAGTAAGCGGATGCGTGTTCATTTTTCCAGGAGGAGGGACCATGTCACGAATCAGAGAACTGAGAGCGTCTTTCGACAAGAAATTGGATGCGCTGGAGCACCAGGCGCTGGCGCTTGAAGCGCAATTAACCCAGACCAAAGATCAGGCGGCACAAAGACTGGAGCAGCACAAGGAGCAACTGCGGGATTTTCTCAAACAGGTCCAGAGCGATGTGCAGAAGTCGAAAGAGATGGCAGAGCAGGCCAAGTTTGAGGTGCAAGCGAAGCTCGAACATCTTCAAGTGCAATTGGCCCTCGGCAAGGCGGATGCCCGCGACGCATATGAGGAGCAAAGGGTGAAGATTCTCAAGGCGCTCAACGAGTTCGAATCCGTTGCCGAGCAGAAATTGAAGGGCGCCGCATTTGAATCGGGCAAGGTCTGGGATGATCTGGTGGGCCGAACGAGTATGCTCGACGCTGAGTTTGAGGCGCTTGAGGGCCGGTTTGAGAGTGAAAAAACAAAGCAGCAAGGCGTGCTCGAGTCAAAGAAGCAGGAGCTACTCAACAAGCTGGTGATGTTCAAAGACCAGCTCAAGGCCAAGCGTGAGGTGGTGGAGGCCAAGGCCGATGTTTTTGAAGCCGACATGCGCGAGGGGCTGGATCAGATTAAGACGGGGTTTAAGAAGTTATTCGAATAGGGGGAGGGGGGGCAACCTGTTGGTCTCCTGTGCTCGAGGAACAGAGGAGGGGATGGAGCCTGATGATCTTCTGTGCTCGCGCAACGCGCGGCCTCCGAAGGCCCTCGTTGGACGCGCGCAGTTGAGGATCGACTAGGCTACCCTCCAGGAAAGAAGATCAGCAAGGCTTGGAAGGTGAGACGCAAGGGTGTGAGGAGCTTTCTTTGCTCCCGGAGCGCACGCCCTCAGAAGGGCCTCGCTTGACGGCCGCGTCGAAAGCTCCTCACACCCTTGCTTTGGTCAGGCATTGAAGGAAAAGCGTCTACGCGTATACACGTGTAGTGAGAGGCCGAATCAATCGGCCAATGGGAAAAGAATTTCCTGCAGATGCGAGTCGCGAGGATGATGGTGGTCAGCGAGAACTGACGAGGCGGAATCGCTTGCCGCCGGCCTCCAGTTGGGCAAATTGTCGTTTCATCGCGTTGACCCGTGTCAGATAGGCCTGCAGGTCGTGGTCGCCGCATCGCTGGTGGGGCGCCGCACGGAAGCCGCGCATGACATAGGCTTGGCCGGCTCCCGCTCCGCAGAGGTGAACTACCGCTGCCAGATTCTGCTTCTGTTGAAGCGTGACCGTGCCGATACGACGGGAATCCACCGCTTGTGCGACTCGGCGATCGAGCCGCGCCGAAGTCAACTCGATGGCATGGCTCGGCACGACACGCTGGTAGAAGCTGTTGAACCAGCACGATTGCAGATCATGCCAGGGGCCATCCTCGACAACCACATGGTCGTGGATACAGTAGCGCATCGCTTCGCGGAATGTCGCGTCGGTGATCTGGTACATACCGACGGCGCTTGATGCCGGCCGGTACCACTCCAAGGGATTCCACGACCGATGCCACCGCCAGTAGGTTCTCGCCACCGGGTTCCCTCCGCCCTCAACCTGCGCCAGTGCAGCCAGCAACTCGGGAGTGATGACAGAGGTCGCATGTTTGCGGAACAGCGGTCCGTACTGGTTCCACGTTTCGGCAGGGCTCTTGTTGAGCGAATGGTCTAGTGGAAAGAGGACCTCGCTCGGCTTGTTGAACGCGTGATAGGCCCAGTTGACACCGAGCCAGCTCATGAGGATCGCCCCCAGAATCACGACTGCGCGTACGGTTGGCGGCGAGGCCAGCACGGCCTTCGAGACCGCATGGAATGCATGCCAACGCGAGCGCAGGAAACGCCGGAACGTGGCGAACGTCTTCCGGCGCCTGCGGCGCTTTCGTCGAAGGGGATATGTGGAAACGCGCCGGTTCAAAGAGGAACCCATGGAAATACTATAACCGAAAAAAAGAGGTGAGGGTGGCCCGTTAGTCTCCTTTGCGCGCGCAACGCGCGCCTTCAGAAGGTCCTCGTTGGACGCGCGCAATTGGAGCCCAATCGGGCCACCCTTGGGAGGTGGCAACGAGCGGGCTGGGGAGACCATGATATTTATAGTGGTCGTTCGAGACGCACAGTGGAGGATTTTTCAGGATCAGCGCCAGCACGTACAGATCGCCTAGTCCGTGTTCAGACCTTTCTCGTGGTCAGGATCGGGCGTGGTGGGTGGCGGTTTCCTTCTTGTGCCCCGGTGGCCAGATCATATAGCGACCTCCCGTCCCGCGTGTCACCATGACCTGCCCTTCCCGACTGAGCCGATCGACTTCAAGAAAGACCTGGCTCCATGACAGATCCGAAAGACTGTTCGTCAACGTATCTAGATCGCACCCGTGCGTGCGTTGTACTTGGCCGAGAATGCGATCGGTCACCGGTGTTTGTACAGGCATGATCAGACCCTCCTTCTGAGGTTCGGACGTGCGTTGCTTTAGGAAGGAGTAATCGGCAGATGATAGCGACCATCGGGACCCTCGCGTCAAAGGATCCGCATCGGGAAGTGCTGTGCTGCGACAAAGGGTCTGGCGTAGGAGTGAAGGAAGCTGCGGCGAGATTCGGCGCGCAGTATGACGGGTGAGCGTTCTGACGAAACCACAGCCACCGTCACTGGAACGTCAGGAGATTATGCTACGCCGATGGAGATGCTTGGTCAACCGTCCATCGACCGGCTCAGGGAGCCGGATTGCTGGAACAGCTGGACCATCCTTCCTGTTGCCCCAACATGTATGCTCCGGAGGTGCGCGTTCGATGCGTGTGGTGAACGAGAATAGCGATTCTTTCGGAGCAAGGTGGAGAAAATCGAAAAGGCCTCGCCCGCGCGGGAGGGTTGTGGTTATGGGGTCTTGCTGTCGTGTATTCCGTAGTACTCAATGATGCGCTCTTGCACCGTGCGGTCTTGTGGCGCCTCAGTTTCCTGTGACGTGCCGGTTTCGTTCCACATGACCTCTTTGATCCAATTTCCTGTGGCATCATATTCATAAGTTGAAGTCCATTTACTTGTCTGGCCTTCATGAAACTTCTCGGTTGTCGCCCGAACACGTCTCCCTGCATCGTCATGTTGGTTCACAAGTCTTCCGGTTATTGCGCCTTGAGGGTTGTAGCTGATGAGCTCACTCAACCTTCCCCTGTTGTCATATCTGTGTCTGAGTTCGCTGAACAGCTGCCCTCTATCATATTTGGCTGAATAAATAATCCGTCCGAGAACGTCGAACACGCTCCTGTCCGTCCCTGCATCATTGACGAACAGCTTTTCAGATACATTTCCGTATTGGTCGTAGATGGAGAATTCTGCATAATGAAATTCACCGTCATCCGAGGCGGCTACAGAGGCCGTTTCTCTTCCACTTAAATCTCGTGCGTATGCGAATATCTTTCGGTAGATGGGTTTCCCGCTCGCATCGGAGACGGTTTCTTCCCGGAGGTTTCCGTCTTCGTCATAGGTGAACAGGTAGCGGGTTAAGGTTTCGCTATGTTTTAGATAGACGGTTGCTTCGGTGAGGTTGCCTGCCGGATCATAGGTTTCAGTCGATGAAGATCCCGGCGACTTGGTCGTGACGGTTCGAACCGGCCCGATGAGATTATTCTCTTCTGCTATTGTCTTGGCTATGGCGACCGGGTTGGAAGCACAGGCCAGGGTGGTCACCAGTGTGATGCCGGCAAGTCGTGATAGCATGTTACTCTCGCATCTAAGACGGTATTCTAGGACGAGAGGGAGCAAATGTGAAGAGGAGAAGAGGCGATGGTCGTCTCGATTATCAACTCCCTGCAGCACCTTGCCACAACATGTCGTATCCCAATTCTTTGGTGTCGGAACACATGGCCGCCAGCGCGGTGAACTTGTTGTTGAAGACTTCATCGGCATGGGACCGTTCATGCTCTTCGAACGAGCGCCAATAGGTCACGATGACGTAATGGTCGTCGGCGGTTCTGGACTCAGCGAGAGATCCCTCATTCGACACGAAGCCGGAGAATTTGAATACTTGTCCGGCAATGAATCCGCCTTTGTCGCCTCCGTAGGTTCCTTTGACGACGCTGCAGAGTTCGCCGACGGCCAATTCAACGTCCTCGAACGTGACCCCGGGCTTAAGCTTGACGGTGTTGAACAGCATCTTGGCTCCGAAGGGAAGTGTGATTGGACCGAACATGTCATCCTCCTCGCAGGCCTCCGATCAAAGGGCCAGCTCAACTAGTCAGGAACGTTCCGGCAATTGGAACCGGACTCGCTCCGGTGGAGTCCCCCGCTGGTATCGGTGGATTCAGGGGAGATCGTATATAATATACATAAGTAGCGGCATCGTTCGACAACGCATTTCCAAGGAGACAGATATGCGGGTCCTTCTCGCCGTGGATGAGTCCGAGAATTCCCATCGCGTTGTCCAATATGTTGGGTCTCTACTACACCGAACGCCTGATGTCGACATCACCCTCTTTCATGTGCTTAAGCCCATGCCGCGTGGGTTGCTGGAGCATGGTGGATCGGAGAATCCTGCCGCTGAAGCGCAATTGAGCGTGCAGTTGCGCGATGAGCAGGAAGCCTGGATTCGGAAGGAACGGGAATTCGAGTGCCAGGTCCTGAAGGAGGCGTGCGAGACGCTGGCACAATCCGGATTCGACATGAGCCACGTAGCGGTGAAATATGGACATGAGGACGAGATCGCCAGAAATATTCTCGAAGAGGCGCGCAGCGGGCATTACGACACCATCGTCGTGGGGCGGCAAGGAACGTCCCGAATCAAACAGCTCTTCGGCGGCGGCACTACCGATCGTGTATTGCGCGACGCAAAGGGCTTTGCGATCTGGGTGGTGGAGTGAAACGGTCGGCGTCCAGCGCTCATGAGGCTGCTTTAGATGCCGGCCCCGTTGCTGCCGGAACAAGGTCGAAACAACTGCCGACGGACGGCAGCAGGATCTTTTGTAGAATCCGATTGACCCAACCGTGAAACGGCGCGATTTCATACTGCCGTATCTCTAAAATCCCGTTACCGGTCTGCACGAAGAGTTTTCCCCGTTCCTTGGCAAGGATTTGTCCTGGAACGCGACCTGGTGCACCCCCCTCCAGAGGTTGGACTTCGTAAATCTTGAGAGTGTTTCCGTTGAGGTGCGCGGTGAGCGGTTCATATGGTTGCAGCGCGCGTAATAGATTGGCGATTTGCTTTGCGGACCCGTTCCAATCGAGAACGACGTCGGACGCCTTTCTCTTTCCAAAGTAACTACGCTCTGCGATATTTTGCGGCTTGCGGGTGATTGTTCCGCGGGCCATGGCATTGACCGCGTCTATCAGGAGTGCAGCAGCAGCGCGGTGTTGTCGCTGCGTCAATTGTCCGGCATTCTCGTTTTCCCCGACAATCAGTTCTTGTTGGGAGACGATATCTCCCGCATCGATTTTTTCCGTCATCACATGAACGGTCACCCCTGCGACCGGTTCCCCGTTTTTGAGCATCCAAAAAGCCGGTTCCGGCCCTCCATAACGGGGAAGTAATGAAGGGTGACAGTTCAAGGCTCCCAGCCGGGGAGTTTGAAGAAGGGCCGTCTTCAAGATCTGAGAGAAGAAATAGACGACGATAAGATCGATGTTCAAGCTTTTCACATAGTCAACAAACTTGGGAGCATTCACGTTAGAACAGGGACGGTGCGGAATCCTTTCCCGTTCAAGCCATGACCAGGTATCGAACTCAGGCTGGATTCTCTGGATCGGTTTGGATAGAGAAAAGATAGTTCTGACGACAGCCTTGAGGCCCTGGTTAGAACCGCCATTCTTCGGACCTCCTTCCCATTTAGGGGGGATCCAGGCGACAATTTCATGCCCGCACTCTTTCAATCGTGGGCCGAAATCCCAGTCATTGACCTCCGAAAGGACCAAGATGCGCAAGGGAGGCGCATGAGAAATCGCGTGTGCGCGGAGGGAGGAGCTCATAACAATTCAGGCCGATGGAATACCGGATTATCTACCTAAGTAGAGAGTATCTTCAATCTCTGAGTGGTTGATCTGCAATCCGGACAATCTGAGGCCGAAAGAACAAGGGCATGCAAACAGGCAGGTATGGTGGCGGCTCCACATCGAATACTGGGGAGCTTGTCCTCAAGACCTTAACCCACATTATTCACAAGAGTTCGTGACGAAACCGCCGAGACGCCACGCGAAACGGGCGTGTGGAACCGCGAAGGAGGGAAGCATACTTGAACAGTATGTTGACCGACCGAGCGGCGAGCCCGCCTGCCGTCAGGCTTGTCGTAGCGGCGTATCGACGGTTGCAGTAGAAGTCTTCGTGAATAATGTGGGTTAAGCCCATGGAGATGGACGCAACTCCTCTGAGCGTGATGGGGCGCGCACGTTTCATGGGTGCACGATAGCGCCCGGCGCCGGAAGTTCAGGAATTCCGGCCTTCCTGGCTCGACTTCGGTCATGCCGTCAGCTCATCGTTTCGTCAGTACGCACAGGCTGTATGCGTTCCATGGATCTTTCCGTGCTCAGACGATCGTTCACAGTCGCAGGGTGACGGCTTTCACCTCGGTGTAGAGTTCCAGCGCGTCGTGGCCCATCTCGCGGCCCCAGCCGGATTGCTTATAGCCGCCGAAGGGCAATGCCGCGTCGAAGATGTTGTAGCAGTTGATCCACACAGACCCTGCGCGCAGATCGGCTGCAATGCGGTGGGCCTTGCTGACATCACGGGTCCACACCGCCGCTGCCAGACCATAGATGGAGTCGTTCGCTGCCGGGAGCACTTCGTCCAAATCCGTAAACGGTACCGCGCAGACAACAGGCCCGAAGATTTCCTCTTGCATGACTTTCATGTTCTGCGTGGTATCGACCAGCACAGTCGGTTCCACAAAGTAGCCCTTCTCGCCCAGCTTGCGTCCGCCGACTACGGCTTTAGCGCCTTCGGAGAACCCCGACTCTAGATAGCCGAGCACCCGCCGTTGCTGCTCGTCCGATACAAGCGGGCCCATTTGGGTAGCCGTATCCATGCCGGGCCCGACCTTGATTTTTTTCGCATCCTCCGCCACGCCCTCAACGACTTTGTCGAAGATACCCTTCTCGACGAAAAGCCGGGAGCCCGCGCAACAGCACTGGCCCTGGTTAAAAAAGATCGCGCTCGAGACACCGGGTATGCTCGCCTCAAGATCGGCGTCTTTGCATACAATGTTGGGAGACTTTCCTCCAAGCTCCAGCGACACTTTCTTGAGGTTCCCCGCCGCCGCCTTAAGAATGATCTTTCCCACTTCGGTGGAACCGGTGAAAGCAACTTTGTCCACGTCAGGGTGCGCCGCCAGCGCCGCACCGGCTGTCTCACCGTAACCGGGCACGATGTTGACCACCCCGTCAGGGAATCCCGCTTCGCAGATCAGCTCGCCGAGGCGCAAAGCTGACAGCGGTGTCTGCTCGGCAGGCTTCAGGACGACTGTGCAGCCGGCAGACAACGCGGGACCTAGCTTCCAGGCTGCCATGAGCAGCGGAAAATTCCAAGGGATAATCTGAGCCACCACGCCGACGGGTTCGCGCAGCGTGTAGGCGAGATACCGGGCGCCGGGCGTATAGGGTACTGAAATGGGTATCGTATTCCCTTCGATCTTGGTCGCCCAACCGGCCATGTACCGGAAGAGGTCCACGGCCAGCGGCACATCCGCTACGCGGGCCACGCCGACCGGCTTCCCGTTGTCGAGCGACTCCAGTTGGGCGAATTCTTCCAGGTGGACATCGAGAAGGTCGGCGAGCTTCCAGATGAGCCGTCCACGTTCCGAGGCAGTCAGTGTGCGCCATGGGCCTCTCTCGAAGGCGTTCCGTGCGGCGATGACCGCTCTGTCAACGTCTGCGCTGTCGCCTTCGGCAACTTGAGCCAGGACTTCACCTGTGGCCGGATTATAGGTCGGAAAGGTCTTTCCTGAAGCAGCCTCGATCCATCTGCCTCCGATCAACATCTTCCGGGGCGCGCCGATAAATTTCATGACTTGCTGGTGAATCGGGGTTTCCATCGTTGCCGTACTCATGGTAAGCCTCCTCTCTGAATGTCTACTGCGGCACTATCAAGTGCGTAGAATCGAGGACGAAGATACCCCATTATACATGAAGGAGTGATGGATGCCTGACTCGAGCGAGACAGGTGGATTGGCGGGAAAAGCGCGACGGGTAGCGTGGATTGACAGGGCCGCTCGCAGTACGTAGCTTGGCATGAGTTTCGAACGTATAGCCCGTTTCAGGGGTTGGCATGATCTCCGAGGTACACCGCCCCACATTGAGACGGGCTGCATCGATCATTGTGGCGTTGAACGTAGATTACTGAACGGTAGGGAGCGGATCTTATGGCTGAGCAGGTGAGCGAGAATCCGGCCTATCAAGGACCTGCGGTCTTTTCATACGGATTCAGACCGTTTTTTCTTGGCGCCGCGCTCTTTGCGGGCGTGGCGGTCCCGCTTTGGGTTCTCGTCCTCGCCGGATCCGGCGATTCGATCTTTCTCTATCCGGCGCGGGATTGGCATGTGCATGAAATGGTCTTCGGCTTCCTCCCTGCTGTGATCACAGGGTTTCTGCTCACGGCCATTCCCAACTGGACAGATCGTCCGCCGATTCGCGGGCATGAGTTGATGCTACTGTTTGCCCTGTGGCTGGCCGGACGCCTGCTGATCGCCGTTCCATGGTTCATGCCTTTTCTGTCCGCTGTGGTAGACGTGGGATTTCTTGTCGCGTTGGCAGGACTGGTCTGGCGGGAAATTTGCGTGTCGAAAAGTTGGGATCGTGCGCCGATGGGGGTGTTGGTGAGTCTGCTGGCCGGCGCAAATATTCTGTTCCACATACAGACCCTGAGCGGGGGGGAAGCGGATCGCTCCGAGCGCATGGCACTCGCGATGGTTATGATGTTGTTGACGCTCATCGGCGGGCGCGTGACCCCCACTTTTACCGACGAATTCCTCGCCGGATCCGGCAGGACGGAGCGGCCTGCGTCCTTTTCCAGATACGATGGCATGTCGATTGCGCTCGTCGGATTTGCCGTTGTACTCTGGATTGCTCAGCCGCATTCTCCGGCGACAGGCTGGATGTTCGTGGCGGCCGGGTTGGCCAATCTGGGTCGCTTGATCCGCTGGCATGGCTGGCTGACGTGGCGTGAACCATTGGTGCTCATCCTGCATTTTGGATATGGCTGGTTTGCGTTGTCGCTGCTGGTACTGGGAGGCTCGATACTCGGGATAGGTGTGCCGAAAGAGGATGCGGTGCATGCATTTACCAGCGGCGCGGTGGGTGCGATGACTCTGGCAGTGATGACCCGAGCCAGCCTGGGACATACGGGACGTGTCCGGCACGCAGGCCCCCTGACGGTCCTTATCTATATGCTTGTCAACGTGGGTGCCGTGCTGAGAGTCTTCGGGCCGATGACGGATCTTCCAACCAATCTCGTATTGGGTGTGGCGGCAGGTAGTTGGAGTGGAGCCTATCTACTGTTCGCGATGGTCTATGGACCCTTCCTTCTTCGCCCGAGCCTCGACGAACCGTCATGAATAACGCGGGCCGACCTTGATTACTTGGATAGGGTCCTCGGTGGGCTCAGCTTGGCGGTCCTATGCGCTTCCAAATCGATCCGCTTCAGGGCGCTGAGCTGATCCGTCAATTCCGCGATCCGCTTATCGCGATCACGAATCTTTCGCTGGAGAGTATGTACGGTCGGGGTCGGATTGTTGCCGGTTTCTCCAGTCCGTGATGCAACAGACGCACTAGCGGAGTACTGTTGTCTCAGCCAAGCACGGACCAGTCCTCTCATTACCCCTAACGCCCCACTGGGTTTATCGGCAGATGCGGGATAGGAAGTCCGATCTGCAAGAAACCGGATCCAGCGCGCGCTCGAATCGGCATATGGCCCTTTCGGTGCAACGGCGATCGACTGCTGAAAAGAGGCCTTCGCTGCCTCTCCATTTTCGAATAACCCGACCATCGCACGTGTGAAATGAACCTGATCGCAGGACCGGCGTTGTGCGCAGGTGCTCAGCAATGCCTCTTGTTCTCGATGCATGGCTTGTAGAAATGCTGCCTCGGACGTGTCAGCTTGAAATAATGGCGCAGAGCCAGGTGACGATGGACTGCTCACCATCGCACACCCGCAGAGCATCCCTATCGTCAAAAGCGCGAAACCGTAATGAGGCCACATTGCAATACCCCTTCTTGGGCCATGATCGCTGGTTTTGTTAAGACAAGCTTAGCAGACGGTACGGATTTTGAGGTTCAAAGGCATAGACAGAAGACGTTGAAAACATGGAAGTATTACATTTTCCCCACCCTGTCCGCCCGAGCGACCGCCGTTAGACGATCCCAGGTGGATTCCTTTCGTTGACACACCGGAGTGCCAGCGATAGCCTAGCCACTCATTTCTCCCACCTTGGAGGTTTCCATGACCACCGTTTCAGAGATCGCGCCGGACGTGTTCAGAATTTCCACCTTCGTGCCGGAATTCGAACTGCAGTTCAATCAGTTCCTGGTGCGCGACAACGAGCCACTCCTGTTTCATACCGGCCCTCGCGCGATGTTTGCCGCGGTGCGGGAGTCTGTAGCCACGTTGCTGGACCCTGCCACGATCAAGTGGATCGGGTTCAGCCATCTTGAAGCGGATGAATGCGGGACGCTGCGCGAGTGGCAGCAGCTTGCGCCAAGCTCCATGGCCGTGTGCAGTCTGGTGGGCAAGATGGTGAGTATCGACGATTGCATGGCTGTACGCCCTGCGTTGGGCATGAAGGATGGCGACGTGCTCAACACCGGCAAGTACCGTTTCAGGTTTTTGCACACGCCGCACGTGCCACATTGTTGGGAAGCGGGGTTGCTCTTCGAAGAAACCCAACGCACCCTGTTGTGTTCAGACCTCTTTCATCAAAGCGGAGATGTTGAACCGGCAACGCATTCTGACGTGCTGGGCCGGTGTCGAAAGGTGCTCGTGGAATATCAGCAAGGGCCCCTGGCCAACTATATGCCGTACGCGACGCTTACAGAGCCGACTCTCTATCGGTTGGCCGAGTTACGGCCGAAGACTCTGGCGACCATGCATGGCTCGGCCTTTGTCGGCGACGGCGCCCGGGCGCTTCGCGACCTCGCGGCAATATTCAAGGATGTTCTCGGATCTGCATAGTGTGAGAATCAGCCTGCGCGGGTGTGTTTGATTCGGTTCACGATGAACTTCCTGCCTTCCTCTGCAAGCAACAGGGCGATGGCGCCCAACGCGAGCGCCCCGAATATCCACGCAGGCAAGGGGCTGGTTCCAAAGATGTCGTTCCCCATCGGCGTGTAGGTGATCAGCACAAGGATGCACAGTTCAGTCATAATTCCCCACAGGATGAGCGGGTTGGTGAACCATCCGAGGCGGGTCACTGATAAATGGTCCGATCGGCAGGCAAAGACATTAACGACCTGTGCCAACACAATTCCAGCGAAGGTGACCGTCGTCGCCTCCTTATATAAGGTGGAGGACCAGCTTAGTGGCGCTCCCCAGGTCCACCCATTTGCAAAGAGGTAGAGAAAAAATCCTCCCATTGCCAGGACCGCCGAGTTCAGGCCCAGGAAGAAATAGGTCCTGAGGAGCAGCCGCGTGGTGAGCAGCCGCTCAGTCCGTGGGCGCGGTGGAGCATTCATAATACCCGGCTGCGGGGGATCGGCTCCGAGCGCAATGGCCGGCACCATGTCGGTTCCAAGGTCGACAGCGAGAACCTGTGGAATCGTCAGCGCCAACGGCATACCGAAGAATCCGTAAGCCAGGTACGGCACTACTTCCGGCACATTGCTCACGAGTACATAGGTGGCGAATTTCCTGATGTTGTCGAACACGGTGCGCCCTTCTTCAATCGCATTCACAATGGTCGAGAAGTTATCGTCGAGCAGGATCATGTCGGCGGTTTCCTTAGCCACGTCCGTGCCGGCGATACCCATGGCCACTCCGATATTGGCCTTTTTGAGGGCCGGCGCATCGTTCACCCCGTCGCCGGTGACTGCGACCACTTCTCCCGACTCCTTAAGCGCGGAGACTACCTGCAACTTGTGACGCGGGGCCATGCGGGCAAACACCGGATCGAACTCTCCGGGGTGGGAAGGCGTGAGAAGCTGGCGGAGTTGCGCCTCGCCCATTTTATCGAGCTGAGCGCCCTCGATCACCGGGGTAAAACCCGCCGGCTGTTGGACGGCTTGTTTCGGCATGAGACCGATCTTGCGCGCAATGGCCAGCGCCGTCAGGGGATGATCGCCGGTGATCATGATGACCCGCACGCCGGCCTGCCGACACTTCGCGATCGCCTCCGGCACTTCCCGATGCGGAGGGTCCATCATGGCCACCAGGCCGAGGAACGTCAGATCTTTTTCGATCGTCTCCACTTCGATGTGTTCAGGCTGATGGGCCACGTCGCGCATGGCCACCGCTAGCACGCGATAGGCCTGCTCGGCGAAGGACCGGCTTTGAGCGAGAATGCTTGCGCGGTCGTCCCGGGTCATCGGCAGGGTTTCTCCATGCATCTTTGCCCTGGTGCAGAGGGCCAAAACCGACTCCGGGGCGCCCTTGGTGAATGCGACTAAGCGGCCTTCCGACCAGTGCAGGGTGCTCATGCGTTTCCGGTCCGCATCGAAAGCCAATTCTCCCATGCGTCGCCAGGGCGGCCGGTGGGCCAGCCCATGCTCAATGGCAAATTCCAAGAGCGCGGCTTCCGTCGGATCGCCGGTCACGGCGAATCGTCCATCGGGTTGTCGGACACGCTTCGCATTGTGGCAATGGAGGAGTGCGTCAAAGAAGGAGCGCCAACGCTCGGCGTCGGTATTGCTGACCATATGCCCTCTGGTGAAGAAACAGCCTTCCCGCGATTCGATCACAAGCCCGTCAGCATAGAACCGGTCCACCTTCATCCGATTTTCCGTCAGCGTGCCCGTCTTGTCCGTGCAGATCACCGTCGTGCAGCCGAGGGTTTCGACGGAGGACAAATGTTTGATCAAGGCATGGCGTTCCGCCATCCGCTGACTGCTCATGGCAAGGGCGAGAGTCACAGTGGGCAGGAGCCCCTCAGGGACATTAGCCACAATGATGCCGATTCCGAAAATGGCGCTGATCCAGAAGCCGAGTCCCGTCCAGAGACCAATCATAAAAAATGAGACGCCCATTGCCAGAGAAATTACCGCGACGATGCGGGTGACCGTAACGATCTCTTTCTGCAGAGGGCTGAAGCTTGTCTCGACCGTTGTGGTGAGGCCGGCAATTTTGCCGAACTCCGAACGCATCCCGGTGGCGAACACCACTGCACGTCCGTGCCCGGAAAGGATTGTGGTGCCGGCGAAGACGAGGTTCGGGGTATCGAGCCAGTGCCCATCCTCCGTCGCCTCGGCCGTTCGTCGCTTCGGTTTCGACTCTCCGGTCAAGGCGGCATTGTCCACGCGCATGTCGGTTGCCTCGATGATGCGCGCGTCGGCCGGCACCTTCTCTCCTTCCTCCAGGATGAGGAGATCGCCCGGCACAATTTCGCTCCGGGCGATCTCTACGGCTTGTCCTCCCCGCGTCACCCAGGCCTTGTCCGGCAATAATCGATGGAGAGCCTGGACAGCCCGTTCCGCTTTGTATTCCTGCAAGAAGGCAAAGACGGCGTTGATGACGATCACGCTGACTATGGCCCAGCCCAGGGTGGCCATTCCTTCACCCGGTTTCATGTAATCCGCGGCGAAGGAGAGCGCGGCTGCGATCCAGAGCAGTACAGCGAGAAAGTGGGTGAAGTGGCGACCAAGCCCGTGCATCATCGAATAGCGCCCCGGTTCGATCAGGACGTTGTGACCGAATGTCTCCAGCCGCCGCCGGGCCTCGTCGGGCGAAAGCCCGCCGCTGCCCGTGTTCAGACGATTCAGCACCTCGTCGATCGAAAGCCTGTCCAGATCCTGATAGTTGGGGTCAGGCACGTGCGCCTCGCACGATCAAAACGGAACAAGGGGCGTGTCTCAAGAGACTTTCCGAGACGCTGCCGAGATAGAGCCGCTCGCTCCTGGTCAGCTTGCGGGACCCGATCACCAGGAGATCGGCATGATCCGCTTGCACCTTTGTGACGATGGTGTCGATGACGTGGTCCATCTGCACGTCTGTGACGATGGCATATCCGTCTTTCAGAAATTCATCCCGCAACGTCGTGACCAGTCGTCTGGCGCGTTCGAGGACCGGCCGTTCCAGCTCCTCAACCTGAACCTTAGACAAGTATCGAACGGCCAGGTCGGTCACCGGTCTTTCAGCCGAAGAGAGGATCGTGGTCGTAGCGGATTCGGGAAGAATTCTGGTACGAAGAAATCGAGCAGCGGCTCGAGAGTGCTTCGAGTCATCGACCGCGAGAAGCACACGCGTCAACTGCGGGAGCGGCTGCTTCACGACAAGAACTGAACAGGGGGCGATCGATGCGACCTGCCTGGACGTGCTTCCCAGTAAGAAGCCCCGAAAGTCGCTCAACCCACGGGATCCGATGAGAATGAGATCAGCCTTCAACCGTCGGGCCTGTCGCACGATTGTCCGTGCGAGGGGGCCATGGGCTAAGACTCGATGGAAAACGGTGGCGGGTCCGGTCGCGGCCTGTCCGAGAGCAGCTCGCGCTGAGCGCTCTGCCTGGCGAAGGAGAATTCCACCGGCTTTTTCCATGGCGGCTTGGGCGCGCTTCTCCGCGACGGGATTTCCGCCTCTTCCTGATCGAAGAACCGACGGATCGATCACATGCAGAAGCGCCACTATCTCCGGTTCCCGGCCTGCGATCGCTTCGAGTGTTCGCACGCCCCACTGGGAGCATTCGGATCCGTCCACAGCACACAAAATTCGCATGACAGACTCCCTTCCTTCCTGACGAATGACAGCCGAGATGAACAGACGATCGCGGGTATCAGATCTGCATTGGATGTGCCTGTGAGGTGTGATGAGAAGAAAGGATGACCCACCTGCTTCCAAGGGCTTGCGGAAGGAAACACGATTCCGGTTCGTGTAGAGGGTGCGGCGTTTTGCAGCAGAGGGGTAAATGCCACTGTGGTGATAGGCGTCAATCGGGCTGGTTCATTTGGTTTGTTTGGTTCGTTTCGTTCATTTGGTTGAACCAGATAGACCAGACCAACCAGAGTAATGCGGGCGACCACCCTGCAAGATAAATTGTGAAGAGGGACGTATGCGGACAAAAAATAAAACCAGGACGCGAGCGAAGAAAGGGTTTGACGTCATGACGGTCAAACGGATCATGCAGAAGCAGGTACAAGCCGCTCATCTCAAGACGAAAGGCGACGTCATTGCGTCGCTCATGATCGAGGGATTCGGAGCTGTACCGGTGGTGGACTCAAAAGATAAACTTCTGGGTATCGTCAGCGAACATGATCTACTGGCCGCCATGGACGACGGACATAAGCTCGCGGCTGTCACCGCGGGCGACATCATGACGTATAACCCATATTCGATCCGTCCGGAAACGACGCTCTCGACGCTGGTCCATGTGCTCAGAGCCAGCGATTTGATTCGCGTGCCGGTAGTGGATGCTAAAGACAAACTCGTGGGTATCATCGCCCGCCGCGACATTCTGCGTGTGTACCTGGCGGCTGGGCGCGCGTGATGCCCGAAAAAGGGGAGGGGATGGAGCCTGATGATCTTCGGTGCTCGCGCAACGCGCGGCCTCAGAAGGCCCTCGTTGGACGCGCGCAATAGAAGATCAGTCAGCCCCCATCCCTAGAGAGAGAACGAGCAAGTTTGGAAGAACTATTCTTAGCTGCTCGCTGCGGCCTTGCCCGCGGAAGGGCGCGTCTTGGCGCGCGGGGGTTGGGTGGGTGAGAAGGCTGGTCATTTTGAGCATCCTGCGGGATCGCTTATCTTAGAAGTGAGTCGGACAACGATCGCGTGATTCCGCTTATATACTCTCCCTCTGTTCACATCATCAATCAGGCGCCAGACATCAACTACACGACCGCTTTACGACCATCGAATCTCCCTCAGAAATATCCTCTTCGAAAACTCCCGATTGGCCAGGGCCACAATCCCGTTTGAGAAGTGATATGAGAGCCGGTCGATTTCTCAAGGAATTTGACTTATCCTAGGGCCGGCTCAAACACAAAGCGTTCTTGAGTCAAGGCTGAGAGTAAGCCGGGGTCCAATTTGTCACACGGGCGTTCCGGGGGCCTGTGGTTTTTGTGCAAGGCCGCATAGTGGAAGGGAGACACACGATGAAGATCAGATTCCTGATCCTATGGCTGGCACTGGGGTTGCTCACTGTTGGAGGCTGTTCGAGGGCGTATGAGATCAATGTGGTCACAGACTTCAATCCGTCCACCGAGTTCTCCTCATTTCACACGTTTGCCTTTTCGGGGATGACGGATAGAGGGCAAGAAATCGGGGCATCTGACAACAAGTCGCCATTGAGGATGCGGATTAAAGAGATGGTTAGCGAACAGCTTGACGCCAAGGGGCTCCGGCAAGTCGGCTTGGAAGACCGTCCAGACCTGCTGGTACACCTGGCATTCGGTGTGAATGATGCCGATAAGTATCAGGAAGCTACCTTGATAGTGAATCTGGCGGAATCGTCGAAAAAGAAAATGGTGTGGCAGGCTGTGATCACGGAAACGCTGGGAGACAGCTTGGAGAAGAACTTTGAAATGGCCAACAAGGGACTCGCCAAGGCATTCAAAGACTATCCCCCGGCCAAATGAAGTGATCGAATGACTGCTCTTCCTCGCTCAAGGTCGGCATGAGGTGTTCTTTCAAGAACAGTTATTTTTGACCCCTTCGATATCTCCCATTGATCCTCAACTAAATCCAAGATATAGCGCCTAGTATTTCACAACGTTTTTGACACGCCTCCAGACAGCCAGTCTTGCCAACCAAATGTTTTGCATTCTTTGATTTTCAGGATAACGGTATAGAAGGCTAGAGTTTGCAGGTTCGAGTCCTGGGTGGGCGCCCTTGTTACTGAATGCGCGACCCGGAGTTTGATCGTGTGCTTGACAGTCGTGGTATTATTCCTCGCCAGAGTTCTTAGGGAGGTGCGGCCATGCACTGGCGCGTTATGAGCCTTGCAGTTTTGATCGGGTTTATCGCAGCGGGACAGGCGGGGGCGCAAACGGGCGCTGCTTCACATCCGTGCTCGCTCCTGACGGCGCCGCAAATCAGCGCGGCGGTGGGGAGCGTCGGGGAATCGCGCGAAGGGGACATGCCTGGCACGGGACACGGCGCGAACCCACTTAGGCGAGCATGCTCGTGGAGTATGCCGGGCGGGCTCTTCATTCTGCAGGTCGGCAAGGTGCCGAACCAGAATATGAGCACGCGGCAGTTGCTGGACTGGGTGAACAGCATGTACGATCTGCTCAAGGACCAAGGTTGGAAGTACGAGAAGAAGGATTTCGGGAGCACGAGTTGCTCGCTGGTGACGCCGCCGGAGGGAACCGCGAATGGTTCGCCTGCGACGTTTTGTGCGACGGTGGTCAAGGGGATGTTGGTGATGACCTCCGCGTCATCGAAAGCGAGCATCTCGGCGGAGAAGCTCAAGTCCCTGGCTGAGACAGCGGCGGCTCGACTGCCCTAGAAACCTTGGCGCGAAGTATTGAAAAGCTAAATACAACATCCTCGGCAAAAGGAATAGCTAATAGCCTTGCCAAAATGGCAACAAACAATCAATGACTGCTGCATGGCTTAAAGATCGAAAGACAACCAATCTCAATGCCGTCACTGCCGCCTATAGTGAAATGTGATAACTCCAGTGACGTGATTCATCCCTACCGGGGAGCCACTTTTCTTCTGATCGGCTCCCCTTAACCTAGTCCAGGTTCTTAAGTTAGGCTGAGATGTTCCCAATCCGTGTGACTCACGCAACAGGTGCCCTTGGCAGCTCAAATCGCAAGGTCCGCAAAGGGTACAGATCGGGGAGCCGATTGTGCTAATGAAATTGGTGCTAAAAATTCCCTAAAGGCCAAGACTCATTAGAATCAATGGAGACAGTGGAAGCCACCTAAGAGCCCAATACAGAAAGAAAAGTGGGGAAACCATTTGAAACACCGAGCCTTTTCAAAATCGTCTTGCTTCAATTCCTAAACCGCTGGTCCTGCGACTCTACCTGTCCCTCATCCGTCTGATTTAGGGAGCCAGCTGGCTCATTTGGGCCGGTTGGAATTTGGGAGTCCTGTGGACCGGAATTCTTGCAGGTTTTGTGGATAGCAGACCTAATCGTTCACTATTTCTTCTAGCGTTCGTGGCATTTGTGTTTTGCCAAATTCACCGGTCGCTCTTCTTTTTCGCCGCCGCGCATGGAGCCGGGCGGCTGAGTTCTGCCGGCAGTTTCGTCTGCTCGTCCACGCAGGCTGTATCGAGCTGGGCCTGGGTCAGGCCTGAAGCGGAAGCCAGGTCGGCTCCCTGCAGGATTGCGCGCCGGAGAACTGCCGCGTCGAGTCGCGCCTCGGTGAGATCGGCTCCGGATAGCAAGGCGCCCTGTAAGTTCGCTTCCTGGAGGTTGGCCTGTACAAGCCTCGCATGGCTGAAGTTGGAGCCTCTCAGATCGGCCCCGACCAGATTGGCCGACTCAAGGTTTGCTTTTGTGAATTGCCCGCGCAGGAGCGAGACGTTCGGCGCATAGATGCCGCTCAGGTCGGCTTTGATGAAGCTCGTGCCTGTCCCTCGCGCGCCGACCAGCACGGCATGGGGCAGCCGCGCATCCCGAAAATCCGCCTGGCCGAGATCTGCATGGTAGAAGATGGCCATTCTGAGGTCGGCGGATTGCAAATTCGTGTTCACGAAGCGCGCGCCTTCGAAGTTGACCCCCTCCAAATCGGCATGCTGAAAGTCCGCCGCGTGCAGATTCGTAAAGCGGAAATCGGCGCCACGGAGCAGCGCCTCTCGCAGGCTGGCCTTAGTCAGATCCGCTTCGTCCAGGTAAGCACCTTCCAAATCCGCTTCGACCAACCGAGCGCCTTGCAGTTGAGCGCCATCGAGCAGGGCGCCTTGCAGATTCGTTTGACGGGCGTCGGCCTTGGTCAAGACTGTGCGGCGAAGGTCAGCTCCCATCAAATCCGCTCCGGACAACTTCACTCGATCGAGGTTGGCGCCATAGAAGTAGGTGTCGACGAAATTGGCGTCGGTCAAATCGGCTGAGGCGAGATCCGCTCCCTCAAAATGTGCCCGTTCGAAGGTGGATTCTCGCAGTCGCGCCCCGGTCAGAGCGGCATTGTACAGCGCCGCTTCGTCGCCTATCGCGTGAAACAGATTGACATTCGACAATCGTGCATGACGAAGATCGGCACCCGCCAGGTTGCCGTCTTCCAGAACGGCTCTCGTGAGATCCGCTCCGGCAAGACTCGCTTGAGTCAAATTACTTCGAGACAGATTCGCCTGGCGGAGGATAGTCCCTTCCAAGTGTGCCCGTTCCAGATTGGCCCCGATGAGTTTCGCGTCAGTCAGGTCTGCCTGACACAGATCCGCGCGTCGATACTCTGGTTTCCCGTGCTGTTCGAGCCACTGCCGGTGCGATTCCACAATCGCCTGTAGCTGTTTGGACGGAACGGTTTTCTTCTTGTACGTGCTCTCACAGCGAGTGGCGTAACTGCCTGTCCGACCGGGTTCTGCTCCATGGGTAATGACCGGTATGCTGATGGTCGTCGCGGCGATCAGCACTGCGTGAACGGCAAAGACTCCGACATGGGTTCTGTTCATTGGTGTCTCCTTGAGAAAAGCATTTCGGTGGTGTGGGGCATGGTCGCTACACATATTGGTCCACGATTCGCGCGAGATCCTGAAGCGGCTGCGAAATCCGAACGTCAAAGGGACGGTCGCACTCGAGACTCCGAAGCCGGTCAGGCAATAGTGCCAACTGCGTGGCGGCCCGCTGACGCAATTCCGTCAACTTCTGAGCGGGAGCGGAGCGGTTACCTCCGGTCATCACGGGATGCAAGAGAGGATCTCCTGTCTCTGAGGCCTGCACCGTGGTGACGAGATCGTAATCGAATCGTCCGTCGCGTCCGGACTGCCGGTAGACCTGTTTGGGGCCGGGCCAAGTCGCTTTCCCTTCCGATCGTTTCCGGCAAGGTCGGCCCGCATACGCCTGAAGTTTGTAAGCGCAATCGAGCGACGGCGCATCGGACGACGTGCTCATGGCGGTGCCGACGGCGAAACTGTCGATGGGCGCTTTACTACCAATCAGCCGCTGGAGTTGGTATTCATCCAGATTGCCGCTCGCCAGGATCTCGGCTTGTGGCAAACCCCCTTCATCCAGGATGCGCCGGACTCTCCGTGCATGGTCTGCCAGATCACCGCTGTCCAACCGCACACCCTTCACCATGATGCCTTGTTGCCTGAAGGCCGGGGCCAGCGCGACGACTTTGCGTGCCGCCGCTTCTGTGTCGTAGGTATCGATCAAGAGAATCGCGTTCTTCGGCTGCGCCAGAGCGAAATGCTCGAAGGCTGTCGTCTCATCTTTGTGGGCCTGCACAAAGGAATGAGCCATGGTGCCGTAGATTGGAATGTCATATTCCATACCGGCGAGGACCGTTGCAGTTCCAGCAAAGCCGGCCAGATAGCTGGCCCGCGCGGCGAGCAAACCCGCCTCCGCACCGTGCGCCCGACGCAATCCAAAATCGATGAGCGGTTTCCCGCCGGCGACCAAGACCGATCGCGCCGCTTTAGAGGCGATGAGCGTCTGAAAGTTGAGCAGATTCATGATCCTGGTTTCGACGAGCTGGGCTTGAGGGAGGGGAGCAGTCACGCGAAGGATCGGCTCATTTGGAAAAAAAACCGTTCCTTCCTGCATAGCGTGCACGTCGCCGGAGAACTGCAGGGTTTCAAGATAATCCAGGCACGGTTGACTGAACCGGCCGGTATGCTCGAGCCATTCCAACTCAGTTGGACTGACTCGAAGCTGCTCCAGGAAGCCCAGGACTTGTTCCAAGCCTGCGGCCATCAGGAAGCCGCGTTGGGCCGGTAGCCTCCTGACGAAAAACTCAAAGACAGCGGTGTCCATCATTCCTTGCTCGACGTAGGCCTGCACCATGGTGAGTTGATAGAGGTCGGTGAGAAGAAGGCTGGAGCAGGGATTCATGCAGCGAGACTCTCTAGACGAGTCGGGATTGCTCCCAATCGAATCATGGTCTCTTCCGCCTTGCGCCCGTCTTCCCAGGACGCATTGACGGCCCGGATCGCATCGGTCAGTAAGCAGACGTGGTAGCCGAGCATCCGCGCGCCCGTGACCGTGTGGAGGACGCAATAGTCCGTTGCAAGTCCCCCGATGAAGAGTCGCCTGATGCCTGCAGCCTGCAAGCGCTCGTGCAGAGGCGTATCGTGGAAGGCTGAATAGGCTTCTTTGTCGTGCAGGGTAGCCTTATGAATGATGATGGCCGTTTCCGGGATGGGAAACGAGGGTGGCGGCAGAGCGCCGGTGGACTCAGCCACGCAATGGATTGGCCAGGGCCCACCTTGCTCGCGAAAGGAACAATGGTTGGAGGGATGCCAGTCTTGTGACAAAAATATCGGCAGACCTCGTGATCGGAACCGATCGATATATCCGAGCAAGATTGGGACGATCTCGTCGCCTCCTTTGATCCCTAAGGCTCCGTCGGGGAGAAAGTCGTTCTGGACGTCCGCGATCAGCAAGGCATCGCCGACATTCAGTTTTTCCATTGTTGTGCTCATGACATTGCGACCGTCATATCAACAATACGAAAGAGCGCACTACCGTCCCTCTTGGGCCAACAGCCGAACATAGGCCAGCACATCCTGCATCTCTCCATCCGTCAGCTGGCCTCGCCATGAATGCATGGGGCTGAAGACAACCCCGTGTTCAATGGTCCGCAAGAGTTCTTCGTCGGATTTCAAAAAGGACATCATGCGGTGAAAATTTGCTGGCGCTACTTTGAGGGCGTTTGCGTCCGGTCCGTCTCCCCAACCTCTGACACCGTGGCAAGCCTGGCAATGGCGCTGATACACGTCTTTGCCGCGAGTGATATCGGCCGGATAATCTTGCGCATAGAGGCCTGGAGCAAACACGAGACTCATGAGTCCCATGCTCACTATGACACTGAGTGTCGACATCACGCTCCGAGAGACAACACTCATCACGGCCTCCTAAACAGCTGCGGAAAACTTCTGGTCTATCTGGTTCATCTGGTCTGTTTTGTTCCTTGAACCAGGGAAACCAAACAAACCAAATGAACGAGACAAACCCAATAACCGTCTTATTACGCTGGGGGTCATTTTCAGCATGCTGCTAGCTTTTCTTGGTTGTGTGAGCATGGAACGACGTATAAAGTTGGCGCATCTTGGTGCTGCCGCATTTCGGACAGTTCACTTTGGAGGACTCATGTTCCCTCAGGGTCAAGACCACCAACGATTCCTCCCCGCAATCGAGACATTTATAGTCATACATGGGCATGGCTGACTCCCACTTGATGTGAGGCGCGACTCTCGCGGTTTTTGCGAAGTTCGATGGCCATGGCGTCGAAGGCGGTTCTGATGGCCTCTTCGAACGTCTTGTCTCTTTTGCGGGCCGTCAGGGTTTGGCGGCCGGGAAGAGTGACGACGATGAACGCTTCAGCGACGTTGGCCGACTTTTTATGATGCGGATTTTTCGTCAGAGTGACCCGCCCATGGATTAAATCTTGATGCCTCTTTTGGAGATCTGCCATCCTGGATTCAATCTCAGTTTTCCACCGAGGAGTCATCCCGACGTTTCGACTTTCAACTTGGATTTTCATGCTCTCTCCAAACTGTTTATTTGGTCTGTTTGGTTTTTTGGTTGAACGAAACCAACCAGATAAACAATACAAACCAAATCAACCAGGTGACCTGCTGCCGGTTGATGTCAGCAAGCGATGTGCCGCCCCTCAGTCAAAGCCTGGCGTTAGAAGCGAAAGGCTAGGGAACTGATATTCCTTATCTCTTAGGATTTATTGCGTGCCTCTCGCTTGATCGAAGTGGCGCATTTTTCCTCAGCTGCGCTCTCGGCAGTGAAGCTCAATGCGCCATCTTACCCGCCTCCACTGGAAGTCACGGCTATGAAGATGTAGAGGAATGCGCGATGGAACACCAATTGCGTACCGGCATGGCAATGCCCACGCTCAAGAAACAGATGCTCGAACGGTATCTTCGCGGCCGGTTCGGTACCGATGCGACCCTGCTGACCTACGGGATCATCGGAAAGGAAAGTTCACAAGGCGTCTACAAACAGTATGGGTATGGCTCGCCCGTCAAATTGACTTTTCGAATCGGGCACACAATCCGGTCGGCAGTCTTGGAAACAATGAGTCCGGGCCCGTTCGGCCACGAGCATTTTGCAGACCGCGCTCAGGCGATCCTCTGGGATTATGACTCCTATGGCCGGCTGCCGCGTCATGTGAAGGCCCTTGACGTTGGCGCGTTTACCGACGATCGGCAGCTGATCTCGGTAGCCAAGGCGCGCGAATTTTTCGTTCTGACCCAGTGGACGGAAGGGGCTGGCTACCATCTCGATCTGGAACGGCTGGCCGAAGGCGGAAGGCTGAGAAAACAGGATCGAGAACGGGCGATGGCCCTGGCACGTTACCTGTCGGAGATCCATGCGAGAAAACGGCGCGATCCGGCTCTCTATCGACGTCGACTTCGAGAGTTGATCGGCCACGGCGAGTGTATTATGGGTTTGACCGACAGTTATCCGGAGCGCTATGAGTTCATCTCCGCAGATCTCCTGCGCGGGGTTGAAGAAGCCTGCAACCGGTGGCGTTGGCGTCTGCGCGGTGAAGCCCATCGTCTTTCTCAAGTACACGGAGACTTTCACCCCTGGAACGTTCTGTTCCGGAAGGGAACAGAGTTTTCAGTCCTCGACCGGTCACGAGGAGAATGGGGAGAACCGGCGGACGATGTGACCTCCATGACGATCAACTACCTCTTCTTTTCGCTCTGCCGGTGGGGCGTCTTGCGGGGACCATTGGAGATCTTGTTCCGGCTCTTCTGGGATACCTATCTGGAGGCTAGCCGCGATCGCGCTGCAACGGAATCGGCGGCTCCCTTTTTTGCTTTTCGAGGGTTAGTCCTGGCAAGTCCGGTGTGGTACCCCAAACTGCCGATCGAGGTGCGCAGGACCCTCTTCCGATTTATTGAACGTGTGTTGGATGAGCCGCAATTCGATCCGTCCCGGGTGAACGAGTATTGTCGGGAATGAGTGAGCTGTCAGCGATCAGCTTTCAGCTCTCTCCTCATGCTGAATGATGACGGCTGAACGCTGACAGCCGGTGCTGTTTATGAATCGTTCAAAAAGTTTCGCGATCTGGATCACAGGGCTGCCGGCTTCGGGGAAGAGTACGATTGTCTCTGTCCTGAAACCGAGGCTCGAAGGACTCGGATTGGTGGTCGAGGTGCTCGAGTCCGATGAGGTCCGCCGAGTCATCACACCGGCGCCGACATACTCGGAAGCGGAGCGGGATCTGTTCTACCGGACGTTGGCATTCATCGGACAGAAGCTCGTATCACATGGTGTGACCGTGGTGTTCGATGCTACGGCGAGCCGTCGGGCCTATCGAGACTATGCCAAGTCTGTGATCGGCCGTTTTCTTGAGGTTTCCGTTGAATGCCCCCTCACGACCTGTATGGAGCGAGACCGGAAGGGGACCTATCGAAAGGGCCAGGTCGGGGAGTCTCTGACTGTTCCGGGACTCCAATTGCCCTATGAAGCCCCGATCAACCCCGATCTCAGAATCGACACCACCACCACTTCGCCGGGCGATGCCGCAGGACGGATTCTGGACCTGGTCAAAGCGAAATTCCTATAGCAGAATGCTGAAAAAGTCCGCCAGCGCAAGAAGACCGTTATTTGGTTTGTCTCGTTTATTTGGTTTGTTTGATTTCCCTGGGTCAAGCAACAAAACAAACCAGATAGACCAGATGAACCACACACGAAGACGACGGCCTTTTTGAGCATCCTGCGCCGTACTCTCCCGTTGTTTCAAACGTGCGGAGCCTCTTGCTCTCATCCTAAGAATACTCTCTCGTCCAGCGCAGTAAACTCTAAGACGCTGAGTGGCTCACCTCTGTTGACTCGGAGGGCCTGGTGAATTTACTCTGCCGATCCGTGTTCGTCTGCGGAAATCTTCGGTATAATGACCTCCATGCGATCAAACGGGCGGGATTTTACCCCGGCGGCCTGGCTCCGCAACCCCCATTTCATGACCGTACTCCCCGGTTGTTGGCCTCGCCGCGCCCTCCTGGCCGGCGTCCCGACCGAGTCCCGCCTCTTCACGACCGAGCCCCATACCCAATTGCTCGGCTTCTGTCACTGGCAGCCGCACCGCACCGCCTGTGGGACGGTGGTCCTGGTGCACGGCCTGGAGGGTTGTAGCGAGTCCCACTACATGCGC
>DATIAT010000029.1:0-38762 GCA_035457905.1 Nitrospiraceae bacterium
CCATCCCCAGTGTCCGTGGGAGCGGGGCACGAACGAGAACACCAACGGCCTGCTGCGCCAGTTCTTTCCCGCAGGGACCCGGTTCAATCACGTCTCGCGGCGCGAGATCAAGCGCGTGCAAGCGATGCTCAACGATCGGCCGCGAAAAATTCTGAACTGGCATAGTCCGGCTCATGCTTTTCACCAGCTGTTGCACGAGGATCTTGAATGCACAGTGTCCTGCAAAATCCCGGGCATCTATATCACGGATCCCCCGGCCAGCGATGGATCGAAAGTTCTGTTCTTTGATACCGATCACTCCCTTATGGGATGCGGCTCCGCGGACATCGCCTGGCCCTGGAAGAGTTTTACACGTGCAATCTATCCGATTGCGCTCGACGGACGCGAAGACGCCGCAACTCGTACCGCGATCAAAACTGCGATGGCACAGACGCTACGGTACGCGAACCGAATGAACCTCAAGGCGATGGTGCCCGAGACAGGGGCCACAATCTTTAGCAGCCGCTACGGACTCTCCGAGACCTGTAGCGAATATCTCATGTTTCAGCCTAGTGCGGCGACGGACAGTATTAATTTGACCAGTTGTGCAGACCAGTCCTTTAGCGTGGAATATCTCGATCCAGAGACTGGGGAGGTCACCACGGGTATCGATGTGAACGGAGGCGTATGGCGTCACTTTACTGGCGGTGCTATGCGGGTTGTCTATTTGAAACGTCGCTAGCCAATGTGACGAGTCTTGTTGCGACGCCGATAAGGCAATCACAAGCGGAATGGCGCGGCGCTTGTTCGCACCATGGCGGGGCGTGCGGATGCGAGAAGGGTCTCCGTGCGATCGAAAGTTGAACCTCTGATTTGGTTGTGACGGATAACACCCCACGGCCCCTCTCTGTATTTCTGGCTCTCCTTGCATCCCATCACCGCGGAACGCATCCGCCTCCACAGCGTCGACCGTCCTGAGAAAAGCCAAGCCTACGGTACGCGAGCGACGCAAGCAGCCTCTGTTCTCGTGTTCGGGAAGTACGTCATCGTACAGACTCATGGCAAGGGCAAGTATGGACACACACTTGCTGATGTGCAGACTCTCGAGAATCACGACTCTACCCATCATGAAGCCTGGGAGATCGTAAAAGAATGACGGCTCCTGCCGCCACACGGAGTCAACACGTATAGAGAGAGAAGTGTATCGGCTGTGCCACCCACCGTATTGATTCATTTCTGCTCCTTTACATCGCTCAAATCACTCCGATGACGGCCCAAGGGGGAACCTTGGGTTTCAGGGAATCGAAATGCTTGAGCCCATGACCACGGACTATAGAGGAGTTCCGCCAAGGCTGGGAGAACAAGCCTGAGAACTCCTCTGGGATGCGCCCCTGTTCCCACAACCTCCGTTCCGAGGTTCAGATTTGTCTGAAGAAGACCAGAAATTGTTGAGGGCAGAGTCAGCATGAGGTCCAATGCAGGACGGTCTGGGGGAAAGCTGCCTGATCCAACCAGAGAACAGACTGAATTATCAGGACATTACGTAGGCGAAATCTCTCGTCAATCCACGAAGTTCCTGGTGGGAGGAAGAGGCATTGGGCTTGCTTCAGCGATCCCATGGTGTTCCAGCCGCTGTCTGCCAACGAGAGACATCGCCGGAGGCCAGGGGAAACGTCCACGGACTAACTCACACAGGGGGGGTTATGAAGAAAACGCTACTGCTGACGGGACTCGGGGCTCTGATGCTTGTGGGATGCGCAACAGACGGTCGCAGTCCCAATGTCGGTGTCGGGGTATCGGTTGGAGGCAGTGCGCCGCCACCGGTCATCGCCCAGGAGCCGCGAGGCGGCCCGCCTCCCTGGGCTCCTGCTCACGGGCGACGAGCGAAGGACGCTCGGTATCGCTACTACTACTATCCGGCGAGCGGCGTGTATCTGAACGTCAGCACCGGAGGCTACTTTTACTTGTCTGGCGGCACCTGGCAAGTAGCCATGACGCTCCCTTCCACCGTGAGGCTCGATACGAGCAACTATGTCAGCCTTGAGCTTGAGACCGATAGACCCTACCTCTACTATGATGAACACAAGGTCAAGTATAAGGGGTATGGGAACGGCCATTTCAAAAAACGTGGGCACGGGAAAGGGCACTGAAAAGATAAGAATTAGCGAAGTGGTTTGTTGGTCGAACAGGTGACGCTAACCCAGGTACATCATTACATGAGGGAGGATCTGTATGGGCGTCGTCATCGCTCGTTGGGGTTTGGTGGGAATCATGGCGCTCAGTGCGTTCGGTATAGGCAGTCAGGCGAGAGCGGAAGAGTGGAAGATGGAACAGGGAGGAATTGAGCCAGGCAAAATCGTGCTCGGCATGAGGGCTGGATTTGCTCCTCTGACCCAAACATTGACAGCCAATACCTCAACCGACGTGGGCCCCGTGGTCAATTTCCAAGCGATGTACAGCCTCAACAAGTGGCTTTTGGCCGGCATGATGCTGGAGTGGGAACGCCATTCAATTAATGTGGAGCGGCCGTCGATCGACCTTGGACATCAAGATACAGTTTCAGTGCTCCCGACGGTGGAAGTCCGTCCGGTCAAGTTCGGCCCGATCATTCCTTACGCGAACATGAGCTTTGGCGTGAACGTCAACAGCTTTGGGGAAAGCAGTGCGATCAGCGGAGCGACCATTTCACCCAGCAACACCTTTGCCTGGCGACTCGGCTGGGGCGCAGACTACATGCTCACCAAAGAGCTCGCGCTGAACGCAGAAATGGCCTACAAGCGCAACGATGGTCACGCCACAATCGGCGGGGTTCAAGTGAACGATTGGAATACCTCGTCTTTCGGCTTCCTGTTCGGTGCGAAGATGTTCTTCTAACCATTTCGAATATGCTATTTCTCCAATGAGGCAGGATGTCTGTTCACTCGGACATCCTGCTTTTCTTTTGCGCGGGCGTATGCACAAGCAGTTTCTATAGGCGTCTTTATCTTTGAGTACAGAGGAGACAGATCTGGCTAGCAAGCGGAGGCATTGGGCGAGGTATCGGAGAGCGAGGAATATCTATCCTGCCACCGCTACAAATGCCTTTCTACTGTTGCCACTAGCTTGCTTGCCGAAGCCTTCAGCGCATCAGACAATCTCAAAATCATCTTCAGAGTGGGCGATTTTAACCCCCGCTCAAGCTGACTGATGTAGGTCCGGTGGACCTCAGCCCGAAACGCGAGCTCCTCTTGGGATAAGCCCAATCGCTTCCTCAGCCTAGCTACCTCTTTCCCGAACAGCACTTCAGGTGCGGTCTTTAATCCACGGGGTTCCATGCCCGTGATAGTGGCTGCTTGAATACTATCGAGCTACAGACTAAAGTATTCACTGATTAGGAAGCGTGCATGGTCGTTTGATATGGAGATTGAACAACCCTCTGGAGAGAATGAGGAAGAGGATGAGCAAACAGACGAGGTAGAACTCTTCGGCTTTCTTCAAGAAGACCATCATCATATTCAACAATTGATCACCGGTGTTCGTAGAGCATTGAAGCGTCAATCAATCACACCACAGCAATTTTGTGGTCTTGGCAAGTTATTGCATGGACTTCAGCGGTTACCCCTATCGACGCCAGGGGTGGATATTTGCGTTTCAATGCGAACCGAAAGTGCGGACGGTTTCTCGTATCAGTCGGTTGAGCTAACTGAATCGACGTTTGAACTTTTGAGCGGCGGAGCCGAATACGGTCCTGCTGGAAGCGATGGATACACAGGTTTTTCATTTCTGGTGGAGGGTGTCGGTTTCCGAGATGATCGTATGGTTGCAGAGATTGAGGATTGGATAGCTGGCTTTGTTGGATCGCTTTGCGATGAAGTGCAAAGGTTTGAAGTTGATAATCAAGACGAAGGATCAGGGTTGGATTGGGACAAAAAGGTGGTAGAGGAATACTGGGAAAAGCTGGATAGTGAATCTTGAAGGTTACTTAAATGTTCTCAACAAGCTCTCGGATGACCGCACCAATTCTGCTCTCAAGACTGAGGGCATCGTGCAGCGGAGGTGCATCATGAGGCATTTACTCCTCGCCACTCTGGTATTAATCTGCGTCCCCGCCGTTCTCCAAGCTGAAGAGCGTGGTCCTTTTTCTCAATCCTGCCTTGATGATCACCCTGCACCAACAGATCGTTTCCTGGTAAACCTCTGCGAAAGTTTTGCACAGGAGCCTCGAGTGAAGATTGAGGAGCGACCATGCGATGCCGTCTGCCGATACCCAGCCGAGAAACTGCGTGAGGATATTGAGGCGCGTGAAGCTGGGAAAAAGGCCGCGAGGAAAGCGGCGCGGCGAATCCCATCAATCGAAGAACTCGACCATGAGATTGCGATGATGGAAGCCTTCGCCATGCCACCGCGAATGACCATGCCTCCGCGGGGGTTGTCCTTTTCGGATTGCACGAGTATGTCATTCGACATGTTCGGCTCCCTCGACTGGCTGCACTACTAACTCGCCAACGCTAGACATGGCGTCCGCGCATCAGCTTCCATCCGTGAGACTTTTTTATCCAAGGCCCTTACGGCTGCGGTAAACAACCCTCAACAACCTTGGTTATTCCTTCATTATTTTGGTGAGTTTTGCCGACTCGTCGTGCCCGAAATCATAAGTCTTCGTATCCTGTTAACCGATTCTCTTATGGAATATTCCTCCCGGCCATCAGTTGGGCATCGCAATGTTCAATAACCGCCGTGTTATGAGGTTTTCGGAGGTACTCGTAACGAATCTCTGCAGCGGTACCTCCTTATTATGGCTAGTGAAATGGCTAGGGTAATGGCACGGGTAAAAGTAGGTGCTTGGGCTCGAAATCATCATCCGACTGCACGCTGATTCACGAGTCGGTCCTGTTCCCGGTGACTCACCATCCGAACGCAACGGCCGTAACTTCGATTGCACGATCGGTACTGGGAGGGATAGACCAACTGGCAGCAGATCCGACAGCGAAAAGGAAGCCCGTGATACAACACACCCACCCGTCGCCGACAGGTGGGACAGACAAACCAAGGACGTTTCCCACCGTGAGGTCCGATCGAGTACGTCAGCTGAACCTCATGCTGGATGCGTTCAGTGCCCATCAGATACACCAATTGCAGGGAATCCTGGAGCACGGTGACAGTTACGCCCGTCTCCTGTGTTCCTGTGTTTGTCCGCCACACCCAGTCATACTTCGAGAATGGATACAACCAGCCTCCTTGGGCCAGCTCCTTGACAGTGAGGGCATGGTATTGGGTCACTAAGGCTTTCATCCGCTCCTCACTTTCAAAAAATGTCAGGTCGTGCCTCTGCGTTGTCCAGACTGCAGAGCCGAAATCATCATGTCTCCCAGGCAACGCTTCTTCGAAATCACCACACGAAGATCTGTTTACCTAGAAATCTCCTAGCCGGCGCCCAAGCTCACGTATGACCCGGAGCCGATCGACAAATTTGACGGAAGTGATGCGGCGCGTGAGACCAGTTTTCGGATCCCTTCGCGTGACCCGTCGGACGCTCTGAATAATATTTGGATCGGGCGTCACCACAAGCCCGAACTCAGGGTCAAACTTGATCACATCCAGTGGATCATAAAAGGCCATCGCCGTTAACATCTGCAGGCGCGGTTCATTCGCCAGAAACGTCTTCCTAGTCGCGGCCTTCACTGCCGGACGCTGCAAGGCCTCGGAGGCAATGGACCGCGCCGTTTTAGGGCTGTAGCCTGCTCGGATCGCCGCTTGAGTGCCATTCAAATCAATGGCATATTCCTCCACGAATCGTTGTTCTTTCGGCGTGAGCCTGCGCTCAGCCCGTGAACCTTGGATGGCATCGTTCGAAATCATCACGATGCCTCCTTTGCGTTCGGTGATACCAGAACATGAGCCAAGTCCCGCCGGCCGCAGTGCTCCACCAACAAGTGCCGGCCAATCAGATCCGGCAGACTCGTGCAGTACTTGATGCGATTGTGTCCGGACACTAGGCCGCATGGAGCAAATTTCGCGTCTGCAAGGAGATCGCCGAGCTTCTCAAGTTGGAGCGCCGTACTGCAGCGCGATGCTCATCAGACGGGCAATCACGTCGTAGAGACCGATCAATTCCGAGGAACAATCTGCGCCTTTCACTCGAAGAAAGATTTTGGCTGGCTGTTCGTCATCGTGGACGCTGAGGTAGAGCGTACGTTGCCCAGCGATTTTGACTTTCTGTGTGATGTGATTGCGGCGGTTGGGAAGGGCCAGGCGATTACTCATCAGGCTGCTCCCTCTCAGTAGCCGTCGCATCCGTCAGGTTATTTTCAGAAGAAGAATTTTGGTTGCGGCTGGTTGCGGATTTGCGTATTTTTTGCTCAGTTTTGCTGCGTTCTGCCGAGCTAACCTCTGGATGTTGTTGAATATCATAATGGTTACTATTAATTCGAAACCTGTCACTCACCCCAAGCCTTAGCCGACCAGACGTTACAGTGATGTCGTTGGTATTCAGACGCCCCGTGTGTGTTCGTGCCGTGTGAAAAAAGCCCACCTGTCGGAGTACGTGTTGGTTGAGGGTCGGCGCGCGGGAAATGACTGCTAATCCGCATCAGCGAACGGTTATTCCGGTCGCACGGATGGCTGGAGCGGGACGGGCGGGTCCACCGTATTCGGAAGGGGGCGGGAAAATCCGTTCTGGCGTTCGAGCTTTTCCAAAGACTCCTGCTTGAGTCTCGTGGGTTCCTCGATCTGACTCTCTCTCTGCAATGTTCCCAATTCAGCCGATTTGCGGGCATTCAACTGCACCACATCCACATCATCTTTGACCAGGGTTGGGGTCAGGAAGACGAGCAGGTTTAGTTTCTGGACTGCTCGGCTTTGGAATTTGAAGAGCCAACCAAGGAACGGAATATCTCCAAGGAGAGGAACTTTCCGTTCGTTCAGGATGATATTATCCCGCACGAGTCCGCCGATGACGATCGTCTGTTGATCTTTTGCAATGGTCGTCGTTTCCATCGACCGTTTGGTTGTGGTGGGTCCAACAGGGACACTGGCCGTCCCGCTCCCGATTGTTTGTGCGACATTCTCCGCGATCGCGGTAATCTCCTGCTTGATTTCTAAACGAATCAGGTCGTTCTCTAGAACCTGTGGGGTGAGTTCCAGTGTGACACCGACATCTTTTCGCTCGATCGTGACAAGGGTCCCACCCGTGATTCCCTGGGCCTGACCCGTAGGGAACGGACGATTTTCACCCACGACGATCTTGGCCTTTTGGTTATCGGCTGCGAGCACTTGGGGAGTCGACAGGACATTTGTGTCCGTGAGGCTCAGCAACAGTTGTAAGAATGCGCGCACATTGACCGTGTTGAGGACCGATACCCCTCCGGTCGCACCCGCGGCGGCCCCGGCGATGATCTGCGCGATCGATGCAATATCTTCCGGCGGACGATTCAACGAAGCGATGGCTTGCACATCGCCGCTCCTTCCCGCACTCAAGACCTGAACAGGGTCGGTTCCTATTTGTCTGAGTCGATCGACCTGCACCTCCAAGATGACGGCCTCGACAAAGACCTGATTCCGACGTGTATCTAAGTCTCGAATGACAGACTGCAACTTGTTGTAGGCGCTTTTAGTCGAGCTGATGATGATCGAGTTCGTGGCCTTGTCTGCAAACACTTGGACGGGGGCTTCGAATTCGCTTAAGGGTCTGAATAATGGTCGTGTGCCCGGTGCCGTCTGTGCGATAGTCTGGGATCTGGCGACGAGATTGGTCAGAATGGCGGCAAGGTCTGTCGCATTCGCGTGTTTGAGTCTGTAAACGAATGCCCCTCGTTCAGGAGGAAGTTCCCCCATCGCCACGATTTGATGGACATTGCCCTTCGGGACTACCGCGAGACGGCTGACCTCCAGTGCCGCCACGAACATGCCGTAGGCTTGATCAGGTGAGACCTTGGTAGGGGAATACACGCTGATTTTCCCGCCCGCCTTCTTAACCACCTCGTCCAAGACGAAATTCTTGCCGGTCAACTCACTGATGAAGCGAACAAAAACAGAGAGTTCGACGTCGTTGAAGTCGAGGGAGACTCGTCCTGAAACATTTCCTCCTGATTCAGCCTGTAAAGTGAGAGGGAGCAGAAAACAACCTAACACTGCCAGCAGGCAGACGAGGGAAGTCAGCTTGATCCATCTCGATTGTCTGAAAGCGGCAAAAATCATGAGTCGCGAGCAACCTATGTGTGAGTGCCGCAAATCTCCCCGGATTAGGGTCGAACAAAAAAAGGGAATCCGGAAGACGGTACCACAAGCTCCAACGGGGACACAACCAGGCTAACGTGGTATGTCATTAACGCCGGTCCCAACAGCCCGGTAGTATCATACTTCTGCAGTCAGACGGACAGTCTTCAGCATGCCTGCCCAGGGGGATTTCTTTTACCTGCTCAACCATTGCTCAATCTTCCCAAGTTCACAGCGATAGGACGCCGCATAGGCACAGAGTTTTCTCCTGCCTCCCCACCAGAAGGCGCTCTCAACGGCAATTATTGACGGCCCTGTTCATTTTTGAAATCGACTAGAACATAATCAACCAGTAGACTCGCCTAACAGATTAATAATCAACGATATTTATACGCATACTGCAGGCCACAGTGGCACCAGGATTGCAGACGACCGTCCAGTTTGCCTCCCCTCAAGAACGTAAGAAATCAAACGGAGATGAAACCTGGTGCAAAAAGCCGGTGGAAACCCTTCGTATCCTTCGTTGATCTGCTAAGGTTGTAACGTGCGGACCGATAAGAAATCCTCTCAAAAGGCTGACAAAAGGACGTCCTCCCGGGCTCACAACCGGGGCGTTGTCGGCTACAGCAAGAAAAGTGCGCTTCTCGAAGAAGCCATCACCCATATGAACGCCGGCAAGTACGGCCGGTCGTCCGCTGCGTTGAAAGAACTCCTCTCACTTGATCCTCAAAACACAGAAGCTCGACGGCTCTTTGCCACGCTGCACCTCCGGCTAGGCAGTCTTGTCCCTGCCCGACAAGCGTTTGAATCACTCGCCAAAGAAGCGATTGAGAGACAAGACTTATGGCTGGCCGAATCCTTATTGCGTGAATACTTGGCTGCCGGACCACGTTGTGTCCCGTTCCTTGAACTCTTAGCCCATGTGCAAGAGGAAAAAGGGGATGCCATGGCCGCCGTGGTCGAATTAGGCAAGGCCATCGAAATTCTTATCGAGAGCCCGGACTCTGAAAGCCCTCAGAAACCTTCACAACTCTATGCCAAAGTGAGGGACCTAGCGCCGGCGAGTCCTGTGGCCTTGCAGTTGTCCTCTCTCTTCGACATACAAACCGGTGAGCTTCTTGTGCCTCCCCCGACGGCTCCCGCCGCAGAAACGTCATCTGACATTGCCGTTTCATCCATCCAGGGCGATATTCGTGCGACATCCGAACCAGTTAAGGCTTCTGATGTGATGCCGTGGGAGCTGTTCGGTGAGGCTCCTCCAAATCAGGAGGCGTCGCCACCCATTTCGGCGAACCCCGTTATCGCATCAACAGGCTTTCAGGATGATTCGGTAGACCTGGCGGAGACCGGTTCGGCCCCACATGAACTGGGGCCTCCTCCTTCCGGATCTACCAGGCTCATTCAAGAGGCTAACTTCATCGATCAGGAAATAGCGCCATCGATAGTGAACGAGCCGACATTTTCGTCGGGCGAAGATCATGATAACAAGGGGGGGGCTCTGACTGTCGAATCTCCGCCTCTTGTGGAGGAGGAATCTACTTCCAGCGCTCCAGAGGAACGCCTCGAAGACGTCGGGAGAACCACCGCTGCTTCTATCGGATCGTCGGAATTGTCCTCCCCTATGCCCTGGGAACAGATAGAGAACTCCACAATTAAGATTGAGGAAACGTCTTCATCGACGCCGCCGTTAACTCAATCCGAAGAAGCTTCATTATTGGACAGCGAATCCGTTCTTGTGCAATCCCCCACCTCTCAGCCTGAACTTGTCTCAGATCGGTTGTCGGGTCCACCTCCTGTCACAGATCCAACCGAGCCTAGCGAGTCGATCTTTGCGGTGGAGCCGTCAACGAGTCCTGCAGAACTTCCAGAGCCCGAACCCCCGACCCCATCCCCTGCTGAATCCTCACCCAAGACCCCATTTTCATGGAATGCCGTCTTCGACGGTGCCTCGAAGTTTGCCACTGGCATGTTGTCGACTGATTCATCCGCTGCACTCTCCAAGCCGGATACGATTTCACAAGATGCGGAGACGAACGACTCTGTTCAAACAGAACCCACTCCAACCACATCGCCGTCTTCCCCATCTGTTCCGTCGACTCCGGTACCGCCCGTCTTTTATAGCGACCCTGAGCCTTTGCTATCGACCCATCCTTCGAGTTCAAGTGAAGTGGGTGGATTGGTTGTGGAAACAGATGCTGCCACAACGTCCGATTTGGCATTACCAGCTACCGCGTTTCTTTCAGAAGAATTTTCCGGTCGAGAAGGGTCGCCGACTGTTTCGAGCGATGCTCCAGGCTCATTCCAGATAGACTTTCCTGTACCATCCCTGTCAGAGCCGGTCGAGCCAACTTCTCGGTCCGAGTCAGTCTCGTCTTCTTCTTTCATGGCGCCGCAGCCTATGACCGTAGTTCCAGATGTTTCTAAGCCGGAACCTTCACCTTCAGCGCTGATTCCGGAAGCGCCACCTGCCGCAGAACACCATGAAGGACCCCTCACACTGGTCAAACCCGCCGAAATTTCTCCGCGCTCTGCATCACCGGATGATTCGCCATCGGCATCTTCCGTTTCAACGGATACATCGTCTCAATGGAGTACCGGCGAGGTCGAGGTTCAGCGACACCGTCCGTCTAAAAAGAAACGAAATTGGGACAAGGAGAAGGGAGAGACTCCGCTCGAACCGCCGGCTCCATTACCGCTGGTGGAGGAGTCTCCTAAACCTCCTAGAGAGGTTGCCGAGCTGTTGCGTAGCGGTGGATGGGAATCGGCCCCTTTGGAACCGTCTCCGATCGTTGAAGAGGCCGTTCCTATTCAGGAAAATGTAGTCTCTCAGGAGGATACGAAACCGGATTGGGTTCGAGCCAGTGAATCGATCACGTTTGTGAATGCTCCCACGCCTTCTTCCGCGACGTGGCAGGGTTCGGACGCGGAAACTACTCCTTCGAGCACGGACGCTCCGCTTTTGGCTGCTGCCTCGGCTGTTGATGTCCTTTTTGATTCAACGGGAGAGAAAAGCCGGGCTTCTACGAGGGATCGTTTGGCATCGCCACGACCGCGTCCTCGATTTGCGGCTAGGGTGGCGCGAGTCCGAATTGGTATTTCGTCGTTTATCGGGTCTTGCTTTTCAACGACGCGATCGATTGTTCTGTTTTGTATTGGGTTGGCACTCTCCTGCGTCGTGCTGACAGCGGTCGGCATCGGGGCGATAGGATTGGCCTGGATCGTCATGGAATCTCCCCCGTCGTCGACGTATCACAACTTGACGGAGAGTCCTCCCCCTCCACCTATCGATTCAACCAAAAACGGATATTTCCTGCTACTCGGCTTCGACGTTTCCGAGGAGCAGGATCCAGTCCAAGCGGGTTACGAACGTAAAGTAGAAACGGGCGATCTTCAAGCTGCAAGGGCCTGCATGCTCGGTGGTGAAGGAAAAGGGACGACAGGATCCTCTGCCGACGCGGTCCGTGGCTGGTTCACCAGCGCTGACCCGGTGGCGCAGATGAAGCCACAGGCTGCATCAGTACGTTCATGGGCGGCTCGGGAGTCGATCGCCCTCAAGCGCTACCAACAGTGGCTGTCGATGTCGTTTGAAGATGCGGGTTATGGGCAAATTCTGAGCCCGAACTGCGCTCATATTCTGCTGGCCCATCGATTGTACCTGGCTGAAGGGTTCTCGCAGGATCTCAGCATCGGTCTCGGACGACTTGAGAGCGACATGGGGGCCTGGCGCATTGCGTTAGGCCAGTCGAAGACATTGATGGTGAAGATGTTGGCGGCGACGGCTGTGCAAGACGATGTCGCAATCGTATCAGGGCTCTTGACCCGGCAGGATCTCGATGAGACGTCGATCGGTCGGCTCAGCGCGATCGTTCACCCCCTGGATCAAGTTGAGTTGTCTCTCCGATGGCCGATGCAGAGCCATCTTGTGTGGGGGACAAGAGCTGCGACAATGGGCTTGAAGAATAGCCAGGCCGACGAGCGACCTCTTTACGTTTCTCTTGCCGCAGCAATGCCCCTTCCAGTGCAGCGACGATCCAATGCCTATGCCGACTATTACGAGGCTGCGAGCAAAGCGATGGCGGAAGGTCGCTACACCAACCTGCCGAAACCGTCCACTTTTATGCGGACCCCCGTTGTCAGCGCGGTGGACTATGTGGCAAATCCGATCGAGCACATCATTGGAATCGAGCCACTTCCATCATGGGATCCGTATGTCGGGCAAATAGTAGAGACCGATGCACGGCTCCGTTTGGCGCGGCTGCAAGTCTGGATCAGGCAAGGGGTACGAGATGGAAATGTGGTGACGCGCCTCGCGAAAGCAGGACAGGCCTACCACGATCCCTTTACCGGTCTTCCTATGCTGCTCAATCAGCAAAAGGGTGTGATGTATAGTGTGGGGAAAGATGGGAAGGATCAAGAAGGTGATCCTCAGCTCGATGTCGTAACAATTATTCCAAAGCCGCAATCGGTTGTGAGTGAGAGCAGCCGCTCCGTGCCCTCGTCTCGGTCCAGGTAATCCACCGGTTCCCCTTTTCCCTTCCGCAGCCAAAGATAGCCGGCCACTTTGCCTGCGTGGTTGCTTGACACTGTCGGCTGTATTCCACAGAATCACGGAACATCGTTGGCGAGAACAGGCACCATGGCGATTTCACAATCACCATTTCCTCGTTTTCTCTCGGCCAGGAAAGGGATCACATTTCGATCCGCCATTCCGACACAGATCGTGTCGAACGAAGAATTTGCCCCCTTCGGCCAGACTGCAGCTCAGGCTCGTGTTGAACGGCTCGCCACCACATTTCTGGAACGGACCGCAGCTCGACAGGGTCTCACCCGCCGAGATTTTCTCAGAACCACCGGCGGGATCCCAGCCGCATTGCTGGCGATGAACTCAGTTTTCGGACGGTTCTTCAACATTGGGGAGATCGAACTATTTGAAACAGCAGCCTTTGCCGAACAGCAAGGTCCGCCCTATTTTATCTTCGACGTCCAGACGCACTACGTCGGCTCGCATTACGACCCGACCGATGCCGAAGACCATCGAAAGGGCGCAGTCTCCAAGCACGCACTGCTGTCGCTTAGGCGATGGATACGAGAATCAGGACTCAACACGAAACTTGCGGGTGATCGAGGTACGATCGACGATCTTTCGTGGAAGAACTTTGTAAAGGAAGTGTTCCTCGACAGCGAGACGACCATCGGTCTCATTAGTACACCGCCTGGGCCCTACCCGCAAGAGGCGGTCGTGCCGCCTGACGAGATGGCGCACATCCGCGATGAAATCAATCGTCTTGCGCAGTCCCAACGAATGCTCGCGCATGGATTAGCCACCCCTCAGTTGGGGGCAGCCGATTTGGACTTCATGGCGATGCAAGCAGAAACGCTCAGGGTCGATGCGTGGAAGTGTTACACCGGCTCTTGTCCGAAAGGATTCGATCGTGGCTGGTGGATGGACGATGAGAGGATCGCCTATCCGATGCTTGAGCAAGCCCGCAAGTTGAACATTAAACGTGTTTGCGTCCACAAGGGACTTCCCCTTGGGCCGGTGCCGGATTACAACCACCCCAGGGATTTAATCAAAGCTGCACGGGATTTTCCGGACATCGACTTTCTCGTCTATCACTCGGGGCTCAAGAGTAGCTTGACGGTGGATACGACGCTTGCGCGGACAGGTGAAATTCCTTGGACCACCGAATTTTGCCGCATGAAGAAGGCGCAGCCCGGAACCAAGAATATCTATATGGAACTCGGCTCGACCTTTGCCCAGCTCGTCACGACGCATCCGGTGGTCTGCGCGCATTTACTCGGGCAGATCATCGACGCATTCGGCGTGGATCATGTGCTCTGGGGCACAGATTCGATTTGGTATGGTTCGCCCCAATGGCAGATCGAGGCCTTTCGACGATTCCAGATTCCGGATCAGCTGATCCAGCAGTATCGGTACCAGCCGCTCACCCGCCAGACGAAAGAGCAGATTTTCGGGTTGAATGCGGCGCGTGTATTCGGTGTCGATGCGAAGGCGAAGCGGAATGAATTGCAGCAAGACGTGCTGGGACAACTTAGGATGAGCTATCTGGAAGAAGGACCGGAGCCGAGCCGCAAAGCCTACGGTTGGGTGGTATGAAAGCCGATATGAAAGGATGGAGGACGTGACGACATGAGGAGCGAAATTTTATATCCGGGCGCATTTCCAATGGTGCGGATGGAATTAGCGGTTGGTGAGAACATCAAAGCTGAGTCTGGAGCGATGGTGGGATGCTCACCGACCATCGATATTGAAAGCAAGATGGAAGGGGGCTTTCTCGGAGCTCTGTCACGGAAGCTTCTAACGGGAGAGAAGTTCTTTTTCCAAACGCTGCGAGCCAGTCGCGGCCCAGGCGAAGCGTTGCTGGCTCCGACGGTACCCGGCGAAATTGTCATCTTGGAGCTCGATGGCGTAAACGAGTACATGGTCCAGAAAGACGGCTTCCTCGCGGGAGCAGATACCGTGAAGATCGAAAGTCAGATGCAAAGTTTGAGTCGCGGACTGCTCGGAGGAGAGGGTTTCTTCATTCTGAAAATCAGCGGGAAGGGGACCCTTGTTCTGAACAGCTTCGGAGCCATCCACAAAATTGAGCTGAAGCCAGACCAGGAGTACATTGTGGACAACAGTCATCTGGTAGCCTGGTCCTCCACGACCTCGTACAACATCGAAAAAGCCACCTCTGGCTGGGTGACCAGCTTCACCTCGGGCGAAGGATTTGTCTGCCGATTCCGAGGGCCTGGACTCGTATACATTCAAAGCCGAAACCCCGGCAGTTTCGGAGCGTGGATCAGGCAGTTCATCCCGGTCTCCGAGTAGCGGATGCTGAAAACGCCGGGCAACGTCGTTCTCGCTTCGAAACAATCCTCAACATACCCCAGAGGGTACGCCTGCGGTTGTGTCTCGTCTGCGGCCTTGTTGACCGACGTTTTGAGCATCCGCACGAGGACATTCCGTCTTCAATGAATCAATCCTCAATCGCACCATGACTCAATTCATTCCCAACGCGCTCTGTTTCGGCGACGAGTTCCCCGCGGCCGGGGCTCCTTGTCTGGTTCATGTCGAGGAGCACGGGCTCACCGTGACCTTTGAACCTGAGGCTGTCGATGACCGGCCGGAATCCGTTCCCTTCTCAAGTTTGACCGTTTCAGCGGGGGGTCTGAATCATGATCAGCTTGTTGTCAAATGGGCTGGACAGAAAGGGGAGCGGATACTGTATCTCAAGAATCCCGACGTGATTCGGGCGTTTCGTGAAACGGTTCCCCACCATCTCAGTACTCCATTTGCAGAAGCTGCGGCGCAGGTGCGTCAGGTGCGCCACCTCCGTCGGCTTGTCTGGAGCCTGGTCGCGGGTGTGATCCTGGCTACGGTGCTGGGGCTCTGGTTCGGGTCCGATCTGCTTGTCGAACTCGCAGTCAGTCGGATTCCGGTAGAGTGGGAGGAAAAGCTAGGCGAATCAGCCTATAGGGATTTCCTCAGCCACCAAGAGGTGATGAAAGAGGGCCCTGCGGTTATCGCTTTGGGAGAAATGACGCATCGTCTGATCGAGCAGATCCCGAACAGTCCCTACAAGTTCGAAGTGACCGTGGTGAAAAGCGACGCCATCAATGCCTTCGCGCTGCCTGGCGGGTATGTGGTGGTGTTGACAGGACTGATGAAGAAAGCAGAGAGCGGTGAAGAAGTGGCAGGCGTGCTGAGCCATGAGATGAACCATGTGCTGCAGCGGCACGGACTTGAACGGATTGTGAAAAATCTCGGGCTGCTCACGGTCGTGACCATTGTGCTTGGCAATCATCAGGGTCTCGTCGAGATGATGAAACAGCTCGGCGTCGAACTCCTCACTCTGAAGTTCGGCAGAGAACAGGAGACCGAAGCCGATCTGACGGGGCTGCTGTTGCTTCAACGAGCGAAGATCGATCCCTCCGGTATGATCAGTTTTTTCGAACGGCTCGCGGAGAAAGACCAAGGCCGGATGGAATGGCTCTCGACGCATCCGATGAGCACCGCCCGAGCAGAACGATTGAAAGCGGAGCTTGCTGCCTTGCCGAAAAAACTGCCGGAGCGGTTTACGTTCGATTGGAAACAGGTTCGGGCATCACTAGAGTCTCAACCTGCCGCTATCCCATGAATCGGCACAGAGCCATTCAGATCGGAGTGATTGCCGATACCCACGGCCTGTTCGATCCGGCGATCCTGCGATACTTCCGATGCGTCGATCACATACTTCATGCTGGGGATATCGGCAGGCGATCTGTCATTGAACAGCTGGAGCGGCTCGCTCCGGTCACCGCCGTCTCCGGCAACGTCGACGGGTACGAGCAAAGCGGGTTTCCATCGGAGGTCATCGTCGAATTGGCGGGCCGTCGCGTCGCGATCCGTCATATTCTGTACGAAGGCGGGAAGCTGACGAAGGACGGACGAGCCTTTCTGGCTCGTGAACTGCCTGACATCTGCGTATTTGGCCACACGCACCAGCCGAAAGTCGAACGGTTCGAGGGGATGCTATTGTTCAATCCAGGATCGGCTGGACCGAAGCGATTCAAGCTTCCCCGAAGTCTTGGCCTTCTGCGTTTCTGTGCCGACGAAACGCAGCCGCGTCTCATTTCCCTTTCCGACAAGGCCGAGTCTCCCCCGGTGGCGTAGACAGCGGGGATAATTGTCTTGGCAAGAACTATCACTTCACGTATGAACATCGACATGGGAGTCGCAGCCCGAAAACGTGTACGTTCTGCATACAACAAGGAGGTGCGGTCAAAAACATGTGGAAGTTCATGATGGTTATAGCTCTCGCAAATTTTGGCTAGGCGGTGATTGCGATGGCCTACGGGAATCCTGACACAGGCCCCGGCTGTGGATTAGGCAAACTTGCCTGGGCGGATTTTAAACGGGAAAAGGACATCGCTCCTCAAGTGCTCATGGCGACGGCGAACGGAACTTTTTGGAGTCAGACTTTCGGGATTAGTTTTGGGACGTCCGGTTGTACGAATGATGGAAAAGTTTGGGCGGAACGGAAAATCGAGGTATTTATGTCGGCGACCTTCGACAATGTTGCCGGCTATAAGGCGCGATCGCGTCGAACATCTAACGGCATTGGCAGCATTGCTCGGCGTTCCGACAGATCACCAGCGGATATTTTTTTACGATGGCCCAAGAGCGCTATCGCGAACTTCTTGAGCGCGGAGAGCCCTCGTCGAGTGCTCTCATCAAAGCGTTGGACGATGCCGTGGCAACACATCCGGTCTTGGCCAAAGCTGAAACGGCGCACTAGTGCGGCCGAGTCTTGAAATGTTCTGGAGGGCAAGTATTTTTTTCTAAACAACCGTGGCGACTTGAGCTATACTCCGTTCTGTCGTATCGGATAAGTGATAGACGGCACCTCACCAAACTCTAAAGGAGGAGAGACTATGTCGAAGAAGTTAGTCATGCTATCAGTCGCGGTGCTCTTTGGCCTGCAGGCAGGCCTCGCAATGGCTGCCAATCCCGACACAGGCCCTGGCTGCGGGTTAGGCAAGCTCGCGTGGGGCGATTTTTCACACCAGAAGAACATCGGACCCCAGGTGTTGATGGCGACCACGAACGGCACGTTCTGGAGCACGACATTCGGCATCAGTTCAGGGACCTCAGGCTGCACGAACGATGGGAAGGTATGGGCCGATCAGAAGACGACGATGTTTGCTCAGCTCAACTTTGAGAACTTGTCCCAGGAAATGGCTCAGGGACAGGGTGAGCACCTCGCATCGCTTGCCACATTGATGGGTGTGCCGGCCGAGGACCATGCGGCGTTCTTTGCCATGACTCAGGAGCGGTACACCTCTTTGGTTAGGACAGGCGAGGCTTCACCGGTCGCGATGGTGAAAGCGATTAATGACGCCATTGCCACGCATCCGGTTCTAGCCCAGAACTCGACTCGTTAACAACCAACACGGGGCTTTGAGTTCAACCTCGAAGCCCCGTTTCTTTCTTTAGCCCGCCCTTGTCCATCGCCCTACTGCTGTTCATTCTGCTTTTTGCTCTAGCCTCGCCGCTCAATGCGGCTGAGCCTCGCGAGAATGCCTATCTTGCCGAACTGATCGACAAGAGTCTGCAGGCAACGCTCGCCGACGAGCGAGAGTGGCATCTTCTGCTCCACTATCGAGCCAATGTGCTAAGTGGCTATACAAGTGAGCAGGACGATCCTGGGTTTTTCATGTCACCTGATGGGAAAATCGATCCACAGGCGGAACTCGAGGCAACACTGAAACAGTTTTTCTCCGAGGAGCTCGTCGGGCGTTCGAAGCAGCCGGCTCAGTGTGCCTTCATTGCGCGGTATGAGTGGTTGCGGAAGCAATTGCACTTCGACGAGACCCGCCTCCCTCCCCAACCGTGTGAGCGGTTTGAGCGGTGGTATGCCGACTTTGACGTGGAGAGCGTCAGCCTCATTTTTGCGTCGGGGTTCATGAACAATCCCTCGTCGACGTTCGGGCACACGTTCCTTCGGGTTGACCAGCGAGGACAAACGGATCAGACGCGGATTCTGGCCTATACCATCAACTACGCGGCTGAATTGCCACCGAATGCCGGCCCTGAATACGCCGTGAAGGGAATCTTCGGAGGCTATCGAGGGTATTTTTCCACCATTCCCTATTATCTCAAGGTACAGGAGTACGGTGATATAGAGGATCGGGATATCTGGGAGTACAAACTCAATTTTACGCCCGAGCAACTCCGCCGCTTACTGACGCACGCATGGGAAATGGGCAACGCGTACTTCGATTATTTCTTTTTCAAAGAAAACTGTTCCTATCACATCCTCTCACTGGTGGAATTCGCTGAGCCCTCACTCCACCTGACCGATCGCTTCGCGATTTACACGATGCCTAGTGACACGATTCGAAGGCTCATGGAGAAGTCTGAAATGGTGAGCACTGTCGTGTACCGTCCGTCACGGGGTACATTGGTTCGGAAAAGGAAAGCGCTCTTACCGGAATCGGAATATCAATGGCTACGGAAAATCATCGACGCGCCATCGACTGCCAAGGATCTGAAATTTCATGACCTACAGCCGGAGCGGCAAGCTGCGGTCCTGGATATTGCGTCGGACTACCTGCTTCTGAAAAGCTCCGGCGAACGACTCAATAACAATCCCTACCAACAGAGGAATCGTGAACTACTGCTCGAAAGAAGCAAGTTGAAGATTCGGCCTGAGAGCGTGGAGATCTCTCCGTTCACTGACCGTCCTGATGTGGGCCATGGGACGTCACGGGCCAGCGTTGGCATCGGGTGGCGGAATAAGCAACTGTATCAAGAATTAGCCATTCGAGCGGCCTATCACGATCTGCTCGATCCCCAGAAGGGCTACACACCGGATGCCCAGATCGAAGTGGTTTCGCTCGCAGTCAGGCAGTATGGGCCGGAAAATTGGCGAGAGTCTGGTTTCGAGAAGAACCTCACTGATACGCAGTTTCGTATCGAGCGGTTCACCTTGGTCAACATGGTGTCGCTCTCGCCAATGGACGGGCTTTTCCATGCTCCGTCCTGGAAGTTAGGTCTCGGCATGAACACGGTTCGGCACAATAACTGCCGGCTCTGCAGCAACGGGTATTTCAACGTAGGGTTTGGAGGCTCTATTGAGAGTCATTGGCTCAAACGGGAACTCTTCTTTGCTTTTGCTGAAGCAGAAGCCAATTACAGCAGCGCGTACGAGGAATGGCACCGTATTGGCGGCGGCGGAACTGTCGGGATGTTGGCGGACTTGACTGACCGGTGGAAAATGATGGCCTCCGGCACCTATCTCAAGTACGCCCTTGGTGAAAAGTCCGACGATGTACGGTGGTTTGTGGGGCAGCGATTCACACTACTCCAAAATCTTGCAGTCCGGCTCGAGTACAACCACCGCGAGCGCGACAATGACGTGATCTTCTCGATGCAAGTATATTTCTAGTCAGCATCCTACAAACTTCCAGGCAGCCAACCCTTAGTGAGAAAGAAGCATGTTCGATCATTCGGCAGGGGCTGACAGGGGCTTTCGTCGCCGTTCAATGTATTTTTCCTGCGACTCTTCAGACTCGATAACGACTTTTGAGATAGGCGGTGGGGTGTAGCCGTGAATTTCGAGAACACGGTTGTCCGGTCCATAGACAATACGAGTTTCTTCCTCGTGCCCCATATTGAGCTCGATCAGTGAGTAGATCGGCTCCCCCAAGATTCCGAGGATAGTCAACCAGGCGTAGACATACACCCATGCCCGCCCGGGATTAGGCGAATTGCCCATTTCGTACTTGTAGACGGCCTCCTCCTTCCCGTCAGCTGATTCATGTGCGGCCGCAGGGTGGCCAAGTTCTGCCTCCACTTGGTTCCGAGGTGCTCCGACCGCGATATAGTCGAAATTCGGTTGCTTGTTTCCGCTGAGAGCCATCCCGACAGAGCAGCCAGACAGAACCAACATCGCCCAGAGCCCAAAAAGAGTCGTTACAGTCTTGAGAGCCATTATGTCCTCCTTTCAGCAATGCTGCTCAGAGGCGTTGGCAGGGAACGGTGAGAAGGTGTTATAGAGGAGTCGAGGAATCCTGACAAGCGAATGTTTTGCTTTAGCCCATCGAAAGGGAAATATTCTCTCCCCGCTATCTCACCCTTCCTTCTCTTAATAAGTTCGGCTATTCTTCGTCCGTGAGTCTTTTCGATCAATTCTTCGTGTATCATCCAGAGCCATGGCAGGATCGGGACTGGACTCGGCTCAGCGGGTTGCCGCTTGAAGAAGTTTGGTTTCAGGCTGCTGATGGTGCGAGGCTGTTCGGTTGGTATGTGGCGACGCAAGCGGATCGTCCGGTCACACTCTGGTGCCACGGCAACGCCGGCAACATTATCAACCGACTCGAGAACTTGCGCGAACTCTATCGGATCGGACTGTCTGTTTTCATCTTCGACTATCGAGGCTACGGTCGAAGCCAGGGACGGCCGTCGGAGGAGGGACTCTATCAGGATGCGCTGGGCGCCCATGACTATCTGACGCGAACCAGAATGATCCGGCCAGAACGCCTTGTGCTGTTCGGACGCTCGCTCGGTGCGGCTGTGGCGGGTGAACTTGCCGTGCAGAAGCCTGCCGCTGGACTGATCCTCGAATCGTCATTCCCGTCGATCGAGTCGGTAGCCAAATTTCATTATGGAGGCTTGCCGGTCCATTGGCTGATCGGCGCAGAATTCGCATTGATCGACCGCCTTCCGCAGCTCTCGCTTCCGAAGCTCATCATTCACGGCGATAACGACGACATCATCCCTCTCGAATTGGGCCGACAGGTCTTCGAAGCGGCCAAACCACCCAAGTCTTTCTATGTCATCCCCGGCGCCGATCACAACAACACCTACCAAGTCGGGGGAGCGGCTTATTTCAGACGATGGGCCGAATTCGTTCAGACGGTTCTCCAACCCTAAGTCACACTGAGACGAAGCAGGTGAGACTGGCGACAAAAACGTGACGGGCGAAGGCAAAACTGTTCGTCACGAGCGTCGTCCTTCGCGTCAGAAATTCATAAAAATTTATTGGCGATTGCCGCGGCATTTGCTACAGTGCGCGCGGCAAAGTTGAAGACCTGCTCATCGGATCGATTCGCTGGTGTCGACGAAGAAGGTTTTCTGGACAATACGGGGTAAGGAGGCCGGGGTGATTTCTCCTTCTCGTCTGTTGGCGTGTAGTCTGATGGGTCTCGGGTTGTTGATCGCCGTCGGCTGTGCGGAGAAGACAGGCACAGTAAAGCCACAGGAATTGAGTGATGCAAGACCGGCACCGGACCAGACTCCTCCGACGATGCCTCCGTCGCGTCCAGACATTCCACGTGAGGAACTGCTCGATCCTTTCGCCAGTGCCGATGAGGGAGCCGGTGAAGAGTACGATCCCTGGGAGCCGATGAACGTCGGCATTTTCGAGTTCAACCGCCAGCTTGATCGATTTGTGCTGAAGCCGGTGGCGAAGGGATATGATTTCATCTTGCCCGATCTAGTCCAAGTTGGCATCAGCAATATTTTTTACAACCTCCGGTTCGGTCCCCGCTTTTTGAACAATGTGTTCCAAGGCAAAGTGAAAGGCGCCGGCATCGAAGCAGGACGATTTCTGATAAATAGCACGGTGGGATTGGCCGGATTCTTCGATATCGCGAAAAAACTTGATCTCGTGACCCCGGAAGAGGATTTGGGGCAAACGCTGGGTTTCTACGGAGTCAAGCCGGGTCCATATCTCGTGGTCCCGTTCTTTCCGCCATTTACAGTTCGAGATTTCGCCGGGTATATCGGGGATATTTTCCTCAATCCGATCAACTGGTTGGTCGTACCGATTATTGAAATCGAGGAAATACCCTCCGCGATCGAACACAAGAACCGTACAACATCGACCATCATCCAGCTCGGAGCACGTGTGGGAGACATCGTGAATGAACGGTCGCGAAACCTCGAAAGGTATCAGGGGGTCGAGGAAGCGACATTGGATCTTTACACCGCTGTCCGCAACGCCTATCTGCAGACGCGCGCCCGCGCAATCAGGGAATAACGAAGCCCGGTTTGTTTAGTTCAATTTGTTGGTCTGGTTTGTTTGGTTGTAAACAAGAAAAACCAGATAAACGAAATAAACCAAACAAACGTTTTTATCGGATCACGCCCAGTTCCCGACCGACTGTGGCGAAGGCAGCGATGGCTCGATCAAGCTGTTCATGTGTATGGGCTGCCGACATCTGGACGCGAATTCTGGCCTGGCCTTGCGGTACAACCGGATAACTGAACCCCACGACGTAGATCCCTTCCGCCAATAGCAGCTCTGCCATTCTGGTGGCAAGTGAGGCGTCACCTAACATGACCGGGATAATGGGGTGTTCGCCGGGAATAAGCCGGAATCCAAGCGCGGTTAGTTGTGAGCGGAAGAAGGCTGCGTTCTCTCTCAGCTTGACCCGCAACCGGTCGCCCTGGGCTACGAGGACCAAAGCCCGGCGTGCCGCCGCGGCGATGACCGGCGGGAGTGAATTCGAAAACAGGTAGGGTCGCGAGCGTTGCCGCAACAGCTCGATGATCTCTTTCCGTCCCGAAGTAAACCCGCCTGCCGCCCCACCCAGGGACTTTCCCAGGGTACTGGTAACGATCTCGATTCGGTCGGCAACGCCGAAATGATCCGGCGTGCCGCGCCCGTTACGCCCGAGCACACCGGTCGCGTGGCTGTCGTCCACGATCACCGCTGCATCGTATCGATCCGCCAGCTCGACAATCCGATCGAGCCTTGCGAGATCGCCATCCATAGAAAAGACCCCGTCCGTCGCAATCAAACGAAGCCTGCAGGTTGCCGCATCGCGCAACTTGGCTTCCAGGTCCGCCATATCTGAGTGCGCGTAACGGAGCCTGGTGGCCTTGCAAAGCCGGATGCCATCGATCAGGCTGGCGTGGTTCAAAGCGTCGCTGATGACGGCGTCCTGCTCGCCGAGGAGCACCTCGAAGAGTCCGCCGTTGGCGTCGAAACAGGAGCTATAGAGAATCGTGTCCTCAGCGACGAGGAAGGTGCTGATTGCGTGTTCAAGTTGTGTGTGGAGGTCCTGCGTGCCGCAGATGAACCGGACGGAAGCCATACCGTACCCATGTACTTCCAATCCCTCGATAGCAGCCTGTCTGATGTCAGGGTGGTTGGCGAGTCCCAGGTAGTTGTTGGCGCAGAGGTTGAGGACCTCGCCTTGGGCCACGCGAATCTCGGTTCCCTGCGGGCCGAGGATCTGCCTCTCAGACTTGTACAGGCCCGCCGTGCGGATTTCAGCGAGGCGGTCTGTCACAGTTTTTTTGAGTGAATGGTATGCCATGAATCGTAGTTGCGAGACTCGCGTGGCGAGCGAGACCTGCGCGAAATGGAGTATATGCTAGTCGCGCGTTTCTCGCATGACTCGCCCGTCGCGCATTGGTTACGGAATCAGAATCACTTTCCCACATTGGCCGGAATTGATGAGCTCGAATCCCTGCGCGAACTCTTTCATGGGAAATGTATGGGTGATCACCGGCTTGATATTGAGTCCGGCCTGAAAGAGACCGGTTAGGCGATACCAAGTCTTGAAGAGGCGGCGGCCCGTAATCCCATAGACCCGAATTCCCTTAAAAATGATCTCATTCGCGAGGTCGCAAGTCATCGGTCCCGTTGGAATACCGAAGAGTGTCACGCGTCCGCCGTTCTTCACCGCACTGAAGGCTTGATGCAATGCCGTAGGGTTCCCCGACATTTCGAGTGAAGCATCGACACCTTCGCCGGCCGTGATTTCCCGAATGGCTGCAGCGACGCGCTCTGCGGTCTCGGCCTTGGCGTTGAGCACATGATCGGCTCCAACCTGTTTGGCGATATCCAGACGATATGCAGTGACATCCGTAGCAATGATCGTGGCGGCGCCGGCCGTTCGTGCAACGGCGGTCGCGAAGAGTCCGGTCGGACCACAACCGGTGATTAAGACCGTCTGCCCTGTGAGGTCCTCGACCAAGGCGGCATCGACGGCGTTGCCGAGCGGTTCTTGGAGGCAGGCGAGTTCTGGTGGAATGGTGGGAGAGGTCCTCCAAAGCACCGTTTCAGGCAAGACGACATACTCTGCGAACGAGCCATCGCGATCGACGCCGAGGATGAGGTAATTCTTGCAGACATGCGCCTGTCCGGTGCGACATTGAAAACAGTGCCCACATGTGATGTGTGACTCGGCGGCGATGTAATCGCCCACCTTCACGAGCGTAACATCCGAGCCGACCTCTACAACCTCGCCGCACATCTCATGGCCGATGATGCGTGGCGGGTGGATGCGACTGTGTGCCCAGGGATCCCAGTTATAAATATGAGCATCCGTCCCACAGAGAGAGGTGGCTCTGACGCGGACGATGGCATCGGTAGGTCCTGGTTTTGGATCCGGCCTGTCGGTAGCAGTCAATCCTGGTTGTGCCGATGTCTTGACGAGCGCCCGCATAGATTCATTCTATACTAAGGGATCGATTCCGCCTACCGGTAGCCCGCATTATTCATGAACGGCTCTGCTGCAATCGCGGGCTCGTCGATCGGTCGGTTAACATACTGTTTCACGTAGGCCTCCTTTCCGTCGTAGGCTCAGCTCTGAAACCTGCCTCGCCTACTCCTCCAAAGGAGGCAGCCCTCTTTGGAGAGTTTTCACGAAGGGGGCCCCCCCTTCGGAACCCCCAGCCTCTACGCCCATCGTTGATAGCCGTTCTCTCTTTTAAGATCGAAGGGGTTGCGCTGGTGCCTCAGATCAGTTGACATGCGTGCATACTCTCACACACGAAGACGGGCTCAATCCCCAGCAAGAATATCCAAGGAGAATGAGAGAAGGGCCTCGTTATCGGACCTCTTTCTGCAGATCCTCGTTGACAAAGGACACCTTGGCAAGGGCAGGACGTTCGGCCATGGCCGACTGAAGCGCCTGCAGCATCGTCACTGCAGTCGTGTCGTCGGACCCGACTAAGATAGTATATTTCTCTTGAACCAGCGCAAAAAATTCAGGCTGGACTTCCTCTGGGACTCCCAGTAACGTTGCCAGGGAGGCGAGATGCTCGCCCTCCCCCTGTGCCATTTCTTTTGCCAGGCTCTCGAAACTGTGACTCGCCATATTGATGTGCTTGTTCTTCATAATCACACCGTCGTTGGTACAACCTGAGGTCCCTGAGCTGATGCCGAATGTCGTGCTCCAGAACGTGCCGTTCGTCGTTGCCATCATAACCTGGGGCGCAATTTGTTTTTGGCCCCCATAATCCATCCACGCGAGCTTTCCCAGGCCACATCCAGGACCATTGTCCGGGTTTCCAGCCGCTCCTACGCCAGCAGTCTGCAATGCCAATAAGGAACAGACGGTCAGGATAAATACAGTTCGTTGAAACATAAATCCTCCTTCGTTGAAAATCCAACGGTTGATCCTTGTATTACTCAGACTAGTGCAAATGCTTTCTCTGTCAAGAGAATTGAACCTTCTCATGTGCCGTCCCCCATCCGGAGAGAAAAATACTATGCCATTAAATCAGTATAAGTGGTTCAGCGACTGAAGGAGCATGACAGGGGCGACATCCATGCCGGTCTTTAGCTCACGGAAAAACAAGGGAGATGTCGGCCCGTTGATCTTCTGTGCTTACGAAACGCATATGGTCGGAACGTGCCCGTCTCACTTGGCGCATCCGCAATTTCTCGATGAATCGTCATGCATAATGAGGGCTACAGGAAAAACGGGTTGCGCTAGGGTTCACAAGATCAGTAGGATGCCACCTATGAAGGCTCTGCGCCCCCGAGGTCTTATGAGGTTCGCGGGGATGTGTTGTGTGGCGCTCTTCTGTCATAGCCTTATGAGCCCATCGCACTCCGCATCATCATCCCAAACAGCTTCCTCGTCCGGTCCCGCGAAGCGGTGGGCACAGTTCGAGTTGAATCAGGCGGAACCGATGGGAGATCCGCAAACCGGCAAGCCCATCACGCTGACGATTTACCTCGGCGGCGTGACAGCGGGAGCGACTCCGGTGGTGGCGATCTGCGAATCAGTTGCATTTCAATCCCAAACGGTCACGCTTGAGCCGGATGCAGAGTCGACGGCGTTGAAGGGGACGATAACGCTCGTGCCGATCCTGCTGAGTCGGACCTCCGTACCACCTCGAGCGGTGCGAGTTCAGGTGACGTTTGCTCGATCCCGCCAGGACAGACTCGAACGGTTTATGCGGCGGGTTGTATATGTGACCATGGATCATTTGGAGCCGGTCGAGGAGAGTAATGAGTCGCCGCCCGTTCGCCCTGAGGAATCGCAAGGCGAGGATGTCGTCCTGGATGAAGTGCAACCGGCCGTGGAACCGGTTGCGACTGGTGCCTTAGCCGAGGAAGATCTGGTCCCGTTTGCCTCCCCAGGGGAAGGGAAGGCCTATTGGCAACAAGTGAGCCACCTCATCAGCCGGAGTTGGGCCCGCCAGATCCGTGGAATGCGACGTGCGACGAGCGGCGAAACGGTAAGGGTTCGTTTCAAGATATTTTCCAATGGCCGCGCTCAGCTGATCGAGATTGAGAAAGGCTCCGGTTCGCGTGAAATTGACGAAGCCGGAATTTATGCAGTGGTCAATGCCCAACCGTTCTTGCCGTTTCCCAGCGAGATAGAGGAGGACGCAGTAGACGTCCATGTCCGGATGAGGACCGGCAGTCGAGGACGACCTCGCGAGGTACAGTCGATCGGGAATCAGTCACATCGCAAGTCTGAGGCATCGATCCAGCCTTCGAAGTGATCGGGCACCTCCCGTTCAGACCTCATCCAAGATGCCTTTCATTCAGGAGAATAATTCATGCTGAAGGGAAGAGGACGGAATTGGCGGATGCTCTTATGGGTCGTAGCGACGGTCTGGTTCCCGTTGGCGGTTCACGCAGAACCGGCTCGTTGGAACGTGGATCCTGAACATTCGACGATCGAGTTTCGCGTGGCGCACATGGTGGTGTCGAAAACCACAGGCCGGTTCACAGACTACGCGGGGTTTATCGACATGGATGCTGAGACCGGTATCGTGAAAGCCGTTGAGGCCACGATCAAGGCCGAATCGGTGAATACGAATCACGAAAAACGCGATGCACACTTGCGAAATGCCGATTTCCTTGACGTCGAGCGCTTTCCGACGATGACCTATAAAATGAAGAGTTACAAGAAAACCGCAGATGGCTATACGGCGATAGGAGACTTCACGCTGCGCGGGGTGACGAAGGAGGTTACCCTGACAGGCCAGTATAATGGGACGAGTAAGGACCCCTGGGGTAATTTCAGGGCCGGTTTTAGCGCAGAGGGTAAACTCAACCGCAAAGATTTCGGTATGGCCTGGAACAAAACGCTGGATAGCGGCGGACTCGTCGTCGGCGACGAAGTCCAGATCAGGCTTGAAATCGAATGTATCAAAGCGAAACCGTAGCAGGCTGTTGAAAAAGTCCGCCAATTTCGTTCTCGCATCGCTCAGGGGCTCAACGTACCGCAAGGGTACGCCTCGCCTCTTTGCTCGCTGCGGCCTCGCTGGACGGACTTTTTGAACGGCCTGTAGCCATTCTCAGTTAATAGATGACTCATCGACGGCCCCTTCCTACTGAGAGCCATCAATGATGAAAGCGATGGTTTTGGAGCGCGCGGCAGATGTGGGGACTGGCCCGCTACAACTGCGTGAGCTTCCAATACCGGAGCCAGGCTCCGGAGAAGTTTTGGTCCGCCTGACTGTCTGTGGAATCTGCCGGACCGATCTTCACGTTATTGAAGGTGAACTGGCCGATCCCTCGCTTCCGCTCATTCCCGGCCATCAAGCCGTCGGGGCCGTGAGTCGAGTCGGCCCAGGCGTGAGTGAACGGAAGATCGGCGAGCGAGTCGGGATCGCCTGGCTCCAGCACACATGCGGAGTCTGTGAATTTTGCACGAGCGGACGCGAGAACCTGTGCGAGCGCGCCAGGTTTACCGGCTATCAAGTTAACGGCGGATATGCGGAGTATGCGCTCGTCCCGTCAGCATTTGCCTATCCGATTCCGCCGGCTTTCAACGATGCGGAAGCAGCCCCTCTCCTCTGTGCCGGGATCATCGGCTATCGCGCCTTGCGCCTAAGCGGGATCCGACCGGGCCAACGACTCGGTTTCTATGGATTCGGGGCGTCTGCCCACATTGCCATCCAGATCGCTCGCCATTGGGGCTGTCAAGTCTACGTCAGTTCGTTGAAACCGGAACATCAACGTCTCGCACATGAATTGGGCGCAAAATGGGTAGGAGGGGCGACCGACCAGCCGCCGGACAAGCTTCACGGCTCGATTATCTTTGCGCCGGCGGGGGAACTGGTCCCACCCGCCTTACGGGCATTGGAACGTGGCGGCACGCTAGCTCTCGCCGGCATTCACATGTCGCCGATTCCCTCGCTCGACTATGATCGCGAAGTCTTTGGAGAGCGGGTCATTCGGAGCGTGACGGCTAATACGAAACAGGACGGCCTTGATCTCTTGCGCGAAGCCGCTGCGATTCCGATCAAACCCCACACGCTTTCGTTCGCCCTCACCGATGCCAATCGTGCCCTGCAAGAATTGAAAGCCGGCCGCTATTCGGGAGCCGGCGTGCTTACCATCTCTTAACCGATCCAGTGAGGAACGCATCGCTTCTGTGACGGTTTCGCCGTGATGCGCCGGCCTGTTCGAGGCATGCGAAATACGGGACGAAGCGAATACTCCTTGTTCGTCTGATATGTTCCATAGCTCGAGGCCTGTATTAGGGCATGGCCCTGGGAGATTTTGACATCAGAAGAGAGTGAATCCGCTCGCTGGTTTCTTTGACCAGTATGCCCAACTTCGGATGGGAAGGTTCGAAGTCGATAGGGAAATCGTAATAGCGGAGGCGTTCGCTGGCGGTGGGGCCGATGGACGCGACGACAATCTTTTTAAGTGCCGCGCGAAAGGGGCCTACCTTTCCGTCTCGCTCCAGCACCTGCATCACATGATCTACTTGGGCGGCATTGGTGACAAGAAGGACAGCTACCTTCCCTACAATGACCTCATCGAGTGCTAGTCTGAGTAAACCCAGATCTTCCGGGAGGGCCCAACGGTAAATGGGCACAGGAAAGACCTCCGCTCCACGCTGTCTGAGGGCCTCCAAGAGGTCCAGATTGGACATGCCATATTCCTGCACGGCAACACGCAACCCTTTCACCGGTCGGTACTCATCCAGCGTAGAGATCAGATCGACCCAGGTGTTCGGTTCCGGTACTGTCAGTGTCGGTTGGAGACCGAATGCTTTGAGCGCTGCGACCGGTTTGGGCCCTCGGGCCACGATGCCTGTTTGTTTGAAGGCTGCCACAATGGAGGACCAGGGATAGTGCGTTTTCAGGAGATCGAACAGTGCGGTCGTGCCGACGCCGGTAAGAAGAATAAGAAGATCGACTTGCTGGGTCGTGAGCCGAACGCCGAACTTCAACGCCGCGGAATTGTCATCCAGTGGAACTTCGCGAAGCGCAGGGGCCACGAGAGGAATTCCTCCAAGGCGCTCTATGAGCCGCGTCATCTCTGCGGCCATGCGGCTTTCGAACGCGGCGACGATTAGACCATTGAAGCCAACGGTAGCCATTAGGTCTTCGAAAGAAAAAGTAAAGGTCCAATGCGGATTGCTTCTTCAAGATTGGAACGTGGGCATCGTATCATAGTTAGCCTGAGAGCACGCGCCGCTGTCGGCATGATTGAGGCGGACCGAGCTTGACGCTGTATTTTAGCAGCTGGCAGAAAACTCTGTGGGCAGGCGAGAACTTGGAGGTTCGCAATAATGACAGTAGAGGTTTCCTGGAGGATGCTCAAAATGGCCAGACTTCTCACCCGCCCACCCACTGGCACGCCGAGACGTGCCATTGGCCCGAACGAGCACATTCTTATCGTGCGCGTTCTACGAGCAAGAAGGGCACCTGGCCACTCCCCCCTCTGCTGGCGGACATTTTCAGCATCCCGCCAGGGGTTTTCAATTGACGGAGTTAAGACGCCTCCCTACTATACGGGCACGATTGAGGAAAGCTATGAGCACTCCGCTCCATCGAGGATTACGCCATGTGGCGCTGCGAGTCACAAATCTGACACGCTCGCGCGTATTCTATGAGGAAGTACTGGAAATGAAAGCTGTATTGGAACCGGATCCTGACAATGTGTATTTCAGCTCAGGGTCGGATAATTTTGCTTTGCATCAGATTCCGGAATCCGAGATCGTCGCGTATCAGCCCTTGACCGGGCAATCGCTGGATCACGTCGGTGTGATACTTGAGAGCCCTGAAGCGGTCGACCGGATGTATCGGAAGGTCGAACCGCGTCTGGTGCAGTTGGGCGGGCGGATCGTGACACCGCCGAAACAGCATCGTGACGGCAGTTATTCCTTTTACTTTTCCGACCCCGACGGGATTGTCATTCAAGCCTTGTACGAACCCACGATCAGCAAACTGGAATGGGTAAAAGGTAAGGAATAAGGGGTAAGGTGTGAAGTGCGGAGACAAACCCTGGCAAGCTTGATGTGGACAGCTCCTTACCCCTTACCCCTTACCCCTCACCGATTATGAGTATTTGGAACAGCCTGCCTCGGCATCAATATCTCAGCCTCGCGCCCTGGACCTGGGTGCAATTGGAAAGTACGGACCCTCCAGGTCCTTTTCCCTTCATCGCAGGTGTGGCGCCTGAAGTCGTCGCGAGCCTCCATGAGGCCCACAGCCTTCTCTCCAGCGTGATCGATACAGCCATCAGCGATGTCTTTTCCAAGCGAGCCCCGCTCGACGACCCTGATCGTCAACGGCGAATGGAAGATGCCTATACGGAGGCCATCAACGCCCGCCCCTATCTGCAGCAGCACATCTATTGTGGGCGAAGGCCGGACGGTACGTTTCAATGGGAGTTTCCGACCGATCCCACCAAATCTGCCACGGTCATCAACAGCGGGCTCCGGATCTTCAATTCAGTGAAGCGGCAGGCCATTCCGATCGGGTTCGATCGGCGACAGTTGGGGCCGATTGTGGGGAAGGTTCTCGGATTTCTCGATGGTACGCATCAGACCGACGAAATCAGAACAGTGGTGACGACTCTCGGGCGAGATGCGGAGCGTGTCCTCACGCGGCTGATTGAATCGCTTCATCATCATGAGTGCTTGGTAAGTTCGAGCACCTCCTCTGTCAGGTCCCGCTGGTTCGATACGCTATGTGATCGAGACACGATCCATCTGGGCCATGCTGCGCTGCTGTATCGGCAACGGGATCAGGCATTGTTGTTCGATCCCTGGTTGCTCCCCTGGTTTGCAGAATCCTCCGTTCCATCGCTCTGGGGATCGTTGCTGCCCAACCCGTCCGCCGTCTTCTTGACCCACGATCACGACGATCATGTAGATCCGCGCACGCTCTTGCATCTGCCTAAAGATACCCCGATCATCGTGCCGAGCCGAAAGGATCGCCGCACGCTCTGTTTCGATTACCTGGCACTTTTGACAGAACTGGGATTCGGTCGCGTGATCGAATTGGCGCATGGAGAAAGTTGGGGGTTCGAAGGAGGAGCCGTATACTCCGTGCCGTTCTACGGCGAAGATCCCTGCGAGCTGGAGATGCCGCGCAACTGCTATCTCATCGCCGATCGCGGCTATAACGTACTCGTGCATGCGGACAGCGGGCCGACGAATAGCGGCAAGTCTCCGCTCAAGGACGGAGTAATCCAGTCGCTCGTGCAAAAGCACGGGCCGATCCCGTTGGTGTTCGCCTCGCAACAGCAACTCCTCGAAATCCGTGGCCATGCGGCCCATGCGCCCTTGTCTCATCCCGGGAAATGGCTCGACGTAGGAGAAAACGGTTATCTCACGAATGCATATCTTGCCGATGTGTGTGCGGCGGCACGGGCCAGGTTGTTCGTGTCATATGCCACAGGCGGCGCTGATTGGTATCCGGACCATCTCTCGTTCATGTTTAGCCGGCGGAATCCTGCACGCACAGCGCTGCTGACGGCCCATTGGGAACCGCCGGAAACTCTCAAAGAATTTCTCGTTAAGCAGGGATGCGGGTATCATTACGGCCATGCGTTGGATCTATTTCGCCGCACAACCGACGGGCAGGTCGAACCGTTGACGACCGGAGAAGCTCTGACGCCTCTTTCGCTCTACCGGCTTGACCACGGTGATCCTCCTTATATGCAAACCGGCAGTCGAACCGCACCAACTCGCTGAGTCGACAAGGATCGACTATGACCAAGCGCAAAACGCAACCCCCCCCGATCCTCGTCACCGGCGTCGCCGGATTCATCGGCTTTCATACAGCGGCGAGGCTGCTGGAGCGGGGCGAGCGGGTCATCGGACTCGATAACGTCAACGACTACTACGACGTGCGCCTGAAGAAGGCGAGGCTCGCGAAGCTCAAGCCCTTCAAGTCGTTTTCATTCACGAAGCTCGATCTGGCCGATCGGGTCGGGATGAAAAAGCTGTTTGCGAAGCAGCCGATCAGGCGCGTGGTCCATCTGGGGGCTCAAGCCGGTGTGCGCTACTCACTGGTGAACCCGCATGCCTATACGGACAGTAATATCGAAGGATTTCTGAATGTATTGGAAGGCTGCCGTCACGGAAGGGCCGAGCACCTCGTCTACGCCTCGTCGAGCTCCATCTACGGCGGCAATACTCAAATGCCATTTTCTATCCACCACAACGTCGATCATCCGGTCTCGCTCTATGCGGCCAGTAAAAAAGCCAATGAACTCATGGCCCATTGTTACGCGCATCTCTATCGGATTCCCTGCACCGGTTTGCGGTTTTTTACGGTCTATGGCCCGTGGGGAAGGCCTGATATGGCGCTCTTTATTTTCACCAAGGCGATTCTGGAAGGAAGGCCGATCGAGGTGTACAACCACGGGAAGATGCGCCGGGATTTTACCTATATCGATGACATCGTCGAGGGCGTGATCCGGGCTCTCGATCATCCGGCTACTCCGGACCAGACATGGTCCGGCGATCAACCGGATCCGGGAACCAGTTCAGCGCCTTCACGGATCTATAATATCGGCAATCACCAGCCGGTAGAACTGCTGCGGTTTATCGAGGTGTTGGAGCACGCATTAAGAAAGAAAGCGGTGAAGAAGCTAATGCCGATTCAGCCTGGCGACGTACCGGCGACTTACGCAGACATTGAGGATCTGTCACGAGATGTCGGGTTTAAACCTTCGACCACGATCGAAGAAGGTATTCCGCGGTTTGTGAAGTGGTATCGCGAGTTCTACAAAAAATAAAGGGCGCCACGCTTTGCGGATAGCTGGCGCCCATAGTCTCTTTCTCTTTGCCGAATATTTCGTTACGGACAGCCGATCGGCACAAATCCTGGCCCAAACAGCTTCGCCAGCGTGACGTATCGCGCATTGTTCTCGAACGAATAACTCGGACCCCGCTGATTTCTCGCTGAGAGATCTCCGCCGTACGAAGGATCTGCCCCGAAAAAGAACCCGCCGCGGGTTTTCTGGACGAGGTGGATCCACTCTCCATACAGAGAGCAGACTTCTGCGTGAACGGATCCGGACGAGGCGATGCTGTTATGCCAGCCTTTGGCCCATTCAGGTAGGGTTTGTCCCCCGCCTATCATATCGCTCTGACTGCGGTCGGGGTATGGAGGAATATCGTAATGAGGGGCAGTGGCCACAGTAGGCCGATACGTCGGCATGTTTTCCAGCGAGGGCACGACCGAGAGTTCCTTCAGCGTCATCAGTTTGCAGCCCGGCAAATCCTTGTTGGTGTAAAGAGAGCTCCCATCGGCTTGAGGGCATTCCCGCATGACGAACGGATCGAAGGCGACCGTCGTTTCGGAGAATGCCGTTGTTGAGGATAGGGTGAAGAACGTTGCGGCAACCATAAGGACATGGGCAGGCTGCATAGAGCACCTCCCTCGAGTCAGTGGAACAAACAGTGTTTGTATCATTGCTCACCCCTTTTATTGTACTCGCCGATGGTGATGACAAGCTATTCTGCAAGCGCTAGAGCTGTCTATTCATCTTTCGAGGGGGGTTCAGCTACCGACGAGGGGCTGGAAGATGGCTCTGGTGGCTGATTAGTCGATGCTTACAACTGATCGATTCAGGAAGCATGCTTTCAAATTCAACCGGAGAAGCACAGTTGTTTGCAGTATAGGAACGGCCATCGGCATCGTGCGCAACAGCGAGACACGAGTATTCCAGCTACCCCGCCCGACCGAGGATCGTGCCCCGTCTGCTCGAACGTGTTGGAAACCTCTTGAGGCGAAACGGTTTCCGTTGAACCGCAGCATAGCCTTGTTCCCTCTTCGCTGCTGGGGTATTCTCCGCCTCGAACCTTAGAAATATGTGGCATTTCAGGATGTTATCTTCACCGGTCGATTTCTGTCATGACTGACTACGGCGTGCTGACCAATCTGCTCTTGATCTTCACAGTATCGATCGCCGTCGTCTTTATATTTCACAAGTTTAAGCTCCCATCGATCGCCGGATTCTTGGTTGCCGGCGCACTCATCGGTCCGAACGGATTGAACCTCATCTCGGATATCGGCTCGGTTCAAGTATTGGCAGAGGTCGGGATCATCCTGCTCCTTTTCACTATCGGTATCGAATTCTCATTGGTGCAATTGGCCTCCATGCGCCAACTCTTGCTCGTGGCCGCACCTATCCAGGTCGGCGGCGTGCTGTTGATCGCATGGTTCGGGGCAATTCTCGTCGGACTATCGTGGCAACAGGGGGCGTTCTGGGGATTTCTCTTTTCTCTGAGCAGCACGGCGATCGTGTTGAAGGCTTTGGCTGAACGAGGGGACAGCGACTCTATTCATGGACGAGCCACAATCGGTATTCTGATCTTTCAGGATTTGGCCGTCGTACCCATGATGCTGCTGACGCCGATTCTTGCCAGCCAATCCCAAGAAAGCGGGCTGTCGATCCTCCTCGCCTTGGGGAAGTCGGTTCTTGTCGTTGCCCTGGTCGTTGCCGCCGCCTGGTATCTCGTCCCCAGACTGTTGGGACATATTGTCCGCAGCCGCAGCCGCGAGCTGTTCCTGCTGACGGTCATTGTTTCTTGTCTCGGTATTGCGTGGCTTACTTCACTCGGCGGTATCTCGTTGGCGTTGGGCGCGTTCATCGCCGGGCTGGTCATTTCCGAATCCGAATATAGCCATCAGGCCATGGCGGAAGTGCTGCCGTTTCGCGACAGCTTCAACAGTCTCTTCTTCGTGTCGATCGGCATCCTCATGGACTGGCGGGTGTTATTTACGCATCCGTTGCCAGTGGCAGGACTACTTGTGACGATTCTGCTGGTGAAGTTAATCGCCGGGGCTGGAGCGGTTCTATTAGCGAAGATTCCCCTCCGTTCGGCGATTATGGTGGGCATTGCTCTGGCCCAGGTAGGAGAGTTCAGTTTCTTGTTAGCGCAGCAGGGTCAGGAAAGCGGTTTTCTGCGCGGTGACCCGTATCAGGTCTTTCTTGCGGTCTCAGTGCTCTCTATGATCGTAACGCCCTTTCTCATACAGTGGTCGCCGCATTTGGCACGCCGCACGGAAGCGTGGCAACGCCTTCATCATTGGTTGCCCGGTCGCACCACAGCACATGCCTTGCAGACCGAAGGGAAACAGATTCGGATCAAGGACCACGTCATTATTGTAGGCTACGGGCTGAACGGGAGAAACCTCGCACGTGTTCTTGGCGATACGGAGATCCCCTACCTGGCCTTGGATCTTGACGGTGATACCGTCAGCCGCGAGGCAAAACACGGGATACCCGTCTACTACGGCGATGGCACAAATCCGAATGTGCTGCGGCATATGAAGATTGAAGAGGCGAAAGTGTTGGTCGTTGCCATTTCGGATCCGTTCGTTACCCGGCGGGCCGTACAGGTTGCCAAGGGCCTGAACCGCAAACTCCATGTCATCGTTAGGACTCGTTATCTACGCGAATTGGAAGAGCTGCAGCAACTCGGTGCGGACGACGTGGTGCCGGAGGAATTCGAAACCTCCATTGAGATATTCGGATTAGTGCTCCGCACCTACAAATTGCCGCAGAGTTTCGTGATGGAGAAGGCTAAACAGGTTCGCCGTGAGGGGTATGCCCTGCTTCGTCGCAGCGAGTCACCGGAACTTCCGCATCATCTGCGTGACGGGGCTTCGACCGATGCGGAAGTTGAAACCTGTCGTATCGACGACGATTCGCCTGCGCGTGAAAAGACGTTGGCCGAACTCGCTGTTTTTCCACGCACAGGCGCTTCGGTAGTCGCCTGGACACGTGCCGGGGTGACGCAAGCAAATCCTCCTGAGAACACTCGGTTAATGGTTGGCGATACAGTGGTATTACTCGGTTCACGCGCCCAGATTCGGCAGGCGATGGGATTATTAGTGCGGAAGAGTACGGAGTGAAGCGCTATCGTCCTGCCGCAGTCATGAGCAGGTACGCCTCTTCCAACGTTGCGACCTCAATGATGTTCATGTTCGATCTGGCTGCTAGCTGGGAAAGATCCCAGTCGGCTTTGTCCAGTTGTCCGCGGGGCACCAATACCGTTTTATACTGTGCGCGAGCTGCCGTCTCGATTTTAATGAGCAGCGCCCCAACCGACTCGATCTGACCATCCGGCGTGATTTTTCCGGTCAGGGCCACGTCCGGCCTGATACTGTCGCCTCGCCAGGCTGCCATGATACCGACGGCGACAGCGCTGCTGGCACTCATTCCTTCGGTCAATTTATTGGAAGACCGGTTCTTGATCGTGATTATCCATTGCCGCCCGTCTTCTCCCATCGCTTTCGCGGCCGCCGCAACAGCCTGCTGGACACCTTCCTTCCAATCCTCGCTGACAATCGACCCGCCGCCCAGGTGTATTTCATTGAACTGGATTGTTGGACCCTCCTGGCGGTGGTCTTTGTCGATTTGGAGCACGACGTAGTGAACAATTCCGGTCTTCCCGTCGGCGAGCACGGCAAGTGCGGGCACGGTTGCAAAGCGACGGCTGTCTGCTGGCCAGACCGTGAAGGCATGCATGCAAAGAATGATCGCTGCAAGGAGGGAAATAACGCGAGGTATTCCCCTCGCCCATTTCTTATCCTCCAATGCCATGAGGGGACTCGGTGGTGATGAGTTCGGTGTTCAGAAAAAAATGGAGTGGCAGGTGTCAATAGGCGCTTTTGGCACTATATCCGGCGGACTGAGTCAGGTCAAGGTCGTTACCTTGACAAGAAAAAGAAGTGGAGACTATAGTGAAAAACTAAAGAAATCGCCGAATTAATGCCGACCTGACAGAAAAGAGGACGTCATGGCAATCGCGCAGATGGATCCAGCAGTTGCATTAGCAGATCTGCAGGCTTCCAAGCCTGAAAAGGTGACGATTGTGCTGCTGAGCGGCGACATGGATCGGGCGATGGCGGCATTCATCATCGCCACTGGGGCCGCTGCCATGGGGATGCAGGTCACCATCTTTTTCACGTTCTGGGGCTTGAACGCCATACGCCGGAAAGGCGCAACCAGCTCTGCCAAGGACTGGCTTCGTCAGATGTTCGGCCTGATGAATAAAGGGGGCGCAGACAATCTTCCTCTTTCGCGATTCCATTTCTGGGGACTGGGCACGAAGATGATGCAAAAGGTCATGAAGCAAAACCGGATGCCTGGCGTGCCTGAACTCATGGAGACAGCACTGAGTCTCGGGGTTCGCTTTATTGCATGCACAACTACCATGGGACTTATGGGAATCACAAAAGATACGCTTATTGAGGGAATCGATCAATTCGCAGGAGTGACCACCTATCTCGCGGAAGCCAAACAGGGCAACGTCAACTTGTTCATTTAGTTTGTTTGGTTCATCTGGTGCGGGGCGGCAGTTCACTAAACAAACGAAATAAACCAAACAGACCAGAGAAACAAAACGCTATGATTCAAGCCGATGTGAAGCTCGATACGCTCGGGTATTTTTGTCCGATGCCGATTATCATGACGGTCAAGAAGATCTAGGAACTCACGTTGGGCCAGGTGCTTGAAGTCGTCTCGGATGACGAAGGCATTAAGAAAGACATGCCGGCCTGGTGCGATACGACAGGCCATCAGATGGTCGGTCTCGAAGAAGAACAGACGAAGTCGGGAACTGTCTATAAAGCG
>DATIAT010000030.1:0-3978 GCA_035457905.1 Nitrospiraceae bacterium
CTTGTTATTTTCCCCTATGAGTATCAGCTACGGGCCGAGTCATTGGAGACACTTGAGCCGCAGAACATTATAAAAGCAGCTGGGCGTCTGGCGGGGGTAACAATATATGACCTCTATGATGGACTTGCCGACTATCTCAAGGTGAACCGGGCTTCCTCAAAATCACTCTATTTATTCAATGACCCCATGCACTTTAATGCTGCTGGTCATCGTGCAATAGCAGAGCTGTTGTATGGTTATGTCAATCGAAGCGGCTGAGTGCAAGCGCAGATTCGCAGACTTTCCTGCGAAGCGATTCAATGAAAGTGAATGCGATCCACGCATAGCGCGACAGCCATCAGACGAAGCAATGTACCGTCGCTATGCACAATGAGGTTCTCACTGACAGATGGAAGAAGGGCGCCCGCATTGGGAGAAAATATGGCGGAGGGGGCGAGATTTGAACTCGCGGACCCCTTGCGAGGTCTCCGGTTTTCAAGACCGGCACGTTCGGCCGCTCCGTCACCCCTCCATTAGATATGTTGAGGCAAGAATTTTCACCGCCAGGCTTGGACTCAGGCTGTTTTTTCTCTTGGCTCCTGGTTTCATTGTGAATGATGAAAGAGATGTGAGTATATCTCGAGTGTGATACTACTGCTACCGTTCCCGAGGCTGCTGTGTGCGTTCTGCGTAGCGCCTGACCGGGAGCCGCAGCGCATGGAGCCACTCGCCAACTATAACTAATGAAGCATGATGAAAATTCTAATCTCGACGGTTGCTCTCGCCGGTGTAATTGTTTTAGTCGCCAACTCCAGTCATGCCAGAACCACCATTATGGAAGATCATTTGTTTACGATCTCGGAAGACGAGCGTGATGTTGCGATTAGATCCGGGTACAAAGATGAGGGAGTATGCTGCTATGCTCTCCATGTTGCGACGGTGCCCTTGTATCGGTTGCACCTTCCCAAGAACGGTGATTATTTTTATACGACGTCCTTATCTGAGCGAGACAGCGCAATAGCTGATGCCGGCTACAAGGACGAAGAAGTCTGCTGTTACGTCTGGGCGGTCGCCTCTCGAGGGAGCCTTGCACTGTATCGTCTATACAACTCGCAGTCTGGCCAACATTTGTACACGACTTCAGTCGCAGAACGTGATCGTGCAACTGCGAAATTGGGGTTCAAGGATGAAGGTATCTGTTGCTATCTTCAGGCGGCCGTCACTCCTGATTCAGAGGCGCTGTACAGGCTCTCCCGTGCCACGTCAGGAACTCATTTGTACACCACTTCCATCTCGGAGCGGGATGACGCGGTTGCGAAAGCTGGCTACCGTAACGAAGGCGTTTGTTGTTATGTCGCGAAGACTATACTGACCACACCGCTCTATCGCTTACATCACTCAGGTACGGGCGATCATTTCTATACCATCTCCTTATTCGAGCGTGACAAAGCCATTGAGTCTGCTGGATATCAAAGTCAAGGTATCTGTTGCCATGTTGCGAAAGCAAAAGCCCCAAACCTGGTGCCTCTCTATCGCCTCTATCGACACTCCTCAGGAAATCACATCTATACCACGTCGTCGTCAGAGCGGGCGAGAGCCCTTTCAAACGATGCTCATCGTTCTGAAGGGACATGCTGCTATGTGAGTAATGCTGCCACGACAGGGTCAGTGCCACTGTACCGCTTATACAGTCAGCGGTGTGTCACCAGCATGTGGGATGCCTTCGTCAATTGGCTGACCGGCAAGTCGGGTTGTCAGTCGGCAATACATAACCGGTCGGCCGGTCAAAAGAAATGACTCGCATCACTGTTCTTTCGTGATGCGTTCCATACCTCCCAGATACTGCCGTAGGACCGAAGGAATCACCACCGAGCCATCTGGCTGCTGATAGTTCTCCAGAATTGCAACCAGGGTCCGACCGACCGCAAGTCCTGATCCGTTCAGCGTGTGCACGAAGTCCGTTTTGGATTCTTTTTTTCCACCGCTGCCTCTGAATCGGATGCCGGCACGCCTCGCCTGAAATGCTTCGAAATTGCTGCACGACGAGATTTCTCGAAACTGGTTCTGCGAGGGCAGCCACACTTCCAGGTCATAGGTTTTAGCGGCGGCAAATCCCATGTCGCCGGTGCAGAGCGTCATCACCCGGTGATGCAGCCCCAGGCGCTGCAGGACAGCTTCCGCGTGGCCGGTCAGCCGCTCAAGCTCCTCATAGGAATGCTCAGGCCGGGTAAACGCGACCAACTCGACCTTGTTGAATTGATGCAGACGAATCAATCCCCTGGTGTCCTTTCCGTACGAACCGGCTTCACGGCGAAAACAGGGTGTGTAAGCGGTGTATCGGGTGGGCAAAGCCGACTCGCTGAGAATCTCCTCCCTGTGGAGATTGGTGACTGGGACTTCCGCTGTCGGAATCAAAAAGTAGTCCTCATCTCGGAGCCGAAACAGGTCTTCTTCAAATTTCGGCAACTGACCCGTGCCGGTCATGGCCGCGCGATTGACCATGAAGGGCGGCAAAACCTCCCGATAACCGTGCTCGGCGGTGTGCAGATCCAGCATATAGTTGATCAGCGCTCGTTCGAGCCGGGCTCCTGCGCCGGACAATACCGCGAAGCGGGCGCCGGCGATTTTTGCCGCACGGTCGAAATCGAGAATGCCCAGCTGCTCACCGATGTCCCAATGGCTTTTCGGTGTGGTCAATGCGGGTGGTTGGCCCCACCGACGGACCTCGATATTCTCATCGGCGGTTTGTCCGGTGGGCACCGAAGAATGTGGAAGGTTGGGAATGCGGAGCGCAATGTCCATTACGTTCTCTTCGATCGCCCGGAGCGATCCTTCGCATTCAGTAATGTGCTCGCCGACCCGTTTCATAGCCGCTATGGCCTCATCCGCCGGCTGTTTTCCCCGTTTCAACCGAGCAACCTCTTCCGAGCCTTTGTTTAAGTCCGCTCGCAGTTCTTCCGCTTGGATGGTCAAGGCGCGCCGTTCGTCGAGGAGCTTGCGCAAGGCATCCCATTGTACGTCGCGACCGCGATCGCCGAGTTGATCACGGATACGGTCGAGATTCTCTCGGAGAAGACGCAAATCGTACATAGAGGACGCGTGGGTGATGAGCGGCTGGAATCTAACATCGGGGTTCGATGGAGGTCAATGAACGGAACCCCGGAGCCGGTTGACAGCCTCGGGAAGGAGGAGAGAGGATGACGGCATGCGGCCCATATCCAATCCTCCAAATCCGTACGAGTCGAGACACCGCGATCTGCTCGAACCGGCGCCTGACGCTCGGCTCCAACTATACGACGATTCGAGCAAGGACATTCTCAGCCGCAACGACAGTCCGGATCTCTCCTTCCGCTGGAGCGTGAATCCCTATCGCGGCTGTTTTCATGCGTGCGCCTACTGCTACGCCAGGCCCACCCACGAATATTGGAGCTTCGGGGCGGGGACCGACTTCGAATCGAAAATCGTCGTCAAACGTCAGGCCGCCACACTGTTGCGGAAGGCGTTTGAAAAGTCATCCTGGAAAGGCGAGTTGATCGTCTTCTCCGGCAACACTGATTGTTATCAGCCGATGGAGGCGTCGCTGGAATTGACGCGTGGATGTCTCGAGGTCTGCGCCGAATATCGTAACCCTGTGGCGATCATCACGAAAGGCGCCCTCGTCTCGAGGGACCTCGATGTCCTCAAACGCCTCCAGCAGGAGGCCTGGGTCCGGGTCTACTTCAGTATTCCCTTTGCCGACGAGGACGTCGCGCGTCGGGTGGAGCCTCAGGCGCCGACCAGCCGCAAGCGCTTCGAGGCCATGGCGCGGTTGTCGGAGGAAGGGATTCCGACAGGTATTTCGATCTCACCGATTATCCCCGGCCTCAACGACGAAGATATTCCCGAGTTGCTGGTGCGCGCGCGGCAGGCGGGTGCCCGCGAGGCGATGTCGACGCTGCTGCGCCTGTCCAAATCCGTGGAAGCGGTGTTTGTCGAGCGCATGTCAGAAGCCTTTCCCGA
>DATIAT010000031.1:0-2779 GCA_035457905.1 Nitrospiraceae bacterium
TCCGGTGGCGACACGAGAGGCTTCGCGTGCTGTCAAACTGTTTCACGCTCTCTCGGATGAAACCCGACTTGAGATTATGAGCCATCTCCAAAAAGGAGAACAGTGCGTGTGTGATCTCATGGATACGTTGAAGTCGGCGCAATCTCGATTATCGTTCCATTTAAAAGTTCTTAAGGAAGCTGGGCTCATCGAGGATCGGCGAGAGGGACGATGGATTTATTACTCGATCAATCTGGACGCCCTTAAGGAACTTGAGGAGCTGGTTCGGGCGTTGAAGCAGTCTGCGAAATCTGCCGCCTCGGCCGGTCGGTGCTGCTGAGCGCTTTTTTTTGACTTCAAGCATCAACATTTATTGATTGGAGGCGTTCGATGAACAATCCATCAGAGATCAAAGAGCACGTTCGAGCCGAGTATGGTCAGGCCGCCCGTCAGGCAAAGAATGGCAAGCCTTCCTGCTGCGGAACCGGCAGCCTGCTTGAAGGAGAGGCCCTCGATCCGATCACCGGCAATCTCTACGGAACAGACGAAACATCAGGCCTCCCGGCCGAAGCCGTTCGTGCCTCCTTCGGCTGCGGCAACCCTACGGCATTGGCCACCATCCAACCAGGAGAGACGGTCCTGGACCTCGGATCAGGAGGCGGGATTGATGTCTTCCTCTCGGCCCGCCGAGTGGGGCCAACCGGCAAGGTATACGGCCTCGACATGACCGACGAGATGCTCGCCTTGGCGCGAGAAAACCAGCAGAAGGCAGGCGTGCTGAATGTCGAATTTCTCAAAGGCGACATTGAGCAGATGCCCTTGCCCGATAATTCCGTCGATGTGATCATTTCTAATTGCGTGATCAATCTCTCTCCGGACAAGGATCAAGTCTTCAAGGAAGCCTTCCGAGTGCTCAAGCCCGGCGGGCGCCTGGCCGTGTCCGACATCGTCGTCCGCGGCACGATGCCGCAGGAGATTCGCCACAGTGTGGAGCTCTGGGCTGGGTGCGTTGCGGGAGCTTTGGAGGAAGCCGTGTACCTCGCGAAACTCCAACAAGCCGGCTTTGAGCAGACGAGCATTGAACCCACCCGGATCTATTCGGCTGCCGATGCTCGGGAGTTCCTCATGGGCGCCGGTCTTAATGTCGAGACCGTGGCCAAAGCGATCGATGGCAAGTTCATAAGCGGGTTCATTCGAGCTGTCAAACCCAAAGAGACAAGATCCTGCTGCGCCACGACCTGTTGTGCATAACGAGAAGGAGCCCGTTTCGTTTATGGATGCGACTCTCACGATTCCTGCATCGGTTGAGCGAAAGCGGCTGAATCCTTTTGAGCGCTATCTCAGTCTTTGGGTCGGTCTCTGCATTGTCGCGGGCGTAGCGCTCGGCAGAGCCTTCCCCGATCTCGTGACCCGGTTGCGCGCCTCTGAATTCGGCGAAGGCAGCCATATCAACCTTCCCATCGCCGTGCTGATCTGGCTCATGATCATTCCGATGATGATGAAAGTCGATCTGACGGCATTGCGACAGGTCGGCCAGCGTCCACGCGGCTTGTTCGTCACGCTCTTCGTCAATTGGCTCGTGAAGCCTTTCTCCATGGCCTTTTTCGCCTGGCTGTTCTTTCGACATGTGTTCGCAGCCTGGCTGACCCCAACCGAGGCCGAGCAATATATCGCAGGCTGTATCATTCTGGCTGCCGCGCCCTGTACCGCCATGGTCTTCGTCTGGAGCTATTTAACGGACGGCGATCCAGCCTACACGTTGGTGCAGGTCACGGTGAACGATTTGTTGATGCTCGTCCTCTTCGCCCCTATCATCGGATTGCTCGTCAGCGGGACGTCGACGTTGGTCGTACCCTATAGCGTCTTGTGGTATTCGGTTCTGGCGTTTATCGTAATTCCGCTGACGATCGGCACGACACTTCGGTGGTGGCTGATCCGACAGCATGGTCGGAGTTGGTTTGAGCAGACATTCTTGCCCCGCTTTGCCCCTATCACGATCACCGCGTTGTTACTGACCCTCGTCCTGATTTTTGCGTTTCAAGCCGACAACATCATCGGGAAACCCTGGCATGTGGCGCTCATTGCCATTCCCATCTTATTGCAGGTGTATGTGAACGCCTCACTGGCCTATGCGCTGATGCATCGGTTGCGTGTGCCTTACGCGGTTGCCGCACCGGGCGCCTTGATCGGGGCCAGCAACTTTTTTGAACTCGCCGTCGCCACCGCGATTGCCTTGTTTGGAGCGGAATCCGGAGCCGCATTGGCCACGGTGGTTGGCGTGTTGGTGGAGGTTCCGGTCATGCTGTCCGTGTGCCGCATTTGTAACGATACACGACAGTGGTTTCCAAGAGAGGCCGTGATATGAAACAGCGAGTCCTCTTTCTTTGCACCGGCAATTCGGCGCGTAGCCAGATGGCAGAGGGACTCCTGCGCCACATGGCGGGGGATGTCTTTGAGGCATTCAGTGCCGGAACCCATCCCGTGGGGCTCAACCCTGGGGCGGTGGACGCAATGAAGGACATCGGTGTGGACATCAGCAGGCAGCGCTCAAAGCATGTTGCAGAATTTTTGAGCGGACGCTTCGACTATGTCATCACCGTTTGCGATCGCGCGAAAGAATCCTGCCCGGTTTTCCATGACGCCGGCATGCTATTGCACTGGAGCTTTTCTGATCCAGCGGCCGTAGAAGGCACCGCGGCTGAGCGAGAGAAAGTATTCCGTCGTGTCCGAGACGAGATTCAGGGGGAGATCACGAGTTTTCTCAGGGGCCTGACCCATGAGGAGAAGAGCAGCATGTCCT
>DATIAT010000032.1:0-90435 GCA_035457905.1 Nitrospiraceae bacterium
TCTCACCCGCCCACCCACTGGCACGCCGAGACGTGCCATTAGCCCGGGCGAGGGCCTCATGTTTCAATCTCTCCATGATCACACCTTCTCGTCCAGGGGAGTCGCCAGACTGTCCTTCACTGCGCGCATCGAGCGACCACCATTTTATCGTGGGGGCTCTGCGAGCAAGAAGGATGGTCTGGCGGCTCCCTCTTCTTTCTCAGACCGCGCGTTGCGCGAGCACAGAAGATCATCAGGCTCCATCCCCTCCCCCCTTCATCAGCGCAATCACACTGCCCATGGTCACCTGATCATCGTCGAATCCGCCGTGCGTCGTACTTTTTGATTCCTTGCCAGGTGCAGTCCACGTGTAGACATTGGCCAGTTGCCGTGACCCGATCATCGCGTCGAAATACTTCTCCAGGCCGAGTATCGGTGTGGATCGCCCATGTTCGAGCGATTGCGATACCAGGTAGAGCAGCGAACGGTTGTAGCCAAGGATAGGCCTGCATGTCGGATCTTTCTGTTCCATGTCCTCGGAGAGATGGAATTGATGGAAACGTTTAACTTTGCCGCTCATGATGGCAGGAAGGACAGCCTTTTCAAAGAGATCGATTCGTACTGCCGGAGCCATAAAGTTCACGCTTTCGAAATTCCAGCCCTGTCCTCCCAGGCGTTCGACCACATGACTGTGTAGAATTGCTCCTGCCGAATGTCCGATGAGATGCAGGCGGACTTTGGACAGATCGGCAAAGTATGGCGATCGTTGGCATGCCTTGTAGAGCTTTATACCTCCGCTCTCGGCGCTGTTGGAAATCGCGTCCGCATTCTGCTTCATCTCACTCCAGATCGCCGTTCCCGGCGCAGCCAACAACTTTTCAAGCCGTTCGTTCCACCAACTTTTGATGCCGTCGAAGAACCCGGCGGTCGGACGCGGTTCGCGCTTCAACGTGTCCTCGAGACGCCCCTCGAGCGTAGACCAAAGGTCCGTTTCCCACATCAGAAAGATAGGAAAGATCTTGTTTTCATACAGAACGGGAATCCATCTCGCTGCTGTTTCCCCCGCTGTATCTTCTGATGTGAGGCCGCCGTGGGCATAAATCGCGATATCCACAGGATCATTCTTGCTCAGACCCCATGCCGTCCGTGCCAGGCCGAGATGGTGCGTGACGAGCGCCTCGATATCGGACTCCTGTGTGCGGAAATCACCGGTGTTGCTGAGCCGGCCGTTGTTCTCCATATCGATAATAAAAGGGCTGATCTCGCGTGTGCGTAACGAAGTTTCGCCTGCAAGCTGGACTTTGCCGGCCTCCAGACGCAACGTTGGCGACTTGGCAATCGTCAGATGCAGGTCGGTCACCACACCCAGCTGTGCCACCCAACAGTCCATCGCATTGTCGAGCCAGTCTTCATACAGTAACACCGCACGACCTTTCGTTCCCCACCCCGCTCCCCAGGAGTTATGAACGATAAACCCGTCCTGGTTATAGCCGACGATCGCAAAGGCGTGGCCACCATCGGCAAGGCTGGCCTTTCGACGTGGAATGACCCAGTACCCGCCTTTGGTCTTTACAGGCTTCGCGAATCCGTCATCCCAGCCGGAGTGGCAAACCGCGCTGGCATACAGAATGCCGATTTCATTCAGCGCGACGTGCATATCCGTAACAGATCGCGTGTCGATGCGGTAATAGGCCCCCAACGGCCGCCTCACGGCGTCGAGCCACCAGTCGTCTGCGGACTTTGCAACTTGTCCGGTCGGCATTTGTTCTGAAGTCCATAGTCTGTCCGAACATGCCCCGTGTTTGTACCAGCCTTTCATCGCGCCTCGCAGGCTCGATCCGGTATCGACACCTGGATCGCCTGGAAATTCATCGTAGCGGCGGGCCATTGAATACAGCATGAATGGAGACACGCAGCAATCCAGCTGCTTACGTTTCGCTGCGTGTTGCAAGTAATACACAACACTCGCCAGGGCGAAGCCCGTGCAGGCGTTCGTCTGTCCTTGATCGAGCACAGGCATAGCGTTCTTCGGGTCAAACACTAAATCCGGCACCACTGCCACCGGAGGTAGGTAGACCCTGTCGCGTAGATCGAGTCGATCGGGAATCGCACTGCGCTTTGGAACAGCGGCAACGCCTGGTTGCTTCCTTCTTGTTCTCGTAGCCATTTTCCTAGCCATCAGAAACTCCTTTCAAAACGTGAACAGACACCGATCTACAGGCGGTTGTTAATTGTTTTTTCAACCGAAAACCCAGTGCGTATTCTCAGCCGATTCACTCACTCCGTCAAGCATCGACCAACCGAATTGGCCCTCATATACTGGTATTTTGGAAGCCAAATTCACACCTCAGAGACATCAACTCCGGCGATATGGCTTTACCTCACAACATCGTTTGACTTTCTCTTTCCCGCACTCCTAATATCCGGCTCATTTGGTTGGTCTGGTTTATCTGGTTTGTTTTGTTGTTTGGTTCTTTGACTCAGAGAAACCGAATAACCAAATAAACGAGACAGGCTAAACAGACAAAATAATCGATGCGAAGGAGGTGATGGCTTGGCTGAAAAGGGAAAATACAAAGGCGATGTTCCTCTGCATGACCAATACGGTCCAGAAGCAAAATACGCGGTCGAAGCGGAGGCTCTGATCCCGACCACGAAACATGAGGAAGAAATAGTTCGGGGGCTCGAATTAGGCCTACCAGGCGCTGACTCTATTAAAGACCGCCGCATTCCCACGTTCAGTCGAGGAGAACTGCCCCACTTTGCCGGGATTAACACCTTTGTCAAGGCACCCTACGTCGAAGACGTGCGCAAGTGCGGCCAGTACGACGTGGCGATTCTCGGTGCGCCATTCGACGGAGGCACAACGTATCGCTCCGGCACGCGATTCGGCCCCCAAGGTATTCGCAAAATTTCGGCGCTGTATGGAACCTATAGCTTCGAACTCGGCGTGGATCTGCGAGAGTCGATTTCCATGTGCGATCTCGGCGATGTGTTTACCATTCCTGGCAATATCGAGAAGACCTTCGATCAGGTGAGCAAGGGCGTCGCACATGTGTATGCCAGCGGAGCGTTTCCTGTGGTCCTAGGAGGCGACCATTCACTCGGTTTTGCGACCGTACGAGGAGTCGCCCAACATCTGAATGGAGGCAAACTCGGGATCATTCACTTCGATCGGCACGTGGACACACAAGACACTGACCTCGACGAACGCATGCATACCACTCCCTGGTTTCACGCGACGAACATTCCCAACGTACCGGCAAAGAATCTTGTGCAGATCGGAATCGGCGGCTGGCAGTCGCCTCGCCCCGGTGTGAAGGTCGGGCGTGAACGCAAAACGACCATCATGACCGTCACCGATTGCGTAGAGATGGGAATTCAGACTGCTGCAAAACGAGCGCTCGAGGTGGCATGGGACGGCGTTGACGCGGTGTGGCTGAGCTTCGACGTGGATTGTTTGGACGCTGCGTTCGTGCCTGGAACCGGCTGGCCTGAACCGGGCGGATTTCTCCCGCGCGAAGTGCTGAAGTTCCTTCAGATCATCGCGGACACGAAGCCGATAGCGGGAATCGAGATCGTGGAATGCGCGCCGCCATACGACACAGCCGAGATCACCAGCCTCATCTCAACGCGAGTGATCTGCGATGTCATAGCCTGTCAAGTCCGCTCCGGCCATTTGCCGAGGCGAAAACAACGATGAGCTGGATCGAATAGAGCGCGTTGGGGTTTCAGAGCACTTTTGACAGCATGACCGAAAATCTTCCACCCCAGGAGCCTGTCCGACATTGACCTTTCTACTGCGGCGAACGATCTACGGCCACCTGCGTCGCACTCGGCCACGAAAAATCCTCAATGTATTCCAACGAATACACCTCGGTTTTTCGTGTCCTGCGGCCTCGCACCTGTCCGCACTTCCTTCGCCTCGCTACGAAGGCAACGTCGGACAGGCTCCTACCGGGTTAACGACACGTCAAGGTCTGTTACTGTTAAAATGTCCTGGAAATCGTGGCCGTTTGTGACTTCCCCAATTTCCTTTGTCAGTGTCCTTCCTGAATCGAACTCCACCACGAGTTTATACTGTGAATCCGACCTTACTTCGTACCGAATGGCCTTGGTTTTTCCTTGCCCGATTCCTCCAAACTGGAATTTCTGATCGCACACTTCGAGCTGGCCGTTTCTTACCGGTTCTGTGGCAGCATTTAGGATCAGCACTTGGCCATCGTAGCTCAGGACAGTCGATGTGGTGTACCAGGATGTCAGGAGGAAGCAACTGACTCCGAGAGCTATGGCCTTCCAATAATTCAACGTTCCGACTCCTAATCCACCTCGGTATGACGAGCCAGCCCCTACTCGAGGTGGATCATATTCTCCAATCAACTCCGGCGGGTTTTGGTAAACAGAATGTACAGCGTCGTGATACTTAATATACTACCCAATACCAGAGGCACAGCCCAGAGCTGCCACCAAGGCGCGTTGGACGATACGGCATAGGCACGCGGCCAGGCAATGTTCGTGAATTCAAACACAGACCAGATGAAGGCCGTCGCATTGATTACCAACCCCCAGACCCCCAATTTCAGCTCTCCCAGCGCCGGGTTCCAGCGACCAGTGAGACGGGTAAAAAGCCCAACCCCAGTGGTCATGGCGAACATCGCGTACAAGCCTCCTGTGCCGAAGGCAAGCACTGTGGCCACAGCCCCATCGTTGAACCCGAACAGCAACCCGAGTCCCGCCAGCACGACGACGCATATCACTGCATTGCGCGGGGTCTTGGTCGTCGTAACCTGGCTCAGCACAGCAGGCATATTGCCCTCACGGGCCATCGAATACACGATCCGTGACGTGTATTGCACCACGGAGGCTCCACAGGCAAGGAATGCCGTCATGACAATGGCTAAAAACGGCTTCTCCGCCCATTCGCCGAAGCTGCTGGCTATCACGGGAGTGATCGGATCGGACGTCGCACTCGTTGTGAGGAGGGTGTCGCGGTCGAAGCTCAACGTCAGGGCGGTGGAATTAAAGAGCACGACGCTTCCCACCATGCAGAGGGAAAAAAAGATCGCGCGAGGCACCATGCGTTTGGGCTCATGGGTTTCTTCGGCAATAGTAGAACACGCATCGAATCCGATAAACGCCCAGCCTGCAATAGCAAGCGCTGCCAGAAACGCGGCCGTCTCGCTGGGCGCCGTCCCCGTCCCCAGATGCTGGAACAATTCGGAGAATGAATGTCGCCGGAAAAAGAGAAAGAGGATCAGCGCGACGCCGACAGACCCGGCCATTTCCGCATACACACCCAGCGAAATGACCACTTTGAACACATTGACGTGAGCCAGATTGAGGGCCGCACAGATCAAGAGAAACACTGCGCCCCACAACACTAATGTCGGCCCACCACCCGTCCATCCAAAAAAGACAGAGAGCCAGAAGCCCCCGGTATAGGCCGTTGTTGTCAGCATAGAGATGGTGGAGCTGATATAGATGACTCCGGCATACTGTCCGGCGACACTACCGCCAAGTTGCCGCGCCCACTTGTACGCTCCCCCCGCAATCGGAAACTGCGATGTCAGTTCGGCATACACGGTCGCCACCAACATTTGCATGACCAGACAGATGGCCAGTGCGCCAAACCAGCCGCCCCCCGTCACCACCGTCTGGACGCCGACGATGGCGTAGAGCCCCACCACCGGCGAAACAACTGCAAAGCCGATGGTGAGGCTATTCCACACACTCAGGCTGCGATTCAGTTTTTCGGATCCGGCCGTATCGTTTGCAGGGGGAAACGTGTCCAGACTTTTAGTAGTTGACATGACGTTCCGCTTTACTGCCGCAGTAGACCAGCACGATCAGGTACGGAAAAGAACCATGGAGTGGGTGTCGTTGAGAAGTTTTATTCGCTCATTGGGACAGATTCCGAGAAAACAATGTATCACAAATACATTACTTCCCAGCCATTTATCCTTCTATGAGCTTTGTCAAGGCAGGATAGAAATCTAGTGAACTGATGGCCTACGCCGCCTTTCGATACAGATTGAAGAGCTACGGAGTCTTGGCGCACCTAAAGCCGTAGTCCTTGTGCCGATGTCCCCCCCGGTGGAAGTACCGGAGTGTGGAGCGCAGGTGCTGTGCATCGCTGCCCCACGAGCCACCCCGTAACACCTTGGATTCACCCGTCGCCGGTCCTGTCGGATTTTCCGAAGGGCTGTTCTTGTAATAGTCATTGTCGTACCAATCGCTGACCCACTCCCAGACATTCCCGGCCATGTCATAGATGCCATAGGGACTCTTGCCATTTTCCAACGTCCCTACCGGCGTCAATGCCCCGTGGTTGTTCCACTTTGTTTTTCCAAAGTTCGCCTGGAGCGGTGTCGGGGAATCGCTGCCCCATGGATAAACACGATCGTCTGTCCCCCGCGCCGCTTTCTCCCATTCTGCTTCCGTCGGCAGACGTTTGCCGACCCATTTGCAATACTCGGCCGCATCAGCCCACTCCACATTCACAACTGGACGCTTCTGGTTCGCGGGTTGGTTCATCGTTTGCCAGTCCGAAGGTGCATCAATCCCTTTTGCCCGCAGAAAAGCCGCATATTGCTTGACCGTCACTTCGTACTTATCCATAAGAAACGCGTCGACGTGGACCCGGTGCGCCGGTCGTTCATCTGCTTCTCCCGCTGAACTTCCCATCGTGAACTCTCCCGCCGGCACCAGCACCATCGACTCCTCGTTTCCATTCTCAAGGGAGGCCGCAACCGCCGGGTGAGCGGCGAACGCGAGTAACCCAACTAGAGCCATTACCATTCGCACAGGCCCCCTCCCTGCTGCCGACGGTCGCATCGAAGCATTCTCTCGTACACTCTTAACACAATCAGTCGTCCAAGAGCATCGCCTGTCATATCTTTTCGCATTTCGGCCTTGATGTTCTCAAGCCTTTTCGTCTGGCTCTATGACAGGAGTACGAACGATGTGTTGCAGAGCAGACGGTCTTTTCCTCAGAGATTTTTTCTCAACCGCACGACCCTACCTCGGATACGTTGTCGTTTAGTCACGGGGAGGTCATGATAGCTCCGGTTGATCGGATGAAGGATAGACCGCCCACCGATTTTCTTGAGCTGCCGCAAGAGGGCTCTCCCTGAGCCATCGCCTTTACTCTCTACCACCACGTAATGGCCCGGCTCACCGGGGAGATCAGGATTAACAAAAAAGGTCTCGCCCTCGTTGAACAGAGGTTGCATTGAGTTGTCTTTGACCTTCAAGGCAAAGATACGCCGTCCCGGAACGTCTGTTTCAAGCAGCGCTTCAGCACGAATGAGTCGAGGCAGCTCACCGTACGTGACCATCTGGTCAATTTGGTCCCATTTCAGAAGCGGTACCTTTCTCATCCGGCCGGCTGGGGAATGCAGTGAATCCTCCGTGAGTTCGAACAATCCCTCTGAATGCGGAGGGCCGCCCGATCTTAAGATATCGGGATGAATTCGAAAATACCGGGCAAATCGACCCCAGATTACCGGGTTCTGAAGGACTTCATCGGCGAGAATGTTTTCGATCGTCCGCACGGAGACTCCGACTGCTGACGCCAGTTCCTCTTCGGTCAGTCCCTCCCCGAGCTCTCTATAAACAAGATCTTTCAGATTCACAACGCGATTCCTTTTTTCGCTTCTTGTTGTGGATCATGTCACTTCACTCAACACGGCTGCTTTCGCAGAAGACTTACGCCGCCCCCGCCTGACGAGCGGGCGTTCGACCGGCGGCCGTGTCTGGTTCTGCAAGATCACGGGATCGACACGGTAACCGCATTGCACGCAGCGGAGGGATTCGATGTTGTTTGCGCCCGCGTTGCTGGACCCGTAGTACCATTCGTTCACGAGCAGGCCTCCGCAACGAGTGCAGCAAATCGCGTAGCGTGCCTCGCCAGCAGTAAGGTGTTGGACAGTGCACTGGCCTCCGCCTTCCGCCATAAATCCCTTGCTAGCGGACTTCCTCGACTCCTTTCCCCCTTCCATGACTCGACCTCCCAGTTGTCTGTTCGTCGGTGCTTGCCCTTGGCTTCGGAACGTCATTGTGTCCTCAGCCTCCACTGTCACTGTAAGCTCGCCACATGATCGGCCCATGAACGGATCATGAAGAATTCTTCATCAAACTCAGAATTGCCTGTGGATAAACATCCGAGGAATTGTCCTGCCTACCGATGCTACGTGGTGCGCGAGAAGCAGCCTCGTTAAAGACGTTGCTCGTTAACCCTTGATCGTCGGTTCACGTTTCACGAATAATGATTCACCCTTCCTGTCGCACGTTTCCCTCCAGCCTCCCATTTATGCCGCCCTCGATGCGGTCAGGCTAGCTCGTCAATACATTCCTTCAAGACCACAGCCTGATTGTGCTTCTCATCGGCTGCGCCATACACAAGCGTGATCGTACCTGTACGTGAGAGACGTCCAAGTTTTTTCAGCTCCTTCATGATTCCGGGCTGAGTCAACTCCATTCGATATCGCCTGCGAAACTCGGTCCATCTGACGTGTTCGTGGCCGAACCATTTACGGAGCGACGTGCTCGGCGCTAAATCCCTTCGCCATTCCGCGATGCAAGCCCGTTCTTTGCGGATTCCTCGTGGCCAAACACGGTCCACGAGGATTCTCATCCCATCTCGAGAACTGGGTTCACTGTACACACGTTTGATGCGTGTCACGGCCGTCTCCTTGCACCGATTCATCGATTATTGATGCCCGGAAATCTGGCTCGTCACGATCGCTTCAGCGTGAAGCCAATCTTCCACATCACGACCGTCTTCCCGACCGCGCTGCTCGTACATTTCGTAGGCTCTCTCCGCAATACGCTCCCAGATACCATCTCCCGATCGGTTCCAGGTATCCCCTTCGTTGAATCCCGTTGGCTCAATCAACTTCTGGATGTGACTCCGTTTTTTCATTGGGCTCTCCTTTCTTTGTGTGTTAGTCTTATGAGCATCCCGACAAGCACCACCGTCACACTTCAACTTCATCGACGCCACATAGTGTCGCATTGATCGTCCGAACCTGTCAGGCCTCGCTATTTGTCCTTATGAATGTCGATGACCTCTCCCGTGTCATTCACCTCGATCGTGACCTGAGAACCGACAGCGATATCCCTGAACATGCGACTCTCAGGTCTGAGCCTAAAACCCTTCTCCCCTCCCGGCGTCGCCAGCGTCATCTGTGACTTGCCGTTATCAATTGATGAGAGCGTGCCGGTGATGAAGCGGGGATCCTTGCCGGGTTTCCCTTTCGGATGGGCATCCATGACCATGTTACCTTCGTTGACCAAGAGCGTCATTTCATCACCAACTTTCGGAGCGCTATGGCCATGGCGAGTGGCCGCCGCTTCGGTCAATGTGAGAGTCGCTCCGGTAGACGTCTTGACGGTATAGAGACCTGACTTTACCTCACTCACCACCCCCTCAACCTTTTGATGGCCGGCTTTCATCCGAGCAACCTCTTCGAGGTCCACCGTGTCAGATAAGGCAGCCAGAGGGAGCACTAGCCCAATGGCCGACATCATGAAAAGCGAGAAGATCAAAAATGTTTTGCGAACCATGGTACTCCTCCTTTGTCCCACAGGCTTCTGGTCAAACTCCTGTTATGGGGCTCCATTCTCCTCGATGTGCGCCTACCTTCGGTACGTCAGGGTGCTCTTGTCGTTGAGGGCACTGTAACTCGGTCACATGATCAGTCCATGAAGCGGTTATGAAGAATTCTTCATCCCATATCAGCGCACACAACCGTGGGGCCTTGGTTGTGGAACAGGCTATGTTGTACGTAACGGAGCACTGGAAAGGAGAACGTGAAAGAGACGACGTGTCTTTGCGACACGGGCTTTTGAATCCAAAACAGAAGGACCCGCGGTTCAGGTTGAGCCGCGGGTCCTTCTCGTTCGAGGCTTTGTTCGAAGCCTCAAATCGCCATGCCTTCTTCAACTGGATCGACACAGGCAATCAAATCATTCACCAGTTAAGAGAACTGGTCTGGAAACTGCCTCACCAGCGCCGTGGTCAACGTATCCGCAATGACATAGACATGTTGTCGCATCATCGGCCACGTCGCTCCCAGATGCGCATATTCCTTTTCCTTGTACTGGTTGATTTGGAGAACGTGGTGGGCCGAATGCGCCGCAATCATACCCCGAACCACGTCTTTCTTCAGGTGTGGATTGAGATGGCTCAGGAAATCGGCAATGTCATCGGCATTAGACTCCAGCCGGGCAAGTGCGGCCTCCTGCCGGCGTTTATCCCCCGCGATGGTGGCTTCTGAGTAGGCTCTCACCGCGCCATAGTTGACATCCAAGAGCGTCAAGAATTTCTGCGCCGCGTCTTCTCCATAGAACGGAGTTATGCTATGTGCGATCTGTTTCGCATTGGCTACAACTTCCTTCTCGGCGGCATCCCGTTCCAATTCATTGTGCATTGCGTTGTTCGATACGACGTGCCGAACCCAGAATATGTGCCCGACCCAGAGATCGCGGAAATTCTGCTTCATCTCTGCGACACGAGCCGGATTCGTATTGTCGACCGCTTTCGGTTCGTATTCACACCCTGCAAACCCGACGGTCGCGAGTACCAGGACTGCCAGAGACTGAACTATCTTGTTCATAAAGCCCTCCTTCGATACTTCGTTGAACGCCAGATGCCGGTGAGACTCTTCTTTCAATTCGGTTGCGTACAAGCGGCTACCTCCATTGCTACCAAATCTCACGGGAATGCATATAACCGTTCTTCACTTGGCCGTATCCGCTAGAGCGTGACCCTGCGGCATTCATGCCCCAGATGGTCACCAGCACCAGTACTACTATGAGCAGTGGAAAGTAGATTGTCGCCAAAATGACGGTATGGCCCATATTCGTATCCGTCCTTATCTTATCGCGCATTTTCCAAGCAAGGTTTGCTTCGCATCATTTTTGATTCGCAGTCGATCCAAATTTGCAAAACGTGCTTCGGCATCCACTTGCGCTCACCGTGAATGTAGCAACCTCAGATGAACGGACCGTGAACTGAACGTGAAGAAATCTTCATCATTCCAGGGGGTTTGGCACATACACCCGCTCGCGCAACCGCAGGCCCTTATCGACCTCGCCAGCCTCGCTCGTAATGAACGGCGCGTGATTGTTAGGGATTCAGCTATGCGGGAACGGTCTCTTGAGTTTGAACCGGCAAGTGCAGAGTAAAGATCGAGCCCTTGTCCACTTGGCTCGTAACCGAAATCGTTCCGCCGTGAGCTTCAGCGATTTCCTTGACGATGGGCAGCCCAAGGCCGGTGCCGCCTGCATCCTTCGCCCGTGCCCAATCAGTGCGGTAGAACCGCTCGAAGAGATGAGGAAGATGTTCCGGCTCGATCCCGTGGCCCGTATCCTCTATAGCCACATCCACCCCTTCTGAAGCCGCCCGCAAGCGAACAGTCACGGTTCCACCGGACGGCGTGTAATGAAGCGCGTTGTCAAGGAGATTAATCAATGCTTGTTTGAGCCACTGAGCGTCGCCGAGGACGACCGGAACCGGTTCAGATTCGAACGACAATGTGATCCTGCGGTCATCGGCGAGCAGAGTCAGTTCATCCATCAGATCTTGAATCATAGGTTCCAGGGCGAGCGGGACGAGATTCACGGGAGGCTTGCCGCTCGTGAACTTCGCAAGCGTCAACAGAGACCGCGTGAGGGCGATGAGTCGCCCCACTTGCTCAAGGTTGTTGATGAGCGCTTCGCGATACTCCTCCGAGGTCCTCGCTTTCAGGAGCGCAACCTCCAGATTGCCCTGCAAGATGGTCAAGGGGGTTTTCATTTCGTGCGCCGCGATGTCGCAAAAGCTTCGTTGAATTTCGCTGCTCCGCTGGAACCGGTCCATCATAGAGTTGAACGCCAGAGTAAGCCGGTGGAATTCTTCATAGGGCGAATCCAGTGTGAATCGTTTTCCCAGGTCTGCTTCAGACATCGCTTCGGCCCCGGCACTCAATACATCGATCGAGGTCAGCACTTTCTTGGCCAGCCATCCACTGCCGGCCCAGGCGACAAGAAGGATCGCCCCGGATCCAAGAGTGAGAAGGAGGACAAGACCGTTAAGCGTCTCCCGATAAATGAGCATGGATGCTTCTGCATGCAGAATGTACCGTACTTGACTTTGCATTCGGAGAGGGAGAAACAGATGACGAATCGGCGTCCCGTCGGACGATTCAACAGTTTCAAACACCGTGTTCCCGCGACGAACTCGTTCGAACACCGTATCGTCCGGAGTCGGATGCTGTGCCACTCCCTCAGCCCCTTTCCATAGCACCTGGCCTTCCGGCGAGAAGACGAGAAGAGAATGGGTGGCCTCTTGCAGGTCATGGTGGTCACTCCCGCTTCGGCTCATTTCGGCGGCAAGCGTAAAATCCCCGCCGGACTTCTCTATGATGTTGGGGTTTTCCTCAACGATCTTGGCCATCGTCTCCGCCAAGGCTAACAGCCGGCCATCTACAAACCGGTGTAACAAAGCCTGGCTCCCGATGTATACGAGAACGGAAAAGACCAGGAGGAGCCCCCCCATCAGAAGGAGCGCAGACTGGCGGATTAAATTACGAAGAGACTTCATACAATCTATTCCGGCTCCTCGAGCATATACCCCGCACCGCGTACCGTGGCGATCAACGGTGGAGAAAAGTCTCGATCAATCTTTGCACGCAAGGCACGAATATGGGCGTCCACGATATTCGTCATGGGATCATAGCTGATATCCCACACGTGTTCGATGATCGCCGTTCGCGTCAACACTCGATTTTTGTTTCTCAACAAGAACTCGAGGAGGGCATATTCTTTATTGGTAAGTGAAATTTCCTGTCCGGCGCGCCAGACGCGATGCGAAACCGGATCCAGTTTCAAGTCGGCTGCCTGCAGATGGACCGATTGTTGCGGGCCGCCGCGGCGCAGTAAGGCTCGGATTCGCGCCAGCATTTCTGCGAAGGCGAAGGGCTTTGGCAGAAATTGATCCGCGCCGGTATCGAAACCCGACACCTTCGCTTCCACAGTGTTACGAGCGGTCAATAACAACACCGGCGTCATGTTCCCCTTGGAACGAACACGCCGGCAAAGGGTGAGGCCATCGAGCTTGGGCAGCATGATGTCGATAATTAAAAGATCGTACGGATTACTTAAGGCCAACGCCAGCCCTTCTTCGCCATCAGCCGCGAAGTCCACCGCATACTGTTCTTCTTTCAACCCCTTACGGATAAACTGAGCGAGGTCCACATCGTCTTCGACCAATAGGATTCGCATAGACTGCCTTATTCCTAATTTTCCGCGGCCTGCACTAGACACTTCGACAACAGCAGGGTGAATCCTTACCCCTTGTTATTATGACATCTCTCAACCGACAGGTCACTCAGGCATGAGTCAATTGAAAAACGCGCGGGATTTTCTGACACAGTTTCGTTAGGGTGTCTCAGAGGTCGCTATTACATTGAAGCGGATTACAATACCGGCTTGTCGGTTTCCTGTGAACCAAGCGGTAACGGAGATTGGGCTTCTTCCGGCGGGGCGTCGCCGATCTTCAACATGCGTCTAATCCAGGGAATGGCCGTCCCCTGCATGAGGACAGACGACAGGGAAATAAAAAACACCAAATGGAAAATCGTGTCGGCCTGCTGGACCCCGGCCAAGAAAGGAAACGTGGCCAGGATAATCGGCACGGCCCCACGGAGTCCCGCCCAGGCCACAAGAGTCTGTTCTCGAAACGAAATCGGCGAGAAAGCCAACGCTGTGTGGACACACGCAGGACGGGCAACGAAGATCAGGAAGAGAGAGACGAGGATTCCCACACCGGCGATCGGCAGGAGCCTGGATGGATAGACCTGCAACCCCAGCACTAAGAACATGGTGACTTGCATCATCCAGGCCAGTCCATCATGAAAACGCAGGATACTCTGCTGGTGAGTAAAGGGCTTCCGCTGCATGACGAGCCCCGCTAGATACGCGGCAAGGTAACCACTCCCCTCCAGAATAGAAGCCAGGCCGTAAGTCAGCAACGCCAGCGCCACCGACAGCACCGGATAAATGCCCTCCAACTCCAGATCGAGCGCATTGAAGAACCGTCTCATGATCTCGCCCATTGCAATGCCAACAACCGTCCCCACCACCATTTGCAATATGAAGAACAAGACAAGCTCACCGAAGGAGGTTGTTGGTTCCGTCAACAGTCGAATCAGCGCTATCGTCAGTACAACCGCCATCGGATCGTTGCTGCCGGATTCAAATTCGAGCAACTGAACCAATCGCCTGGGAATCCTGGCATTGCGAGCCCTTAACACCATAAAGACGGCTGCGGCATCGGTAGTCGACACAACCGCGCCGAGCAAGAGGCCCTCCAGGAATGTGAACCCCTGGATCCAAGAGACAAAGACCCCGACCAGCACCGCAGTGATTAACACTCCAATCGTTGAGAGTGACAGTCCCTGCCACAGGATGGGACGCACTTCATCCCACTCCGTGTCCAATCCGCCAGAAAACAGAATCAAGACGAGGGACGTAATACCCAATGACTGGACCAGAAATGGATTGTCGAAAGAGATGCCGCCGAGACCGTCGGACCCCGCCAACATGCCGATGGCGAGGAACAAGACCAGTGAGGGGATACCAAACCGGCTTGAGAGTTTGATCGTTAGGATGCTGAGAACGATGAGGGTGGAGAAGATGATGAAGGCTAACTCAAGGGAAGTCTGCATCTTGCTCTTGTATTTTAGGCTGTTCGAGGCGACCTCTTTGCGCTCTATAGCACAGACAGCCAAATCACGCCAGCCACCTGACAGAGTTTTGAGCCATTCCCTTTTGTCACAGGGGTAGAGACTCCCTCTTGTGTGTTTGACTTCGTCTTACATGCCCTCCTAGAATCCCGCGATGGCTGCTTCCTTCGTTCATTTGCATCTGCATACCCAATTCAGTCTCTTGGACGGGGCAAATCAAATTGAGCCGCTCGTCCAGCAGATCAAGGCCTTCGGCCAACCGGCTGTGGCCATAACCGACCATGGCAACATGTTCGGCGCGATCGAGTTCTATCGCAAAGCTAAAGCTGCAGGCATCAAACCTATCGTCGGCTGCGAAGCCTATATGGCACCCGGTAGTCGCTTTGCCGCCAAAGACAGCGGGCTCGCCCACAATGATTACTACCACCTCATCCTTTTGGCCAGAAACCTGACCGGTTACCAGAATCTTATAAAACTTTCAAGCAAAGCATACCTTGAAGGATTTTATTATAAGCCTCGGATGGACAAGGATATTATTAAAGATCACCATGAGGGTTTGATCGCCCTCTCAGGCTGCTTGAGCGGCGAGATCCCATACCTTATCAGCCAGAAGGACATGGCCGGCGCGCTGGCGGTAGCCGGGGAGTTCCAGGAAATCTTTGGCAAAGATCACTTCTACCTCGAAGTGCAAGCGAACGGACTGGAGCATCAGCGAGTCGTGAATAGCGGCCTGCTCGAGATCGCTAAGAAAATGAACATCCCTCTGGCCGGTACGAACGATTGTCACTACCTCAAGAAAGAAGATTTCCGCCCGCACGAGCTGATGCTCTGCCTGCAAACAGGCAAGACGATCAGCGACCCGAATCGCATGAAGTTCGATACGGATCAACTCTATGTGAAATCGACGGAAGAGATTGCTGCCACGTTTGTCGAGTTCCCCGGTGCCGTCGCCAACACCTGCCGGATTGCGGACAACTGTGACCTTCAACTGGAGTTGAACAAGACGCATCTCCCGCAATACAAGGTCCCCGAAGGGTTTACCCGGGAAACGTATCTGGAACGTCTGGCATTGGACGGGCTGGCAGAGAGACTTCGAGAAAGACCCAGCCAGATCCTTCAGGCCTCCTACGAGCAGCGCCTGCGTGAAGAACTGACAATCATCTGCTCGATGGGTTTCGCCGGCTATTTCCTCATCGTGTGGGACATCATCAAATTTGCCCGATCGCGCAGCATTCCTGTCGGCCCCGGCCGTGGCTCTGCCGCCGGAAGTCTTGTCGCCTACGCGTTGCGCATCACGGACCTCGACCCCCTTGTCTACACGCTCCTGTTCGAACGTTTCCTCAATCCTGAGCGAATATCCCTCCCAGACATCGACATGGACTTCTGCATGGAACGTCGGGGTGAGGTCATCAACTATGTCGTGGACAAGTACGGCAAGGACCATGTGGCCCAGATCATTACATTCGGGACACTCGGAGCGAAGGCTGCAATCCGCGATGTAGGCCGCGTATTGGAGATCCCCTACGCCGAGGTCGATCGCGTAGCCAAGCTCGTCCCGAATCAACTCAATATCACGCTCCAACAGGCGCTCGATCAGGAACCGCAGCTGCGTGACCTCGTCGAGACCGATACACGGGTGAAAGAGCTGATGGGCATCGCCCGATCTCTCGAAGGACTGGCCCGCCATGCCTCGACCCACGCCGCCGGTGTGGTGATTTCGGAAGGCCCGCTCACCGACCACGTCCCCCTCTACAAGGGAGCCAATGACGAAATCGTCACCCAATACTCGATGGGAGACGTCGAAAAGATCGGGCTGGTCAAATTCGATTTCCTAGGCCTGAAAACCCTCACGATGATCAAACGCGCCGAAAATCTGATCAACGAAAGACGTCGCAACGGACCACCGTTGGTCATGGACCAGGTGCCGTTCGACGACCAGAAAACGTTCGCCCTTCTCTCCTCAGGCAAAACAATCGGTCTCTTCCAGCTGGAAAGTTCCGGGATGCGCGACCTTCTAACCGCCTTCAAACCGGACCGTTTCGAGGACATCATCGCTATCATTGCACTCTATCGTCCCGGCCCAATGGATCTGATTCCGGACTTCATCAAACGCAAGCAGGGCAAGGTTCCGATCCTGTACGAAGTGCCTGAACTCGAGCCGATCCTGAAGGACACCTATGGAGTCATCGTCTATCAGGAGCAGGTCATGGCAATCGCCAACACAGTGGCGGGGTTTTCGCTCGGTCAAGCCGACATTCTCCGGCGCGCCATGGGCAAAAAGAAGCCGGAGGAGATGGAGAAGCTCCGCGCACAGTTTCTCGCCGGCGCCAAAGCAAACAGGATTCCCGACAGGAAAGCGGTAAAGCTCTACGAACTGATCCAGAAGTTTGCCGGTTACGGATTCAACAAGTCGCACGCCGCTGCTTATGCCGTTGTCTGCTACCAAACCGGATATTTAAAGGCGCACTACCCGACCGAATTCATGGCCGCCCTAATGACCACCGACATGGGCAACGCCGACAAGCTAGTCGGTTACTTCACGGAATGCCGGGACCTCAATATCAAAGTTCTGCCTCCGGATGTGAACGAAAGCCATAAGAACTTTACGGTGGTTGACCAGGCCATTCGGTTCGGCCTGGCAGCCATCAAGAACGTCGGTGAGGGTGCCGTCGAATCGATCATCGAGAATCGGAATGACGCCGGTCACTTCAAGTCCTTCTTTGAATTCTGTCGCCGTGTCGATCTCCGCAAGGTCAACAAACGCATGCTCGAAGGGCTGCTCAAGACCGGCGCGTTCGACTCGACCGGTGCGAAACGCGCTCAACTTGCCGCCGTTCTGGAGCAAGCCGTCGAGGACGGAGCCGCCGCACAGCGTGAGCGGGACTTGGGACAAACCAGTATTTTTGGCAGCGAACTGCATGGGCAAGAGGGTGTGGAACATCCGGCCGCTCCGCTGCTGCCAGACATCCCGGAATGGGATCAAAGTGAGCGTTTGAAACATGAACGGGAACTGACCGGCTTCTATATCTCTTCCCACCCGCTGGCGCGTTATGAGGCCACCATCCAGGCGCTGGCCACGACCTCAACTGCCGTCCTACCGGAATTGCCGGACGGACGCGAAGTGAAGCTCTGCGGGATCGTCACGACCGTCAAGAACACGGTGACCAAGAAGGGCGACAGGATGGCCTATCTCACCCTGGAAGACCTCCAGGGCGTGGTCGAGGTCATCGTTTTCCCCGATCTCTACAAAAACGCCGCCGACTTGGTCGTACCGGAACGCCTCGTGCGAATCACTGGCACAGTCGACCGGGGAGATAAAGGCACGAAAATCAGAGGGAGCAAGATTGAACCGCTCGCCGATGTGCAAGCCCAAACGGTTAAGCGGGTCCATATTCGACTGACGAATCGCCTCGGCGGAACGGAGCAGTTACCGCGCCTTCGTGAGGTCCTCCACCGTCATCCAGGAGGTACGGCCGTTTCGCTTACGTTGCATATGGATTCAACGCTTGAAGCCGAGACAGGCCCGCTCCCGCACGTCACTGTCGCACCCAGCGAACGCTTTGTGACAGATGTTGAAGAAGTGCTAGGCAAAGGGGCCATTTTTCTGGTATCGTAACCTCTGATTCGAGGCCGTCATTTCGTTCATGTGGTTTGTTTTGTTTATTTGGTTCACCTGATTAGTTTCGTTCAACCAAAAAAAACAAACAAACCAGATAAACAAAACAAACGAGTTCACTATGCGCGATTATCTTGAATTCGAGAAACCGATCCGCGAGATCGAAGAAAAAATCGAAAAGCTCGCGGCCGCGCCCGCCGGGAAAGCGACCCCCCAGGATGAGATCCGCAAGCTGCGGATGAAACTGGCCCAGGTCGAACATACGCTGTATAGCAAACTGACCCCCTGGCAACGCACACAAATCGCCCGGCACCCCCAACGGCCCAGCACTCTCGATTACATCGGATACCTGTTTAGAGATTTCCTGGAGTTTCATGGGGACCGCTCATTCGGCGACGATCGTGCCATTGTCGGCGGGTTCGCTCGATTCAACGAACGGTCGATCATGGTCATCGGCCATCAAAAAGGGAAAACTCTCAAAGAGCGGATGCAACGGAATTTCGGCATGCCAAATCCCGAAGGCTATCGAAAGGCGCTTCGTCTGATGAAGATGGCCGAGAAGTTTGGACGGCCGATCGTGACCTTTATTGATACGCCGGGCGCCTACCCCGGTATTGGCGCGGAAGAGCGGGGGCAGGCTGAAGCGATCGCCCGCAATTTATTTGTCATGTCCCGACTCACCGTCCCGATTATTTCCATTGTCATCGGGGAAGGCGGAAGCGGCGGGGCACTCGCATTGGGTGTCTCGGACCGCGTTCTGATGCTGGAGCACGGGGTCTATTCTGTGATCTCCCCGGAAGGATGCGCTGCCATTCTATGGGACGATCCCACTAAAGTTCCCGATGCGGCTGCCGCCTTGAAGATGACGGCAAAAGACCTGCTCGAGCTCCATATCGTGGACGAGGTCATTCCGGAGCCGCTCGGCGGCGCCCATCGAGACTTCAATGCCGTCACCGATCGAGTCGCCAAATCTCTCACCAACCAACTCAGCCAGCTCACCGAATTTTCGACCGACCAACTTCTCACGCAACGAGATAAGAAATACCGCTCCATCGGAGCCGTCAACGGAGTGGCCGCCACTCTCCAGTAGAATTCTCGACATCTTCTATCAATACGATCCCGGCTCGATCTTGCCATACTCCGATGATTCGCGTAGCCTGGCGTCGTGTATCGGATCATCGGGAGGCGCTCATGCTGGGAAAGCTCGCTCCGGGAGTGTTTCTTGTTTCATCGATCCTGCTCACCGGATGCGCGCTGACACAGGAATTTTCACGAACCCCGCGAACCGCGGTGGAACAACTGCTCCTCACGCAGGCTATCGAACATGCGATGCACAACCTGGAAGTAGAACTTCCTAAAGAGACCGCTCTGCATGTCGACGTGACAGGACTCCAGACCGACCGCGCCCACTTCAATATGGTAGGAGAAGATCGCGGCATCCTGCACGGACCATCCCTCGATCTCCTCTTAATTCGCGATTCCGTTTCGACGGGGCTGGGGCGATTGGGTTACAGGATCGACCCGCTCGACGCGGATCCCGTATATCTGGCGCGGGTGGTCGTCGAATCGTTCGGCACGACGCAGGGGCTTACATTTTTCGGGATGCCGCCAGTAACAAGCGTTTTGATTCCCTTCTCTCTCCCTGCGCTCATCCTATATAGTGCCGAGGGGCAACGGGGGTATGCCAGAGTGCATGTGGACTTCTTCGAGTCCAGGACAGGAATATTCGTCGGCTCCACGCCAAGCACTATCGGTCGAACCCGATATCATCAGTATACGGTGCTATTCTTCTTTACCTGGCAAGTAACAGACCTGACGGCGCCTCCGTAACACCTCACAAACGAGCTTTCTCTAGTAGCCACGCGACAGCTCCGGCCCCGGCCGTACGGCCGCTCGCGAAACAGGCTGTGAGCAGGTAGCCGCCGGTCTGCGCCTCCCAATCAAGCATTTCTCCAGCACAGAAGATGCCTGGAAGCGTACGGACCATCAACCGTGCATCAAGCGCCTCAAAGGGTACTCCACCAGCCGTGCTGATCGCCTCCTCCAGAGGACGCGGTGCATTGAGTCGCAACGGCAAAGATTTGATTGCGGCGGCCAGAAGAGCCGGATTCGCGAAATCATCTTTTGAAACTATTTCACGAAGCAGGCCCGCCTTCACCCCCTCGATGCCCGCCTGCCGCTGAAGATGCGCCGCCCTTGTACGTTTACCCCGCGGTTTCGACAAGTCGTGTGCCAGGCGAGATAGGTCACGATCCGGCACCAGATCGAGGCGTAATGTCGCCGTCCCGTTCGCCAGGATCTCTTCTCGAAGAAAAGCGGAGGCCGCGTAAATAACTCCACCCTCAACACCGGTCTCCGTGATCACAAATTCCCCTGGATAGCGGAATTCAGCTCCGTCGTTATTTCGCACAACAACAGCCGCTGACTTGACCGGATGCCCCGCAAACTTTTTCCGGAAATGATCGCTCCAGCTCACATCAAATCCACAGTTCGCCGGCTGCAAGGGTGCAATATGAAGTCCTCGTTCTTCCAATAGCGGCACCCACGCAGCATTGGAGCCCAACTTCGGCCAGCTGCCGCCTCCGAGCGCAAGGACTGTCGCATCTGTCTGAACAGAATGATCTCCCGCTGGCGTGGCAAAACTGAGGGCCCCTTGCCCATCCCATCCGGACCACCGGTGGCGCATGTGAAATCGTACGCCGGCGAGGCGCAGCCGACGCAGCCACGCGCGCAGCAGCGGTGCCGCCTTGAGATCAAGTGGAAATACTCGGCCGGAAGAGCCTATGAAGGTGTCGATCCCCAAACCACGAGCCCAGGCGCGGACCGTTTCGGGCCCGAATGACTCGAGCAACGGCGCGAGCTGTGCACGACGTGCTCCATAGCGCGCAAGAAATTTCTCGCACGATTCTGAGTGCGTGAGATTCAACCCTCCTTTCCCGGCCAGGAGAAACTTCCGGCCGACCGATGCCATCGCGTCATAGAGGTCAACGCACGCGCCGGCAGCGCTCGCCGCCTCCGCTGCCATAAGCCCGGCCGGTCCTCCACCGATGACGGCAATCTTCATCTGTCTCCTGGTGAGTCTATGGCGTTTATTTGGTTCATCTGGTTTATTTCGTTCGCTACTGCAATCAGGCTATACTCGTTCATAACGATGGATGAGGAACAGCCTATACAGGTGATTGAACTTCGAATCAGCTACCGCTATGCCACCGCTCACCCTTGGGTCGTTCAGGCCATCGGAGGCTTCTTATCCGCATATTTCATGGAGTATCCAGGGTTCCGCGTGCAGCGATATCTGGAGGAACTGGAGTCCGGCATGCACCTATGGGTATGCGAAGTGCCTTCCGGCATGAAGGTTCTAAGACTCCTAAAACGACTGAAAGAAGATATTCCGCCCTGCCATGCCCAGCAAATCAACACCGCTTTGCCCGCGCGACCCCGTTATCTTATCGATTGCCCTGAACAACCATCAGAGTCATAGCATCTGGTCTACCTGGTTGATTTGGTTCATCTAGTTAGTTACGTCCAACCAAATAAACGAGATAAACCAAATAAGGCTCTTCTTATTAGGCCTGAGACTTCTCTGACGCTGCAGGGGCAGGCTCGTTGGAAAATTTCTTGTGCAGGAGTTTTCGGCCGATGAACGTAATCGCCAATGCGAGACCGATCGAGAGCGGAACGAACAATGCCTCGGCTATTTTCGAATTGCGGAGCCAGCCCATCTCCTCGAGCCCTCTGAAAATGTAGCCCATGAGCCCGCTGAGATAGTAGGCGATCACAATGACCGACAAGCCCTCAACCGTATACTGGAGAATGGCCTGGCTCTTCGTCGTCCTGTCGACGCTGGACAAAAGCGTCAAGTTCTGGGATTGGAGCATGAGATCGACGCGGGCCCGAATAATAGAGATGGTCCCTTCAAAACCGTTGCGAAGGGTTTCCATCCGCTTCAGAAGTTGTTGATAGCCCTCCGCTACCCCGGTGATTCCGCTGAGAACATACTCCGACATCGGGCGATACTGGGGAAGCGTACGTTCGCCGAGTGACTCCAGCGTCCGATGCACGATCTTCTCGTAGGGAGCAGCGGCGGACAGCTCGAAGTGCAGTTTGCTGGACAGTCGAGTGGTTTTCAACAGGTCTTGTGTCAGCCCGTTGAGCCAGCGCTGAAGGGTCAGGGCGTCGGCGTGGCCGATATGTCCGCTGATGATTTCACGCTGCTTCAAGTGCACCTGCTCGAACTTATAGGCCTGATCGACCGCAGCTGAAAACAACGGCTTCTGCATCAGTAGCAAGTGATAGTAGGTTTCGATTCGGACAATGGCATCGACGATGTCTTTCAGATGAGACCTGCTGGCCCTACCGGCCCCTACACTGACCCAATAACGTTCTCGCCCTTGCTCGTCCGGTGTAAAGCTGGTAACCAGCGTGGTCTCTTCGTCGAGAATCCGGCTGCCATACATGACCGGCCCGGGAAACAGCGGGCGCAACGTCTCACTATCCGGTAACGACTCAGCCCTCAGCATGATATCCAAATGGCATACTTCTGCACCGAGCACCGCGACTGGAAACCGATAGTCGGGAAAGATTATCGGGCCAAAGGCTATTGCCCCTGCTTGGGTGGGGAGAATATGCCAGACTTGATAGCTGTAGTACTCCGTGTGCGCTTGCCAGATTACGATCAGCCGATCGCCGGTCTCAGCCGTTTTCATGCCATAGCCAAACACTTCTTTAATGACCACAGCATCCGCGGAGAACTTACAGGCTTCCAGGAAAGACCGGAACTCGTCACGACTCGCAGGACGCTGCACCGGCGGATCGCTCATGCGAAACGTTTTGTAGTGTACGTGCGACGGGGCTTGCAGCCACTCGGCCCAGACCATCTGTGGCCGCTCGTGTAGCTTCCGAACAAGGTCGCCGGCATCCGGCTTGGTAATCTCAGGCTCTGTCATGCTGTGGCCCTGGAGGTGAAAAGAAGGAACAGGAAACGGTCCCAGGCTACTGTCTTGCCGGCAAACCTGTCAACTGACCGTCAGTCGAACGCACAAGAAGTAGAAGCTTCAGTCCCGCCCATCAGGCTCACAACAGGCGCTTGTGATTGCTGCAGAGATGCGTGCAAACGTACGACAGAACTCCAGGTCTGTATCTTTTCTTTTTCTGTCGTATCTGTACTGATACGCACACGACCCGCCAAAAGTAGCAGTGAGCATCGAATTCTCATTCTTCCCGCATTTCAACGAGCGACACACTCCCGGCACAGGGGTTGCTATTTCTTTCCTCCACGACCGCCACGTCGATTGAAAGATAGATGTTCATGGAAAATGCGTTTCCCGTTGTCTTTGAATCCGATTGCCGTTCTCCTCAGAAAGACCTCCGGCGGCATGATCGCCGGCCGGTCAATTTTCGTGTTGCCGTGGCAGACAAATCTGGAATAACCGAGGGACAGATTCTCAACCTGTCCCTGAGCGGGTGTGGGCTGCGCCTGAGAAAACGTCTCATGCGAGAACAGTATCTTTGGTTCAAGATCTACCCTGAACAGGGGAGAACGACACCGATCTGTGACCTGGTACGTGTGAGGTGGGTAGATGGCGAAGGAGTGGGAGTCGAATTCTTGTGTGTCACGCTGGAGAGCCTCCAGCGATTCCATAGACTCTTTGGCGATCGCACCACTTTAGTACTGGAAACCTAACGACGCGTGAATGCGCTCTCTCCCATGTGTTAGCTGAAACCATCGAAACAAGACTCCCATTCGGTTCCGCCGGTTCTCCAATCAAAAGAAGCTCAAGTGGCCTCGTCGTCCCGTATCATCATCGTGCTGCTCATTGTTTCCGGTCTTCCAAGAAAGTTCAGCCATAAAAACCCACTGGTTCCTGCTATCAGTGACGCGAATAGAATTGCCATCTTCGAGGCGTTTGTTATCCCTGCATTTCCGACAAAAGCAAGGTTGGCAATGAAAATCGACATCGTAAATCCGATTCCGCCAAGTATCCCAGCTCCGATGAGATGCCGCCAGTTCAAATCGGGAGGCAAACGGCATAACCCGCTACCAACGGCGATAAAACACAGAAGCATCACCCCCAGCGGTTTGCCCAGAAGTAACCCGGCGGCGATGCCGATGCTGTTCGTGCTGGTCATGTCTTGGATCCAATCAGCGCCCACAAGGATGCCCGTATTCGCCAGTGCAAATATCGGCAGAATGATAAATGCAACCGGTTTGTGCAAAAACAGTTCGAGTTTGTGCGATGGCGACTGCTCGTCGTCTTCTTTGGCTGAGAATGGGATGGCAAAAGCAAGCGCAACGCCGGCAATCGTCGCGTGAACACCTGACTGAAGCATGAGAAACCACATCAATGCGCCGCCGAATAAATAGGGAGCGAGAGACATGACCCGGAAGAAACGATTGAGCGCAAACAACAGGATCCATACCCCTACTGCACCGGCGAGAAACCAAACCGACAGTTGCTTCGTGTAGAACGCGGCAATCACGACGATCGCCCCCAAATCGTCTATGATGGCGAACGCCACAACAAATACTTTCAGTGACGCAGGAATGCGATTTCCAAGAATCGCCAGAACCCCAAGAGCAAATGCGATGTCCGTAGCCATAGGAATGCCGGCGCCGTCTTGAGTCGGTGTCCCCGCATTGATCGAGAAATGAATCAACGCCGGCGCAACCATTCCCCCAACAGCCGCAACAATCGGAAGCAATGCGTTCTTAACATCAGACAACTCGCCGTTGTACAGTTCGCGCTCGAGTTCCAAGCCGATGAAGAGAAAGAAGATTGCCATCAACCCGTCGTTGATCCAATGCTCAAGACTGAGACCTCCCCCATATTCCTGCCACAGGCTCAAATATGTTTCGCCGACTGAGGAATTCGCCATCACGAGCGAAAGCATCGTGCAAACGATCAGAAAAACCCCGCTCGCCTTCTCCGAGGCGAAGAATTTGTTGAACGAGTCCGTTAAGTGTTGCTGTACAGTGCCCATTGTCGCCATCTAGATAAAGTGTCGTTCGAGCAAAGGAATGGCGCGACAATAACACAGATAGGGAAAAGCCGCTCAGCACATAAGGGAACTCGGAATGACGGACAAGGCAGGGGTGGCAGAGCCCTTCGCTCCAGCGCCTCCTGGAACGGCCCTTTCGGACTGTGGCTGGTGGAAACCTTCGGAAGTTCTATCGCAGACTCAGTCAGTTTCCGCTTTCCTTCCTGGCAAAGTCGCGATGGGCACCCCGTTCCTCCGGCGAATTGCGCCCCAGGCTATGCCACCCCGCGATGAAAATCTACGACAAATAAAAATACGAAGGGGACAGGCCGCTTACAAGCCTGTCCCCTTAATGCTTCGCCAGGCTAGAGTCTCTTGCAACGTAACTGCAAACCTACCGCAGTTGATATTGGTAAGAGTGCAGTATTTGGTCAGACTCTCGGCAAACACAATGCGCGCGGAATGAGGATTCTTCTTCAGAATTGCCACTTTTTCCTTGAGCCGGCCCATCGTGAGTCGTGCCAGACTAGGCTGAGTGGAGTTTGCATACCCAAATTGACCAAGCAGTCCTTCCCGTCGTCCCGATGCCCCATTTCATCTTCAAGGGTAGCTTGGTTCACCCTCGATTGCGCGCGTCGAATGAAGGCCTTTCGATTATCTAAACCATCATTCAAGGGAGTGGCCTAGGCTGCCCTTTACTGCGAGCAAGAAGGGCACCTGGCCGCTCAATCTCATTCTTCTACGACTGTGCGTTGCGCGAGCGCAGGAGACCAACAGGCTACCCTTCTTTCCCCTTCTTCTAGTTTTCTTCTCCGCCAGGTGTTACAACATCCTCTGACGCTTCACGTGCTGCTTTGAGCAAGAGAAGGAACTTTTATGTCTTTGCCGATTGAGAAATCGTTGTCGGATGAATTGGCGCGGGAAGTGGCCCGTCGGCGCACGTTCGCCATTATTTCGCATCCGGACGCTGGAAAAACCACGCTGACTGAGAAACTTCTCCTCTATGCCGGCGCAGTGCATCTTGCCGGCGCGGTGCAGGCGCGGTCACACCAGCGCAAGGCTAAGTCGGATTGGATGGAACTCGAGCAGGCGCGCGGCATCTCCATCACCTCCACCGCACTGCAGTTCGACTATCAGGGCGTGCGAATAAACCTGCTCGATACGCCGGGCCACCAGGATTTCAGCGAAGACACCTACCGCACCCTGATGGCAGTGGACAGTGCGGTCATGGTACTCGACTGCGCCAAGGGCATCGAGCCTCAAACCAAGAAACTTTTCGCGGTCTGTCGCAAACGCAATATTCCGATCATGACCTTTATCAACAAGCTGGATCTGCCTGGCCGCCAACCGTTCGAACTTCTCGAAGAGATCGAACAGACCTTGGGCATGACCGCAGTTCCCTTCAATTGGCCTATCGGAGAAGGTTCCGGATTTCAGGGACTGTACGACCTTCAAGAATCTGAGGTTCTGTTCTTTCAGCGAACGCTGCATAACCAACGCAGAGCGCCGATGTGGGTTGAGGCGTTCCCCCACCCGAGCCTGGCAGACACACTCGGCGCGGCCTATGATCCGCTGCAGGAAGACATTGCATTGCTGACCGGCGCCGGTGCGAAATTCGATCGCAACCGCTTTCTCGCCGGCGATCTTACACCGATATTTTTCGGGAGCGCCCTGACGAACTTCGGCGTTGAACCCTTTCTGAACGGCTTCCTCCAACTCGCGCCTCCGCCTGGCGCACGCATGAGCTCCGACGGACTGGTCCAGCCGGCAGACGACAAGTTCTCCGGATTTGTGTTCAAAATTCAGGCGAACATGGATCCACAACATCGTGACCGGATGGCATTTTTGCGCATCGTTTCGGGCCGTTTCGAAAAGGACATGATGGTCTATCATGCACGGCTGAAGCGCGAGATTCGGATGACACGACCGCACCGGCTCTTCGGCCGGGACCGGGAAACGATTGAAGAGGCCTATCCGGGCGACGTCGTCGGGCTCGTAAATCCCGGTATTTTTGCCATCGGCGATACACTCTGCTCCGGCACTCCTCTCGCCTTCGATGCCATTCCACAATTTCCCCCTGAGTGTTTTGGCGTGCTTCGAAGCCAGGACCTCACCAAACAGAAACAGTTTCAGAAAGGACTCCAGCAGCTCGAAGAAGAAGGAGTGATGCAAGTGCTCTATTCACCGGATCATGTACGCCGGGAGCCTATCCTCGCCGTCGTGGGGGAACTCCAATTCGACGTCGTCGCTTCACGCCTTGAAAGCGAATATGGGGTCAAGACAACGGTCGAGAGGATGCCATTTGTTCTTGCACGTTGGGTGACCGGCGATCCCGACGCGATCGCACGCATCTATTGGCCACACGACACGCGCCGGCTCGTCGACAAGGACGGCAGGATGGTGATGCTCTTCGGGTCGGAACGGCTACTCGTCTACTGTATGAAAGAATATACTTCCCTGAAGTTCCATTTGCGGGAAGAAATCTAAGAAGTAGAACGGTAGCGTTGGCTCTCCCGTCTGGCCATTCCCGATTGTCGCGCGTCGCTTGCGCTTTCGCGCTTAATGCGCCGCTGTCTTTCGCGTGGCCGAAGAAGTACAGCGTCTATCTTCCTCAAAAATCAACGTTCCACTCAGCAATGTTGCAATAATCTCATACGGTCTCCCTACAGGTCACCGTTTAATAGCCCCCTCGCCACAGTTTATCTTCAGGCTTTTCCATCACAATCCTTGTCCTGCTATGGCACACACCTTGCGTAGTTTCCACTGTAAAAACTGATTCGTTCGCTTCGTAGCTCGCTCCTCGGTCGACCGAGCCAGTTAGGCAATCCGAGATACGTTCTTGCACGTGAGAAGTTGGCATCTATGGGGATGGTCCGTTTGCTGCCAATGAGAGCAAAAGGAGTTTTGGCGTGAACTGGGTCAGAGTGGTCGCAGGTCTTCGTGTGTTGTGGTCGAATAGCGCGTGGAGCGCAATCTTGACGTGGAATCCCAACAGTGAATCGGATCTGGCGGGTTATCGCATATATCGTTGCAGTCAGCAACTCTGTACGCGGACGTCTGGTAGAGCGTCTCTTCTCGCCACGTTGGGCAAGGTGACGAGTTTCAACATGGGAACGCCTGCAGAAATCACGTACTACTTCGCTACGGCCTACGATTTTCGCAATAATGAATCGGGCCCGAGCAATCTCGCGACCTTCATACCACCCGGATCCCCGCCACCTCCGCCTTCTCCGGATGCACCGCCGACCCCGATCGGTTTACGCTTTACTGACGTACAATAAAGCCCGTTGCGATCGAGAACTGGAACGCTTTCTTCCCACAATAGCGGATTGAGCCTGGCAGGACTGGTTTAGCAGTAGCCTCCTGGAAACGAGGCAGTTCCATACATAGGAGTAGGCCTGTTCTCTCTGCCGCATCGTCAGCCGTTCGAAGCCCTACAAATTGCGTCATAACCTGCCCGAAGCATCTTTTTCGCTCCGACCCGCACGCCTTCATTTGTCGCATAACCCTGTGTTTACAAGCATCGTAGGCAAATTAACCGCAGCGGCAATCGGTACTTTCCTTGCTTTGCTTTTTTCTTACTTTATGATGAACGCAGCTAAACGAAGGAAGCCTCTTGACCCGGATGAAAAACCAGGTCCATATTGTCAGTTCCCTTGAGCCAGCAAGGATTTCGCCTGCATCCGTGAGTACGCCGACTTCTATCTCATTCACGTCCGATCGATTCCCTGCATGGATGGAGCGGCATCAGGTCTGGATTGCTTCCGCCGTCGCCATCATGACATTGGTGGCGCTACTCTGCCTGGGATGGGCCACGTACACCGTACAACACGGATTGATTCAATCCAGCGGCCATAGCCTGGTGCAAGCGGCCACGGATGCCGCCAGCAAGTTAGACATGATGATCCTGGAGCGGTATCGCGACATCCAATTGCTCGCGTCGACTCCGATGGCCCAAGGTCGGAACTCTGCTGCACTGACAACATATCTTCGCGAACTGGAGGCCGCTCACCCGGCCTATCGATGGATTGGTGTCACCGACTCGCGCGGGAAGATCGTCGCGGCCACCGATACGTCCCCTGTTCTCCACGACCGGAGCCAGAGTCAGTGGTTCCAGCTGGCACGTACCATCAGTGGCGTCAGAATTCTCGATACACAGGTGAGTGACGAATCCAGAGGGACCTCGGCAATCACCATGGTTGCCCCCTTGCGCAACCCCGACGGACGATTTCTTGGGGCGATCGCGGCCGTTGTGGGCATTCCCTCACTGATGCACATCCTTGACGACACGATGCAGGTGCTCAGGAACACCGAGTGGACGGAAGAGCCACATATTGAGTATCAGCTCCTCAACGAGAAAGGAGACCTGATCGCCGATTCGAGGCTGCCCCAGGAAGGGTACCGCAACTTACGGCAGCTCGGCCTTCCTTCGGCAGCACTTGTGGGAACGAACGAGCGGGGCTTTGTCGAAGAGACTCATCTTCGCCGCGGGACCTCCGTCGTCACCGCCTATGCGCAAGTCAGAATCGCTCACACCGACCCAACTCTGCGCTGGGGAATTTTAATAGGTGTAGACCGAGACAGTATTCTTGCCCCCATTCGGTCGTTTCTGCAGAAACTGTCGTTTCTCGCCATTCTGATACTCCTCCCCTTACTTGGTCTTGTGCTGGGCATGATCAAGGCCCTTCACGGAGAGTGGGGTGCTGCAAAACGGGAATTCCAGCGGGCCACCAACGCGGAAACGGCACTCAAAAGACGGACGGAAGCCCTTCACACGTTGGTCACGGCCACTCAGAACTTGGCTGCCCAACAGGATCTTGACGAATTGTTGCACCAGCTTCTCCATCTTGCCAAAGAGAACACCGGCGCGCGCTACGCGGCATTGGCCGTCTGTAACGGGAACACCGGTGCAGCAATTCGGTTTTTGACCGCCGGAATCGACGATGCAGCGGACCGCCTCATTCGGCTGCTTCCGTTCCAGCAGATATCGCGGGAATCCCTTTGTCAAGGAGACGGCGCGCTCCGCCTGACTCATCTCACTGCACACTGGGTTTCCCTCAGACTACCGGCCGACCAGACTCCCTTACAATCGTTTCTCGGAGTGCCGATCCGATGCCACGACCAATTCTTCGGTTATCTTTCTCTCGCCAACAAAGTGCTGCCGCAAGAACTCGAAGACGACTTCAGCGAACTGGATGAACAAATCGTGCTGACCCTTGCTTCTCACGCGAGTACGACGATTCAAAATCTGCAATTGCTCCACGATTCCAAAGAACAGGCCAGCCACGACTCTTTGACCGGATTGCTGAATCATTCGGCGACATTCACGGCTTTTAATCAGGAGCTGTCACGGGCTGAACGAAGCCGTCAACCTCTTGCAGTCCTCATCGCCGACCTTGACCATTTTAAGCAGGTTAACGATTCCTACGGCCATCTCGTAGGCGATATCGTTCTTCGCGAAACCGCAAGACGTTTCCGCGAAGCCGCGCGGCGCTATGATCGCGTAGGGCGCATCGGTGGAGAAGAATTCTTGATCGTCGTTCCCAACTGCGATGTGGGCGCACTACAGGAGTGTGCCGAACGCTTTCGGTCAGCTATCAGCGATCTCCCGTATACTACGCCGAATGGATTGCTCGCCATTACGGTAAGTATCGGAGTGACGGTCTGGTCGTCCGAACACCCATTGAGTCTGGACCTCTTACGAAAGATGGCCGACTATGCCCTCTACCGCGTCAAGAATCGAGGCAGAAACGGAGTAGACGTCATTCTCCACCCCCACACACCGGTCATAGAGCAGATGAAAAAGGCAGGGTAAGGACTGGCAAGCAAGGAGGGCTTAGCCAGATTGCCCTTGACGGCGCACACGAACGACTGTCTCCGTTGAATAATCCTTCCAAGCTTGCTGTATCTCTTGCAAGAGGTGGCTGACAGTCCCCCACTGCGCGCAGCTTTCTCACCCTCCCACCCACTGGCACGCCAAGACGTGCCATTAGCCCAGGCGAGGGCTGCCGCTTTTCCCCTTTTTGGCTATCAAAGAGGGCGTAGCCAGGTTGCCCTTGGCTGCTCGAGAAACAGCCTCACTGCTACCTTCTGACCCTTGATCCTCGTCCGACCAAGAGTCCCGATGATCTCCCGAGCCAACGCTTCCGGTACTTCCACCAGCGAAAATCGATCCATCACTTGAACAGCGCCGATCACCTTCGAGTTGAGCCCGGTCTCATTAGCAATCGCCCCGACAAGGTCGCCTGGCCGAATCCCTGCCTCTTTGCCTGCGCCGATATACACCTTGGCCATACCGGCTGCTGCTCCTCCACCTCGGCCGGCTTGGCTGAGTGATCTTCCGTGTCCCTTTTTCATCACCATGCCGCTTGTCCGCTCGCGAGAATCTCCCATTGGCCGGCGCTCCATTGATGGCCGCTCCGGTTGTCTGCTCGGAACGGATGGAATATCGGACTCCTTTCGCTCTCCACCCTGTATACGAAAAACGAGTTTCATGGCTGCCGCCGCCACCTCTATGGGGTCTCCCTGCTCGGCGAGCGGCGCGATTACGGCTCTGAACAAATCCAGATCACCGGATGCCAGTACTTCTTCTACCGCAGTCTTGGCTCGCGCCAGCCGTTTCATGCGAAGATCGGCGACGCTCGGCACTGGAGTCACTGCAATTTTGGCTTTTGTCAATTGTTCGATGTTCCACAACAATCGCTGCTCACGCGGATCCATTACGGTGATTGCTGTTCCTTCCCTCCCAGCCCTCCCTGTCCGCCCGATCCGGTGGACATAGACTTCCGGAGACATCGGCAGATCGTAGTTCACCACGTGCGACACAGATGGAATATCCAGCCCACGCGCCGCCACATCGGTGGCGACGAGGATCTCGATCTGTCCGGATCGGAACAATCTCATCACGCGATCGCGCTGAGGCTGATTCATACCGCCATGGATCGCCTCGGCCCGATGCCCACGGTCCATCAGTGTGCTCGTGAGTTCATCGACTTCAATACGTGTGCGGCAGAACACCAAAGCGGATTTTGGAGCTTCCATGTCTAGAATACGGCCCAATGCCACCACCTTGTGTGGCCTGGCGACGATGTAGGCCGATTGGCGCACACGCGGAGCGGCTCCCGCCTTGAGCGGCTCCTTGGCAATTCTGATCTCGACCGGCTCCCTGAGATGGCGTTTGGCGATGGACGTGATCCTGAGTGGCATGGTGGCGGAGAACAAGGCTGTCTGGCGCTCTTTCGGTATCTGTTCCAGAATGGCATCCAGATCCTCGGCAAATCCCATGTCGAGCATCTCATCCGCCTCGTCCAGTACGACTGTTTGAATCGTCTTAAGCTGCAGCGTGTTTCGTCGGATATGGTCCAATGCCCGCCCAGGTGTCGCAACGACGACATCCATACCGCGCTTGAGTGCATGAATCTGCGGTCCGATAGCCTGTCCTCCATAGACCGGAAGCACAGAGATCTTCAATTCCTTGCCATAGCGTGTGACCGCTTGGCCAACCTGGATCGCTAATTCTCTGGTCGGCACCAGGATAAGCACGGAAGGCAGGCGCCGCGTCGAATGGGCAATCCTTTGGAGAAGCGGCAACGTGAACGCAGCTGTTTTCCCGGTCCCGGTTGCCGCTTGACCCAAAAGATCGCGGCCTGCCAACAACGGGGGAATCGCTTCCCGCTGGATCGGTGTGGGCTCTTCATAACCCAGCGTGTCCAGTGTTGTCAGCAGGGCAGCTTCCAGGCCCAGTACGGCAAAGCCGGGAGAAAAACCCTTGGCCGGCGTTTCTGCCGATGGGTGCGTGGTCTCGTGCTTCATAGAATACCTCTACCAACCGGCTGCATTGAGCTTCTCCTTCGTCCATTGCCACTCGACCATGCGTCAGTTTCCTTTTCTCAGGTCTCGTAAGTCTGCTACAGTCGGCGAGGTGTTGAAGTATTCAGGCTGTTCAATAAGACCGTTCAGCAAGGCCGCAGCGAGTGAAGGCCCCAGGAGGTACATACCACACTCCGTGTGTGCCGTTCGCTCCTAGAATGGATCTTGGCGAACGGAAAAACCCCTCCAGAGTTCCGACCATCAAGAATCTCGTAGGTACGTTGAGGGTCTGAACGATGCGAGAACGATGCTGGCGGGCTTTTTCAACAGCCTGTTAGAGCCTTGAACCTATCATGTCCAGACTTCCAATAGAAGACGTGCTGCCCACTCTTCTCCGTACTCTGACGCACGGACGGAATGCTCTGTTGACCGCTGCCCCCGGTGCCGGAAAAACCACGCGGGTGCCGCTGGCCTTACTCGATGCCCCCTGGCTCAATGGAAAGAAGCTGCTAATGCTGGAGCCGCGGCGGCTCGCAACCCGCGCTGCGGCTTATCGCATGGCCACCATGCTGGGTGAATCGATCGGCGAAACGGTCGGCTATCGCATGAGACTCGACACGAATGTGGGACCCGACACCAGAATCGAAATCGTCACGGAAGGCATTCTCAGTCGCCTACTCCAACAGGATCCAGCGCTCAGCGCATACGCGATCGTCCTCTTCGATGAATTCCATGAACGGAGCATACAAGCTGATACCGGCTTGTCTCTCTGCCTGGAATCGCAACGACTCTTTCGTCCGGATCTCCGTCTGCTCGTGATGTCAGCCACGTTGGATTGTGGGCCGGTTGCGAATATTTTGGGCAACGCACCGGTCATTACGTGCGAAGGCAAGATGTTTCCCGTTGTGACCAGGTATCTCGACCGACCACTCTCGGGACACCTCGATGCGGCAGTCGTACAATCGATCCGGCACGCGCTTGGGCAAGAGCCCGGCAGTCTTCTGGTGTTTCTGCCGGGCATGGCAGAAATCCGCCGCGTTGAACGAAAGCTCCTCGATCTGAATTTGGGCCCGGATATCCTCATTGCACCGCTTCATGGAGACCTGCCGCAAGAGGCGCAGGACCGCGCCATCGCCCCCGCTCAAGCAGGCAAGAGAAAGGTCGTGCTCGCCACCTCGATTGCCGAAACCAGTTTGACGATCGAGGGGGTGCGCATCGTGATCGACGCCGGCTTGTTGCGGGTGCCTCGCTTCGATCCTCGCTCGGGACTCACCAGGCTGGAAACAATCCGTGTGACCCAAGACTCTGCAGAGCAACGTCGTGGTCGAGCCGGACGTCTCGAGCCGGGTATCTGTTTCCGCCTCTGGACCTCTTCAGTGCACCAAGCGCTGGCCCCTCGTCGCCCACCGGAAATGCTTGATGCCGACCTTGCGCCGTTGCTGCTCGAATTGGCTCTCTGGGGCGCAGCCGACCCAGAGGAATTATCCTGGCTCACTCCTCCACCGTCAGGAGCTATCGCTCAAGCGAGAGAATTGCTCATCAGACTCGGCGCACTCACTACGGAGGGAAAGGTTACCGCTCATGGACAACAGATGGCCGAATTACCGCTGCATCCCCGACTTGCACACATGCTACTCAAGGCTGTGCCGTTGCATCTCACCACTTTAGCCTGCGAGCTGGCAGCCCTGCTCAGTGAGCGAGATGTTCTCCGCGGCTCCCCCGGTTGGCGAAATGCCGATCTGCGCCTCCGGTTGGACGTATTGCACGGACGGCATGGCCACCTGTCCGGTGCGACTGTCGAGCGCGGCGCTTGCAGGCGAGTGGTACACACCGCTGACCTATGGCAGCGCCAATTTTTACGACCTGCCCGATCAGACAGACAGGACAGTCTCGATGAGGTGGGGTCCTTACTCGCATTGGCCTATCCAGATCGCATTGCTCGACGCCAACCCGGAAGTGACGCACGTTATCATATGGTGAATGGCCGCGGCGCACACTTCGCGAACCCTGATCCGCTCAGATCGGAAGACTATCTGGTTATCGCCGACCTAGATGGAAGCACGCCATGGGCGAGGATTGAACTGGCGGCTCCGGTTCAGCTGAAAAATCTTGAGGCCATTTATGGCAATCAGATTAAAGTATTCGATGAGGTAATATGGGATGGCACGGCACAGGCGGTTCGTGCGACGAGGCAAAGACGATTGGGCTCGCTCACTCTGTCCGAGGAGGGACTTTCGAAACCGGACCCTTCCAAGATAACAACGGCCTTGTTGCAGGGTCTTCGTCAAGCGGGACTCGATGCATTGGCCTGGACTCCGGAACTCCGTCAGTGGCGGGCGCGTGTCGCTTTTCTCCGCCGAATCGAAGGGCAGGAGTCTCGATGGCCGGATCTGTCGGATGAAGCGCTTTTGCAGACGCTCGATCACTGGCTCGGCCCTTATTTATCCGGGTTGACGACACTCGATCGCGTTACGCGGCTCGATCTCACCCAGTCGTTGCACGCACTCCTCTCTCGGGAACAGTCGCGCCAGCTCGAGCGACGGGCCCCCACTCATATCATCGTCCCGAGCGGATCGGCCGTTCGCGTGGAATACGAAACGCCGGATCTGCCCATTCTGGCTGTGCGGCTGCAAGAAATGCTCGGCTGTAAAGACACCCCCCGTCTTGCCGGCGGGACAATCCCGGTTATGCTGCATCTCCTATCACCGGCAGGCCGGCCCGTCCAGATCACAACGGATCTCTCCAGCTTCTGGAAGACGGCTTATCTCGAAGTGAAAAAAGAACTGCGTGGCCGTTACCCCAAACACTCCTGGCCGGACGATCCAGTGAATGCCCCACCGACGACCAAAGCCAAGCACCGACTACGCTGAGCCACGCAAGACACGCGTTACGGGCGAGAGGAGCGAGGGTTCGAGGCCCGAAGTTCGAGGTTTTGGAAACTTCGAACCACAAACTTCGAAGTTCTGATCGCGCCTTTCCCGTCAGTCGCGTGCGTCATGCTGCCTAAACGGGAATGTCTCTCGTGCCATCGTACGATGCTCTCGACTGGTGGGATAACTTCACGATATCGCCGTCCTTGACCAGGGTGTCTTCGCCGCTCACTTTTTTGTTCACCGTAATCATCACTTCTCGATTCATCAGGAATTGCATCAATGCCCCAGTCCGATCCTGATTCGACTCAAGCAGTTTCCGGACCGTGGTCGGCTCCGAAACCTTGAGCTCGAATTCTGTTTCTCCAACCGCATCGCGAAGCGTCAACCCAAAGACCAGCACGGTGACCATACAAACTCCGTTGTTTGGCTTATCTGGTTTGTCTTGTTTATCTGGTTGATTTGGTTCATCTGACTAGGTTCGCCCAACCAAATAACCAGACGAACCAAAGAAACACAACAAACCTATCGCTGGTCTGCTGCTTCGTAGGCCTCTTGAATCAGTTGAGCCACGTGTTTGACCTCCGCTGTGCCCCGCAGTCCCGTGTTCAGTTGAATCATACAAGCCGGGCAACTCGTAGCCACAACTTTTGCGCCGCTCTGTTCGACGGCCCGCCGTTTTCGCTCGACGATGCGCTGCGACGTTCCAAAATCCTTCACAAGATAGGTCCCGGCTCCACCCGCGCAGCGATCCGCATCCGGCATTTCGACATACTCAATACCCGGCAAGCCAGCCAAAATTGCGCGCGGCTCCTTCGTGACTCCCGCGGCTCGCAAATGGCATGAAGAATGATAGGCGACCTTGCATTTCGTCGGCTGCGTGCTAGCCATGGCGGGTTTCACCGATGATTGTGCGACAAACTCCGAAATATGTGTCACTCGCTGGGCCAGGGCTTTGGCTTCTGCTAGCTCCGGGTCACCGGAAAACAACGCAGGGTAGTCCTTCAGCATGAGGGTGCAGGAGGCACAGCCGGTTACCACCCTGTCGTATCCTGCCATGGCGGCAAGATTAATCCGCGCCCCTTCTTTGGCCAGCGCGCGATGCCCGTAGGTTTCGATCGGCGTCCCTGAGCAGCGTTGCGGCGGCAGGTCCGGTTCGATCCCGTGTTTTCGCAGCACGGCGATGACAGCATCCCCCACCCCGTCGTCGAAGTAGTTAGCCGCACAGCCATGGAAATAGGCTACCGGTGAACGGGCAGCTTGTCCGTCCTGGAGAACCAGTTCGGGATAACGGTCACGGAGATGTCTCTGCGCCAGTCGAGGCATCACAAGCTGTGGCGACAAGCTCGCCGTCTCAGCAAGACCACGCATGAAGGGCTTCGTGAGATGGTAGATCAGACGACGCATCAGCGGACGATCCCACATCGGCTGATACTTCGCTAGAAACTTTAAGAACCGATCAAACTTGACTGATTGTGCATGGAAACGAAATATTGTTCCAGCCATTTCGTTCGGATGCTCGGCGCGCCGATCCAGAATGAGCTGAGACACATCGACTCCGGCAGGACAGGCTGTACGGCAGGATTTGCAATTGAGACAGGCTTCTACGACTCGCTTCGAATTAAGATAGCTATAATTCTTATCGGTGACGATCTCAAACCACCCACGGGAGCTCATGTCTTCGGACTGGAAGACATCGTAGACCGGGCACACCGCGTTACATTTGGCGCAGGTCGCACAGGGTTTCGACAATCGCAGATAATCGATATGGTCCGTGAAGGGCCGGTCGCTAATCTTGATACCGGGGTTGAGCACCCCCGAGGGATCAAAGCTTCTTTTCACACGGACAAACAGGTCGTATAACTCCGCACCGAACATCGTCTTCACGTACTCGGCACGCACACGGCCATCCCCATGCTCTCCGCAGATCGAACCGCCGAAACGACTCAAGACCGTCTGGTGGATCTCGTGATAGCCTTCCACCATCTTCTGAAAATCTTCCTGGTCATTCACGTCGAGCAATGGAATGATGTGCGCGTTCCCGTTTCCGATATGTCCGAAAATTGCAACCGGGAGGCGTTGTCCGGCGAAAAATTCCCCCAGATAACGGATGAGTTCACCGATCCGTTCAGCCGGCACAACCACGTCGTCAACGAAGTTGATGGGCTTTTTCCTGGGATCGAATCTATAGAGCGTGGGATAGAGGGCTTTGCGGGCCTTCCACAATTGCTCCCGCTGTTCAAGATTGAAGGCGATCACGGGATCGGATGTGAGGCGATAGCGGCGACAGATCTCGGTCATCCGCACAGCCTGTGAGCGAAGATCGGCCACGGCCCCATTCTCATCCAACTCCATGAGGAGGGTAGCAGCCGCGTCCACTGGGATGGCATGCTTCGCCCTCCCGATCAGATCGAGCGTATTGGCATCCATCACTTCCAACGCGCTTGGATTGAGCTCCAACAGCCTCGGCACCGCTTCGCCCACATCATCCAAACGAAAGAAATGGATAAGTGCGGTCAGAGTCGCGCGAGGCTTTTCGACCAGCCGGATGGTTGCTTCACTGAACAGACCGAGGGTCCCCTCACTGCCGACGAAGAGTTTAGGGAGATCGAAACACCCCTGTGCCAACCCATCGGCAAGGCCGAAAAGGTTATAGCCGCAACTGTTTTTGCTGACAGTCGGGCGTTTCTGCATGATCAACTGAGCGTGGTCTTGCAGCAGTGACCGCAACTCCCGAAGTTGCTTGTGCGTCTTCAACAGATCGGCAAAGTTTGGGTCGTCAAGTCCGTATGCCCTGGCATCCAGCCATTCACCTGATTGTAAGCACACACGGAGCGCCGCAACATTATCTTTGACGGCGCCGTATCGTAGCGTATGGGGGCCGGATGAGTTGTTCGCCAACATCCCTCCAAGCTTACACATGTCGCCGCTCGAGGGATCGGGGCCAAAGAGCAGCTCATCACATGCCAGCTGTCTGTTGAGTTCCGCCAGCACGATTCCCGGCTGCACCCGAGCCCAGCGTTCTTCTAGATTTAACTCCAAGACTCGATTCAGGCGCGAGACATCCAAAATGATCCCCGATCCGATCGCCGAACCGGTCAGATTTGTCCCGGCGGCACGAGGCGTCAACGGGACCCCATGCTGCACCGCATATCGCATCGTCGTTGCGATGTCCTCTTCGGATTCCACGAGCACAACCGCCCGAGGCGACATGCGATAGATGCTCGCATCCACCGCATACGCTGTAAGCGTCGAATAGTCGTCCTTAACCTTGTCGGCACCTATCGCGGCCCGGAGATCGGAAGCTATGGCGTGGGAGCGTTCAGGAAGAATAAGGGTTGGCGCGGTCATAATTGATTCAATTCTTCATTTTAGACAGACTCTCGCAATCGGCACAAGTCTGGTTGATCTGGTTTATTTGGTTCACCTGGTTTGTTTCGTTCATTTCGTTCGCCCTGATTAACTAAACAAACCAAATAGATCAAACCAACCAAATAACCGTCTTCTCAGGCTGGCGGCTTTTTTCAGCATCCTGCTAAGATGATGTGATTCACATAGAGGGGCAGTGCCTGTGACCGACATGCGTCCTACTTTGTATCTCTCACGGCTTCTGCCCAATTCTATCATGACCATGGTGCGGGAGCGGTTCTGGTTGGTGCAGGATCCTCATGATGCATTGCCCACTCCGTCGGCCCTTCGAGCGGGGCTCTGCCAAGCAGAAGCCGCAATCGTAACTTTAGGCGACCGAATCGATGCTGAGACCATTCATGCGGCCAAGCGACTTAAAATTCTGGCAAACTATGCGGTCGGGCACAACAATATCGACCTTGCTGCCGCTCGCCAACGTGGCCTGATCGTCACGAATACTCCGGACGTTCTGACGGACGCTACTGCAGATCTCACCTGGGCTTTGCTCCTCGCAACGGCACGCCGTATCGTCGAAGGGGATGGCCTTGCTCGATCCGGTCGTTGGACTGGCTGGAGTCCCACGCAGCTCTTGGGAGCGGACGTCTCCGGCAAGACTCTGGGGATTATCGGCATGGGACGGATCGGGCAAGCAGTGGCCCGCCGCGCCGCAGGATTTCGCATGCCGGTGCGCTATCACACAAGGCAGCCCTTAAAGACCGCCTCTCTCCCTCGTGAGTGGGAGTACCGGTCACTGGACGATCTCCTCGCCGAGGCCGATATCCTGACGATTCATGCGCCTCTTACCCCGGTTACCCACCACTTGATCGGTGCGCGCGAATTGGCCCGGATGCGCCCTACTGCTTTTCTCATCAATACGGCACGAGGCCCGATCGTCGATGAAAACGCTCTGGCCGATGCCCTTACAACAGGTACCATCGCAGGCGCAGGGCTTGACGTCTATGAACAGGAACCGGCCATCCATCCGGCGCTGGTGCAGTTGAGACAAGTGGTCCTACTCCCGCACTTGGGCTCCGCCACGCTGCATGCGAGGGTTCAGATGGGGCTGATCTGCCTGGAGAATATTCAAGCCGTGCTGGCCGGACATCCGGCCCCAAACGAAGTTCACTAGCAAGATGCTGCAGAAGAATGTGCAAGACGGGAGGGGAATACCTGGCACGATGCTCAAAAAGTTCGTCCAGCAAGGCGCAGACGAAGAAAGCACCGGAGACGCAGCTTTCTCACCCACCCGCCCCGAACTGCTAGCGCAGTTCTGTCCCGATGGGCTACGTTGAAGATGTTTTCAAGGCGAGAACGAAGCATGGGAAGAGGCGCGTCTTGGCGCGCCAGGGCTGGGTGGGTGAGAAAGCACTTTTTCAGCATCCTGCTCTAGTTTCCGTAGCGGAACGCCGGAGCGGGCTCAGCCGAGGCTCTGTGCAAGCGGATTGACTCGAGGCGCTGCGGTACGTCGTGAAAGGTCGGAATAGATTCGAAGGTTGCGGCAGCCTGGCTCCACTGCTCCTGGACTTCGTAGAGTAAACCGAGTTCATAACGAATTGCTTGCGCCTTGGCCCCTTGACACTTCGGATCCTGCAGAAGCAATTCGAGTTGGGAGCTCGCTGACTGACATTCTCCCTGTTCTTTCAAACAGACCGCGAGCATGAGACAGGAGTCTGAAAAAAATTCGTGGCTCTTCATCGCGAGAGAAAATTCCTCCTTCGCCTCATCCAGCAATCCCATGTTCTTGTAGGCCACTCCCAAGGTATAGTGCGTCTCCGGTTCTATCCCGTTCTCAGGCTGAGCAGAACCCACCGACCCGGCTGCCGGTGCTGACGCCTTCGCCTTCGGCGAAAACGTCGCAGCCCATTTGGCAACCAGCGGACTGGCGGGGGCGAGTTCTTTGACTTTCGCATAGAGATCCGCCGGCTGGGTCGGACACGCATTGTTCGGGGAGGTGAGGAGCAATTCGAGGGCGCGAGAATATTGCACAGCTGCGCCGGCGGTGTCGCCTTTGGCCTCAAGCAAAGTGCCAAAAAAGTATCGGGCCTCTGCATCACTGGGTTGCGCTGTTACCAAGCCGCTAAGCCATGCTTCCGCCTTAGCTTGTTGGCCGGCTTTCACAAAAGCCTGAAACTGCTCACCGGTGGAGAGGGAATCAACCGGTCCCGTCGTGTGAGACAACGCCCCGCTTTGCTCGTCCGGTTCGGCATTCGACAACGAGAATGTATGACCAGACACAGCCGGCTCCGGTTCTGCCGAGTGGGATGGATCCGATTGGACTTGCGCAGGTGTTTGTTTTGCCGGTGAATTCTGTTGATCCTGCGGCTCGGTGGTTTTGAATTTTCCAGACCAAGGATCATCCGGCGTCGTTCCAGTCCATGAAACATCGGGCAAATCCTGCGGAGAAGAAGTGCGCGGGCCGGCCATCGCCGGAGACGCCTCACCGAGGCTCTCGCCTTTCATCAACGCAGAGATTTTTACGACAGCGGGACTATCCGGAGCAAGCGATTTGATCTTCTCAAACAGCTCTTCGTGAAGAGTAGGCATGCCGGGCTCCGGATGTTTGAGCAACAGCTCAATCGCCTTTCCATACTGCAGCACTGCGTTGTCGGTATCGCCCTTCTCCTCGTACAGTTCTCCATAGAGTTCAAGGATCGCGACTGACTGAGGTTCAACCGCTAAAAATTCGGTAATCAGCGATTCAGCCTTCGCATAGTCTTGTGCCCGCAAGGCGGCCCCCGCGAGGTAGCGATATTCGCCGAACGCCACGTGAAGATCTCCGCGTTTCAGATGCAACTTTGCGAGTAATTGACAGACCTCCGGATTGCCGGGCTCTTTGGTCAGCAATTGATTGAGGATCGCCTCCGCCCCGGCAAACTGCTTTTCTTCAATACGACGGGTGGCTTCAGACAGGAGATTGGGTGGGTCGGCACTCTTGATCGGAGTACCCGTCACGCCGGTTCCTGTCTTGACGGCGCGACCGGGATTTCCTCCGGTCTTTTTGAAATGCTCGATGAACTGAGCGGCCTCGTTATTAGCAGGATCAATCCGCAGAACGCCCTGGTACGCTTCCATGGCCTCAGCATAGCGTTGTTGCGCCGACCGCTCCCGCCCCAACTGTAGATAGACCTTCGTGGCTTCATCCTGCATGTTTTCTTGCAGGCACAATTCCGCCACTCGCTGTTGGGCATCCAGGTTCGACGGGTCCTGACTGACAATCTTCTTGTAGATGTCCAGCGCTTCTTTACTTTTTCCCGCTTTGAGGTAATGTTTCCCCAGTGTGAGATAATCTTGGACCGCGCTGCTCAGCAGCCCGCGTTCGGCATTGAGATCTCCCAGGTGCCGGAACACGTCGTACCGTGAGGGATCGAGCTTCAATATTTTCTTGAATGTGGCTATCGCCTTGAGCGTGGCCCCTTCGGCACGGAAGGCGTTGGCCGCCTGCAAAAATGCCGCGACGGCATCGTTAGTGGCCTGGCGTTTGAGGTGTAACTCCCCGATTGAATTGAAGATACTCCCATCGCCCGGCGACTCGACGGCGAGCCTCTTCCATTCATTGATGGCAGCGTCGAACTGGCCCCGTGACGCAAACAGCTGCGCGCTATGCAACACGCTCCCGCGGTCGATCCCCAAGTCAAACCTCCACAACGATCAAACGCTAACAGTGTCGATAGATGTTGTCAATGAAATGGGGCATTTGGTTGGGAGCGTACTCGTTGAAAATACGAAGGCCTGCCTCAACACGAAAGGCAGGCCTCTCTGTGACACAATCCGGCAGATTGCGAACTCAAGACTCAGCGGCAGCCGTCTTCAAGACGTTCGAAGCCTGCGGCCCCTTTGCTCCTTGCACAACTTCGAACTCGACATTCTCTCCTTCTTTCAATGTTTTGAATCCTTCTCCTTGCAGCGCGGAATAATGCACGAAGACATCATCTCCGCTTTCAAGGCGAATGAATCCGAATCCCTTCCGATCGTTGAACCATTTAACTGTGCCTTTTGTCTTCACAAAACACTCCTTTCCTCAATGGTCACGGTTAGTTACGTGACCCGTCGCGAAACCCGGGTGGCAATATACCTGTATGAAGAGAAAAAGACAGGAAGAAACGCCGGTTGGATTGACGGGTTCATTAGAGAGACAACATCGATCACGAAACCCATCTCATGTCAAGTTGCGCAGCATGTACCATGGTGTTTCAAATGTTGTCAAGCCATTCTTTCGCCATAGATCCGCCGACTGTAAGGTAGACAACCCTAATCCGGTCGCCTATAGTGTCGCACGGGCGAGGAGCGCGATTGTTCGAATGTTTCTACGAACGCTGCTAGATCGTTATATCTTCACCGAACTTCTTTCTCCCTTCAGTGTCAGCCTTGGAGCGCTGTGTTTTGTGATGTTCACGCGAGAACTCTTGCGCTTGGTAGAACTGCTGGTCTCCAAAGGTGTAGGGATCGGGGCGGTCCTGCAAGTCTTCGTTCATCTCATGCCGTCGTTTCTCGTATTGACACTCCCAATCGCCGGGATCATCGCCTCGATCACGGCTTTCGGACGATTGTCTTTCGATAAAGAATTGGTGGCGATGCAGACGGCGGGCCTGAGCCTCTTGCGATTGGCTCGTCCCGTGCTGCTCTTTGCCGTGCTCGTGTTCGTGCTGACCTTGTGGTTGGCGCAGTGGGGACAACCCTGGAGCACCACAAATCTGAAAAAAGTAGCGCTGAATCTCCTTCGAGATCAGCTGGTACTCGCGCTGGAGCGAGGCACGTTTAACGAACCTGTCCCCAAAATAATGATCTATGTGCCGGATGGGAAAAACCCCGAACAGACCACGACCGGGATCTTCGTTTCCGATGAGCGGAGTGCCGATAACCCCCGCGTTATCGTGGCGCAGCAGTATGAAGTCGTCATGGATACCTCTGCCGATCAGGTTGCCTTGCGTCTGCAACATGGAGTGATTCACAGCCGGCCCAAACAGTCAGATCAATACGATTACGTATCCTTCGCCAGTTACGATCTGAAGCTTCCTCTCGAGCAAAGCGGTTATTCGGCCCCAGACGAACGCCCATCGTACGACGCCATTATCGCTCAGCTTGCACAATCCCAGTGGCGCGATCCGGGCGCACTCCGCCGCTTGATGGAGTATTACAAAGATCTGGCCTTTCCAACTGCTTCGTTGGTATTTTGCTTACTGGGAATCCCTGTCGGTATTGCCTCAAAACGGTCCGGTCGCATAGGTGGATTCGCGGTCGGTGTGCTGGTCATCATCGTATACTACGTGCTGAACGTTGCATGTGAATTCCTGGTCATGACGGCAAGCCTGCCGCCTCTCGCCGGGGCCTGGATGCCCAACGGCATGTTCGTTCTTATTACGGTCGTGTGGTTTTATATCACGAGTCGCCGGTAACCCCATGCCCATCCTTTTCCGCTATCTCCTTCGCGAGTACAGTAAAATTTTCATGATGTGTTTCAGCGGGCTGATGACGATTTATCTTGTCATCGACTTTTTCGAAAAGGTGCGCCGTTTCTTACGTTACGATGCGGCGTGGCTCGATGTGACGACATATTTTCTTCTCAAGGTTCCCGCCATTTCCTTCCAAATTGCGCCGCTGGCCATTTTGATGGCCACACTGTTGACGTTCGGATTGCTCTCCCGCGGCCATGAAATCACGGCCATCCGAAGCTGTGGTATCAGTTTACTATGGATTACCTCCCCTTTTATCGCCTTCGCTGCAGGAATTACCCTTGTCCTCTTGCTCTTCAGTTCCACGATCATCCCATTGGCCGCGAGCAAGTCAGAAGAAATACGAACGACACGTATCGAAAAAAAACCTCCTGCAGCAGCCGTCAAACTCAAGCAGCCTTGGACAAGGGTAAGCGCCGACCACCTCATGCATGTCACGGGCGTCTCGGTCGGTGGGAACCTCTTAGGCGGTATCCGTCTCTTTCGATTCGATGACGATTTTCATCTTGCGGAGGTGACTGAAGCCGAGGAGGCCCGCTATAGCGACTCCACATGGACGCTGTACGAGGGGCAGCGTAGGCGTTTTTCTTCGGACGGACTGGTTGCGACTACCGTCTTCGAGCGCCAAGCGATCCCATTGGCCCTCATTCCCGATGACTTTACCACTTGGCTTGCGGGCGACTCCGAATTGATGACCTTCCATGATATCCGTGCATACGCCAGGCGCCGGCACCAGGAAGGATCCCAGGTGGCACGGCTCACAACAGACTATCACAGCAGAATCGCGTTCCCCTTCGTCACTGTAGTAATGGTCCTAGTCGGTATCACACTGAGTCTGCGCCGGACTGAAACCAGGGGCGGCAGCATGGCGATGGGAATCGGGCAAGCGCTTGTCGTCGGGTTTTGCTATTGGATGACCAATTCCTTAGCAATCGCACTCGGCCGAGGCGGAGCGATGACGCCCGTGATCGCAGCATGGATAGCCAATAGTCTCTTTCTGAGTTTTAGTCTTTATATGATGGCTAAGGTGCGGTATTAAGCGCCGCGCGACGGGCGAAACTACCAAGAAAAGCGCGACGTGGACAGGTGCATTCCCACCGGATCTCGCTTATCCCGCTTGTCTCGCCTGTCTCGCGCGATGAAAAGTTGACTGATTGCGGCGCTTCGGGTAAGTAGTGACCAGAGCCTCCTTGAAAGGATTTGAGAAGGATGCGTGCCGGTGTCGTCGTAACAGGGATGGGAATCGTCTCTCCGATCGGTATTGGAGTGAGCGAGTTTTGGAAAGCTGCCCTCGCAGGCCAGTCCGGTGTCTCGGCTATTACATCGTTTAACCCGTTTTCCATGGACGGCTATCGTTCCAAGGTCGCTGGACAAGTGCTCGACTTCTCGGTCGAACGGTTCATCGACTCAACCCATGCCGACCGCGTCGACCGCTACGCACAGTTCGCCCTCGTGGCAACGAAAGAGGCGCTGGCCGACTCGGGCCTCCAGATGGCGGAGGAGAATCCCCATCGTATCGGGGTTATCGTTGGAGCCGGTATGGGCGGGATGGTGATGGGTGAACGTGAAATCACGCAGCTCTACCGACAACAGAAACCACATCGCGTCCATCCGAACTTTATCCCGGTCATCACATTGAATTCCGCCTCCGGCATTATCGCGATGGCCTATGGAGCCAAGGGTCCCAACCTGACTATTTCGACCGCGTGCTCTTCCAGCGCCCATGCGCTCGGACAAGCGCTTCACTGTATCCGCGAGGGCCGTGCCGACGTCATAATCGCCGTGGGAGCCGATGCAAGCATTACCCCGCTCGTCTTCGCCGGATTTTGCTCACTGCGCGCTCTGTCATCCAAATTCAACAATGAGCCGGAGAAGGCCTCTCGGCCCTTCGATCGGTTGCGAGACGGGTTTATCATGGGAGAAGGCGCAGGGACGCTTATCTTGGAATCGGCGGCGCATGCCAGGAAACGCAAAGCGAGAGTCTATGCTGAAATCGCTGGTTACGCCGCCACCAGCGAAGCGTATCACATGGTCATCCCCCGTGAAGACGGCCTGGAAGTGGCCCACACGATGCAGCTGGCCATCGCGGATGCCGGCGTCAGCACGACCCAGGTGGATTACATCAATGCGCATGCAACCTCAACGGTCATCGGCGATGCCGTCGAAGTGAAGGCGATTCGAAGACTCTTTAAGTCGCGCGCGGACAAGATTGCCGTCAACGCCACCAAGTCGCTGATCGGTCACACTCTGGGCGCCGCCGGCGCTATAGGAGGCATCGCATCGGTGCTGGCCCTCCATACAGGCCAGATTCACCCGACCGCAAACTACGATGATCCGGACCCCGCTTGTGCATTGGCAGGACTTTCCCGGTCGGTACAGGAACGTCGCGTGACAGTCGCCATGCTGAATGCGTTCGGATTCGGCAGTAATAACGCCGCTGTGGTGTTCAAACAAGCGACCAAATAGCAGATCTTCGAGTCAACCGTGCAGAGGTCGATGCTCACGCTCGGAAGAGGACAGTCCGATCCTTGATCAACTTCTGCCTCAGCCGCAACCTTAACCTCAGCCTTTTCCGAGCGGTCGGCTGTTTCATCATTCTGTAAGCATACGACTGAAGGTATGAACACATGGCAATCGATCCCATTATATTGCTGAAGATCCGCACCGCCTTGGGCGAATATCTGAAACGCGACCCTGCCACAATACTTACCACGCAGCATCTGCGCGAGGATTTAGGTCTTGATTCGATGGCGGTGATTGAACTGCTGTATCGCATCGAGGAAACCTTCGACCTTCAGATACCCGACCAAGACCTTGCAGGGATGACGACAGTCGGCCATGTCGTGAAATATATCGAGAAACGGGTGGGAAAGAGCTCCTCACCAACTCCGGCCAACAAGCCGGCAAAGCCCCCGAAGCCAAAGGGCAAAACGAAATCCTGATCGATATGGCAACGCAGGCACGCATTCCGGTCTCACTGGCACAAATCCATGACGTAGTCGGGGGTGAGCTTGTCGGATCGCCGAACACCACTGTTACGAGCCTAGCCGGTTTTGAGGAGGCAGGTCCAAACGATCTGACCTTCGTCACCGGTGATCGAATGCTCAAGGCAGGCAAGCCCACGGCTGCAGGAGCGCTCCTCGCCCATCGCCGCCTTAGCGAGATCGCCAATCCTCACATCGTCGTCGCAAATCCTACACTGGCCTTTGCGCAGATCGCACAGACCTTCTTTTGCCCCATAGTCTCTCCTCGCGGCATTGACGCAACCGTCGTCCGCGGGGTTGACACAGAGGTCGGCTCCGATGTCTCGATTTGGCCTGGAGTCACACTGGGAGACCGGGTTACGATAGGTTCGCGAGTGACACTCTATCCCGGTGTGTTTATCGGGGACGATACGGCAATCGGGGACGATACGCTACTCTATCCGAATGTCGTGGTCCGGGAAGGTTGCACGATCGGCGCACGTGTGATCGTACACAGCGGCACGGTGATCGGAAGCGACGGATTCGGCTATGTACAGGATCAGGGACGGCATTACAAGATTCCCCAGCTCGGCGGAGTTACGATTGAGAATGACGTCGAGCTGGGGGCGAATGTCACCGTCGATCGGGCTACGCTGGGTCAAACAGTCATTAAGCAGGGAACCAAGATCGACAATCTGGTCCAGATCGCCCATAACGTCACGATCGGCGCCCATTCAATTCTGGTGGCACAGGTCGGAATCTCCGGCAGCACTCGTGTAGGGCATCATGTCATGATCGGTGGACAGGCCGGGCTGGCAGATCACGTCGTTATCGGAGATCAGGTCATGATTGCCGCTCGCGCCGGTGTCAACCGCAGCCTCGAACCTAATCAGATCGTCTCAGGAGCCCCCGTGATGCCCCATGAGACCTGGGTGAAAGCTCAGGCTGTGATTCCCCGACTTCCTGAACTCCGGCAGACTGTCCGCGCACTGGAAGAACGGCTGAAGCAACTCGAAGCTAAATACTCAGCCCTGTCAGTTTCTAAAACAAGGGCTAAGAGAAGAAAGCGAAAACGTGATCGGTGAAATGGAGGGCTTCCGAGTGCCGTTTAACGATTCACTCCCCACAGACCCTTCGCGGCATTTCGGAGCGGCCTGTTAGTCCACTACCCCACGCCAACAAAACAATTTGGCCCAGAAGAATCCTGCCCAAGGCACCAACACTGCGGGAAGAGGATCTAGATCGCCGCGGACGATGGCCACGGCCGACGCACCAATGATCACGACTCCTCCAGCAATGGAGATTGCGGTGACAAACCCGCGCCCTGGGTGCTCGATTGACGGCACCTCCGGCTCGGTCTTGACCTTGGCCTTCCTGTTTCTCAAGGCCACGGCGGATCGCAGCTTTGCTGCATACACCTCAGGAAAAGTTTTAAAAAGATAGCGGTGATAGCGCGCTTGCCCCCACCCACACAACCCACCGAGGACGAGCAAGGCTGAACTGGAAAGAAATGTGAGCCAGCTGTATGTATGGTTCATAACCAGTTGGTAGCCAAGTGATCCCATTGCACCGACCATGCAGATCAATCCAATTGTTCCGGCCCTGAAGAGAATATGGGACCTTACGTAATAGCGAGCTTGTTCGTCGATCTTTTCCGGTCGCAAAACCGTCACAAGTTTCGGCATCGCTGGGCTTCCCGATTACATGGCCCGCCTTTCTTCCTTTCGGGCAAGAGAAGGCGGCATAAGGAGGTATCATACCATCCTTCCATCACCTGTTACATGGACGAAGAAAGAAGATTGGGTGTCTTCGTCGGATGTAATTGAACATTCACCTGAACCCCCCTGATTGCATGAGAAATTGTGGATGGCAGATGAGCAACGACAGGCAACATGCTTGGTTTTCATCGCATGAGCGCTCATCTCCTTACTGCATAATACGAAAACAGGCATTGGCGCTCAAACGTCCTGCTCAGATGGACTTTTCGCCGTCGTATGCACGCAGGTCCGCGCATGAGAAGGGAACCCTGGTGGGAAAGATCGAAACCCCGGCTCACGGTGTCCACAAAAGATGTGCATGGCGTGTGGATAACCATGTGGATGAGCGGACGATAGCACGCCGTATCGCAGCGCCTCACACATTGCCTAATCGGTAGGCAGCACATTCCGTGCAATTTCACATGGATGCAGTTCTTCTGCAAAATCCTGTACGAAGGAAGACCGCTGATTCCCCACAGTCTGAATGATTTTCCAGAGTTGAAGGTACAGAAGTGTGCAGACAGATAGGCAGAGCTAGGCTAGCTCGGTAAGATATCACTGATCGCGGACCGTTCAACGCGTCCGATATTCCTCCACTGATCCGCCATCGGAATCAATGCATGAATTCTCGTCTCAACCGTTTCCAGCCGCTGAGCCAGCGTCGACGTTTTTCTGTAGGCAGCGACCATGAGAAAGGATCGTAGCCCTTGCAAGAACATCGTGATCATCGTCGCTTGCACACGGCTGGCCAAATCGTAGAGAGCTTCGACCTGTTCAAGAATCGGGTCGAGCTGAGATGTCGTCACCAAATCTGTCGCTCCTTGCATTCGCAGACTGGCTAGCGTGGAACTGATGATCGGGACTCTTCGGCGGACTTCCTGCACGAAATCTTCATCGAGTCGATCAAGTTCCGTCAAGATCCGTCTGACATCGGCAACTTGAAGATGATCGCCTTCCCGCTCAGCCCGTTGGATCACCGCCTCCAATACATCCCGAGCCGGCTGCATCGAGCGAGCACGAGCTTGCTGCAGGTCGCGAAGGGCATGAATCAGCGGGACACCGAAGCTCACGGTGAGCGGGGTCTTCAGCTTGGGGACATCGGGCAACTCAGTCCCGATGGCAGATGGAGCCTGCACCAATTCGCTCACGGTTTCCATAAGATCGTCATCCGTTCCAGCACATTTGTCCTCGTGGCTTCCTCCTAAACGACGCACAGCTAGACTGATCCGATCCAATCCCTCTTGAAGCGACCGAAGCGCTGCTGTCATCGCGCGTGGTCCCTGCCGCCCTACGTCGTGGAGAATCGGAAGCAGATTCGAAGCCATCTGCTCAATAGTCTGGAGCTGCACCGTCGACGCAGACTTGGCAAGATTGCTAATTCCTTGCAAGAGAATCCCGTAGAGCTTCGGACGCAACGTTCCATTCGGCCCTTCGGCGAGCTGTCGCACCGCCATTTGGATTTGCGCCAGCCATTCGTGTGCTTCGAGGGCAAATAACCCGATGACTTCTTTTTGAAAACCGGCATCCACAACATCCCGGGCAGGAAACCGACCGACCCATCGATGCTCGTCCGACGCCGACCCCGTTCCACTCGGTGGCACAGAAGTTCTGGACTCGACCGCGCCCTGAATCGCACTTGCCAGAGCATCTAAACCTTCTAAGAGTGCGGTAAACTGATCGGACGCCGATGGGACCGCTCCGGATGTCTTGGCATGCGATTCATCCGCTGAAAAAGACACTCGCGCGACATCAGGAGGTTCCAATGTCTCGATGATCGACACGAGCGGGGTAAGGCTCAGGTCGATCTGCGTTCCACTCTGATCACCGGCCGCATCACCCACGATCCGCACGACCGGACGGAGCGGATAGCGCGTATTGACACGCACCACAGACCCGACTTGTCCTGTGGTCAATCGCACCGATGTGCCCAGAGGATAGGCAGACAGCTGTTCGACCAAGGCTTTGACGACCTCCCGGGGGAATGCCGTCCGTTCCGCCACCATCAATTCTCGTACCGCCTCGTGTGGAAAAAACCTTCGGCGATACCCGCGTGGACTGACGAGAGCATCGAAGACATCCACCACGCCGATAATTTGGGCAAACTCGCTGATTTGCCGCCCTTTCAGCTTGTTGGGGTACCCCTGTCCGTTCCACCGTTCGTGAGCCTGGCGTACCACTTGCGCCAACCAATCGTATTTTGAACCCGCCTTTCGAATCGTTTGATAACCGAGCTCGGGGTGTTGTTCGATCAGCATGCGTTCATCATTGGTCAACCGACCCGACTTGGTAATCAGTGACTGCGGTACGGCAAAGAGACCGATGTCGTGCAGTAGCCCTGCGCAGGTAAGCCTTTCCAATTCTTCCCCGTGATAGCCTAAGCCGGCTCCCACCTTCGTCGATAAAATCGCCACATTCACAAGATTCGTAATTAACGGAGAACCTGCGGGACCACTCATAGCCTGAACGAGCAATTGATCGCTCTTCTTGAGCGTCTGCACGATTCTTGTCGCCATGACAAACAAGGCATCCAAATCGAGGTCGCGCTGCTCCTGGACAGCAAGCGCCACATTCGTCAATTGTTCCTGCGCAGCACGGTAGCAGTCTGTCGCGTTGTATGCGTTCATGACTTGACGACGCCCTTGCGGAACATTCGAATTCGCATCATATGACTTGCTCGAGCCGTCGAACAAGCCGAGCATCGACCTGTAGATTCTCTACGAGTGATTGACGGGGAGCAACTGATCGATTGCGGTGCGTTGGGCCCGTCCATGCTCTGCCCACTGACGGATGGCGTCGCCCATCATATGCAGCCGGGCCTTCACCGATTCTATCCGCGCAGCAGCCAGAACCACTCGACGCTTCGTCACCACCGTCAATAGACTGTGCAGTCCAGTGAAAAACATCATGGCCGAGGCTGCATTCACCTGCTGTGATTCCACGCGCAAACGTGCGACATCTTGAAGCGAATCTTCGAGGGCCCTTATTCGCGTGGAGACCTCGTTTCCGTCAATCTTGAGCGCACTCAGCTTCTTGGCAATCTCAGGCACCCCCTCATCAATCGCTTTCAAGAACGCTTCTTCCGCTTCAGACACCCGCGCAAGATATCCGTGAATGACCGCAGGATCGATACGTTCAACACCGGCCTGAACCTGCACTTCCATCTGCTCGATCAGACTGCGGATCAGATTGCGCCCGGCCATCACACCGGATTGCTGCTTGCTTTCTAGTTCCTGAAGCGCGCGGATAAACTCTCCTGGAGAGAGACTTGCTGAAACCCGCTCAGATGCCTCACTACTCCCGTCTTCTTCGAAGGAAACACCTGTCGCATGAGTCAATGCCTTGTGGATCAATCCCAGCTGTTTACAAAACGAGAGAAAGTCCTGAACAGAGGGTGATTTTTGTGGGTCCTGGAGAGGTTGGATGTATGGAATGGCCGCAAAACTGGCCTCTTTAACGTCGGAAAGATTAATCGTAGCAGCAGACCCGCCGAGGTTCGTCACTCCGGCTGAAATCGTTTCAATCAGCTTCGCGTGCCGCTCAGGCGCCGGTCCCTGCTGCAGTTCATCAAGCGCGACATGAATGTTCTGGAGCCATTCATGAGCTTCCTGAACAAAGAGATCGACCAATTCTTTCTGGAAATCTTCTGGGATGTCGGCGGCCATGAGATCAGTCCTTCACGACAGTGCCGGTTCACGAGGGAGGTCGGACAGGATCAAGGCCGTCGCTTTCCGCTCCCCAGCTGAGAGGCCAATCCCGCGATTTCGCCAAGTTTCGCTGCCATCTCTTCAAATCTCTTGGTGGCTTGCTCGGACGCTTGTTCAGTTTCCGATAAGCGCCTTGCCAGAAGACTATTTCGTTCACGTTCTGTCCGAAGCAGGGCTTCAAACTCCTGAGCTTTCTGCGAAGTGCGCTCATTTTCTACAAGCTGTGCGGCTAGATCTCTGCTTCTTTCCTTTTCCGCGGCGAGAGCTTGTTCCAATGTGCCCACCCGTGCGGTAACCTGTTCCATCTCGGTCATTTGTTCAACCAGTTGCGCGGCAGCCTGTCGCTCGGCGTTCAGAGTCATCTCCAACTCCTGGACACGACTCGCATTTTTCCGCAGTTCGGCCAACTGCGTCGCCTGTTGCGCACTGTCTTGTTGCTCCTTCCGAAGCGCCGACTCTAATTCCTGCACACGCCTGCTCAAGCTCTCCGCCAAAGAAGCTTTGTCCTTGAGTGCAGCGGCCCCCTCCCGCTCGCTCGCCAACATCGCTTCCAGTTCCGTGACGCGACCCAATTGTGCTTCGAGTTGCGCTACGCGCTGAGCACTATGTGCCGCTCGATCCCGTTCGACCGAAAGCTCTTCCTCCAGCGGCTTCAATCGTGCAGTCGCTTGCCGATAGGCTTCCAGTTGCTCTTCGTTCTCTCGCGAGCCTTGAATCAATCCGGTCGGCTCAATCACTTTCTCGAAACTCTTCGCAGCAGGTGTGGCAGCGTTTTGCCTCTTGGCCAACAGCTCGATCACCCGATCCTTGAGAGAGGTGCCCTGAAACGGTTTTTTCAATACACCGTCGGCATGACAGGACTCCGCTTGCTTCGTCACTTCATCATTCACAATGCCTGAGATCAGCAGCACCGGAGTATTCGCTGTTCCTCTCTGCGCGCGCACGAAGGCACAAACCTCGTAGCCGCTCTTATCCGGCATAATCACGTCGGACACAACCAGATCAGGCTTCTCTTTGGCCAGATAGGCCAGAGCCTCCTCGCCGTTCGCAGCAAGCGTGACTCCAAATCCAGCTTCGGTCAGCAACCGTTCCGCCACCTTCCGTACGGCGATGCTATCGTCCGCTACTAATACTTTCGGCATGGCAAGATTCTCCCCAGTAACGATTGCGACACAACATCTTACGCGTGAGGCTTTCCAAGCTTGGTCAAACACAGAAGGTCGATCGGCTGACCATCAATCGTACACGTGCCCACGATGACGGAATCAGTTCCATCCGAAAGATGGATCGATGCGCGATCCAGCGACTGCAAGATTGGCATGTCCGAATCAATGCGCACGGCCATTAACCCATCCTCGTGTTTGGCCAGCAGACACAGAGGAGGGTCACTCTCTATTGTCAGTTGAAGCTGCCCCGCCAAATCAAAAATCGGCAGTACTTCTTTCCCAAGCCACGTAACAGCATTCACAAACGGCGTCTGGCTTGGCACCGACACAACCGAAGGCCATTGAACGATACCTCTGACCTCTTCCATACCAGTGGCAAACCGTCGTCCCCCAATAGAAAATATCGTGACCCACTGCTTCGAGAGAACCGGTTTCTTTCGACTTGCTTGGGACTGCAACATCAGCGGACTCGCATACTCCTGCGTTGGACTAGACCGGGAATATCGACTTTAAACCGCTCTTGTATTCTAGAAGCCATGCCCCGCAGCAACCTCAGAGCGCCAGGGCACCACATCGGTCGGCGCCACCAGCCAATCGAGATTGATGATCAAGACAAGGGCATCTTCGAAGAAGAACAGCCCGTCAAACCATTCGCGTTCAGCCCCGCGGAACTGAGGAGGCAAGGGTACAATGGCCGACCGCTCGACTTCGAGCAGACTGATTATGCGATCGACCGCATAGGCCTTGCGCCATACTCCGTTGGAACACAAAATCGTCCGCCCCTGGGATGAGAACGGCGTCACCGTTTTGTTTGGATTGAGGCGATTGGTCAAATCGCTCTTTTCATATGTCTCGCCCAAAAGCGTAATGGTGTCCTGAAACGTCGCCTCAATCGTTTTCAACAAACCACGGATTCCTTTCCCCGGAATCGACACCCGCATCGGCGCGCACTCCACGATCAACTGTTGATTCACATTCGTCGGCGCCGCTGAACGGTTTTTACGAACTAGAAGACTCATCGGCTCCTTTCCTCCAAGCGGAACCGGCCTGGCCACGACGGCACTCGCCTCTATACAACTGCACCGCGCGCCGCTGGATCATGGCTGAACCAGCCCCTTTTTACCGGCTACCCGCTCGATTTCCTTGAGCAGCGTATGCTCTACAACGGGCTTCGTGATATAGCCGGTCGCACCGACATTGAGCGCAAGTTGCCGATGCTTTTCACCCGCGCGCGTCGTCATCACCAAAATCGGCACGGATTGCGTTTGCTGGCGGCTCCTCAATATCTGAATCACTTCATACCCATTCAACTTCGGCATCTCCAGATCCGTAATGATTAGATTGTAAGCTTGCGTAGACGCTTTGCGGATGCCCTCTTCGCCGTCGCCGGCCGTGGCCACCCGATATCCTGCCGTCTCCAGCATTCGTCCGATAAATTTACGGATGCTCAATGAGTCGTCGATCAGCAGAATGGACACTGTCTCGGCTGGCTCCGAATCCGATGCCTCCTCGCAGCCCCCTTCCACGGCACCGACTTCCGGTGTTGCCGAGCTGGCGACCATCGACACGGCCCCGCTCTGACTCGTGAACAGCCTACTCACGTCCAGTACCAAAATGACTCGTCCGTCCAGATCGAACGTGGCGCCGGAAAACGGTACCTGCTCCATGAGTTTGAGCGAGCCCAATGATTTGACGACGATTTCCTGCTGGCCCAATAATTCGGTGACTGCGAGCCCCATAGGACCGGCATCGGTATGCACAATCACGATGGGCGTCGTGTTTTCAATGGCGGACGAACCGTGGCCGAGCAGGCTGGATAAGGTCTGGATCTCTACGGCCTCGTCTCCCATCTGCAACAACATCCGGTCTCCCATGTTATGCACAGCGCTCGGCATGGGCAAGGTGATTTCCCGTATACTCGCCAACGGAATCGCGTAGTGCATCTCGCCGACACGGACTATCAGCGCCATGGTGATCAGCAAGCTGAGAGGGAGGTGTAAGGAAAACTTTGTACCAAGCCCCTTCACGGTTTCGATCTCGATGCGGCCGTTCATCGAGCGGATCACGCGCTCTACGACATCCATTCCGATGCCGCGGCCAGCCTGATCGGTTGACACCTCGGCTGTAGAAAAACCCGGCACAAAAATGAAGCGCGTAATTTCCGCGTCGGTCAGCTGTGCCGCCTGATCAGGATTGACCAACCTCTTGGCGATAGCCGTTGCTTTGATCTTATCGAGATCGAGCCCGCGCCCGTCGTCTTCCACTTCGATCACCACGGCGTTCCCTCGCTGCGCCGCATGCAAGCGGATCGTGCCTATCGCCGATTTCCCATTAGCCTCCCGGACCTGAGCCGGTTCGATGCCGTGATAGACCGCATTCCGTATCAAATGAATCAGTGGATCGATCAGCCGTTCGACCACGCCCGTATCGATTTCCGTGCGTTCGCCGGCCATCGTCAGCTCCACGTCTTTTCCGGTCGCACGTGCGCTTTCCCGCACCGACCGCAAAAACCTTGTGAACAGCATGCCGATCGACACCATCCTGGTTTTAGTTGTTTGATCCCGTATGCCGGTCGTCAAATCCTGCAGCTGGTTCAACTCGTCCCGTGCAGCCTGGATCGATGCGTTCAACTGCGAAACCGATTCGCTGATGTCAGCAGCCCCTTCGCCGATCCGCCGAGCCAGGATATTGAAATCGTCGTATTTATCGAACTCCAACTCGCCGAATTCCGTCACACCGGTCAGAGCCGGCATCGATGCCATGGTCCCTTGAGGCGAAAGGGAAGGCATCGTAAAAGTGTGTTTCTCTTCAAACGCCTGAATGCCGGTGAGCAAACGGTTCTTGCAAGCTATCACTTGGTGGGTTAACTGATTCAAGGTCTCTAGTCGCCGTTCCAATCGTCCTCGGGTGATGATCAGCTCGCCAACGAGATTCAGCAGTTGCTCCAGACGATCCCGTCTGACTCTGATCTGTTGGACATCAGTCGACGCGCCTGTCACATCGGTATCCGGAACGGGCAATCCCTCCTTCCGTTCAGACTCAGAAGCCGCAGGGAATTCTTGAACCGCTGCGGTCATCGTAGGGGACGCCGGCCGCGGAATGGATCCGGTGACCAACGCCTGCCTGAGCGTCGCGAACTCCGCCTGAACCCTCAAAAGTCGGTCTCTCAGTTGAGGCAGTTGCTTGACATCTCGTTGGAGCAAGACACGCACAACATCAATCGTCCGCAGCACGCTGTCCGTAAAGAAAGCGGTAATTTCCAGACGACCATGGCGCACAGCATCGAGATAATCTTCGACCGTATGGACCAAGTCGCCGATTATTTGAAAGTTGATGGTGTACGCCGATCCTTTAAGTGTATGCACCTTCCCAAACAACTGGTTGATCATCTCTTGGTTTCTGGGATCTTTCTCCAGCTGGAGAAGAAGGTTTTCGATGCTTTGCAGATACCCCTCGGCTTCCGGAAGAAAATACGAGAGATCGCCGGAATCAAGTTTGGGGATGATATACTCCGCAGTCAGTTGTGGCGTCGAAGCCGATTCGACAACTGCCGGACTCCCCGAATCGTTCGATGCGACGACGAACTCGACCTGCTCACCCTGCTGAATTCGGCACAATGCATCCCTCACGACTGGGATATCCCGTTGAAAGCCGGCCACCTCGTTCAAGTCGCCACGCAGAAGGGACCGGATGATCTCCATCGTACGTTCCACGGCATTCAACAGCACAGAAGATACCGGAAGCCCGCCGTCGCGAATGGTCACGAGACAATTCTCAAGAGGGTGAGCGAGATCCCCAATGACTTCAAACCCTACCGTATAGGCCGATCCCTTGATCGTATGAATGGTCCGAAACAAGGTAAGGATCTGGTCGTTGTCGCCAGGATGCGACCGTAGGTGAGCGACCGCTCCTTTGACAGTCTCGAGATATTCCTGAATTTCAGGAACGAAATATGAGAGGACGTCCGCATCGATGGTGGGCATGCAGTATTCCGCCGAAATGGAGATGCCTGTCGCAGCGGTCTGCGCCTCGTCCGAGGATGCACCAGAAGGCAAGGCGAACGCCATTAGCGCGGCATAGCGTTGGGTCCATGCGTCCGCAGCCAGGCCTTCGTCTGCCTCCCCTTTCGCAATACGTTCGATCTGGCGACGGCAGTCTACGACGATTTCCCGAAGCAAGTCGACAGCTTCAGGCCAGCGAGTATGATCAATCTCGGAGGCGTACTCGAGAACCGTCTCCATCATCTCCCCATATCGAGACAGGCCCATGTATCCGTAATTCAGCGCAGTGCCCTTAAGCTTGTGCGCAAGGATATAGTGCTCTTGGAGCGATTCGCAGGACGGAAACGACATATCTGGAGGATTGAGTGCGGTCCACAGCGTTGCCATGTCTTCCAACGTCTCGGCGGTAAAGATCTCCACCAGCTCCCTGTTTATTGGTTTCTCACTCATGCGTGAGCCCCCTCAAGGGCAATCTCCATCCCACACTGCCATCTCACTCCTCAGACCAGCTTGAACTGCGCAACCGAGGCCGTCAGACTGTCGGCGAGTTTGGTCATGTCCTCGACCGTCAACCGCGCGGCATCTGTAGCTTTCTGTGTTTCCACGGTGCCACCCGTGAATTCCTTAATCGAGCACCTCACTTGATCTGCCGACACCGTCTGGTTCGCCGCAGAAGCCGCGATGGTTTCGGCCAACTCGGCCGAACGTTTGGCGATTCCCGAAATCTCCTCGAAGACGTCACCGGTCAGCATAGCGGACTTGGACCCGACCTCCACTGCCTTGGTTTCGTTCTCCATCTCAACGACAGCTTCCTGCGTCTCGCTCTGAATGACTTTGACCAGATCGGCAATTTCGCGCGTCGCTTGCGAGGAACTTTCGGCCAGTTTCCGGACTTGTTCGGCCACAACCGCAAATCGCGCACCGGCCTCGCCTGCACCGGCAGCTTCGATCGCCGCGTTCAACGCCAGAAGATTCGTCCGGTTCGCAATCTCTCTGATAGCCGACACAATCTGCGAAATTTCCACGGATCGATCACCGAGCGCCTTGACCTGCTTCGACATCCGCTGCACGGCGGTCCGAATGCTCTGCATGTCCTCCACGGTTTTCTGCACGGCCTCACGGCCTCGAGCTGTCGCTTCAAGCACCAGTTTGGCGCTGTCCGACGAAGCGCCGGCAGTCTCCGCCACCTGACGCATTGAGCGCGCCAGGTTTTCGACAGCTTCAAGTGTCTTCTTCGATTCGTCGGCTTGATGCTTTGCCGTACCGGACATCTGCCTCGTGTTGTCGCGCAACACACCGGAGGATTTATTGACACGCTCGGCAGCCTCCCGCACCTGCTTCAACAATTGCCCGAACCGACTGATCATCAGGTTGAATCCGTCGGCCAAGTTGCCGAACATATCTGCTGTTACCTCACCGCGTTTGGTCAAGTCGCCTTTACCAATATCAGAGACTAAGACCAGGAAACTCATCAACCGCTTTTGCATATCATCGCGCTCGGATTCAGACGTCACAAGGGCCGTCATGCGGTCCATCATCGCATTGAACGATGCGGCCATCTGTCCGATTTCATCATTCGATGTGACCTTCGCGCGGGCTTGGTAATGGCCGTCCGCCGCCGACTTCACGGCGTTTGCGACTTGCCCAATACCCAGCGCCACCTTGTGCGCCGCCCAGTATCCGAGTGCCAAACACACCAGTGCGGCAAAGATGCCGACGACGATCAACATACGCGTTCCGTCGTCGGCCAGGGCCTGAGCATGTTCATTCAAGTCCTTAGCGACCTCACGCATGTCCAAAACTTGTTCGTGGTGGCGAGCGACCATCAAATCGAAGGTCGGCTGTATGTTCACCGTGAGGGCCAATTTTCCCAGGTCTCTCATGTGTTCAGCTTGCTCTGCAGAAAGCGACTTTCCAAAGCTATCGGCCATGACACTGAGGGCTCCCTCTGCATCCTTAAAATATTTATCGATGGCCGACTTTAGAATCGCCAAGTCCTTCTTACCATCTCGGCCGGACCGCGACACTTGTGGCGCCGTGGCCGCGTAGGAGGCTATAATGCTTTTGACCTTCCCCTGATACGGTGACAGCCGAGCGACATTCACCACATAGTCGGCATGGCTCGTGACGCCGGCGATACCAGTTAAAATTTGATGATGCGTCGTAAGCGCTGTACCCATTTCAGCGAATTCGGCAAGGGGCAACGTATTACCGGCATACATCGCCTGAGACGAGGTGGCAGACTGTCGGACCGTCCAGACACCGATCGCCGACATGGTCATAATAATGACACTGATCACTCCGAACGTCGCCAAAAATTTTGACTTAATTGTTATGCCTTCAGGCCGCTGCGCGACATTGAACTTAGCCATGGGAATCTCCTCCTTTATACAGGTGCCTCGAACTCACGTATGGTGGTCTGTCTCACCTAATTGGTTGCGGCGCTCGCGATCATTTATTCGTTCCACCGATGTATGACAACAACGCCGGGACTTCGATGACACTGCCCATACGGCCGGCCAGTTTCAATATGCTCGTCACGAATGGGTGGGCCCCTTCCGGCGACTGCACCGCAGCTGTCACATATTCGTCGGGCAGTAGGTCACGGAGTTCCGGAACCTTGTCGACCAACACTCCGATTTGCTGGACGCCTTGTTGAATCACAACGGCATATCTTGCGGAAGTCTTCCAGACTGGCAGCCCCAAGGCGGGACGCAAATCGGCAATCGGCATGACGACGCCTCTCAAGTTGGCAACACCACATAGCATCGCTGGTGCCCCGGGCACCGGCGTAATAGTCGTAACTTCGAACACTTCCCGCACATAACGAAGGTCGATGACGAACGACTGGCCAGCGAGACTCAGCAGGCAGACGCGCATAGGCCGCGTCGCAGCCTTCGCTGACTCGGCCCGCTCCGCCGTCACATGATGGACGATTCCTTCAGTCTGAGTCATTCGGTTCGATCACTTTCCACACGATCACCGTTACCGCAACGCAGCTTTGATGGCGTCCAGTAATGCTTCGGCCCTGACTGGCTTCACTAGATAGCTGGCGGCTCCCTGTTGTTGCCCCCAGAACTTGTCACTCTCCTGACCTTTCGAGGTACAGAGAATGACGGGGACATGCTTGTAACGATCATCGTTTTTCAAGTCACGACAGGCCTGGAACCCGTCGCGCCCTGGCATCACTACGTCCATCACGACCACGTCCGGTTTTTCCTTGGCGAGTTTGGCTTCAAGGTTCATCGCATCTGAAAACGACACAACCGTATGGTGCGCCGACCTCAGATACTCCTCAATCAACTTCAGATCGGCTTGACTATCATCGACCACGACAATCTTGCTCATCATCATCCTCTCGTCATTGAATTGAATGAACCCCTCTCCGTTCGAAGTCCGAGACAAGCTTTCAACGTAGTGCTGATGGCGCCAGCCAACTCCCCTTCTTTCCACCCTTCCACGCGCATCGAGGTAATATCGCGTTTTCCCTCAGGGCTGCCATGGCACGATAGACAGGATGCCGTAGCATATTCCGGCTGTATCAGAATCGAGTGCCGGCTTCCCGGCTACCAACGTGTTCCTGCCATAGGATTGACCCTTGGGATGTCTAGAGTCAGCGAACATTCGTAAGTTTTCCGCCTCAAAATCGGCCGGTTTGTTGCCTGAAAATCGGTAGTCGGTTCCCATCAGTTTCAGTTTGATGCCAGGCCGATTGATCCCTGCTTAATAGGACGCCACCACTTCCTTCTGGGTTTCCAGCTAGCTCCTGAGCAGGGCACCTTGCAAAGTATCGTCGGGCCGACTCAAGTCTATGTGCTCCAAATTCCTGAATGGGGTCGTGAGGGTCTCGCCCACAAGGATTGGAGTAGATCCTTTATCGCCTTTCGCCGGATCGTTGATTTCGGCTTGATATTCGGACACCAGTGAATGACTGAGCTTGCGCAGCGACGAGATGGAGTGCTGTTTTGATTTCATTCGCGGCAGCCGTATCGTGAGACACAACCAACCCTGGGACAAGACACGTCGTCGCGCAGAGCACTGCGATAATCACTGTTCTGACGCTCATACCGATGTCCTTCTTGGGCACACGTTTCCGCTGACTGCTCAACGATCCGTCCAAAATGCCAAAGTTCACGCGCACATATCCAGAAGTGTACTGTATTCCGTACTGACTGCAAGGAAATCGGAAAAAGAAACGCACTATGCCGTGTGGGTCACAGAGCTCTCCGGCCACCGTCGCGCAATTGACGCATGAGCGCGTCGGGAATATCTCTAAGTGGCAGCACCAGGTCGACGGCCCCTGCCTGAATCGCTTCTTTCGGCATGCCGAACACGACGCAAGTCGATTCGTTCTGCGCGATCGTATAAGCGCCGGATCGCTTCATCTGGAGCAGCCCAGCCGCCCCGTCGTTACCCATCCCGGTCAAAATGATGCCGATGCTGTTCACGCCCGCATGCTTAGCGACCGAGGCAAAGGTCACATCGACAGACGGACGGTGCCGGTTGACCGGCGTATCCTGATTGAGGTGGACCAGATAGCGGGCGCCGCTCCGCATGAGGGTCATGTGGTAATTGCCCGGCGCGATCAGCGCATGACCGGGCAGAACACTGTCGCCGTCTTCGGCTTCTTTCACGGAAATCCGGCACAGGCTGTTCATCCGTTCTGCCCAGGTCTTCGTAAACCGCGCCGGCATGTGTTGAGTAATGAGAATCGGAGGGCTATGCGGCGGCAGCACTTCCAGCACCTCTTTCACGGCCTCGGTTCCGCCAGTGGAAGACCCGATGGCCACGATGGTATCGGTCGTCTTGATCATCCCGGATGCCTCATGCAGCGCGCGACGAGCGACGCTGCACGCAAGTTTTTGGGTTGCCGCGGACACCTTCCCCCGAACCCGAGCGACGGCAGCCGCCTTGACTTTTTCGATGAGCTCCTCCGCGAGTTCCTCCATCCCGCGACGGATGTCGACTTTCGGTTTCGTCACGAAATCCACGGCGCCCAGCTCCAACGCTCGGAGAGCCGTCTCGCAGCCTCGCTCCGTCAACGAACTGACCATCAATACCGGCATGGGCGTGGTCGCCATGAGTTTCTCCAGAAATTTCAGCCCGTCCATGTGAGGCATTTCCACGTCCAGCGTAAGGACGTCCGGGTGCAACGCCTCGATTTTCGTCCAAGCGCCCGTCGGGTCATGAGCGACGCCAACGACTTCGATATTCCAATCCTGCGACAATAGATGCGACAAAAACTGCCGGATCAAGGCCGAGTCGTCGACAATTAGCACTCGAATTTTCTTTGTCATATCTCCCCGTGCTGGCACGTGTGACAGGCTGAAGGGCAGGCCAACGGCAGCCTTCGATCAGAACAACGTGGCATCGCTTTTCGGTGTGTACGGACCATATAAGGCCGTGAACACCTTCTCTGCCTCGACAGCGCGCACGCGCTCCGCAGAATCGCCCGCCTTCATTAGCACCCGTCCAGTATCCGTATAGTAATAAACACTCCGGGCATAATCCTTCCCGAGATCGGACGCGACTGGCTGTAGTCCTTCCCGTCCCAGATATTCCAATACCCACTGCACGTTGATGGCGCCGATATCGCCACCCCCCTCATAGAGTTTTGCGCCACCGAATACTTTGACCTCCAACCGGTTCCTGTGCCCTCCATGCTTGAGTATCCCGTTGATCAGCATTTCCATCGCGTAACTGCCATATCGGGTTTTCACGTTCCACGCGCTGGAAGAAGCTGAACTGCCAGGTGCCGGTAACATGAAATGATTCACGCCTCCCACACCGGCATACGGATCACGCATGCAGACCCCCACACATGACCCGAGCAACGTCGAGATGACCACCGGCTTGTGTGAGACGAAGTATTCTCCCGCGAAGAGCGTCACCACCTCGTGATCCGGGAAACGATGATGGCGTCGGCGTCGATTCGATGGGCCTTCCATCTGCGGGACGTTGTGATCCTCGAAAGGTTCATTACTCACGGTCCATGCTCGCACACGTTTTCTTCGGTTCCATGATGCCGTAGCCGTTACTCCTGTTTCTGATAAATCGTCGGCGCGATATAATGGAATTCGCCGGAGATCCCCTGCAAGGTCTCCGAGTGACCCATAAACAGGTACCCGCCCGGCTTGAGGTATCGAGATAGCCGCGCCAACACTGCTGCCTGAGTCTTACGATCGAAATAGATCATCACATTTCGGCAGAAAATCACGTCCAGAGACGACTTGATCGGATACCGGTCATCCATCAGATTGATCCGCCGGAAGACGGCCATTTTGGCAATGTGCGGCTTAATCTTGACGACTTCTGTGTGGTCACCCTTCCCCAGGAGGAAATGCCGGCGGACGAGATCGGTCGGCAGCGAATTAATCCTCTCAATGGAGTATTGACCGGTCGCGGCCTTGGCCAGCATGCGGGTCGAGATATCGGACGCCAGGATGCGGCAGTTCCATGTCGAGGGGGAAACGATCGCGTCGGAAAGCGTCATCGCAATGGAATAGGGTTCTTCGCCGGAGGAGCAGGCTGTGGACCAGATGCGAACCGTTTTTTCCACTGCCAGCTCTGGCAACACCCGCTCTCGAAGAAACGTGAAGTGGTGCGGCTCACGGAAGAATTCCGTCTGATTCGTCGAAATGTAATCCACCATGGTGATGACCTCGTCACTTTGCCCTCCGACGACAAGGTCATAATAATCCTGAAACGACTTCAGTCCGAGTTGAGTCAGTCGTTTTTGCAGACGAGAGCTAAACAACGCTCGCTTGTGATCTGTCAAGTTGATTCCGCACTCCCGGTATATGAGCGCGCGAAATCGCTCAAACACATCATTATTGAGGAGATATTGCTGTTCCATCATGGTTTGGTCATATTCAGGTTCAAGCCAGCGTGATCTTCCACGCGCAGCCGCAGACTATCCCCCTGACCATCATGGACGCATGTAGTGATCGTGGGCAGGAAGCGCCAGGTATGTCACAACCTGCGGGAATCAGTCTATGGAATCCCTGCGAGGCCCCTCGCGTTTATTTTCGGCTATCGCAATGCTGTTCCACATTCCGTTTCATAATCAGCGGCAACGCATGGTGTCATTCACTATTTCTATTTGAGCTTCTGCACAATAGCCCCATACCATCCAAGGCCATCATACTCCTGGTAACCAAGAGTCTTGGCAAACGCGATCACCTCATGGTTGTCATTGAAATAATGACCTTTGGGTTGTCCTTTATGGTCGAGCACGAATGGGGAAAGGATTTCATTATTGTCGGATGCTGCAATAACACGCATATTCTGATCCAACAACATCACGCGGCTGCGTTTCCATTCGTTGTCAGATAAAGAAGGCTCTTTCTGAACAACAGTCTTGGCTTGGTCTTCCCAATCAAACACTACGCCCAAGACACCGACTATCTTCCCATGTATTTTCCCCCCCTGACGAACGGCGGCGGCGTATACCGCCACCAATCTGTTGTCATGAAGCGAAGCACGGAAAATATCATCCGCAACGTACTGATCACCGCTCGTCGTCGCCATCGCCTTCCGGAACCAAGGTAATCTGGAAATATTGGCGCCGGTTACCCTAGGGAACTTAGTTGGCTGTGAGCAGGCGATGATTTGTCCATCAGTTCCAACCAATACAAGATTCAGATACACGGAATAATAACGATTGATCAGGGCAAGCCGTTCCACAGCACGATGAATGGAAGTTTGATCCAATGATTCCAAACAGCGGACTAACGCCTCGTCCGTCGCCCACCAACGAACGTCAGCGGTGCGTTCGTATAAATTGCGTACAACAAACTGCACCAAAGTCAGCGCCATCTCCGAAAGACGTTGACACTCTTTTTCAACGAAACGCCGCTGCAATTCACTCGTTTCCGATCGTATGGTACCCAGCTCTTTAGAAGTGCTGGAAGCTTGTCCGGCAAGAGTTTTTACCTCGGAGGCAACCACGGCAAATTCCCTGCCCGCATTACCAGCTCTCGCCGCCTCTATGGTTGCGTTTAGCGAAAGAAGCTTGATTTGACTTGTTATTCTTTGATTCATGGATATATGGTCTTCGATCCGCTTTTCTATGCCACCTATGATGTCTTTGATGTTTTGCTGACTTCTTGTAGAGATATCCATTCTTTATTCTCCTTCGCCGAATATCCTCAGCTTGCTGGGGGACCTCCATAGAACGGAGGGACTCCTCACCCGCTCGCAATAGCTCGTCCGCCCTGAACCCTGTCGCCATCATCGAATCCGAATTGACGCTGAAGTCCCTATCCACCATGAGGCCCGAAATCGGACATGCTCGAGTGCAGGAGCACAAAAGCCGCATCTGGACATAGCGCGCGTCTGCCAATGGTCGATGCGGTCGAAGTAGATGCGTACGGGGAGCGAACGCCTTGCAGCACCGTTGGATCAATTGAAACCACATAAGGCCGTTCAATACGACGTACCGTTGTCCTAGAACTCCCCGAACTCGGCTTCCGTCCGACGGCGATCCTTGCTGTTGGACTCGCAGACAACCACTGCTTCTTCCTTGGTTTCGCCCGGTACCAGTGCAGGACCCGTTGCCCTGGATGCCTGCTTGGACCCACTAGGGTGTGCCATGGGCTCGACCGAAGACTTCAGCATGGTATGCGCGACGGCGCGCTTGGCCTGGCGGGCGCCATGTCCAATGGTATGCATATCAGTGACGCCGCCGACCTTGAACGCTTCTACTTGCCGCAGGAGCTCCATCGCCTGCTCCTTCATGGACTGCGCTGCAGAGGTGGTCTCTTCGACCAGGGCCGCGTTCTGCTGCGTGGTATCGTCCATCTGCATGATGGCCCTGTTCACCTGCTCGATCCCGCTGGCCTGTTCCTGCGATGCTGCGGTGATTTCGGCGATGATGTCCGTGACCCGCTTGACTGCGCCGACGATTTCTTCCAGCGACTTGCCGGATCGATTGACCAGATCACTGCCGTCCGTTACGCGCGCGATGGATTCGTTGATCAGGTCCTTGACCTCCTTGGCCGCTGTCGCCGCGCGTTGGGCCAGGTTGCGTACTTCGGAGGCCACGACCGCAAAGCCGCGGCCATGTTCCCCTGCCCTCGCCGCTTCGACCGCAGCGTTCAAGGCCAGGAGGTTGGTCTGGAAGGCGATCTCGTCTATAACCGTGATGATATCGGCGATCTTCTTGCTGCTCTTATTGATCTCGCCCATCGCCTCGACCGCGCGGATCGTGACCGATCCACCTTTCTCCGCGATGTCGCGGGCTGCGATGGCCAACTGATTGGCCTGCTTGGCGTTGTCGGCGTTCTGACCCACAGTCGAGGTCATCTCCTCCATGGACGCGGAGGTCTCTTCGAGTGCGCTGGCCTGTTCGGACGTGCGCTGCGAAAGGTCTTCGCTGCCCTTGGTGATCTGCTCCGACCCGGCCGTGACGCCTTCCACTGTATCGCGTACGCTGATTATGGTATGGGAAAGATTTGTGATCGCGGTATTGATGCTCTCTTTGATCTTTGCCAACTCGCCCTGATAAGTTCCTCCCATCTGCTGCGTGAGGTCGCCTTGCGCCAGTGCGCCGAGCGACTTCTGGGCTTCGGCTATACATGTTTCGAGTTCAAGTTGAGCCTTCTTCTGTGCCGTCACATCCGTACCAAACTTCGCCACCTTGTACACCTTGCCATTCGCATCCATGATCGGATTGTAAGAGGCTTCAATCCAGACTTCCTTGCCTCCCTTCCCGAGCTGCCTGAAGACTCCCGATGCCAACTCACCTCGATTTAGCTTCGCCCAAAAGTTGGCGTACTCCTGGCTGTTCGAGTAGGACGCCTCACAGAACATGCGATGATGTTTGCCTTTGACCTCGTCCAAACTGTAGCCCGTGGCATTCAAGAAATTGTCGTTGGCGGTGATGATCGTACCGTCCAGGTTGAACTCGATGACCGCCTGAACCTTGCTGAAGGCGTTCGTAATCTCTCTAATCTTGACATCCGCGTCCTGGAGATGCTTTCCCATTTCGTTGAATGCGTTCCCGAGTTGTCCGATTTCATCGCTGCTCTTCACCTCGACGCGGGTCCCGAACTGGCCGGCTGCCATCGTTCCCACTGCGTCGGTCACTCGACGGAGAACCTTCGCGGTGCGACGTCCAATGAAGGTTCCCACCAACATGGTACCGACGACGCAAGCAATCGCGCTGAACCCCACACGGCGCTGAAGAGACCAGGCGATAGCGGCAGCCTGATCCTGTGGGACACGAATGAGAATCGACCAGTTCATGCCGGGGTAGCCCAGTGCGCCGCGCAGGTGCGCGTAACCGGACGTCTGTCTGATATGCGTGCGTATATGCACACTGGGTCCATAGCCGGTCGCGCCACCGACGGCGGCCTTGGCTGGGATGCTACCGGCGTCGACCATATTGAACTTCATCAGATCATTGAAGTCGTGACGCACTTCCTCCGTGCCCGCTCCCGTCGGGTCATAATTCATGATGAGGCGCCCCACTCCATCAATCAAAGTCAGCTCTGTCGCCGCATAGCCGGCTTCCTTCAGTTCAAGATAGGATGATTTCACTATGTCTTCGACCACGGAAAACTTCGTTCGATTGGTCCAATAGGCTATTACCTTTCCGTCCTGATAGACCGGCGCGGAAAAGGCGATCGTAAGTCCGTCGGAGTCTGGATAGGCGGCTTTCACATCCTGATCCACATGCAGATCTTCAATGAAGGTGCCGGTCGCACTGTTGTTGCCAGGAGACGAGAAGGGCATAGCGGTTGTGAACCGACCGGACAGGAGAGCCTGGAACCATGGAGTGTCACGATAGTTCTTTTGATAGATCGATGCTACGCGGATCGGCTTCCCATTTGAATCCCTCGAATTGACCGCTATGACCTTGCCGTCGAGATCGACGAGAATGGCGAGCGAGTAGACACCGTAGGTCGCGATGTATTGATTCATCGTCTTCACGATGTCGCTTGTCTCCTCGCTCGTCTTGTACCAGTCGGCTCGGTTGAAGACAACGCGGTTCAACCCGAACGCCTGTACGTCGCCGTAGCGTTCGAACAGGTTCCGGTCGATCTTGTCGGCGATACTCTGAGCCATCCACTGGAATCGGATGCCGACACCGGTTTCCAGGTCCTTGCTCGCGTCGTATGCAATGCCCCCGACGATCGCCATCGGCAACACACCGAACAGAAAGAACAATACAGTCAGTTTCGCCGTCAACCCCCAGCTGCGCAACATGTTCACGCACCGCTTCATAGCATTGCCCCTTCCTTTAATTTCTTGTCGTGGCCTTGCCGCTTGTGCCCAACCCTCTCATCACTCTGAAACTTCTCTCATGCCGTCGCAGCGGCCGCCTCTTGCATGCACCCCTCGGTCAGTAACTGATCGATATTCAGCAGCGCCACCAACTTGTCGCCGGATTTCCCGATGCCGGACAAAAATTTCACATCTATTTTGGTTCCAAAGTCCGGGGAGGCCTGGATGTCCTTTTGGCTCATATGGACAACATCCGACACGGAGTCCACCACCAGCCCAAGCGTGCGATCTCGCACAATCACGAGGATGATGACGGTAAACGCCGTGTAGTCAATGGTCGGCATGCCAAACGCCGTACGTAATTCGACGATCGGTACAATGGTGCCGCGGAGGTTCAAGACCCCTTTGATGTGCGAGGGCATGTTCGGAATTTTGGTGATGGCCGAATACCCCTTGATCTCTTTGACCCGATGGATGTCTATCCCATACAGTTCATCTCCAAGAGAGAAGGTCAGGAACTGGTTGTCTTCCGCCCCGATTCCCTGCTGTTGTCCAGATCCTTGCGCGGCTACCGCGGTCATAGCGTCCTCCTCCTGGCGTTCCGGTTTGTCCGGACGATCTTGCATAACCAAACAAACGAGACAAACCTAAGCAACCAGCGATATTTACACTGCGATTGACTGCTCCTGTCTCGCCATCTTCATCAAACCCCTGACGTCGAGAATGAGTCCGACCGTACCATCGCCAAGAATCGTCGCCCCTGCCACGCCATCGACCTTTCGGAAGTTCTCCTCGATACTTTTTATGACTACTTGCTGCTGCCCCAGGATTTCATCCACCATGACGACCACGCGGTCCCCTTCGGCTTCCAAAATGAGCAAGATGGCCTCTGCAGGGTTCTTGTGCTGCGGCTGCAGATTAAACACCTCGTACAAACGCAAGATAGGATAAAAGACCCCACGGATATTGACACCTTCGCCTTTCCCGATGAAGGTCGTCACCATGTCGGCCTTCGGTTGGATGGACTCCAGGATGGACAGCAGCGGCACGATATACTTGTCCTGCCCGACCCGAATTGTCATCCCCTCGATTATGGCGAGAGTCAGCGGCAGATTGAGCGTGAAGATGGTCCCCCGGCCTGTTACTGTCTTGATGTTCACGAGGCCGCCCAGCTCTTCGACGTTGCGCTTGACTATGTCCATCCCCACCCCACGACCCGACACGTCCGTCAGTTCCTCGGTAGTCGTAAAGCCAGGCCGGAAGATGAGAGCCCAGACCTGGTCGTCGGGCAGGGTGTCGTTGCCGGTGATTATTCCCTGCTTAATTGCCTTCGCCAGAATCTTGTCGCGGTTCAAGCCTCGCCCGTCGTCTTCGACCGTGATGCAGATCTTGCCGCCTTCGTGAAATGAATTGAGCCGGATCGTGCCCTGCTCCGGTTTGCCGGCAGCGACCCGTTCCTCTGGTGGCTCCAAAGCGTGGTCACACGCATTTCGGACCAGGTGCGTCAGCGGATCACCGATGGCTTCGATGACGGTTTTATCGAGTTCGGTCTCTTCGCCGGAAATGGCAAGTTGAATTTTCTTCCTCATTTTTGCCGAAAGGTCGCGGACCAGTCTCGGGAAGCGGCTGAACGCAGTCCCGATTGGCAGCATGCGAATGCCCATCACGCGTTCCTGGATCTCCCGTGTATTGCGTTCCAACTGGAGCAGCCGTTCCTGCAAGATAGGAAGATGCTCGATTTCGAAACGCGCCCCCAGAGCGCTCAGCATGGACTGAGTAATGGCCAGTTCTCCGACCAGATTGACCAGCTTGTCGACTTTTTCCGTGTCGACGCGCATGGAGGTTTCCACTTTTTGATCTTTTGACTTTGCGCGGAGTGTTTCTTGCCGATCCAACGCCTTGGCAAGCTGCGCCGGCGTTACCGCTTTCTGCTCGACAAGAATGACCCCGAGCGAGTCCGACCTCTGCCCAAAAAACACTTCAGCGAGCCGTGGATCATCTTCCTCGCCGATAACTGAATGCGCGAGCTGGGGATCGGCCTCTTGCGTCGGTTTCGCGGAAGAACTGGACGAAGGCAGCGACGCGATTGTCAACCCGCCTGGAGAAGCCGCAAATTCGAAGACGGATTCAATGTCCGCGCACGGATACTCGGTCTCCAGCGTACACGTCCAAGAGAGATAACAGCGTTGTGGATCAAGATCGGCAAAATCCGGCAAGCGACTCGTAGCGAGCACGCAAGACCTGATGGTTCCCATCCGGCCTATCTCTTCGAACAGTTTGAGCGGATTCAATCCCCGTTGGAACAAATCTTCATCAGGTATCCAACTAATTTGATAGGTCCGACGCACTGATGTGACGGGTGGCGGCGCTGCAGGTGCCGTCGACGACGGGCCAGAAGTCGTTTTCTGACCGGGAGCAGGCGCAGGAATTATCATGCAAGTCTCCAACCTGGCCTCTAGATCACGCACCGTTTTGCTCTCGTCGATGACCGTCCCGTTCTTGGCCGCCTCGACCAGCATTTTCAGGCAATCGGCGGACTCCAACAGCAGATCGATGATCTCGCGGGTCGCCGAAAATTTCCTGTTCCGGAGGGGATCGAGCACGGTCTCTACCTCATGGGCAAACCGACTCATGGTCGTGAATCCGAACATCGGCCCGGCCCCTTTTATGGTATGGACCGACCGGAAAATTCGATTCAGGACTTCGACATCGTTGGGATTCTGTTCGAGGATGAGGAGGCCGGATTCCAACACGGCTAGGTGTTCGGTGACTTCCTCAAAAAATGTCTGCAGAAACTTCGAGTAATCGCCGTTCACTATGGCAATACCTTTCGTATGACCTTCAGGATCAATTCCGAGTCGAACGGCTTCACCAACCAACCGGTCGCGCCCGCCGCCCTCCCGACCTCTTTCTTTTCGTCGGTATTGTCCGTCGTGAGTACAAGCACTGGCACATGTTTGAAAGCTGAAAGTTTTCTGATCTCTCTGACCAATTCGATCCCGTCCATCTCCGGCATATTAATGTCCGTGACGATCACGTCTGGCTTCGTCCCCCCTACCTCCATCGTCGTCAGCTTGATCAGCGCATCCTTGCCGTTTTCAGCCTCTTTGGTCTCAAAGCCGGCTTCGTTCAGCGCATGCGACACCATTCCCCGCATCGTCGGCGAATCATCGACTACTAGGATTACCCTGCTCATATCATCCCTCCCCCACGTGTCGGCTCCGTCCGAATCTCCATTTATCTCTTCCGCAACCTCTTCATATCACGCGTCGTCTTTTTCTCTCGTGCTTCCCAGTACTCGTCGTCATTGTTAAGAACAGAAGCCGGCGTGAATCCGATCGCCTCCATCGCTTTCCTGACAGGTTGTGACGGATTTCTCAGCGCGATGCGACCTGTTCGCTCTGCAGCGATCATCACTTGTAACGCGGCGGTGTCCACGCACCGGACGGTTGCCAAATCGAGGATCCCCGATTTCCCATCGGATATCATGTCGACCAACGCCGCCTTGAATTCAGTAACTGTCGCAATGGTTAGTTCGTCTGCCGGGACATACCGTTGCGGTGAGAGCATTTGCCGACTCCGTTAAATATCATTACTCTGTTTTGGAGATTACCGTATTTATTCTTATCGTCAACTCATACCGACAATTCGATACACACGTTTTCACGACGAACGATATCTTGCGATCTCATATTCTCTATTTTTGCTGCGTGGTATTCGCATCGTGTGTTAGGATTCGCTCATCGTTGCGTCCAGTTCACTCGACGTTATACGTCGCTAAAGACGCAGGTTAGTGCAGTAAGTCATCATTGGGGCTCTCTTACCTATTCGAAAGGTCCACTGTATCTTGCTGGAATCCCCCGTCCTTCTCCAAACGATCCTTTTAGAGACCCTTCGGTTTTCCATGAACCACCGGATCTATTTTTGGAATCCCGACCTGGATGGGGAAGGAATGATCTCTGACATTTCAAAGGGTGGATGCCGGGTTTCCTGCGAGACGCCGGTGCGGACGGACATGTCGTTCGAGGCGTGGATTTACACGGATGGCTCGGATTGGCCGCTCAAGATCGAACGCGCGGTGGTGTGCTGGGTCCAAGGAAATGAATTCGGCCTTCACTTTATCAGCATCTGGTCGTCGCAGCGGGACAGGTTGCAAGCCTTACTGGAACATATCCGAGTCAGACAAGTCCCCACACGATTGCCCAACAACGCCGTCGTGGACATTTCTGGAAAGAACGCCGGCCAGACTATGCGCGGAATTCCCTTGATCAACCTCTCATCAAGCGGCTGTGCGCTTCATGCCACAAGCATGATGCTCTTCTCCGTGAATACCTCCGTCTCCGTACGAATCAACTGCCCCGATTTTCACCGGCCGCTGATGATCCAAGAAGCCGTTGTGCGCTGGATCGTACGAAAACGGTTCGGGCTGGAGTATATGAAGGTTGCTTATGAGGAACGCGATCGCCTGCTACGGCATATCCATGCATTCAAGTGGGTCAATCTCCCGATAGAATGGTAACAGCCAGCCTCCGAGACCGATCAGACCGCCGTCACAATTCTCGTCGCCATTCGTTATTCTGCTGCGATAGGAATCGCTTGCTGGCAGACGGTCTGGTCCAAGAATTAGTCTAAGAATAGCGGAGCAGTTTCACTTTCAGATCATTATTGAGATGGTCGGTCCAGCTATCGAACTCCTTGCACAACTGTTGAGTGGAGATCCACGGCGTCTGCATAGATAGTTCACGCGCCGTTCGAGTCTCGTTGCCACAAAAACTCCTGCTCACTCTGCTGCTTGGCCATCCAACGGGCCAGGACAAACAACGTGTCGCTGAGGCGATTCAGAAACTGAACGAGAGCCGAATCCAGAGGCTCTTCCCTCCCCAACCGCACACAAACACGTTCCGCCCGTCGACAGATCGTTCTGGCCTGGTGTAACAAGCTGGAAATTTTCCCGCCTCCAGGGAGAATAAACTCTCTCAAAGGAGGCAAGTCTTTCTGACAACCATCCATGAGTGTCTCCAGCCTGGTCACGTCCCATGCCGTGACCTTCGGCATATTCTTGAATGTTTGTCCGGCCTCCGTGGCCAGCAGTCCGCCGACATCGAACAGTTTGTTTTGCATCCGTCGCAGTTCTTCTTCTAAACGACCGGCAGACGGATGAATCCCGACCGACTCCGCATTAAACGCCCTAGCAACCCCTATCGCCGCATTCAGTTCATCCACAGCCCCATAGGCCTCCACCCGCAAATTATCCTTCCAGACCTGTTGTCCGCCAGCCAGCCGCGTTTTTCCTTTGTCACCAGTCTTTGTGTAGACTTTTGTAATGCGCATGCCAGCCCCTTTCTTCATCGAACATCACATACAGCATAGATCCTGTCCATGTGCACATGCTGCGCTAGATGATCAGCCCAGCGATCCAGCTCAGCCTGCAATCGTGTGGTAACGACCTCGGACTCTTGCACTGAAACAGGCGTGAGCCCTTTCCGGTCACGTACACGGTTCAACCAGCTCCGCCGGAACAATGCCTGATCGAACAGACCGTGAATGCTGGTGCCCCAGACACGTCCATCTTCAGTAGCAGCACCCTCATCATCCCTTGCGCTGCTTTCGCGGATATCGGATGCTTCGATCTGAAAGCACGCGTGGACGGTTCCACGACTGGTACGGCCCATATGAATTTCATAGCCGTAAACCGGCGCATGATCTTCCATGTCGTGAAGCAGCGACGCGGCACGAACTTGCCTGCAGATCTTTGGCGAATCAAGCTCCGTCGTCACATCGAGAAACCCTAATCCGTTTGACGTCCCTCCCCGCTCCAATCCCTTGGGATCCAGAATCTCTTGCCCGAGCATCTGGTATCCACCGCAGATTCCAACCAGCTCGCCCCCTCTATCCACATGCGATTGGAATGCTCCAGGAAATCCTGAGGCCACAAGATAGTCGAGATCTTCGAGCGTATTCTTGCTTCCGGGAAGAATCACGACATCTGCTCCGACCAGGTCTTCCGGTGACGAGGCGAATCGAAGCGCTACATCTTTTTCAGCAGCCAATGCATTAAAGTCGGTGAAGTTGCTCATGCGAGGAAGCAATATCACAGCTACGTTTGCGAGATCTGGCATAAAGTGAACCGCTCGGGAATGGACGGAGTCGAGGCTATCCTCTTGATCCAGCCGCAGATCTCTGAGAAAAGGAACAACTCCCAGGACCGGAAGACCTGTGCGCGATTCAAGGAAGCCGATGCCATCTTCAAATAGTCGGAGATCTCCGCGGAACTTATTCACGATTACGCCGCACACACGCCGACGCTCCTGTGGGGTCAGCAGGTCTAGCGTGCCGATGATCTGTGCAAAGACACCGCCCCGGTCAATATCCGCCACCAGCACAACCGGCGCATCGGCCAACTCAACCACAGGCCAGTTCACCATGTCTCGATCGCGAAGATTGATCTCCGCTGCGCTCCCTGCCCCTTCAATCACGATGCACTCAAATTCGCCTGCCAGCCACACATAGCAGTCGCGAACAATCCCAGAAAGCTTCTCTTTTCGCTCAAAGTATGCGAGCGCATCCAATGTCTCATACACTTTTCCTCTTACGACAACTTGAGATCGTGAATCAGATTCGGGCTTCAGCAAAATGGGATTCATCTCAACCGTCGGCTCGATCCCACAGGCCTGAGCCTGCAGAGCCTGCGCCCGGCCGATCTCCCCTCCGTCGAGCGTCACGAAAGAGTTCAGCGCCATATTTTGCGCTTTGAATGGCGCAACCCGCACGCCTCTTCGAGCCAAGAGCCGGCAGAATCCGGCCACCACGAGGCTCTTCCCCACATCAGAACCGGTACCGAGAATCGCTAGTGCTTTTGTCTGCCCCATGCCTCTTCCCGAATGCTTGTATCGTAAGGACTACAGACCCTCGAATCGATAGCTCACCCCCCCATAGACTGCGATGGTTGGAGCCGGCATGACGAATCGTTCGACTCTGCCCCCACCAGTCAGCGTATTTGACGCCATAATACCGGAGGTATAGTACCCCTCGTCTAATATATTGTTGAGCATCACGTACCCACTCAGATGCCCGCCGGGCACAGGTTGCTCATAGGCTATCCGGCTATTGAGCGTGAAGTAGCTGGGAATCCGTGGTTGCGCGTTCTCTTCGTCACCTTGAAAAAACTGCGAACTCACGTAGAGTCCGGTCAATGAAACAGTCCAGCCGGCCGCTGGATAGAAATTCCCGGTCACGCCCAGACGATTTTTCGGGACGAGAGGAATATAGTCGCCTTTCGTTACATGCTCCAAGAATGGAGCTAGGTTGGCGACATCAAAATACGGATTAAGTGTCAAATCCGTTTGGAAGGTTGCTTCCGTATAGGTATAGTTCACGATTCCGTCAAAATACTGGTTCAATTTTGCTTTGAAGGTGGTTTCAATTCCCTGACGCCTGGATTCAGGGATATTTTGGTTCGTCGGAATCCCGAAGTTACAGGTACTGGGATCTCCGCAGACGAGCAAAATCTCATCCCGCACGTCAGCCCGGAACAGAGCCACACTTACTTCACCCCAGGTTTGAACATGCACCTTTGCGCCCACCTCGTAATTGTGGGATCGACTAGGTCTGAGGTTCGGATTGGCGCCGAATGGACCGAGGCCGAACAGCTCGTTGTAGGTCGGCACGCGGAACCCCTGTCCGTAGTTGAAGTACAAACTCACACCCGGTGTCATCAAATAGGTCAACCCTGCGCGCGGTGTGGTGCGATGAAAGACTTTTGAGCCATTGTTCGCACTGTCGAGTTCGTCGAGGAATTCAATCTCGTTGCGGTCGTATCGAACCCCACCGGTCAGGATCAGTTGGGAGGTCAGATGCAAAGTGTCCTGCGCGTAAAGTCCCAGAATCGTTTCATCGGTCGATTGTACAGTCGGGAACGATCCGGGAAATGACAAGAAGGAGGAAACTAATCGATTGTCAAAGTCGTTCCTGGTGTACTCGCTTCCGAGAACAAGGACATTGCGGAGGCCAAACATGCCAGCGTCGTGGTTGAGTTGAAACACTCCTCCACGGGATTCGGTCGTGAAGGTATTGCTGCTTTGAGAGCTCTGCCCCCTGGTGAACTGATCCTGCGCGAGGCGTCGGTAAAAGCCGTTGAGGTTGACAGAGAATCCATATGGCAGTTCCTGCCTGGCGTTCATTCGCACGACATTTGTCTCTGAATCGAAAAAGTCACCAGGAGTAAAGTTCTGTCTGGGGTTAATCTCAGCCAGGCTGAGCGGCAATGTCCCTGCCTGGTGTAGCCGATTGTTAACATAGGTATAGGCGACGGCGATGTCGGTACGTTCGGTCGGACGGTACCCCACCTTGCCAAATGCCCGTGTGATCCGCCCGCCTGATTCGTCGCGATAGCCCGATTCCGTTTCCTCGCTGAAGTTTGTGTAGTAATCGAATTTCCCGATCGGCCCGCTCGCATTGACGGTGTAGCGTTTCCGCTGCCAACTGCCGAACAAGGTCTCGCCCGTCGCGTGATGTTTATCCGTCCCGCGCTTTGTAATGATATTGATCACTCCCCCCATCGCATTCTTCCCGTAGATTGCGGCCGCTCCGGGAATAATTTCGATCCGGTCGATCGTCTCATACGGGATAAGATCGAAGTTGACGGTGTTGAAATCCGGTTCGTTCATCCGCTGACCGTCGACGAAAACCGTCGTGTTCGGGACCGGTAGTCCGTTGAAGCCGCGCAAATCGATCGTTTGCTGAAAGGCATTGCCGACTCCGTCATACATCACAATGCCAGTCGCCCATTGTATGGCCTCTTGGATCGTCTTTGCTCCACTCTTCTGGATATCCTCTGCTGTGATAATCGTCACTTTTGCGGGAAGCGTTCTCGCATCGACGGGAACATCCGGTACACGGGTGCTGGACACAACGACTTCTCGCGTCTTGATTACATCCTCTGACTTGGCAGGAGTGGCGAATGCGACGAGGCGAAATAATAGGACGACGCCAACAATATAACCCGTAGTATGTGCGCGCATGAAGACCTCCCTCGTGCTCGAAGGGTTGAGTCGAACCAACCTCGGGATGGGTCTCCTGACTTGCGGATCGTCGTGTCTCTGCGCCTTCCCATCCTGAGACGTTAATTGTGAAACGTGAATCGTTAACCGCAAAAACTCCGGCGTTTAACGAATACCGCTTAACGTCCCTACGACAGTGGCGTTCGTGCAGAGTTACTCCCCGCTCACAGTGGCGGCACCGTGATGGATTTGCACCATCTTCCCCGTCACCCGCGTCGCTTCTCCAAAACGCCCTTTCCTGAAAAATTAACCGCCCCCCATTCACCACAGCCGGACCGGGGACAGGACCCTGGCTGCTTCGATCGCTGAACAACCTTCGACAGCGGATTTACAACCCCATCTCTACATTCGACCGGCTCCGATAGGCATCGTCACGCGCGGCCTGCCTGTCTGTGGATGGGAATCGACGACCACGTCACATCCGTAGACCATCCGAAGCACGTCCGGACGGATCGTTTCATCCGGCGTACCGAGGTGGCAGAGCGCGCCTTCCTTCAGCATCAACACACGATCGCAATACTGACTCGCCACGTTCAGATCGTGAGACACCAAGACCACCGTCAACCGTCGCTCTGCCCGCAGCCGTTCAACAAGCGAGCAGATGTCGATCTGGTGATTGATGTCGAGAAACGCCGTCGGCTCGTCGAGCAAGAGAATCTTCGGCTCTTGAGCCAGCGCTCTGGCGATCATGACACGCTGTCGTTCTCCGCCTGATAAGTCTGAGACCAACCGGCCGGCCAACGGCAAAACATCGGCATCGACCATCGATTGATGCGCACAGGCGAGATCGTCCGCCGTTTCGTCTCCGATGCCCATGCTCCACCAGCGCGCAGTCCGATGTGGGAAGCGTCCCATTAGAACGGTCTCGGCCACAGTAAATGGAAACACTTGCGCGTACTCCTGAGGCACGACCGCCACCAATCGCGCAATATCGATCTGACTCCGTTTCCCAATCGAAAGACCGCCCAGCCGAACATCGCCTTCGCCTGCCGGTAAGAAGCCGGAAAGCACCCTTAGTAGCGAAGACTTCCCGGACCCATTCGGCCCGACAATGCCGAGAATCTCTCCTGCATCGACATGGAAGGACAGATGGTCCAGCGTCCACGTTCTTCCGATTTCGCTCATCGTTCGGTAGCGAAACGACAGGTCCTCGACTTCGATGGCGGGGCTACCCTCAGACAGCCAAGACTGCGTGATATTCGTCCGATCGGTCGCCATCTCACACCATCCGGTCTTTTCGCCACAGCAGGAGATAGAGAAAAAACGGGCCACCGGTGAGTGCGGTCACGATACCGACCGGTATTTCTGCGGGAGCCATGATAGTCCGGGCAATCGTATCGGCCACAGCGAGAAACATTCCACCTACCAATGCAGAGGCCGGGAGCAGCAATCGATGATCCGATCCGATAACCAACCTGACAGCATGCGGGATCACCATGCCGACAAACCCGATCATGCCACTCACCGACACGATCGCCCCCGTGAGAAGTGCCGTCAGGGCAAAAAGCCGTTTCTTTATCCCTTCAGTCTCTAGGCCTAACGAACAAGCCGTTTCCTCCCCCAATGTAAGCATGTTTAACGATTGTGCTTTGTGCATCAGCATCGCAAGCACCAACAAGGCATAGAGGAGAAAGACAATTAGGGCCGGATAGCCAGGCGCAGTGAGGGAACCCATGAGCCACGCCATGAGCCCTGCCGAGCGATTCGGTTCCATAATCGAAGTGATAAACATGATAAAGGCTGTCAGAATGGCATTCAAAATTACGCCCGCCAGGAGCAAACTGTGAATCGGTAGTCGGCCTTGCGACTGAGCCAGCCGATAGATCAGCAGGAGCGCCAGCAGTCCTCCCGCAAATCCAAAGAGCGGCAGCATCGGCAGCAGCATGAAGGTGGATCCGATCCCGATCAGCATGGCCACTGAGACGCCAACAGCGGAACCACTTGAAACACCCAACACGTAGGGATCGGCCAAAGGATTTCTCAATAGCGCTTGAAGCGTCACCCCGACCGCCGCCAAGCTGGACCCAACAAGGAAGCCCAGAAGCACTCGCGGGAAACGAATCTGAACCATGATGATCTCGGATGTTTCCAGACCCGCGGATTCCGCTTCGCCCCCACGCACAATGTGCATGATCCCCCTTGCAACCGTTCCCAAGCCGACTGAAGTGGCGCCGAATTGCAGACAAAGCGCAAACACGGCCACGCTCGCAGCCAGTAGGGTGCCGATCACCGTCACCCATCGATGGATGGTCAGCACCGTTCCTGCATGAGTCCATGATGAAGCCAGCCCGGTCATCGTCTGTTTACATTACTGTTCAATTCGACTCCCATAGAGCTGTCTGGATGTAGAATTCTCGCGAGGGATTCAAGTCCCTGAGCTATTCGCGGACCAGGGCGATTGAGTTGATCAGCGGAGATCTGATGAAGCCGGCCTTGCCGGACAGCCGTCATAGTCGACCATCGGCGCCATAACTGTTGCTCGCTCTCCGAGATGCCCTCCGTTTTGCCTACAGGAAACACCAGCACTTCCGGATCTTCCTGGAGAACTGTTTCCATACTGAGTCGAGGATACGGAGTTGTGCTCTTCGCAGCCACATTGACTCCTCCGGCCATTCCGATCAGCTGATCGATGAAACTTCCCGGTCCGACGGTGATCAGAGGTTGGCTGTTCAATACGTAGAGCATCCTCACCGGAGGCATTCCTTGGACGCGCTGTTGGATCGCTGTCACCTCCCGCCTGAGCTTCATGGCCACTGCATCGGCTTTCGATGATCGGCCCACGATGCGGCCGAGCGTTTGAATGTGGGCAAAGATTCCCTCGACATTTATGTCCGTAAAAATAAATACGGGAATCTTCAACTGCTCAAGCTTAGCGATGACATCGGGCTTGAGAAAATCGTCGGGAGTCACCACCAAATCAGGCTGGAGCGCCAGCAGCGATTCCAGATTCGGATTAGAGTAGCCTACCTTGGACTTCTTCAGCGCTTCAGGCGGATAATCGCAAAAATCTGTGACGCCGATGAGCTGTTCTCCCGCCTCGATGGCAAACAGCATTTCGGTGATGCTGGGCGCCAACGAGACGATCCTCGCGGGGGGCTGGGCAAAATACATGCGCCGACCCGCATCGTCGACATACGCGCGCGCCGACACATGCGCCATGAACGGCATGCCGGTAAGAATGCCTTGCTGCCTCCGCGTCACGTCGGAATTTCCAAAAGGACTTGCGAGAACACTCTCGACCCCCGTTAATAGCAGACAAATAACGCCTGCGTGCACTGCGAGAACGACGTCAGACACTTTTTTCAGCGTTCGGAAAATAAAAAATCCCCAAGGCCTGGAAAAGACCCTGAGGATTGCACCCGCAACTCATCCTCACCAGCTCCCCAGCCCACGAGGGAACATCGGTCAACCCTCCAGGCAGGTCTTCTGGCTCATGGTTCATCCTACTCCCCGCGCCTTCCCATCTTAGAAGCGATCAGGCCTCAGCTTTCAGCGATCAGCTTCTAGCTGAAAGCTGACTGCTGATAACTGACGGCTTCCCCAGACAGTGGCTTCTCCGGGTTTCGTCCCCATTGACAGCGGCGGGACCGCGAGGGATTCGCACCCTCTTCCCTTACCAGGAGTCACAATGTGGGGAGCACTCTAGGAGACCTGGAAGAAGGTTGTCAAGTTCATAAATGTTCGCCGGCCTCTTCCCTGTTCATGTTTCGGCTGGTGGGCAGCATACCCACCGGCAAACGAAGCGAAAGAGCAAGGCTTTTTCAGTCACCTCCCGGCATAGGCTTTGCTCAATTTACGCTAGAAACTTGCGCGAACAGGAACGATCGCTCATGAACTTCCTGGCGTTCATACATTCTCGACTCACATCTCCATGAAGTACCTGATCATTAGCATCGCCGTCCTCTGGGCTTGCTTCCACATATCAAGCCTTATCTGGTCATCAAAGGGGCAGCCTCCCAGCGCCACATTTACCCGGCTCCTGGAACCACCGCAACACCGACTCACGAGCCCTTATGAAAACGGCTACTATTATCTTCTCGGTTTCTCCGCAGACACCTCTCTAGATCCCGCCAAAGTGGGTCATGAGATGTGGTTGGAAGCCTCTACCATCACCCGTGGACGCGGGTTCAATTACGACAAACCCGGTCGCTCTGAACTACAAGTACAGCTCGCTATGGAGCAGATCCTTCCTTCCTGGAACTCAGAAAATCCTCTGCACGAATTCCGGAATATGCATGCACAGCTTCAAGCCTCTACAGGCCGTGACCGCGCCTTACTAACACGATACGAACATTGGCTCACGATGCCTTTTGAAGATATGGGATTCGGACGCCAAGGCACACCTCGTTTCGTGGAAATCTTTGTCGGACACCGTCTCTATGTCGCTGACGGATTCTCCCGCCAGACAGCCCTGGGCATGCAGCGATTGAAGAAGGATACGCAAGCATGGCGGAATATCTTGCAAGACGCGACGACCATCGCCACTAAAGTCGCGGCGGAAGTTGTTATCTGCGACAACCTCCGCTTATTGTCGACGCTGCTGGCTCTACCTGTTCCCAATAAGAGCGTGTTAGCTATGACCCCCGACGTTGCACTTCCTCTGACTGCGCCAGAAGCATCGCTCCGTTGGCCGCTTCAACATCAGTTTACACTCGGTGTTCTGGGCAACCACCTGGATGAACTTATGATAGAAGGGGGTTCTGAATCTTCCGATATGCACGAACAGTGGTTGGCGCGAGCTGCCAGACTTCCCAAACAGTCCTTCCGCCAGATTACGCATCCTCGCGGGCGCTCGTTCCTTGGAATCCCGCTACAGACGCGAGAGACTTGGGAGATGTACGCGACATACTACGATGCCATGATCCTTGCGACTGAAGCAGGACAGAGCCCCTTGCCGAAGCCTCGAGAACTTGCAGGAGTCGCACACCAAGGCATCATAGAAGGCTTCGTCAACCCAAGTGTTTTCCAACCGGACTGGGAGCCCTTTCATTATCAACTGAAGGAAACTGACGCCAGACTGCGACTCGTTTCGCTGCAGGCCATCTTGCGGCGTCCGAGCTCCCAGACCACCGTTCCGAATCGACTCGCTCACGTCGGCTCGTCTTATTACGACCCGTTTAGCGGATTGCCGATGCTATGGAGCCCGACACAACGAAAAATCTATAGTGTGGGGAAAGACCGATACGATGACGGGGGCGACTCAAGTTTCGATATCAGCGTGCCTGCCATCGTCTCATTCTCACCCGGTTCTAGCGAATCGAAACTGGCTCCCTAAAGCAACCGCAACTAACTTGTCAAGGTGAATGGCCCTATGATAAATTCCACCTCATTGACTTCACCCTCATATGACTAGCTGAAGGAGTGCAGCCGTGGCATTTATATGCGATCTCTGTAGCAAACGTCGCCAATCAGGCCATAACGTCAGTCACGCCAATAACAAAACCAAGCGGATATTCAAGCCCAATCTCCAGCCAGTTCGCGCACTTATCGACGGGCATCCAAGACGCATTCGGGTCTGCACACGCTGTCTCCGCAGTGGTAAAGTCCAGAAAGCCGTTTAGCAGATCTCGATTTCTGAAGACCCTGCGGCCGCACAAAACCGTTACCTGATTTGTTTGGTATACCTTGTCTATCGGGTCAAACCAGACCCGTTTACCCGGCCATGTCTACCTGACCTACCAACATAACTTCCTCTAACCTTCAGGGGGACTGTTCGCTATCTCCTGATAGTAGGATTCCACCATGCCTGCCCGAGCCGGTTCAACAAGCACCAATTGGCGTTGATCGAAGGTGTTGGCACAATACAGATAGACTCCCTCTTCTGCCTGGCCGATCTCGATATGCAGCTGGCGGCCGTCCGCCTCCTGATACGTGCTCTCTCTGATCAGACGCTTATCGTGAAGCTGTTCCCAGACACTCTGCGCAGAAGGCCAATGATTCTCGTAGAGCGGTATGTCCGGCTCATTTAAACAGGCTTTCAGTTGAGTGTAATCGAACGGTCGGCCTTCATCAGGCTCGGGCAATTCATCCCAGTGGAGTAAGGCCCCTCCCCCTTTCTGCACAAAATAGAATGGGCCATCGTCCGTCATTTCTTCGACGACCCGATAACGGATCGGCTCAGGCGCTGCAGTCAGCTGCAGGCCTCTCCCTGCCAATGCGCGCTGGAACGGCACGCGACGCGCGAGCTGTCTGGTCTTTTCGAACACGATCATTCGACCTTTCTGTGCCAAAGACGCGTTGAGCCGGTCCAGTCGCACATCGATACCCGTTCGTCGCTCGAACACATTCTGCTGCCTCGCACTGCGAGCGCGTTCGAACGTCCGCCAATTATCGCTTGGAATCCCTGGATCGTGCTCAGCCTGCATCAGCGCATGCGTGGCCACAATCAGCTCGAATGAGCCAGAAACACTACCGGATTCGACATCGACGCACTCGAATCGGAGGTTGCTCAGACCAAGCTCTCGCGCCTTTTCTCGCGCTATCGTAATCGACGCCGGCGAGCGATCGATGCCGACGAACTGCTTCTCGGGGAATCGCGTAGCGTAGAAGGTCGACAGAATTCCAACGCCGCAGCCGAAGTCGAGAATGCTCTCCGCATCTCCAAGACGAGCCACCACCTGTGAGCCGATCTCGCAGTAGTACTCATAGCGCTGGCTGTAGAGAACCGGAAGGATTTTCGGTTGGGCAGCCACGTCGTAGAATGCGATTTCGTCGCAAGGCCCGCCTCCCTGCTTTCGCTCCACCTGCATATTGAGTCGGGCCAGATCATCGGGAGAGAGCTGCTTCCGCTGCCAGGCGAAATAATCGGCATCGGCCGTGAATAACTTAAGCCCCCACCAGGCCAGGTGCGAATGGAGCAGTGGTAATAGTGCGTCGTTGGTCATTGGTGTAGGCTTAGCACGCCTGCTCAAAACGTTCTCCATCGAAGCCGCAAGGAGTGTGGAGCCCCACGGCTTCCCCCACCCTCCGTAGCAGACTACTGCGGAGGACGGGCAGCCTTGGCTTCCTACATAGGCGGGTGAACCTCGAGGCGCACGCATCGAGGGTACGTTGAGAGGTTCGCTCGACTGAGAAAGAAGCTGGAGAGCGTTTTCAGCACGCGCCTACGGTCTTTTGAGCATAATCGCATCAAAATACGTCTCCGGCACCGGATGCGGGTACCGCACCTGACCCGACCCGAAACCCACATACTTTTCGCAGGTCAATTGTTCCAGACCGATCGGCCCCTTGGCGTGGAGACGCGAGCCGCTGAGCCCAATATCCGCCCCCATTCCGTAGCTGTCTCCGGCATTGAGTCGGGACGACGCATTAACGAGCACCGCGGAAGCATCGACTTCGCGGGCGAATCGCAAGGCCGAATCATAGTTCGTGGTCGCAATGATTGCAGTCAGACAAGGTTCGTTCGTCATGATGTGCGCCAGAGCTTCGTTCATATCCACAACCATTTTGACGGCCAGTACGGGTGACTGGAATTGGGTATGCCAATCCTCTTCCTTTGCAGGGACGATCGAAGCATGTCCGGTCATTGCCATTTGACCCATGAGAGCCATGGTTTTCGGACAAGCCCTTACTTCGATCTTAAATTCTCCGAGCATACGGTTGACCAGCGGAGGCAAAAACTGTCGACCGATCACCTGTTGCACAAGAAGTGTGTCCAGGGAATTCGATGCCGTGATCTTCTGCACTTTGGAATTTATCGCCACGTTCTGAGCCATCGGTATATCAGTGTCAGAATCCACATACATATGTGTAAGCCCCCCGTCGTTGCAAAGCACAGGCATTCTCGCCTGCTCGATCACGGCTTTCCGGAGGCCCGCGCCGCCACGCGGGATAATGGCATCGAGACTCTTACCGGCCCGAAGCAACTCGATCGCCACCTCTTTTTCCGGACGTTCGATGATGATCCATGAGCCCGCTGGCGCCCCATTCTGTTCCGCAGCTTCGCGCAATCCGGCTCCGATAGCCTGCTGTGTCCGACCCCACTCCGGTGCCCCACGAAACACACACAGGTTACCCGACTTGAAACAAAGCGCGATTGACTCCACCGTGACGAGCGGACTCTGCTCTGAGAGAACTCCAACCACACCGATGGGGACGCGGACTCGACTGACTTGCAATCCGTTCGGGCGTTCCCATCGTGAAGTAACTGCGCCGACCGGATCCGGGAGGTCTGCGATCATGCGGAGGCGGTCGACCATCTCCTTGATATCGTTCGCCGTCATACGCAGGCGGGCCACAGCGGCTTTCATGCGATCCTTGTTGACGTCAGTTTCGAAAGATTTCCCGACCGCATCCACATCCATCTCGTTTGCTGCCAATATCTTATCTTCGTCAGCCGCTAACCGTTCTGCCATCGCGCGTAAGATCCTCTCCTTGACAGGACCGGGCAACAGTGCGAGGTGACGAGCATTTTCACTACAATTCTTCAACAGTTTTTCGATGTAAATCTTAACTGGCACTTCATGCATTTAGAGCCTCGTGAAATGTGTGACAACAAGCAGAAACCATATTTCCATTCAATCAAGGTAATCCGATGAGTTCAGGACTATAGCACGCAGTTTTTTTGCACGTAAAGCAAGAGGAAGAGATCAGAATACTCTCAACCGTGTGTGTCAATGGAGTCCAGCCCGGATGTGCGCTGCGTGCGCAGAGGAAGTACTCAGGGCCACTTCCTTCTGCAACTTTTCCTCTCACCGAGCTAGGAACCACTCAACCAAACCGGAGAGTAGCCTCAGGCACGGGATAACGTTGCACTGCTCTGCACCGCTCGTCGAAGGAACCGCGATTTGAAGCCACACCTCAATGAACGCGACCTTGCATCGTCACCAACCTTCCCGCGCAAGGAACAAATTTGCTAGAATGCGCACGGCCCTTGCTCGTGAGGCATGTTCAAGGATGTTCAATGATCGACCTGCGTAGCGACACAGTCACAAAACCCACTGAAGCCATGCGAAAAGCAATGGCACGCGCGGACGTGGGAGACGATGTCTACGGCGAAGATCCCACCGTGAATCGCCTCCAGGAGATGGTGGCCACGATGTTTGGGAAAAAGGCTGCCCTCTTCGTGCCGTCCGGCACGATGGCAAACCAACTCGCTATTCGCCTCCACACGCAACCGGGTCAAGAGGTAATTGTTGAGAGCACGGCGCACATCGTCAGGTATGAACAAGGTGCCGCCGGGGCGCTGGCGGGTGTGCAACTTCATTGGATTACTGGAAACCGCGGCCTCGTTTCACCCGAGCAGGTAGAGCAGGCAATCCGCCCTAAAGATCCGCACACGATTCAAACAGCGCTGATTTGTCTGGAAAACACCCATAACAGCGGAGGTGGAACGATTTATCCGCTGGCGACGATCGAGCGGATTCGCGCTGTGGCGGCCACCCACAGCATCCCGATGCATTTGGACGGCGCGCGATTGTTCAACGCTGTCGCTGCCACCACATTACCACCTGCCTCTTACGCTCAGCACTTTGAAACCCTGTCTGTCTGTCTGTCGAAAGGACTAGGGGCACCGGCCGGCTCGCTTCTGCTAATGAACGATCTGACACTGCTCGAGAAGGCCAAGCGGTTACGCCGCATGTATGGCGGTGCGATGCGGCAGTCCGGCATCCTCGCTGCCGCAGGCATCTACGCGCTCGAGCACCATATCGGGCGATTAAAGGTGGATCACGACCATGCCAAACAGCTGGCGCGGCGACTGCAACAGATCTCGACGGTAAGAATCAACCCACAAGACGTCGATACGAATATCGTGATCTTCGATGTGATCGACCACCGGTTGAGCCCACCCGCAATCGTCGCCGGCTTGAAGCAGGCCGGAGTCTTGATCAATGCTATCGGCGGTAACAGCTTTCGTGCCGTCACTCATTTGGACATCTCCAGTGCCATGACCGAAGAAGCCTGTGAGATCTTTGCTCGCGTGTTGGGCAACTAGCCCGGACGGCTCCTCCCCGGCCGGCAATTTAGCGCGCGAAGAACGCACCCCGTCCGATGTGTGAGCCCTGGCGCTGCCGGTCGCGTTTTTCACGCAAGTCTATTTCGTCTCATCGAGTCGACACTGGCGATCGCCATTCAAGCTTTCCTCCCAGATACGGGCCGGATGTCCGCTCATTGACACGTCTCACATTGAAATCTAGAATGACTCGCAATGGAGTATCAATGCCGCTTGAAGCTGTATCGTTCAAACACATCAGCCGGATTCTCGGGGTTACTGACGCCCTCGGGTTGAACCGCGAGTGGGTCGAAATTCCTTTGTCCCCGGAAAGCCCAGGGGTCGTCCGTCGGTTGACCAACGGCAAACTGGAAATCGTGGTCGATGCTGATCAGCCGTTTGAGGACTGGCTGGGATCGCTCCCGAAACAGATTGAGATCGCACGGAAGGCTTGAATGGATAGCTCGGCCGCCGACCCTATCCCAACGTCAGAAGAATTGCGGGCGGAACTCCTGGCGATACCTGAACCGCCGGAACAACCGGATCCAATCGATGAGCCGGGATTCGAAGAACTCGTAGCGGTGGCCTTGCGTCACGTCCGAGGACGCCGCGGGGGCGATCTCGTGAGTGCCATTCTTGTGGGATCAAGCGTTCGGCGCGCGATCACACCTCATAGCGACATCGATCTCCTCGCGCTTGTAAAGGGACAGGCCGACGGCCATGAGATCGTCCGTGTCTCTGATCGTCTGGCCGACATCCGCTATCGCGGGCATCAAGAGCTCGATGACGATCTCCCCTACTCATCACGCCTCCCGTCTCTCTTACGGAAAGGCCGCATTCTCTTCGATCACGACGGCATCGGCGCAAGGATCATCGAACGCGCCAACCAGCGGTTTCGACAGGGACCGTCTCCTGTCAGCATCAATGAGCAGATTCGGATGAAGGCGGAATGCTTTCATTGGCTGGGGAAGGCAGGGGACCTGGCCGACAAGCCGGCGACCGCACAGTATCTACTCTCGATATTTTTCGATAACGCCGTCAATGCATTTTTTCGTTTACGGGGCTTCTGGTTGACCGCACCGGGTGAGGTGCCAAAGTTCATCGCATCTCACGATGCAACATTAGGTGATTTGGCCGGCCGTTTTTTGACTGCGGCTACCCTCCCGGAGCGGCTCAACTTAGCCCGCGATCTGGCCGATAATCTGTTTAAGGACGTACCCAATCCTGCCAGAATCGACTGACGGAACTCTCGGATTGGCTATGAGCCTGCTGTTGCATGAGACACGTCGGTTACTCATCGTTGCACGTCTGAACAGATAGCACGGTACCCTTAGAGGAGCGTGCGCCATTCAATCTGGTCCGGCCATGACCGGATCGGAAGGAGTCGTTATGGAAATCGGATTCATCGGGCTCGGGAAGATGGGAATGAACATGGTGACCCGGTTACAGCGGGACAGACATCGAGTCGTGGTCTACGATCGAGCAACTGATCTGATCAAACAGGCTGAAGGCGTCGGTTGCGTCGGAGCCTCTTCGTTGACCGATCTCGTCGGTCGGCTCAAGGCCCCTCGCACGGTCTGGATTATGGTCCCATCCGGTGCGCCGACCGAAGAAACCGTGCAGGCTGTCGCACCACTGCTCCAGGCGGGAGACACGGTGATCGACGGCGGCAACACGAGATTTCATGACGATGTCCGGCGAGCTTCTGCCCTCAAGAAGCAGCAACTTCACTATGTCGACGTCGGAACCAGCGGAGGGGTCTGGGGATTGAAGGTCGGCTATTGCC